>JAJFJN010000009.1 GCA_021773975.1 Gammaproteobacteria bacterium | reverse complement strand
AAAGCAGGAAGAAAAATGAGACGATCCCAGAAATGATGAAGAAACTGCTGCTGAATACACGGGCAGTCTTTGATTGCCTGAAAATGACTCGTAACTCTAATCCAATATCAATGAGTTAGGCGTTAGCGTGAATTAGCCGTGTCTAATACCGTATTGGAGAAGCGCAACCGCTGCCTGATTGCCTTCACCCTGCTAACGGGTGCCAGAGACAGCGCCATAGCCTCTATTAAGATCAAACATATTGATCTGGTAGCAAAGAGTGCTTTTCAGGATGCAAGGGAGGTGAAAACCAAATTTAGCAAGACCATCACCACCTACTTTTTTCCGGTGGGTGATGAGATTTATTCAATCCTGAATGATTGGGTGCAATATCTCAGAAATGAACTGCTTTGGGGGAATGATGATCCACTGTTTCCAAAAACTGAGGTCAAACTGGGTAAGAATCGAACATTTGAGGCAACCGGGATCAAAAAAGAGCATTGGAGCGATGCAACCCCCATTCGCAAGATATTCAAAAAGGCGTTTGAATCAGCTGATTTGCCATACTTTAACCCTCATAGCTTCCGTAAGACCTTGGTAGGACTGGGTGAAGCTGTTTGCCAAACCCCTGAAGAGTTCAAGGCATGGAGCCAGAATATGGGGCATGATGGGGTGCTAACGACGCTGTATAGCTACGGTACAGTTCAGCCAAAACGACAAGCTTAGCTTATCAAACAATTAGAGTTGCCGCGTGAATTAACTAATCAAGCTATGAATGCTGATACGTTTGCAAAGGCTGTGATTCGTGAAATGAATAATCAATTGTAGTAATCAATTGTAGTAATCAATTGTAGTAGTTCAGGCTTTATCTGACAGATAGTGTCAGAACTTTTCAGTAAATACAGCCATTGATGCACTTATCCAGTTGAAGATAGCGTTAGATAGCCCAAAAATAACAATGGATGCATAAATATTCATGAGCAAATAGATAACAATCGAAAATCAGTATACGATGTGAAGCCAGCCTAAATCGATTGAAGAGCCACTATAAAATATGACTGATATTAATAAAATCAGTGACCAGTCAATATCACTGCGGCCTAAAGCCAGACTGCTTAAGACGTTAGGTGAAGAGCTTATTAGTAGTGAGACAATAGCGCTAATTGAACTGGTAAAGAATGCATATGATGCTGATGCAAAAAATGTACTTATAAAATTCTCAGGTGATATAAAAGTGGGGGCTGGGTCGGTCACCATCTTTGATGACGGCCACGGAATGGATATGGGCGTTATCCGCAACTCATGGATGATCATAGCAGCACCAACAAAGAAAAATAATACAAAGAGTAAGAGTGGAAAAAGACGCGTCTTAGGTGAAAAAGGCATAGGCCGGTTTGCCTCATCAAGGCTGGCTAATGAGCTGGAACTGGTAACACGCATTCCTGGCAAGGATGCTGAGATATATTCACTCTTTGACTGGTCTCAATTTGATGATGATGAAAAGTTTCTTGATCAAATTGAATTTCTGACTGAGGAAAGAAAAGCTGAAGATATAGTAGAGGGTTGGGAGCTTTCGAAATACCAGAAATCTGATGGTCGTTATAAGCCGCAAGGCACTGTTTTAAGAATGAACTCTTTAAAGCATGATTGGGAAAAATCTGATTTTGACCAGCTACAAAGAGGATTATCAAGACTGATATCCCCCTTCAGCCCTGACAGCAAATTTAATATCTTTGTTGATTGCCCTACCAGTGTTGGAGACATCACTACAAAAATAGAACCCCCTGGCATTATTCAATACCCTCATTACACAGTAAAAGGTTCAGTAAAAGAAAACGGAGAATTCAGCTTTATTGTAATGGTTGAATCCACCGGTGAAACTCATAATCAGGAAGGGTATTTCTATGCTCAATTTATCCATGGAGTATGGAAGCTAGTTCCACGCGAGAGCGCTATATCAGATTTAAGCAGTGAAAACCTTAGGACAATTAAATGTGGGCCATTTTCATTTGAATTAAGAGTATGGGACAGAGATGATCTGGGAAATGTAATCCAGAAGATTGGAGGAGGAATTAACAGCATTAGAAAAGATCTTGATTCAATAGCAGGTATTAATATCTATCGTGATGGATTTAGAGTGCTTCCATATGGGGAGCCAAACAATGACTGGTTAAGGCTTGACATAAGAAGGGTACAGTTCCCCACCAAGAAATTATCAAACAATCAGGTAACAGGCTACATAGCAATTACAGCTGATGACAATCCTGCATTGCATGACAGAAGCAACAGGGAGGGATTGGATAACAATACAGAATACTCTGACTTGCATGGGATCATGATATTGATTCTAACAGACCTTGAGAGCATAAGATTTGTAGCTAAGAAAAAGGACAGGAACCCTGGTGACAATGAAGCTGGCCAGAGAGGACTGTTCGAAGAACCTGATTTTGGAGCGATAAAAGATTCAATAAGAGATGATCGTTTGGGTATTAATGAAACCATAAAAATGGTTGCAAAGGTTGAGGGAGACTGGAAGAAGCAGATAAAAAACTTTCAGAATGTTTTGTCACAATATCATGCACTGGCAACCTTGGGTGGGATAATAGATAAAGTTCTGCATGATGGAAGGCAACCATTAGCAAAAATTCAAACAGAGGCGGGGCTTGGCAAGGAGTTTATAGAGGATCTAATTGCAAAAGAAGGTGAAGAAATATGTTTGAATAAAATTGATGCAGACCAACTTAATACTGGGTTTTATAAAATTGTTGGTCAGGCTTCAATTCTGCGGGATGTATTCAGAAGAGTAGAGCCTTTTGGTGGCAGGAAGAGAGGAAGACCAAAAAAATATTATATTGAAGATGTAATAAAAGATGTTTTCTCTATTTATAAAAAAGAATTAGCTGAAAATAAAATCGATATAGATATCCCTGACACTGACACACTGGTAAGTATTGATGTTACTGAGCTTTCAGAAATATTTACAAATCTTATTGTAAATAGCATCTACTGGCTTGGGATGGTTCCCAAGGACGCACGGTGTATCAGAGTCTTGATTAGCAGACTGGATGATGGAGGGCTTGAAATTCTATTTTATGACTCCGGGCCAGGAATTCCTTCCAAGTATAAGGAGCATATATTTGATCCCTGGTTTTCAACAAGACCGGATGGGCATGGTTTGGGTCTGTGTTTGGTTGGTGAAATAGTAAAAGATTTCTACAACGGCAGCGTTGAGCTTATGGATTCTGGTGAGAAGCGAGGAGCTGCCTTTAGGATTATTTTGAGGAAAAGAGTATGACCATGGATGTAATGGAGTGGAAGGTATTAGCTGTCGATGATGATACTTCAAATATTGATGACCTGGAAAGGGTTTTATTGACGCGTATGGGGGGCAATAAATTTACTTTTACGAAGGTTTCTTCATTTGATAAGGGCATTGCATTAATTGATGACCACCGCTTTGACTTTGTTTTTCTGGATGTGCATGAAGAGATCCGTGACCCTAAACCTTCAGAACAGCCTGGAATAGAAGATCAACGTGGAGAGGAACTCTTACATATCCTTCAGTCAAAGCGTTCCTTGCCTGTGATTTTTTATACTGGATATCCGGATAAAGTCAGGCACCTTGAAAGTATGTTTGTAGGTATTGTGGATAAAGGCACAACTACTGATGATATCAGGAAGGCTGTGCAGAAAATCATGGAAACCAGGCTGCCACATCTGTTGAGATATATTGAAGAACAAAGCCGCTCTTATATATGGGACTCACTAAATGAAGTGCTGAATAAGCATAGGGATGAAATAAAGCCACCAGATGTTTCATTACTATTAGCTCGAAGATTGGCTAACATCTTATCTCAAAGTGTTGTGAAAGATTTATTGGAAATGGATTCCAGCAAAATTAATCCTTTGGAAATGTATCAATATCCACCATCAGAATTATCATGCAGCCCTGCCGATATATATAGGAAAAACTGCGATGGCAGTTTGTGGATGATTTTTACACCCGCATGTGACTTTGCGCAAGACAATGCAGATAATATTCTGCTCGCTAAAATCACACCTCTTCAAGATTTACCTGTTTATGCAGAATGGAAAGAAAAAGCCCTTACCTATGATTTAATTCAGGATAAAGCACCAGAAAAAAAGGCAGCGAAGACAGCAAGAAACAATGCAGGGGGAAAAGTAAAATCATTGATTAAAGATGGTGCGGGCAAACGATACAAGTTTCTGCCAGGCACGTTTTTTCTGCCTGACTGCATAGTGGATTTTCAGGAACTCACAAACTGCCCAAAAGAACATGCTAATGGCTATGAGGTTATTTGCTCTATGGATAGCCCATATAGAGAGGAAATGCTTAATTCTTTCTCAAAATATTATGGAAGGATCGGGACACCAGACTATGACAAAAACCTTCTCATAAATGATATTGAGAGCCGCCTCTGCGAGGCCTGAGTTTATTTATGACGGACGTATTGTCCATAAAACAACGTTCTTATTGTATGTCCTGCATCCGGGGCAAAAATACAAAACCGGAAGTATTGCTTAGAAAAAACCTATGGCACAAGGGCTTAAGATACAGGCTGAATTATAAAGTCACTGGCAAGCCTGATCTGGCTTTCCCTGGTAAAAAAGTGGTGATTTTTGTGGATGGCTGTTTCTGGCACCGCTGCCCTGTTCATTATATTCCATCAAAAACCCGGTCAGAGTTCTGGGAAAACAAAATACAGGGTAATGTTGAACGGGATAAGAGAAACAATGCTTTGCTAGAGTCAGCTGGCTGGACAGTGGTTCGCCTTTGGGAGCATGAGATCAAAGATGATATCAATGTCTGTATTGCCCGAATTGAAAGGGCTTTGAAGTAGAATCAGGCAGCCAGTATTTTCCTGCTTTCCTCAATCTGCATGATTTTTTTAAAAATCGCTTCCATAACGGGAGTACAGACGCCGTTTCCACACAGCTTTACTTTGTCTCTTCTGTTCCCTAAAGGAAGTGTATGTGCCTTGTGATTAGCTTCACGACCTGCCCCCATTGCTTTTATAAGCTCAGTGGGCTGGAGCATACGAAGATAAGGTGTGTTCTTGTCCCAGGTGACAAGGCCAAAACGATCCACTGTTGTGATGGTTCTTAGGGGTACATCCAATGACTGCCAGCCACCTGCATAGTCTGAACTGTAGTAGACAATAAGAAACGGCACCTTTTTACCCAGGGCAGCCATTGCTCTTTCAGCCCGTTCAAGTGTTGCTTTTGCGCGGCCTTCTTTATACAAAGGGGTGCTTTTATAGTCGCTTTTGTTGTCCAGGATATCCCAGGCGCTTTTGAGTGGTCTGTTGCCAGTCAGAAGATCTTCTTCACTGATGGTGCAGCCATTTTTGTCACAGACCAGAAACATTCTTTTTCGGGACTGGGGGGTGCCAAAATCAGCAGCATTCAAATAGAGATCATTCACGGTATACCCGCTTGTCTCAATAGTTTTCACCAGCTCATTGTGCCGATCCCAGCTTTTCATGCGTTTGACGTTTTCCACAATCAACCAGTTTGGGTTCATTGCCTCTAGCCAGGGGATGATTCCTATGGCTGTTTCACGGCTTTTTTCCAGGCCAGGACGCGCCCCACGGGCTATGGAGTGTGAAGTGCATTCTGGTGAGGTTAAAAGGATATCCGGCTTGAAATTTTTGGCTAATTCAGAAGGTGCGAGTTTTTCAATTGGTGAGCATATAACTTCAGCATCAGGAAAATTAGCTTTGTAGGTGTTTGCGGCCAAATCCCAGGCATCAACGGCAAGTATTGGTGTAGCACCAGCCCTTACTGCTCCACGCCCGCCAAAACCACCACCGCTGAAGAGGTCAACAAACTTCATATTTTCTTTTCCAAAACCGGTTGATACTGAAATACCAGGCTACTAGCTAATTGCTCTGATAGCAATATCACTATTAGAATTACTGTAAATCAATCTATGGGGTAGATGTGCATTATATGCCAACTAATTTAAGCCCTTTGTTTCCTGTCAGGCTCATATTGCCGGTGGCGGCTTTTTCAATATGGTCACTCCACCAATTCATCACCGGCTTTCTACGCTCAAGGTAGTTGGCTCGGTTGTAGGCATTACGTACTTCATTATTTCCAATATGGGCAAGGGCAGCTTCAATTACGTCACCATCAAAGCCCTCTTCATTCAATATGGTGCTGGCCAGTGAACGCATGCCATGGGCGACCAGCTGTTTATCAAACCCCATGCGTTTTAGGGCGGTATTGGCCGTTTGTGGGTTGGTGTGCTTTTTGGGGCCATGATCTGAAGGAAATACAAATTGACTATGCTCGCTAATGGGTTTCATCAGTTCCAGCAATGCCAAGCATTGGCTTGATAGTGGAACAACATGCTCTTTTTTCCGTTTCATGCGTTCTGCTGGAATTTTCCAGGTAGCGGCATCCAAATCAATTTCATCCCAGCGAGTACCAGCGGCTTCACTGGGGCGCACCATGGTATGAAGTTGCCACTCTATCAGGCAGCGAGTGGTGTATTTAATGCTGGCTGTAGTTAGGGTTTGCAGTAGAAGGGGTAGCTCTTCAGGTTAGAGTGTGGGTAGATGTTGTTTAGCAGGTTTTTGGAATGCCTTACTGATCCCCGTTAGTGGATTGCTCTCTATGATGCCAGCATTAACAGCATAGATCATGATTTCGTTCAAACGCTGGCAAAGGCGTTTGATGGTCTCAAGGCTCCCTTTTGCTGCAATGGGTTTGAGTGTATCAATGGCTTTGATGGCCGTGATTTTATGGGTAGGCACTTTTCCCAGGTTCGGGAAAATGTGCAATTCAATAGAGCGCCACGTATCTGCTGCATGGTCTGCTGAAATATCAGCTTTTTTAACTTCCAGCCATTGGGCGGCTATATATTCCAGTGTGTTGTTGTGTGCTTTCTCACTAATGCGACTCTGCTCATCCCTGTGTTCTTGTGGGTCAATATCCTTTGCCAGTAGTTCTTTGGCTTCAGTGCGCTTTTTTCGGGCTTCAGCAATAGATAGTGCAGGATAAGCCCCAAGACTCAAACAGGTTCGTTTTTTTGTATAGGGTCTTTTGTAATCCAGCAGCCACAGTTTTGAGCCATTTGGCTTGATCCTTAGCTGTAATCCTCCACCATCAGATAGGGTGTATACCTTCTCTTTTGGCTTTGCCTGTTTAACTTCCGTATTGGTTAGAGGTTTGATGATTTTAGCCATTTTGGTAGTACCGCCTTTGGTAGTGTCGCTATGGTACTACCATTGGTACTACTAAAAAAGGGGGCTTTTACTGGATGCCTTAGGATGCTATAGGCATTAAAAAACCCGATAAACCGTTGTTTTATATGGTCTATCGGGTTGTTTTAGGTTCTTATTGAACCTGGTGGTGGTGGAGGCGGCGGGAATCGAACCCGCGTCCGCAAGCTCTCCGCCGTTGGCTCTACATGCTTATCCCAGTCTTTAAGTTTAGCCGGACACTACCCGACGGGCAGGGAAGATGTACGGCGATTCCGGTAAGTGTTTAGCAGATCAGCCCCAGACAAGCGTCAATGCGATCTTGTGAGATGTGACGCCTGAGCGTCCCCGGCCTACCTAAAGTGCCCTAAGGCATGAAGGTACTGAGAACTCTGGACGCACAAGAACGGCTCCAGTCAGACGGCCTCTACTGGTTATTAAGCAGCGAGCGCGTAGTTGTCGTCGTTGGCAACTATAGTTTAATAGACTTTTTTACGAGGATGTCTATATCCTCGGCATGCACCTCAGGTTTTGTAACCCACGTCGAAGCCATGTCGCCCCCGAAGTAGTAGTGAGACAGTCTAGTTCTGTTCGAGTTCAGCAGCAAGGCTTTTTATTTAGCCGTGTTTTAGTATGCGCTGCTTATCACGTTGCCAGTCGCGGTCTTTTTCTGTGGTGCGTTTGTCGTGCTGCTTTTTGCCCTTGGCAAGTCCAATTTCCAGCTTGGCTCGGCCTTTACTCCAATACATTGCAGTAGGCACGAGGGTATAGCCTTTGCGCTCAACCAGTCCGATAAGTTTGGTCAGTTCGCGACGGTGAAGCAGAAGCTTGCGTGAACGCATAGGGTTTGGGTGAGTATGGGCTGAAGCGGTGAGCAGGGGTGATATGTGACACCCTACCAGGAAGGCTTCTGCATTTTGTACGATGACGTAGCTCTCCTTGATTTGGATGCGCCCTTCACGCATGCTTTTTACTTCCCACCCCTCAAGGGCGACACCAGCTTCATAGCGCTCTTCAATAAAATAGTCGTGCTGTGCTTTTTTATTGAGGGCGATGGTTGAGCCACCGTTTGCACCTTTTTTCTTCGATTTCGTTGTCATAAGCTGCATTGTAAGCGAGTGAATAGAGGATAGGGTAGCTTGTTTTTATGAAATAGGTGTTTCCTTGTTCTATATGGGTTTTTCGTTGAGAATACGGCATTCAATGTTGGCGCTATTTTGCTGTGCTGATAAATACTAGAAAAATAGAATATACATAAGCGTTGAGGGATATCCAGGAATGACAGAGCGTACTTCCATTCATGGCCAGTGGTCATCTCGTTTGGCGTTTATTTTAGCAGCGACAGGTTCTGCTGTTGGGTTGGGTAATATTTGGAAGTTTCCCTATATTGCGGGCGAGAATGGTGGCGGTGCTTTTGTTCTGGTCTATCTGTTGTGTGTGTTTTTTATTGGTATTCCTATCATGATGGCTGAGGTATTGATTGGTCGAAGAGGCCGTCAAAGTCCGATCAATACGATGCGTGCTTTGGCGCATGAAGAGCATCAGCATGGTATTTGGCAGTTGATTGGTTGGGCAGGTATGGTTGCGGGCCTTTTGATCATCTCATTTTATAGCGTTATTGCTGGATGGGCAGTGGCTTATGTCTTTCGTACGGCATCAGGTGCTTTCACAGGGGTGACTGCTGATGGGGCAGCTAGTATTTTTGGCGGGCTGGTCTCTGACCCTGAACGGCTTTTGGCTTGGCACACTATGTTTATGGCCATGACAGTGGTGGTGGTATCTCGTGGGGTGCGCTCTGGTTTGGAAAAAATGGTAACAGTCCTGATGCCAATATTGTTTCTCTTATTGCTGCTATTGGTGGGGTATGCCATGAATAGCGGTAAGTTTATGGAAGGTCTGGAATTTTTGTTTGCCCCTGATTTTAGTGCCATAACAGCGGGTGGTATATTGACGGCTATGGGGCATGCTTTTTTTACCCTGAGCCTGGGGATGGGAGCCATAATGGTCTACGGTTCTTACCTGCCTAAAAATGTCTCAATTACTAAGGTTGTGGTTGTGGTGGCTATCATGGATACCGTGGTGGCTTTGTTGGCAGGCATGGCTATTTTTCCACTTGTTTTTGCTAACGGGCTGGAGCCGGGGGCTGGGCCTGGGCTTATATTTAAAACCTTGCCATTGGCTTTTGGCCATATGGCAGGTGGAACCCTGTTTGGAACACTCTTCTTTATACTATTGACTTTCGCCGCATGGACTTCTTCAATTTCGCTCATTGAACCTGCTGTGGCGTGGTTGGTTGAAAACAGAGGAATAGATCGAGCTAAGGCCTCTACAGCTGTTGGTGGGGTTGCCTGGTTGCTTGGTATTGTAACCATTATGTCATTTAACAGCTGGGCCTTTGAGTTTACCTTTGCGGGTGAAGCTAAAAGCAGTGGGCTATTTGATGTGCTTGATATTCTGACAGCCAATATCATGCTGCCGTTGGGCGGTCTTGCAATGGCGATATTTGCAGGTTGGTATATGTCGGAACGCTCCACAATGGATGAGCTGAATCTGGGTGATGGTTTGATTTATCGGGGATGGCGATTTTTGGTCCGTTTTATTGCACCTTTAGCCGTTGTCATAGTGTTTCTGCAGTTACTTGGCGTTATAAAGGTTTGATGAGATGACGGTTATTCATAAGAGCGCTCTGGTGCCTTATTCCACTGCGCAGATGTACGACATAATTAATGATATTGAATCTTATCCAGAGTACCTTCCCTGGTGCAGTGCTTCTCGATTGATTTCACTGATTGATAATGAACAGATTGGTGAGTTAGAGGTGTCGCGAGCGGGTATTCGCCAGAGATTTACGACCTGTAATCATCTTTATCCATACAAAAAAATTGAGATTCGTCTGCAAGAGGGGCCATTCTCTAAGCTTGAAGGTGCTTGGGAACTGACAGAATTGCGTTCAGATGCTTGTAAAGTAGAGTTGACGTTAGAATTTGAATTTGCAGGTAGGCTACTTAATTCTGCCTTTGGTAAAGTATTTGGGCAGATAGCTACCACTTTGGTTGATGCTTTTTGTAAGCGCTTAAATGAGGTTCATGGTGGAAAAAACTAGCATGGCAGACTCTAGCATCGAAGTGGCTTATGCCAAGCCCGATAGTCAAGTGATTATCGAGGTATCTAATGTGGCTCATATGACGGTTCAGCAGGTTATAGATGCATCGGGTATTTTGCAGCAGTATCCAGAGATTGATTTGGCACTCAATAAGGTTGGGGTATTTGGAAAACTGATATCGCTGGATGCTGAGCTAGCAGCAGGCGATCGAGTTGAAATTTATCGTCCGTTAGTTGCAGACCCTAAAGAAGCTCGGCGGCAACGGGCAGCGAAGGCTGCTGCAAAAAAAGGTTAGTCACCATCTTCGGTGAGACCCATTTTTTCTAATGTACGGCTAAAAAAACCTTTCTCATCTGCTTCATAGTCGGGCACTTGAACGACGATCTCTTTGTTAATTTCCAGAGCGTTTGATGCTGAGATGGGTCTAAAATCACCCTCTATTTTGGTCAGCTTGTCATCTTTAAAATAGAGAGAGATGTGTTCTTGAACGGGGGTTTCATTGCTTTTTGCCATTGAGTAGACGTAATCCCATCGGTCTTGGTGGAATACGTCAATTAGAATGGGTGTGCCCATGATATATTTGACCTGCCGCCTTGCCATACCAGGATGCAGTTTATTAACCATCTCTTGTGTGACGATGTTACCCTGCTGAATATCCTGTCGGTACATTAAGGGTGTGCTGTTAAATATGCTGGGAATAGCATTGCCCACAACTGAACCCCAGCCTTTTACTGTATCAACAGTTCCGCAGCCAGCGGTTAAGAGGCTTGCGCTAACTACGCAACAAATGAGAAGCTTTTGCATTCGGCTAATATCACTTTAATTACACTAACTGGGCGTGAATCATACCGTATGAAGGTTAAAAAAGACATGATGAGTGGGGAAGATATTCGTAATGCGGGCCTAAAAGTAACGCTGCCCAGAGTTAAGATTTTGGGGGTTTTAGAACAACTGGAACATGGACATGTGAGTGCTGAGGATCTTTACAAGCTATTGCTGGATGCGGGTGAAGAGATTGGCTTGGCAACAATTTATCGTGTTTTGACTCAGTTTGAATCAGCGGGTTTGGTGACGCGCCACCATTTTGAAGGTGGGCAATCAGTTTTTGAGTTGGATCGAGGTGATCATCACGACCATATTGTCTGCATCAGATGTGGCAAGGTTGAGGAGTTTTTTGATCAAACCATTGAAGATAGGCAGCAGGAGATCGCTACAAGCAAGGGTTTTGCAGTTGAGGCGCATGCGTTGACGATCTATGGCTACTGTAAAGACCCCAAGTGCAAAGGATCTTAATTCTGTAGGTTGGAGACCATCTCTTTAGCGTGTGCAAGGGTTTGCTCTGTAATCTCCATCCCGCCAAGCATGCGTGCAATCTCCTGAATTCGCTCATCTTCTTGTAGTGTTTGCACCGTAGTGTGGGTGCTTTTTTTATCACTTTGTTTACTGATTTGTAAGTGGTTGTGACCTTGAGCTGCTACTTGTGGCAGGTGGGTCACACAGAGTACCTGCCGTGTTTCGCCTAATTGATGTAGCAATTTACCAACAATTTCAGCAATGCCGCCACCTATACCTGCGTCTACCTCATCAAAAATAAGTGTAGGAATCTGGCCGCACTGTATGGTTGCTACTTGAATCGCGAGGCTGACTCGCGATAGTTCTCCACCTGAGGCAACCTTAGATAAGGGTTGGGGTATCTGGCCTGGATTGGTGCTGATTAGGAACTCAATTTGATCAAGGCCACTGTGGGTAGCGAACTCTTCCGGCAGGGCTGTTATTGCAATGTTAAAAATGCTTTTTGGCATGCCCAGTGAATGCAGCGTTTTTGCAATGCTTTTTTCCAGCCTTTTTGCAGATTTTTGGCGGCTACTGGTTAGTTTATTAGCTGTTTCCAGGTATTGATTGTGCAGGGTTGAGAGCTGCTCTTCTAGTTCTGTTAGCTGAGTGCCAGTGTGTTCAAGCGCATTGAGTTCGGTGTTAAGAGCTTCAAGTTTGTCTGGTAATTCATTGGGCTGTACGCGGTATTTTCTTGCCAGGTCATGTATCTCTTGTAATCTTTTTTCAAGTTGCTCCAAATGGGAGGGGTTTAACTCAAGGCTATCGCTGTAGTGCCGCAGCTCTGTTGTTGCTTCTTCTATTTGGATTAATGCGCTGGCGAGCAACTCTTGGCTGGAAGTGAGTCGATTGTCTAAAGGCAGGAGTTCTGTCAGTTCTTTAGACAGGTGAGCCAGTATCTCTTGCACCGAAGCATCGTTATCATAAAGCTGATTTAGTGCCAGGGTCGTAATCTCTTGCAGTTTGCCGATGTTGCTAAGACGACTATGTTCGCTATCAAGCTCTGCAAGTTCACTTTTGTGCAGTTGTAACGTATCTAGCTCGTTAGTTTGATAATGCAGCAGGTCCAGTCGGGCGGCTCGATCTTTAGCGGCTGTTTGTAGTTGCTCGAGCTTTTCCTGGCAGCTATGCCAGGCTTGAAAAAATTCTTTTGTTTGGTTAATAAGTGAGCGATGACCGGCATGTGCATCTAGCAAGTCACGTTGGCAGCTACGTTTTAATAATGATTGATGGGCGTGTTGGCCATGTATATCTATTAGTTGCTCACCTAGGCTTTGTAGTAGCTGAATAGGTGCAGGTGTGCCATTGATAAATGCGCGTGAGCGACCATCACGAATGAGTATGCGGCGAAGAATGCACTCATCACCAGCATCCAGGTCTCGTTCTTGTAGCCAGTGGTGAATACCTGGGTGGGATTGGATTTCAAATGTGACGGTGATTTCTGCACGATCACGGCCATTACGAATCATGCTGTTATCTGCTCGGTTGCCCAATCCCAGCCCCAGCGCATCGATTAGGATGGATTTTCCTGCACCCGTTTCACCCGTGAGGGAGGTCATGCCTGAACCCAGCTCTAATTCAAGTGAGCTAACGACAGCTAAGTCTTTAATATGTATGTGGATAAGCATGGGAGTGAGGGTGTTGTCTGCCAGTTTGGGCTACTAAGATTAGTGGTATCTTAGCAATAAAATGAGGCAGGCAGAAAAAAGGCTTAATAAAATTGGCGTTCGGACGTTATCTGTAAAGAGGAGAAGATGTTATTGTATCGAAATATCTGCAATCTACTGTTGTGGCATCAGTTTATTTTGTAAGCAAATTAAGGGTATTTAATCTGGTATGGGAATTCTCGATGATTTAAAAAAAGAGGCCAGTCGGCTTCAAGATGAGCAGGATACTGATCTTGGAAAAGAGGCGCTTCAGGAGAAGCTGTATCACGAGAAAGCCAAGCCGTTAATGAAGCGGATAGCGGCTTACCTGTGTGAGATGACTGAGCAGTTAAAGGTTGTGAAGCTTCCTGTCCCCGTCGCTTATGATGTTCCTGGTATAGGCTTAATTAAGGAATTGAAGCAAGATAATTACCGTGTTTACCTGGATAGCAGAGAGACCCCACGTAAGATCGCCTTTCAATTTGCCTGCACTAGCGGGTCGGTCAATAAATATACGGTAACTCCAATGATTGCAGCAGATGAAGCGCGGCAGTTTATGAATAAACAGCAGATTCATTACTCAGAGTGGGGGGTCAGAGATAATCAGGATAAGCTGATTGGTGCGCATTTTGAGTGCCAGATGCAGATCCAGGTGAAGCTGGTATTTACTGTTGATATGGAAAATGAGCGGCTTGTTGTGACATCTATAAATCGTCATGGATTGACCATTAAGCACTCCAATTTTCGTTTTGGTGGTATTGATGATAAATGGATGGATGAGCTGGGTCATTACATTCTGAGGAAAAAAGAGCAGTTAGGTGTTTTAGATATTTCAGACAATACGCGTCAGGAGATTCAAAGAAAGCTAAAGGAAGAACAGCTTAGGCGACAAGCTGAGCTAGGCGTTAGTCATAAAGAGAGTCAGCTGGAAGAAAATAAGCTGAAAGAAGAGAAGACGGGCAAGTTAGGTAAAGTATTTCAAACGCTAAATAAACCACTGTTTACAAAAAAATAGTTACTTTTTAACAGGGTGTTCACTCCAGCCTAATTTATGGCGCAGCAGATTAAAATGATCATGCCCTGAAGGGTGAATGAGTTGGATGCTGTGCTCGTATTTGGCGATATGAATTCGATCGTCAGTTGATGAAATTAAGCTATTATCACCATCACAGGTTACTCGGACGTTCTTAGGGTCTGTTCTGCCGCAAATAACAATATCGATCTCACAATCACCACTGACAACGATGGGTCGATTGCTAAGGGTGTGAGGGCAAATCGGGACTAGCACGAGTGCATTGAGCGTTGGGTCAAGTAGTGGTCCGCCTCCTGATAGAGCGTAGGCTGTTGAGCCAGTAGGTGTAGCGATAATTAAGCCGTCTGCCCGCTGTGTTTCAACAAAACGTCCATCGACATAGGTCTCAAACTCAATCATTCGAGCAACATTCCATTTGTGGATAACGACTTCATTGAAGGCTGTGCTGCTTTCTCCTGTTTCTCCTGGTTTTCCTACTTCTGCCTGAAGTAGGAAGCGCTCCTCTTTTTCATAATTGCCATCAAGAATTTGCTCAAGTGCTTGATGCATGTTGTCAGGAGATATGTCCGTTAGAAAGCCAAGCCGGCCAAGATTAATGCCTAATAGGGGAATGTTACGGTCAGCCATGCCGCGGGCTGCATGAAGTAGTGTACCATCACCACCGACGACAATGATTAAATCACTGTTTTTTGAGATCTCTTCAGGCGAGGCTGAACCAAATTCCCAATTATCAAGCTCTTTTGCAATGCTGCTTTCAAGAAGAATCTTATAGTTCCGCTCGTTAAGAAAATCACCAAGCTGGCAAAGTGTGCTTCTGACACCAACGGCGTGGTGCCTTGCGATGAGGCCAATAGTGTGGAATTTTTTATTCATTTTGATATGGCACCAAACATTGATTTGGTCAATGTATACATGGTTTTCAATTAAATGAACAGAATTTTAAATAACCATAAGTTAGAAGCTTTAGCCGCTTGACCTCATGCATGCTGAAACCGATAATCTTCTGTTTGGCACTCAAAAATGCGGGCGCTAATAAAGGTTGGGATTGTCATTGGGTGGTGGTCTAAATCGAATATGTATTTTAAATAGCATCGAGGTTTGGGGTGGGGTTAAAAAAGAGACTTGAAAAGGACTCAGTTGGAGAGCGCGCTCAATTTTTTTTAAAGGTTTTAATTGAACGCTATATTACTGAAGGCCAGCCAGTGGGTTCTCGTACTTTAGCGAATGATGCGGGGCTGGATCTTAGTCCTGCTACTATCCGAAATGTTATGGCTGATCTTGAGGAGATGGGGCTGGTTGTTTCCCCGCACACCTCAGCAGGTAGAGTTCCTACTGTTTCTGGCTATCGACTCTTTGTGGATTCCTTGCTAACAGTCAAACCGTTGGCAAAGCTAGAGATAGGGCTGCTTAAGCAGCAGCTTAATCTTAAGCAGGAGCCATCACTTATAATAGAGTCAGCATCTAAGTTGCTGTCAGGCTTTACGCGTATGGCCGGTGTCGTGATGCTGCCGCGTAGAGAGAGTATTACGCTTCACCATATAGAGTTTTTGCCGCTCTCTAATAATCGTGTTTTGACGATATTAGTCACCCAAAAAGATGAAGTGCATAACCGCATTATTACCACAAAAAAAACCTATAATCGCATAGAGTTAGAGCAAGCGGCTCAAGTGCTTAATCAGGCATTTTCAGGTCAAACTCTAGATGTGATCCGAAAAAAGTTATTTCAAGATATTCAGAAAACCAGAGCAGATCTTGATCGAACCGTGGCCAGAGCCGTTGAAATGGCAGGCCAGGCATTTCAATCAGAAACGCCTGATGCTAGTGACTGTTTGATTTCGGGCCAGACTAATCTCATGGGTTTTGAAGATTTGTCAGACATGGCAAGTCTTCGCCACCTGTTTGATGCCTTTGCAGAAAAGCATGAAATTTTACATCTGTTAGATCAATGTATGCAGGCTGAGGGTGTGCAGATATTTATTGGTGAAGAGTCGGGCTATCAGCATCTTGATAATTGCAGTGTGGTGACAGCGCCTTATGAGGTAGACAATGAGGTTGCAGGCGTACTGGGCGTTATTGGTCCGACCCGAATGGCTTATGATCGAGTAATTCCCATTGTGGATGTCACTGCAAAATTACTGGGTGCGGCCTTGAAACATCAGCAACTGCCCCCAAATTAAGAGCGACTTTTAAAAATATACTGGCTTCAGCTCTAGAAACCGGGGTATTTCAGTTAATTTAACGTAATGTAAAACAGAGATATTTTGTCTCTAAGGAAACACAGTATGACAAAAAAACAGGGAGCGGAGCAAAGCACTCCTGCTACTGAAATTAAAGATGAGCAGGTTTCTGAAGCTCCTGAGAATCAAGTGGAAACCGAAATTGAAGGAGAGGTGGTCGTAGAAGATGAGGTGGAAAATAATGCCGCATCTGAGGAAAGAGAGCTGGCTGCTCAACTTGATGAGGCGCTTAAAAAGGCAGATGAAAACTGGAATCTGGCGGTGCGTGCCAAAGCCGAGTTGGAAAACCTGCGTAAACGGCATGACCGGGATCTCTCCAGCGCCCATAAATACGCATTGGAGCGTTTTGTAAATGAGCTGCTACCTGTGCATGACAGTTTAGAGCTGGGGTTAAAAGCGGCACAAGAAGAGAATGCTGATGTTGCCAAACTGAACGAAGGCACTGAGCTAACGCTAAATCTCTTCGCTTCTGTAATGGAGAAATTTAATGTTGTAGCGATTGACCCTGTAGGTGAACCCTTTAACCCTGAGCTACATCAAGCCATGGCTATGCAGCCGGTGGAAGGTGTTGAGCCGAACACTGTCGTAACGGTAGTACAGAAAGGCTACAGCCTGAACGAGCGACTTGTTCGGCCTGCAATGGTGATCGTTTCTCAGGCGGTAACAGCAAATGTTGATGAAGAGGCTTGAAATACAGATTAAGCGACCCATCTTTAAAACTAAGCTAAGACAGCATAATTTAACTAAATATATATTTCGTATTGGAGATTGCAAATAATGGGTAAGATCATTGGAATTGACTTGGGTACCACAAACTCCTGTGTAGCAGTGATGGAAGGTGGTAGTGCTAAGGTTATTGAGAATAGTGAAGGTGATCGCACAACACCCTCCATCGTTGCTTATGGTAATGATGATGAAGTGTTGGTTGGTCAGTCTGCAAAAAGGCAGGCGGTTACTAACCCTAAAAACACGCTGTTTGCGATCAAGCGTCTAATTGGCCGTCGCTTTGAAGATGATGTCGTTCAGCGCGATATTAAAATGGTGCCGTACAACATTGTTAAAGCCGATAATGGCGATGCCTGGGTAGAAGCCCATGGTAAAAAAATGGCTGCACCTGAAATCTCAGCCAAAATCTTGCAGAAGATGAAAAAAACTGCTGAGGACTATCTGGGTGAAGAGGTTACAGAGGCCGTTGTTACCGTTCCTGCCTATTTCAATGATTCTCAACGACAAGCTACAAAAGATGCCGGCCGCATTGCGGGTCTTGATGTAAAGCGCATTATCAATGAGCCAACAGCGGCAGCACTTGCCTATGGTATGGATAAGAAACGCGGTGATCAGAAGTTGGCAGTGTTTGATCTAGGCGGCGGAACCTTTGATATCTCAATTATTGAAATTGCTGAAATTGATGGCGAGCACCAGTTTGAAGTGCTCTCTACCAATGGCGACACCTTCCTGGGTGGTGAAGATTTCGATATGCGCATCATTGAGTATTTGGTAGCTGAGTTTAAAAAGGATCAGGGTTTTGATCTGCATAACGATCCACTGGCACTGCAGCGTCTAAAAGAAGGGGCAGAGAAAGCCAAGATTGAACTATCTTCTGGTCAACAGACAGATATTAACCTGCCATACATCACAGCGGATGCAAATGGGCCTAAACACCTCAATATCAAGCTGTCCCGCGCCAAGCTGGAGTCTTTGGTTGATGAATTGATTGATCGTACGCGTGAGCCTTGCCGTGTTGCATTGCAGGATGCCGGGCTGGATGCTTCTGAGATTGATGAGGTGATCCTGGTCGGTGGCCAAAGCCGCATGCCTAAAGTCCAAGAGGTTGTTAAAGCCCTCTTTGGAAAAGAGCCTCGTAAGGATGTAAACCCCGATGAGGCAGTAGCCATTGGCGCTGCGATCCAAGGTGGTGTATTGGGCGGTCAGGTTAAAGATGTATTGCTGTTAGATGTGACGCCACTCTCACTCGGTATTGAGACAATGGGTGGTGTTATGACCAAACTCATTGAGAAGAACACCACAATTCCGACCAATGCCAGCCAAACTTTCTCAACTGCTGATGATAACCAAACAGCTGTTACAGTACATGTTCTACAGGGTGAGCGTGAACAGGCTGTAGGCAATAAATCACTAGGTCGATTTGATCTATCCGACATCCCGCCGGCACAGCGTGGAGTGCCTCAGATTGAAGTGGCTTTTGATATTGATGCTAATGGTATCTTGAATGTATCTGCAAAAGATAAAGCGACTGGCAAAGAGCAATCAATTGTTATTAAAGCGTCTTCTGGCCTCAGTGATGATGAGGTTAATCGCATGGTAAAGGATGCTGAGGCGCATGCTGAAGAAGATAAAATCTTCCAAGAGCTGATTAGTGCCCGCAACCAGGCTGACGGTATGATTCATGCCTCGAAAAAGTCTATGGAAGAGCTGGGTGATAAACTTGAAGCGGATGAAAAATCCAGTATTGAAGCTGCTATAGCTGATCTTGAAGAGGCGGTGAAGGGTGACAATAAGGAAGCGATTGAAGCCAAAACTAAAACATTGACTGAAGCTTCTGGCAAAATGGCTGAACGCCTCTATGCAAAAGAGGGAGCTGAAGCGGGCGCGGCACCTGGTGCTGAAGCAGCAGCTGCAGATACTGGAAAAGCTTCAGATGATGATGTTGTCGATGCTGAATTTGAAGAGGTTAAAGAGGACAAAAAGTAACCATGGGTAGCATCTTCTGCACCTTATATAATTAGGTGTGATGGTGCTCATAGCCAGAGTCTAGCTAGCTGTTTATACGGCTTTCTGGACTCTGGCTTTTTGGCTGTTATCTGTGTGCCAAACAATAGCAGATATTTACTTTGGGTTATGGAAAGAGATGCGATATTTCATCTTTCTAACTACCTTAAAACTAGTTACTAGAAGCTGAATACATGTCAAAACGCGATTATTATGAAGTCCTGGGTGTTAATAAAAATGCCAGTGAAGCAGAGCTAAAGAAGGCATATCGCCGCTTGGCTATGAAATTCCACCCTGACCGAAATTCGGGAGGGGAAGCAACTACAGCTGAAAAGAAATTCAAAGAGTCCAAAGAGGCCTATGAGGTTTTATCGGATGCACAAAAACGCACAGCCTATGATCAATTTGGCCATGCTGGAGTAGACCCATCAATGGGCGGCCATGGAGGACATGGTGGCCCGGGCAACTTCAGTGATGTTTTTGGTGATGTTTTTGGCGACATCTTTGGCGGTCAGCGTGGTGGCGGTCAGCGGGTAAATCGCGGTGCAGATCTACGTTATAACCTCGAACTAACGCTAGAGAAAGCCGTATCAGGCACTACAGTTAAGATACGTGTGCCTACGCATAAACCTTGCTCACCTTGCCGTGGATCAGGTGCCAAAAAAGGCAGCAAACCAGAGGTGTGTACTACCTGTGGTGGACACGGCCAAGTCAGAATGCAGCAAGGCTTCTTCTCTATTCAACAAACTTGCCCGCGATGCCAGGGTAATGGCAGCATAATCAAAGACCCATGCCCTAGTTGCCGCGGCTCAGGGCGGGTGCAAGAGACTAAAACGCTATCTGTAAAAGTCCCACCGGGTGTTGATACAGGTGATCGCATCCGTTTGGCCAATGAGGGAGAGGCCGGTGAGCATGGGGGGCCTTCAGGCGACCTCTATGTTCAGGTTGCAGTAAAGGACCATGCAATCTTTACCCGTGAAGATAACCATCTTTTCTGTGAAGTGCCAATTGGTTTTGCCAAAGCAGCCTTGGGTGGAGAGTTAGAAGTGCCAACGCTGGATGGCAAGGTGATGCTGAAGATTCCAGCTGGAACGCAAACAGGAAAGTTATTTAGAATGCGGGGTAAGGGCGTTAAACCTGTGCGAGGCGGTCCAGTTGGCGATCTTATGTGCCGGGTCAATGTTGAGACACCGGTTAATCTGACTGAGCGTCAGAAAGAGATACTTCAAGAGCTGGATGACTCTATGCGTGCAGGCGGGGCAACACATAGCCCGCATTCAAGCAGCTGGGTGGATGGTGTAAAAAGTTTTTTTGAAAGCATAGGGCTTGCAAAATAACTAAACACAGTCTCTTTCAATAATCTCCAATTGAGAAAAAAGCGATGATTCGAATTGCAATTGTTGGTGCAGCAGGACGCATGGGAAAAACCTTGATCGAAGCCGTTCAAGAGAGTGATGGGCTGGTGCTAGGTGCAGCAACAGAACAGCCACACAGCACCCTAATTGGAGTAGATGCTGGTGATTTGGTTGGTGTGGGAACATTAGGTGTCAAGGTGACGGGTGCGTTGTCGGCAGTTGTTGATGACTTTGATGTGCTTATCGACTTTACGGCTCCAGTTGCAACGATGGCGCACCTTGAAATCTGCCGTGCTACTGGTAAGCGCATGGTGATCGGAACAACTGGCCTGAGTGATGAAGAGAAACAACGCCTGGCTATAGCTGCAGAAGATATTGGCATTATGTTTGCGCCCAATATGAGTATAGGAGTCAACCTCTGCTTTAAACTGCTGGAGCTTGCAGCACGTGTAATGGGTGATGACGCTGATATTGAAATTGTTGAAGCACATCACCGACATAAGGTTGATGCGCCATCAGGTACCGCCCTCCGTATGGGTGAAGTAGTTGCTAATACTTTGGGACGTGATTTAAAAGAGTGCGCCGTATATGGCCGAGAAGGTCAGACAGGTGAGCGTGATCGTAAAACAATTGGTTTTGAGACTATTCGTGCTGGTGATGTCGTTGGTGAACACAGCGTCTGGTTTGCCACGGCGGGAGAACGAGTCGAGATTGTTCACAAAGCTTCAAGCCGAATGACTTTTGCTAAAGGCGCTGCACGTGCAGCACTTTGGATTAGCGAACAGGAAAAAGGTCTATTTGATATGCAGGATGTATTGGATTTGCATTAATTATGTGATTTGGTGCCCTCGAGACGATTCGAACGTCCGACCTATCGCTTAGGAGGCGATTGCTCTATCCAGCTGAGCTACGAGGGCAAATTTTATATAATTCATACAGATACAGTAGCTTACAGCGTATTTTACCAGGGTGCAACAACTCCCTCTGTCCAAGTGTTTTGGCTGCGTATGGGTATTAAATAATCTTCTTGCAGATGTTTGTAGCAGGATTAAAACAAGGGGTTTGTTTAAGAAGCGGTTTTTTATTTTAGGTCAGTAGGTGAGATTTAATGCTATGCTCGTTGATGATGAGGGGTAAGAGCTGCTATACTTCGCGTTCAATCACAGCGCGAACTCCCTCAAATACTGATAGTAGCGCGCTTATGGGTGGCGGTTTATAGATGGTGTCATGGACTGTGGACAGGAGACAGATTGCGTCGGCAATCGTTACCAAAATAAAATAAGAAACCCCGATGTCGGGGTTTTTTTTCGAGCTGGGTTTGTGAGTCTTTGATTAAACTACAGGCTGAGCGAGTATTGGATTATTTGTAGTGGGCCTCTGGCCCATTTTTTGTTTGTGCCCTACAGGGTGGTGCCAAATGCATAGTGCTTCAGATGATTTGACCCAATTAATAAAACAGGCAGTTGAATCAATGGGTTATGAGTTGGTTGGTGTCGAGCTGTTGAGCAGGCAAAAAGCGAGCACTTTGCTGCGTATTTATATCGATTCAGCTAAGGGTATAGGGCTTGATGATTGTACAGCGGTTAGCCATCAAGTGAGCGGAGTACTCGATGTCGAAAACCCAATTGAAGAAAACTATGATTTAGAGGTTTCTTCACCAGGATTAGATAGGCCATTGTTTGATAAAGAACATTTTGATCGCTTTAAAGGAAAGAAAGCACGCATAAGACTGCGTATGAAATTGGATGGCCGCCGCCGATATGATGGGGTTTTAGTAGGTGTTGCGGGTGAGAATGTTATCCTTGACGTAAAGGGTAAAAAGTTAGATTTGCCGTTAGATCAGATTGATACTGCACGGCTTATACCTGAATTCTGATTAGGAATTGGAATAGATGAACAAAGAAATATTAATGGTTGTTGATGCGGTTTCTAATGAGAAATCGATTGATAAAGAAATTATATTTGATGCTATTGAGATTGCGTTAGCTACAGCTACGCGCAAAAAAAGCGCAGGTGATCTTGATATAAGGGTTTCAATTGACCGTGTTGATGGTAGCTATGAGACTTTTCGCCGCTGGACAGTTATTGATGAGTTCAATGATGATGAAGATGATGATAATCCAGATGCTCAAATTACATTGAAAGATGCGCTTCAGAATCATCCAGATATTCAGGTCGGCGAATATATTGAAGAGCCGTTAGAGTCTATCGCTTTTGGACGAATTGCAGCTCAAACTGCAAAGCAAGTTATTGTCCAAAAGGTTCGGGAAGCTGAAAGAGCCAAGACTGTTGAGGCATACCAAGAGCGTAAAGGTGAGTTGGTTACAGGCGTGGTTAAGCGGGTTGAGCGCGGTCAAGTGTTGTTGGATCTAGGGGCTAATGCTGAGGCTTTAATTCCGAGAGAAGAGATGATCTCTCGTGAATCGGTACGAACAGGTGATCGGATTAGAGGCTACTTATATGATGTCCGGGCAGAGCAGCGTGGCCCACAGCTGTATGTTAGTCGCACCTGTCCAGAGCTATTAATGGAGCTATTTAAACTTGAGGTTCCTGAGGTCGGCGAAGGGCTTATAGAGATTATTGGTGCTGCACGTGATACGGGTTTAAGGGCAAAAATTGCAGTACGATCTACAGATCAGCGTATTGATCCAGTTGGAGCTTGCGTGGGAATGCGTGGCTCTCGTGTACAGGCAGTTTCAAATGAATTGGGTGGTGAGCGAGTTGATATCATTCTTTGGAATGAGAACCCGGCTCAGTATGTGATTAATGCCATGTCACCAGCAGAAGTAAGTTCAATTGTTGTTGATGAAGATTCCCATAGCATGGATGTTGCGGTAAATGAGGATCAACTCTCCCAAGCTATTGGGCGGGGTGGCCAAAATGTACGCCTGGCTAGTGAATTGACTGGTTGGAATCTGAATGTCATGACCATGGAACAAGCGGCTGAAAAAAGCGAAGGTGAAGCGCGCTCTTTGGTTGAAAACTTTATGAAACAACTGGACGTGGATGAAGATGTCGCAGTCATTCTTGTACAGGAAGGTTTTTCATCGATTGATGAAGTAGCTTACGTTCCACTCAGTGAAATGCTTGAGATCGAAGAGTTCGACCAAGAGATAGTTGAAGAGTTAAGAGGGCGAGCCAAAGAGGTGCTATTGACTCAGGCAATTGCAAAGGAAGAGGTTCTTTCTGATGTAGAGCCCGAGGCAGATCTCCTTCAGATGAAGGGGATGGACAAAGAGTTGGCCTATATATTGGCAAGCCGTGACATCAAAACCATGGATGATTTAGCAGAGCAGTCTATTGACGAGCTAATGGAAATTGATGGTATGGATGAGAAACGTGCGGGCGAGTTGATTATGACTGCGCGTGAACCCTGGTTTGCTGATGAGCAACAGGGATAAAGGGTATTCTGGAGGGTCATCCGAATGAATGAAGTAACAATAAGACAATTTGCTGAAGATGTTGGAATTCCTGTTGATCGGCTGTTAAGCCAGCTGAGCGATGCAGGTGTGGATAAAAATGATCCAGATGCCAGTATTTCAGAAAAAGAAAAGTTAAATCTACTGAGCTATTTGCGTGACACGCATGGCAGATCGGACGAGACCGCAGCGGGTGAACCAAAAAAAATCACACTGAAGCGAAAAACGGTTAGCCAATTGCGTCAGCCAGTTGTGCAAGCGGGTAAAGCAACAGGTAGAGCTGCGTTAAGCGCACGGGTGCGTGGCGCTGGCAAAACTGTAAATGTTGAAGTACGTCGAAAGCGTACCTACGTTAAACGGAGCACTGTTGCTGATGACACAGCGGAGTCTTCGGAGGCAGAAGCAGCAAAAATAGCGCTAGCTGAGCAGGCCGAAGCGCGGCGCAAGGTTGAGCTTGAAGATGAATCCAGGCGGGCTGCAGAAAATGCAAGAAGAGAAGAGGCACAAGCAATTCAGTTAGCGGCTGAAGAGGCTAAGCGGGCAGAGACAGAGGCTGCTGAACGCTTGCAAGAAGAAGAGAGGCAAAAACAGGAAGAGCGAGAGCGTGAAATAGCTGCCGCCAATGAAGAGAAATCCATTAAAAAAACCAGCACAGCTAAAGTGAAAGTGGTTGAAGAACCAATTGCAGAAGATAGTGCTGCTGATAAAACAGTTAAAGCTAAAACTCAGGTGAAATCAAAAGAGAAAGAGCCGGACACTGCACAGGAGCGAGGTAAAGACAAAGGCAAAGGTAAAGGCGCACGCAGGCGCGAAGAGTTACATGTTTCTGCAGGAAAGCGTGGCCGTCGTAAACAAAAACCAGCTAAACGACATGCTGCTTCATCGCAACAGCAAGATACTCAGCATGGCTTTGTAAGACCGACAGCTCCAGTGATTCACACTGTTGAGATACCTGAAAATATTTCGGTAAGTGATCTTGCGTTGAAAATGTCTATCAAGGCAGCTGAAGTGATTAAGACGCTGATGAAAATGGGCTCAATGGTCACAATAAATCAGGTGCTTGATCGTGATACGGCTACTTTGGTGGTTGAAGAGATGGGTCATAAGGCTACTGCTGCTAAAGATGAGAGCTTAGAGGATACCTTGCTCTCACATGCTGAAGAGACAGGTGAAAAGAAGCCACGAGCGCCTGTTGTAACGATTATGGGGCATGTTGATCACGGCAAAACATCGCTTCTTGATTATATAAGATCAACACATGTGGCTGATGCTGAGGCGGGTGGAATTACGCAGCACATCGGTGCATATCATGTGAACACTGATAAAGGAATGATTACCTTTCTCGATACGCCGGGCCATGCTGCATTCAGTGCCATGCGTGCGCGTGGAGCAAAGGCCACTGATCTTATCGTACTGGTTGTTGCTTCAGATGATGGTGTTATGCCTCAAACCAAAGAAGCCATTCAGCATGCAAAGGCGGCAGGAGTGCCACTGTTGATTGCTGTCAATAAGATGGACAAGCCTGAAGCTAACCCCGATAAAGTTATGCAAGAGTTATCTCAAGAGAATGTTAATCCAGAAGAATGGGGCGGCGATACTATGTTTATTAATGTGTCGGCCAAAACTGGCCTAGGCATTGATGATCTGTTGGATGCCATCTTATTGCAGGCTGAGGTGTTAGAATTAGAGGCGGTAGTTGATGGCCCTGCGCGTGGTGTGATTGTTGAATCTAGACTTGATCGTGGACGTGGCCCAGTGGCAACTGTGTTAGTTCAATCTGGAACACTCAAGCGTGGAGATATTCTGGCTAGTGGACAAGAGTTTGGTCGGGTACGTGCCATGTTTGATGAGAGTGGCAAGGCAGTTGAATTTGCTGGCCCTTCATTTCCTGTTGAGGTTCTTGGGCTTTCCGGCGTGCCAAATGCAGGTGATGAGACCATGGCCGTAGCTGATGAGCGACAGGCTCGTGAAGTAACTGCACTGCGCCAGGAGAAATTCCGTGATAGTCGCTTGGCTGATCAGAAGGCGGCGAAGCTTGATGAGCTGTTTTCTCAGATGGAGCAAGGTAAGGTTAACTATGTCAATCTTATCGTTAAAGCAGATGTGCAGGGTAGTGTGGAAGCACTGAAAGATGCACTGACAAAGATTGGTGCTGACGATGTTAAGGTTAAAGTTATTGCTTCTGGTGTTGGCGGTATTAATGAGTCAGATGCCAATCTTGCCGTTACATCAAATGCTATTGTGATTGGTTTTAATGTGCGAGCCGATGCTTCAGCACGTAAAATCATAGAAGAGAAGGAGCTAGACCTTCGTTATTACAGCATTATCTATGAAGTTATTGATGATGTTAAAAACGCCATTGTGGGCATGCTCTCTCCTGAAATTCGTGAAGAGATTGTTGGCTTGGCTGAAGTACGAGATGTGTTCCGCTCTTCAAAATTGGGCGCTATTGCTGGCTGTATGGTTGTTGAGGGTGTTATAAAACGTAACAATCCAATCCGTGTGTTACGAGATGATATTGTGATTTATGAAGGCACGCTTGAGTCTCTACGTCGTTTTAAAGAAGATGCCCAAGAGGTTAAGAATGGCATGGAGTGCGGCATTGGTGTTAAGAATTACAATGACGTAAAGCCAGGTGATAAGATTGAGGTTTTTGAGCATACTGAAGTGGCAAGAGTGCTTTAACGGATACTGAACATGGCTCGAGAATTTACTAGAACAGAGCGCGTTGGATCGCAGATGCAGCGCGAGTTATCTACCTTGGTTCGTGATGGTCTTAAAGATCCGCGCCTGGGAGGCATGGTAACGATTCAGGAAGTGCGTGTGGTACGCGATTTCTCTCATGCCAAGGTCTACTTTACGGCCATGGGCAGTGAAACGGATAATGCTGAAATCACAAAAATCATGAATAAAAGTGCTTCATTTTTACGTCATGAACTTGGCCATAGAATGAAGCTTAGAACTATCCCGCAGTTAAAGTTTGTTTATGACGATTCTATTAAGCATGGCTCTGATCTTTCAGCAATGATTGATCAGGCAGTAGAGATAGATCAAGCAAACCATCAGGAAGAGTAATGGATCGCCGGCAGCAGAGACAGAAAGGACGGGATGTTCAGGGTATCCTATTGTTGGATAAACCACTGGGTATATCTTCAAATGCTGCGTTGCAGCAGGTTAAACGTATCTTTCGCGCACGTAAAGCGGGTCATACAGGTAGTCTTGATCCGTTGGCAGATGGCTTATTGCCCATCTGTTTTGGTGCTGCCACCAAGATTTCAGCTTATCTTTTGGATGCCAATAAACGATACAAAGTAAAGATAAAACTGGGCGTTACTACTGCAACGGCAGATGCTGAAGGTGAGGTAATAGAAACACGCCCGACTGAAGGTGTTACAGAACAGGATATTAATACAGCGCTAAAGGATTTTATTGGGGAGATTCAACAGCTACCGCCGATGTATTCAGCGTTGAAGCACAATGGTGAACGACTCTATAAACTGGCGCGTCAAGGCATTGAAGTGGAACGCGAGCCTCGCAGCATAACCATTTATGAGATAAATCTGCTATCAGTTGATTTGCCAGAGTTTGAACTTGATGTGAAGTGTTCAAAAGGTACTTATATTCGTACCTTGGCAGAGGATATTGGTGAACAGCTTGGTTGTGGTGCGCATGTGGCTGCATTACGACGTACTGAGGTTGGTCCTTTCAGCGTTGATGGCATGGTGGATGCGGCAGCTATCGAAACGGTTGCAGAGCAGGGGCTAGAAGCATTGGATCAACTGTTACTCCCTGTCGATAGTGCACTAGGCGATTGGCCAGAGATTCAGCTCACAGCTGATGCTGCATACTATCTCCGGCAGGGGCAACCTGTGTTGGTTCCAAAGGCACCAACAGATGGCTGGGTGCGGCTTTATGCTGAGAAAACCCAATTTATAGGTGTTGGTCAGATACAAGATGATGGTAAAGTCGCGCCCAAGCGACTGATGTGAATTTTTGCAACGTCTCCCTGAACTCATTGTTGGGGTGGCATCCGGTCGAAAGACCATTTTAACTAAAACTGAAAGGTGATTTCTCATGACAATGAGCGCAGAAGAAAAGAGTGCAATCGTAAAAGATTATCAGCGTAGCGAAGGTGACACAGGTTCGCCTGAAGTTCAGGTCGCGCTGCTGACAAACCGCATCAACCAGCTATCTGGACATTTTGCTGATCATAAGCATGATCATCACTCCCGTCGCGGTTTGGTGCGTATGGTTAATTCACGACGTAAGTTGTTGGATTACCTCAAAGGAAAAGAGCTTGAACGTTATCGTACACTGATTTCACGTCTTGGCTTACGTCGCTAATCGACTATCTTACTGAGGATCATACAGTGACCCAGATTAAAAAAGAGTTTCAACTTGGTGCCCATAAAGTCACCATGGAGACGGGTGAGATTGCCCGTCAAGCAGATGGTGCTGTCATTATTGATGTTGAGGGCACCACAGTTTTGGTGACAGCAGTCGGTAAGAAAGAGGCGCAGCCTGGCCGTGATTTTTTCCCGCTAACCATTAACTATCAAGAGCGCGTCTACGCGGCTGGTCGTATTCCTGGCGGTTTTTTCCGCCGTGAGGGTCGTCCAACAGAGAAAGATACTCTCACAAGCCGTCTGATTGACCGCCCGTTACGCCCACTGTTTCCAAAGGCCTTCCTCAATGAGGTGCAGGTGGTTGCCACAGTCATCTCTTTGAATAAAGAGATAGATCCGGATATTCCTGCAATGATTGGTGCATCTGCTGCATTGGCTATCTCTGGCATGCCGTTTAATGGGCCGATTGCTGCTGCCCGTGTTGGCTACAAAGATGGTCAATATTTGCTTAATCCTAACAAATCAGAGTTGGTTGATTCAGACCTGGATCTGGTTGTAGCAGGTACCGAGAGTGCCGTCCTGATGGTTGAGTCCGAAGCTGATCAGCTTTCTGAAGAGGTAATGCTGGGCGCAGTTCTGTTCGGTCACGAGCAGATGCAGGTTGCTATCCAGGCGATTAAAGAATTGGCTGATGAAGTAGGTAACCCTGCATGGGATTGGGCTGCACCTGAGAAAGATGTATCTATCGTTGAAAAGGTATCCGCAGCCTGTGCCGCAGATGTTACTTCAGCCTATATGATAGCTGACAAAATGGCTCGCCAGGATCGCATGAGTGAGATTCGCAGCTCAGTCGTTGAAAAGTTGTGTGGTGAAGATGAGAGTGCGCTACCAGAAGGTGAGGTCCGTGATGCTGTCTCTGCACTAGAGAAGCATACTGTGCGTTCCCGTATTTTGAATGGTGAACCGCGTATTGATGGTCGTGACACCCGTACCGTACGCCCTATCCAAGTGCGTACTAGCATTCTTGATCGCACCCACGGTTCTGCACTGTTTACCCGTGGAGAGACTCAGGCAATCGTTGTTGCTACATTGGGTACGGAACGTGATTCTCAGATTATCGATGCGCTTGAAGGCGACTATCGTGAGCGTTTTATGCTGCACTACAACTTTCCTCCTTACTGTGTAGGTGAGACAGGTTTCATGAGTGGCCCAAAACGCCGTGAGATTGGTCATGGCAAGCTGGCAAAGCGTGGCATTCAGGCTGTTATGCCTGATATGGAAACATTTCCATACTCTATTCGCGTTGTTTCAGAGATCACTGAATCTAACGGCTCTAGCTCAATGGCAAGTGTTTGCGGTACCAGTCTTGCACTGATGGATGCTGGTGTTCCGCTTAAAGCTCCCGTTGCTGGTGTGGCTATGGGGCTGATTAAGGATGAGGACGCCTTTGCTGTTCTGACCGACATCTTGGGTGATGAAGATCATTTGGGTGATATGGACTTCAAGGTAGCCGGTACCACGGGTGGTATCACTGCGCTGCAGATGGATATCAAGATTCAAGGCATCACACGTGAAATCATGGAAGCCGCATTGGAGCAGGCCAAAGAAGGTCGTTTGCATATCTTGGGTGAGATGAGCAAGGATATCGATACCCACCGTGAAGAGATGTCAGAGTATGCGCCTCGCATTCTCTCCATCAAAATCAATCCGGATAAGATCCGCGATGTGATCGGTAAGGGTGGTGTCACCATTCGCAGTATTACAGAAGAGACGGGTGCTACCATCGACGTTAATGATGATGGCATGGTTAAGGTCTTCTCCGTTGATAGAGCTGCTGGTGAAGAGGCCAAAAAACGCATCGAGCTGATCACCGCTGATGTAGAGGTTGGTACTATCTATGATGGTAAAGTTGCCCGCCTGATGGACTTTGGTGCTTTCGTTACTATTCTGCCAGGCAAAGATGGTTTGGTGCACATCTCTCAGATCTGCGAAGAGCGGGTTGAGAAGGTTAGCGACAAACTCTCTGAAGGTGATAAGGTTAAGGTTCAGGTTCTGGAGGTTGATAAACAGGGTCGGATCCGTCTTAGCATGAAGGGTGTTGATCAGGGCTGATCTATCTGTCATGTCTGTATAAAAAAGGAGCCTTTGGCTCCTTTTTTTTGCAGTAAAATAAACAATTGAGCTGTCGATATAACAGTTAATAACTATAAACAAATAAGCCATTGGTTTGGCGCTTACTGTTTTTTGAGATACTGTAATGAAACGAGTTTTACTGCTTGCTTATATTTTGGTTACATTGGTTGTCGTGCTCCCTGCATGGAGCCAGGAAGCTGACCAATGGGGTGAGACGGTACAGCGAGTATCATCAGCCGTTGTGGCTATTCGTGTGGATGCTGCAAGGGCTTTTGACACAGCCACTAACAGTAGTACTGAGGCTACGGGTTTTATTGTAGATGCTGAGCAGGGGTTGATTTTAACCAATCGGCATGTAGTTCAGTCTGGCCCTGTCATTGCAGAGGCTTTCTTTGAAAATCGTGAAGATGTAGTGCTGGTTCCTGTCTATCGAGATCCTATTCATGATTTTGGTATCTTTCGTTTTGATCCAAAGGCATTGAAATATATTCAGCCGCAGGCGTTAAAACTGAAGCCTGAAGCGGTAGAGGTGGGCCGTGAGATCAGGGTTATTGGTAATGATGCGGGGGAACAGCGCTCTATCCTGGCAGGTACGCTGGCACGCTTGGATCGTTCGGCTCCTTTCTATGGTTTAGGGCGCTATAACGACTTTAATAGCTTTTACATCCAGGCGGCCTCAGGGGTAAGTGGAGGCTCGTCAGGTTCCCCCGTTGTTGATATTGAAGGTGATGTGTTAGCGCTAAATGCAGGCGGCAATCAAACAGCTGCCTCAAGCTTCTTTTTGCCACTGGATCGTGTAGTGCGAGCGCTAAAACTGATCCAGCAAGGTAAGCCTGTTACCCGAGGTGGATTCCTGACTACCTTTAGCTACAAACCTTATTATGAATTGCGTCGCTTAGGATTACGTCCAGAGACAGAGCAGCAACTCCGTGCCAAAGATATGGGGATAGGTATGCTGGTGGTTGCTGCTGTTTTGCCAGAGGGGCCTGCGGATGGCATCTTGCAGCCTGGTGATATCTTGGTGCAGGTAGAAGGTAAGTGGATCAACCAGTTTGCCAGACTTGATGAACTGTTAGATGAACGTGTGGGTGATAGTGTTAAATTGTTGGTAGAACGGGCAGGTCAACCGTTAGAGCTGATGGTTTCAGTAGCAGACCTGCACAAAATGACACCGGACAGCTTCCTCTCTTTTGGTGAAGGGATCATCAATAACCTCTCATATCAGCAGGCTAGGCAGCTGAATAAACCGTTGCGTGGTGTTTATGTGGCACAACCTGGCTATATCTTTGGGAAGGCTGGTCTATATAAAGGATCAGTCATTGTGAAGTTGGGTGAGAAAGATACGCCAGACCTGGATGCCTTTAGTAAGGTTTTAAGTGGATTGTCTGATGGGCAGGAGGTGGTTGTTCGTTACTTTAGTTTTCGTGAACCCACTCGGGAGCAGGTGTCGGTTTTGACAGTTAATCGCCGTTGGTTTCCTGTTGATCGTTGTGACAGAGATGATCAAGTGGGCTATTGGTCTTGTGAATCAGAGCAAGCAGAAATAGATGAGATGGTGATTGCAGGTGGCACGGCTCACTTTCAATCCTATAGTGATACTCGGCTTCAACGTGTAGCAGCCTCACTGGCCTATATTGCGTTTGATGTGCCTTATCGTCTGGATGGGGTTGCTGGAAACCATTATGTAGGAGTCGGATTGGTGCTGGATGCTGAACATGGGTTGCTGGTTACCGACAGAAATACGGTACCGGTTGCAATGGGTGATGTGCATTTAACCTTTGCAGGTGCTGTTGAAATACCGGGAAAAGTGGTTTTTGTACATCCTATTCATAATCTGGCTTTTGTTCAGTATGACCCCGCACTGCTAGGTGATACACCGGTAAAAAGTGCAGAACTGAACAGTGAACCACTGACTTCAGGTGATGCAACAGGCTTGATTGGCATGACGGAAAACCAGCAATTGCAGATTCATGATTTGCTGGTGGCAACTGTTGAGCCACTGCATATTCCTTTATTAAAGGTACCAGCGTTTCGCGAGACCAATTTGGAGTCTATTAATATTAACAATCCTCCTCCGACATTGGGTGGTGTTTTGGCAGATCAAGAGGGACGGGTGCAGGCACTGTGGGCCAGCTTCTCTTACAGTCAGAGTGGTAAGTTGACTCAGTTTCATGTGGGCATTCCTGCTGAGTTGCTTGCAGATCTACTGGATCAATGGCGCTGTTGTAAACCCATTGAAATCTATTCACTGGATGTTGAGCTGTTTGCTATCACACTGTCACAGGCACGTAAATTAGGATTGCCTGTAAGCTGGTTTGATAAGATGCAGCAAAATGGCGATCACCGTAAGTTGCTGGCTATTGGGCGTAGAGTTGCAGGCACGCCAGCTGAATTGCTATTTAAAGAAGGAGATCTTTTGGTGGCGATTGATGGTCAGCGGGTGCACAATTTTCATGATGTTGAAAAATTAAGCAGTAAAGCTTCTGTTGAAGTAACAGTGATTCGAATGGGTCAAGAGTTGGTACTGACAGTCCCTACAGTACGTTATACGGGGCGAGGAACTGATTATATTGTTCAGTGGGCAGGGGCGTTGCTCCAAGCTCCGCATCGTGCGCTGGCAGCTCAACGTAGCGTTAACCAAGAGGGAGTGCTTGTTTCATTTGCCTGGCGTGGATCACCTGCCAGTCGCTATGGGCTATCTCCTTTGCTTCGTATTATTGCACTGGATAATAACCCAGTATCAAATTTGAGTGATTTTTTAAAGCTTGCCAAAGAGAGAGTAGGGCAAGATTCAGTACGCCTAACGACGATCAATCTCTTTGGACGGGAAAGTGTTGTTACTTTAAAACCTGATGAGCACTATTGGCCAACACGTGAAATCCGTTGGGCAGAGAGTGGATGGCAACGCATTGAGCACAGAAATTCAACGCACTAACCAGAAAAAGTCATTATGGCTCACTGGGCTGCTGGGCGTTTTTGTGCTGGCGCTTACGGTTTTGGTTTATTGGCCGGGGATGCAGGCTGGGTTCTATTTTGATGATCTGAATAATATTATTGAAGTCCCTGTTTTGCATTGGACAACGTTATCAATGGACGGTGTATGGCAGGCAATTGATGGCGCACTCCTGCGTGGGCGGGTGCTATCTAATTTAAGTTTTGCGTTTAATCATCTATACAGTGGGTTAGACCCGGAGGGATACCACTGGGCGAACCTCATAATTCACTTGTTGGTCGGGGTTGCATTGGTTTGGGTGGCTGTTCTATTTACTGGAGCAGGATTATTTCAACCGTGTAAATTAGAGAAAAAACTCTTTTTTGCTATTATAGCGACCGCTCTTTTTTTATTGCACCCACTGAATATTCAGGCAGTAACCTACGTAGTGCAGCGCATGACCTCATTGGCAACTTTATTTACCTTGCTCTCTTTTGGTTGTTACCTTACAGCGCGTTTGCGCGAGGATGCACGAACTGTTTTTTGGTTTTCTCTGACTGTTATTAGTTTTCTATTAGCGCTTGGAAACAAAGAGATTGCTGTTTTACTGCCTGTGGTTTTAATACTGTTTGAAGTGTGCTATTACCCGGCATATTGGCGTGGCAGAGTGGCGCCAGTTATTCAGCGAGTAGGGTGGGTTAAGCTCTCTTTATTAGGGCTGCTCATTGTTTTTCTTTTGGCCGTTGGCCTTAGCCAGCTCTATTACTCGTCGCATCTGATACGATGGAATGAGTTATTCCCGGGACGGAATTTTAGTGGATTTCAGCGCCTGCTGACTGAAGCACAGATTCAGTTTTTTTACTTGAGTCTTCTAGTATGGCCAGATCCTTCCAGATTGAATCTGGAGCATGATTTTGTAATATCGACATCGTTATTTCAGCCATGGACAACAGCCCTGGCTATTATTGGATGCCTGTTGCTACTGGCTGTTACGGCCTGGCTGTGCCGTCGTTCACCTCGGTATGGTTTCCCACTTGCGGGTTATGCAATATTCCATCTACTAGAGTCTGGGCCTATTAATCTTGAGCTGGTGTTTGAGCATCGAATGTACCTGCCGATGACATTTTTGGTGCTGCTCACAACTAATCTATTAGTAGATTTTGTGCGGGTAAGTCGGTGGCTTATGTTGCTGCCATTGTCTCTGCTATTGGCTCCGCTTTCAGCTGCTACCTATGCGCGTAATAAGACTTGGTCTGAACCTTTGGTTTTTTTGCGTGATTGTGCAACAAAATCGCCTAATAAATTACGCCCTTGGTACAACTTGGGGACTGAATTAGGTATGGCAGGTGATTTCAGTAAGGCAGAACCTGCTTTACTGCATGCGTTAAAAATAGCGCCAGACCATTCATTGACTCACAATCAACTGGGTAATGTCTATTTGATGATGAACCGTCAATCAGATGCCTATCAGCAGTACAAGTCTGCTGTGCGGCTTGATTCAGAGAACTATCAAGCAGTATTTAATTTGGCAACACAATATTATATGAGAGGCGATTACTCGGAAGCAGTGCGGCTGTTTCAGCAATTTATTACACATGCACCTGCTGGCTTTGATGAAGCTCGTCAACAGGCGCAGATTTATCTACAAAGATTGCGCTAAAATCAGCTATTCTGACACTGGACTCCAGTCACCATCTAACTCTCTAAGGTCGTCATTTACCAGTCGCCCACCTTTATGCATGTTCTCAAATTCATCTTCTGTGATATGACGTACAGCCCCATCAGTTTCTGTATAGTGCCATTTGTTGTGAATAACCATGCGCAGTACGGTATCCATGATGTCATCGAAACGGATGGCGTATTTTGTAGAAAGTTGCTGAAAATCGGCAATACACAAAGGTTTATTTTTGTTTTGGTGTTTTTCAGTTACCAGGGCAGCCAACGCAACATCCCATAGTGGCATCTGCTCTTCATCATCAAAGTTGTGGTCAGTCATCAGGATTTCCTTACATGCTTCTGTACAGTGTTGGGTATAGAGTAACGATTCAGCGGCAATTATTGCAATCACTTGAGTGAAAAAATAGTAATAGTTATTTCAGTATGCCTTTTGTGGATTAAAGTTGCTATTTTTGAAATGGATTGGGACTAGAAAAAGTACAAAGCTTAAGCCTTTGTCGAAGATGGTCGATAGAAGAAAAAGAATGAAGAAGATGGCTGGATTTGTAATTTTAAAAACTTAAAAATCAACCAGGAAACAATCATTACAAAAAATGAGGATGAATTAATGTTAGTGACAAATATAGAGATAATCCCCGGTAAGCGTGTAAAAGAGCATCTGGGTTTGGTGCAGGGTAGTTCTGTCCGAGCTAAGCATTTGGGGCGCGATATTATGGCGGGTCTAAAAAATATCTTCGGTGGTGAACTGAAAGGTTATACAGAGCTATTGCAGGAGTCGCGTGAAGAGGCGATGGAACGCATGATTCAGCAGGCAGAAGCGGTAGGTGCTAATGCGGTGCTTAATGTACGCTTCTCGACATCCAGCATTGCCGCAGGTGCAGCTGAGCTGTTTGCCTATGGTACTGCGGTTGTACTGGAGTAAACAAGATGGCTGATTTGATCATTTTTTTGGTTCTGTTAGCGATGGGTTATGGTTTTGGCCGATATGCAGAGGCGAAACATTACAAGTCGATTATCCAACGTGAAGCGGAGTTTCGGGATATTCCCGTTGTTACAAGCAAGTTTCCACCACTGACGAAACCGTTGTCTGATGTAGAGCTGGTCACGGGCAGTGTGGTGATATCAGTAGATTATTTTAAGCGCTTCATTGCTGGGTTGCGTAATCTGGTTGGTGGTAGGGTCACGGCTTATGAGACATTGCTGGATAGGGCGCGTCGTGAGGCGATCCTACGAATGCAGGAAGAGGCCAGAGCCTTTGGTGGATATATTATATTCAACGTCAAGCTTGAGACCTCAAGTATCCATAAGGGTCGGAAGAATAGCATCGGTGCAGTTGAGGTTCTGGCTTACGGAACGGTTTTGATTAAACAGTGATCGTTGATTAACCCATCATGAAATACAGTAATCCTGAAATACCTGAAGGTATAAATACCAGTGTCCAGCATCCACTGAAGGAGTTCTTCCTGCTGACAGGTGGCATATTGGGGTTGGTGTTGATTGTTGTTGTGGCATTGACTCTGCTGGCAGATCGCTTGGCGGTATATATCCCCTTTGAATTGGAAGTGGAGCTGGCAACTCGAGTAATAAATGAAGAAACGGCTGATGTTGAATCTCCCCCCATTGAAAATTATCTGAATAAGCTGGCAGATAAAATAGCTGTTGAGCAAGCCCTGCCACCAGAAATGCAGATTACGGTGCATTATGTTGATGATGAGCTGGTCAATGCCTTTGCAACGCTGGGAGGGCATCTCTTTATGTTCCGTGGGCTGCTTGAGAAACTGCCACATGAAAATGCAGTGGCAATGGTGTTAGCCCATGAGATTGCCCACATCAAGCATCGCCATCCTATTCGCAGCATGGGGCGTGGCATCATCTTTGGATTGGCGATGGGCATGGTCAGTAGCACTTTAGGCAATGCGATGACTGACCAGGTTTTGGCCAATACGGGAGGGCTTACGGTGCTGAAATTCAACCGTGATCAGGAGAGTGAGGCAGATCAAACTGCGCTGGATTCACTCTATCAACTCTATGGGCATGTTGATGGAGCTGATACATTGTTTGAAGTTTTAGAGCAAGTGAGTGGGGATGTGTCATTACAGATGCCGGAGTTTTTCAGCACCCACCCACTGTCAGAAAATCGTGTTAACAATATCCATGATTTTCAGACGGAACATTCAACTACAACAAATAGAGCCACTGCGCCGCTACCTGATGAGTATGCAGCGTGGCTGATTTCTGTTTCAGAGAAGTGATATTTAGTTATTTTGTTAGATATCCTTTGTGAAAGGGATGCTTTCAGGGCTATAATCCTCGCCGCTTTATGGTGACCCGCATTGGTCCCCTCGCAACAGAAAACCGTGAACTCGGTCAGACCCGGAAGGGAGCAGCCGCAGCGGTGGACTCGTGTGCCGGGGTGTGGCTGGTGCGGGTTACCACCATTCTCCGTGAATCGTTCTGTGTGCCGCTTTAACCCTAGATTAATCAGTAGACCGCTATGAGTGGGTCTAAGTGATTGCAATTAAAGAAAATTGTGTTAAATCTTAAAGTTCGCTCGTTCAGTGAAGGTGCTGTAGCCAGCATAGCGGTTCTGATAGCGCCCGCTGCTTGAGCAGCCGAATAGTCAAAACCACTCTACAGGCTGCTCTATAGATCAATCTAGGGTAAACTCTCTGTTTTTCACTTTCTGAAATTACCCTATGTCCTACCAGGTTCTGGCTCGCAAGTGGCGGCCTCATGCGTTTAGTGAATTGGTTGGCCAAGAGCATGTGGTGCGTGCGCTAAGCAATGCTTTGGATCATGATCGCCTGCATCATGCTTATTTATTTTGTGGCACACGTGGGGTGGGCAAAACCACTTTAGCGCGTATCTTTGCTAAATCGCTGAACTGTGAGCAGGGTGTAAGCTCTACTCCTTGTGGCGAATGTAGTGCTTGCCGTGAGATTGATGAAGGGCGTTTTGTTGATTTGCTGGAGGTGGATGCCGCTTCACGAACCAAGGTTGATCAAACCCGTGAGCTGCTGGATAACGTACCCTACGCTCCTGTGCGCGGGCGTTACAAAGTCTATCTCATTGATGAGGTACACATGTTTTCCGACAGCAGTTTCAACGCACTGCTCAAAACCCTGGAAGAGCCACCACCCCACGTTAAGTTTCTGCTAGCTACTACAGACCCTCAGAAAATGCCGGTAACAGTGCTCTCACGTTGCCTTCAATTTAACCTTAAACGCCTGCAACTGGATCAGATCTGTGATCAATTGCAGAAAATTTTGGATCAGGAAGAGCTGGCCTATGACCGTGCGGCTCTTATGCATATTAGCCAGTCAGCTGATGGCAGTATGCGTGATGCGCTGAGTCTGATGGATCAGGCTATTGCCTATGGTGGTGGTCAGGTTTCTGAATCAGACGTACGGAGTATGCTGGGTACTATCTCCAGAGATCAGGTTTACAATCTGCTAGTAGCATTGGCAGATCAGGATGCTGGACAAGTTATGGCTCAGGCTGCCAGTTTGGCAGAGCAGGCTCCGGATTTTGCTGCTGCACTACAGGAGCTGCTCTCCCTGTTGCATCGAATTGCGTTGGTGCAGATGGTGCCTGATGCATTGGATGACAATGCAGGAGATAGAGCGCAGATTGAATTGTTAGCAGGGCGTTTAACACCAGAAGATGTGCAACTCTATTATCAGATTGGCTTGGTGGGCCAGCGTGATCTGCCGCTAGCTCCTGATCCTGCGAGTGGTTTTGAAATGGTTTTGCTTAGGATGCTGGCTTTCCGCCCTGATACTGTGAAGGCGCAGAGCGCGCCCACATCAACACCTGCTACTCAGGCACGGCCACAGTCAGCTGTAAGCCCCGTGTTAAAATCAGCACCATCCTCTCAAAATAAACCAGTAGATCAGAGTGTCGGGATCCCGGCATCTGCTGATGTGCAGGAGTTTAGTGATTGGCATCAGGTTATTGAACAGTTAAAGCTAGGCGGTATAGCACGGCAGCTGGCAAACAACTGCACCTATGAAAGTTGGGATGATGGCGTGCTTAAGTTGCATCTTGATCCGGCACATCAAGGGATGTGTACGACTCGTTCAGAGCAAAATCTACAGCAAGCATTGGAAAGCTATCGCGGTGAGAAAGTGAAGCTGGAGATCAACGTCGAGCAGCCTCAGACGGAGACTCCTGCACAACGGCAGGTGCGTGCTCAGGCTGATCGCCAACGTCAGGCAGAGCAGAGTATGGCTAATGATCCTATGGTGCGCAGTGTAGAAGAGGAATTCTCAGGTAAGCTGGTTTCTGGCTCTGTGCAGCCGGTTGATCAATAACGACATAATTATTTTTTTCAACATTGAAAGGTACTGAAATGATGAAAGGTGGTATTGGAAATTTAATGCGGCAGGCTCAGAAGATGCAAGCCGAGATGCAAAAGGCCCAGGAACAACTGGCACAGGAAGAGGTGACAGGTGAGTCGGGCGCGGGACTGGTCAAGGTAGTGATGAATGGCAAGCATGAGGTTCGCCGCGTCAATGTCGATGACAGCTTGATGGGTGATGACAAAGAGATGCTGGAAGACCTGGTTGCTGCTGCTATGAATGATGCAGTACATAAAGTTGCTGCAAAAACCCAGGATAGTATGGCAGGCATGACTGAGGGGCTAAATCTGCCTCCTGGCTTCAAGATGCCATTCTAGGCGTGCCCCAACAACCCCTGCTTTTTAGGTTGATTGATGCCCTCTGTTGCCTGCCTGGCGTAGGGCCTAAGTCAGCCCAGCGTATGGCCTTTCATCTGCTGGAACGTGACCGCCCTGGCGCTCAGCATTTGGCTGATATGTTGGTTTTAGCAGTAGATAAGATTGGCCACTGTAGTCGCTGTCGTACGTTGAGTGAGAGTGCGATCTGCCACCATTGCGCCAATCCCAAGCGTGATGAGAGTCAGCTCTGTATTGTAGAGACCCCCGCAGAGGTGTTGGCTATTGAACAGGCCATTGACTATCGAGGACTCTACTTTGTCCTTGGTGGGCGGCTTTCGCCGTTGGATGGTATTGGACCAAAAGAGATCGGTCTGGATCTGCTGGAAAAACGGTTGGCTGAAGCTGTTGTTAAAGAGGTTATTCTTGCTACCAATCCAACGGTAGAAGGGGAGGCCACAGCTCACTATATTGGTGAGATGGCGCAGGTGAAGGGAATACGCGCTACGCAGATTGCCCATGGTGTGCCGTTGGGTGGTGAACTGGAGTATGTTGATGGTGGTACGCTCTCCCATGCTTTCATGGGACGACAAGAGCTGTAGATGGGGTTTGCGCGCCTTTATAGCCCTCATAGGAGATAGGTAATGACAGACTGTATTTTCTGCAAGATGGTCAGTGGTGAAATTCAGCCAGATGTTGTTTACGAAACAGATGATCTGTTGGCCTTTCGGGATATGAGTCCTCAAGCGCCCACTCATGTATTGGTGATCCCTAAAAAACACTACAGTACCACTAATGAGCTGCAGTCTGAGGATGCTGAGCTTATCGGCAGATTGGTGCTGGGTGCTCAAAAGGTCGCTGAAATTGATGGTCTCAGCGAGCAAGGTTACCGGATGGTGCTAAACTGTAATGAGGGGGCAGGTCAAACTGTTTTCCATATTCATATGCATGTTCTGGGTGGCCGCCGTATGAATTGGCCGCCGGGCTAGGCGTATTTTCAGCATCTATACTCCTCATTGGGAAGAGGCAGGTTGCTGTTTTGTGGTTGTGTGTTATTTTTATTTATAGGCAAGGTTCAGGCTGTTAACGATGGCTTCGTCTCTATCCGTCAATAATTATCTAGCCCCAAGGGTTACTCAAACCCTTGTGCAGAAATCTGCATATGAAAAACCTAAAGAGGATCGCCAATCTCTTCCTGAGAAAGTGCCCCAGGTATTGGATCTGGAGGCATCTAAGCTAATGGAGCAGCGCTTGGCTAGTCGTGTCCAGCACAGTAGCGAGCAGAAAGATTACACATTGCAATCCAAAAATGCGGTCAGTGCCTATGAGAGGATTACTGCTGATGAGGAGCGTGATCGTGTCAGTGATATATTAGGAATCGATGTTTTTGCCTGACCTTTAATCTATATTATCTAAGCCTTTCATTTCAATTCGTTTTTTTCTTCCACCTTAAACCCTGTCGCCACTATATTGTGAGTTTTCATCATGCATCTTAGTGTGTGAAATGGAATAGACCTCTTTTAGGTTGAAAAATTTAGGTGAGTCCCCATCTATAAATCTTTGGCAGCATCTGCCTCTAAAACTTGTTACACCTTAATTATCAATCTACCCGGAGGATCGGCACGGTCATGACAGTTGAAGCACATAAGGAAACCCTAGATTTTCAGGCAGAAGTGAGCCAGGTTTTGAACCTGATGATTCGCTCTTTGTATAGCAACAAGGAGATTTTTCTGCGTGAACTTATCTCTAATGCCTCTGATGCAGCAGAGAAGCTGCGCTTTGAGGCGCTGACCGATGAGGCGTTGTTTGAAGATGACCCAGAGCCAAAGATTCGGGTGGCGTTTGATAAAGAGAAGCGTACCGTCACTATCTCTGATAATGGCATCGGTATGAATCGCCAGGAAGTGACAGATACCATTGGTACTATCGCGAATTCCGGTACCAAGCAGTTTATTGAGGCATTGACAGGGGATCAGTCTAAGGACAGTCAGCTGATTGGTCAGTTTGGCGTGGGCTTCTACTCCTCTTTCATCGTGGCCGATAAGGTGACATTGATTACCCGTCGAGCAGGTCTTGGTGCTGAGCACGGTGTGTCTTGGGAGTCTGATGGTAAAGGTACCTATACCCTGGAGACAGTTGATAAACCTACGCGCGGAACCGATGTTATTCTGCATCTGAATGAAGATGAGAGTGAGTTTCTTGAGAGCTATCGACTGCGCTCTGTGATCAATAAGTTCTCTGATCATGTTGCCATGCCGATTGAGATGCTCAAAGAAGTCTACCCTGCACCGCCAGGTGAAGAGAGTGAAGAGGCAGAGCAGGAGACAAAGGATGCAGCACCTGAGTATGAGGTGGTTAATAAAGGCGCTGCACTATGGATGCGCCCAAAATCAGAGATTTCAGATGAGGAGTATGCTGATTTCTATAAACATGTTTCACATGATTTTGAAGAGCCACTGGCGCATGCCCATAATCGGGTAGAGGGTACCAATGAATACTCCTCACTGCTCTACATACCAAAACGAGCCCCTTTTGATCTATGGGATCGGGATCAGAAACATGGCATTAAACTCTATGTGCGTCGTGTCTTCATCATGGATGAAGCGGATAAACTGATGCCACACTACCTGCGATTTGTGAAAGGTATTGTCGATTCAGATGACCTGCCATTGAATGTCTCACGTGAGATCCTTCAACACAGTCGTAAGATTGACAGTATTCGTACTGCTAATATCAAGCGTATCTTGAGTCTGCTGGAGAAGATGGCCAAGAAGGAACCAGAGAAATATACTGAATTCTGGGGACAGTTTGGTCAGGTAATGAAAGAGGGGCCAGGAGAGGATATGGCCAACAAGGAGCTTGTCTCAGGCCTATTGCGGTTTGCTAGCACCCACAATGAGGGTGATGAGCAGACCACCTCTCTTGACGCCTATATTGAGCGCATGAAAGAGGGGCAGGATAAAATCTACTACATCACAGCTGATAGCATGCCTGCAGCTCGCCACAGCCCACACCTAGAGGTCTTCCGCAAGAAAGGCATCGAGGTTCTGCTGATGGTAGATCGTGTGGATGAGTGGCTTGTATCGCACCTGATGGAATATAAAGGGAAGAAGATTCAATCAGTAGCCAAAGGCGAGCTGGATCTGGGCGAGTTGGAAGATCAGGAAGAGAAGAAGGTGCATGAAGAGGTTGCCAAGGAACATGCTGGCTTGATTGAGCGCTTAAAGAATGTGCTGGGTGATGACGTGGTCAAAGAGGTTCGTGTCAGTTCCCGTTTGACAGATTCTCCAGCTTGTCTTGTTGTTGAAGACAATGATATGAGTGCTAATCTTGAGCGCCTGCTGAAATCTGTTGGCCAAGAGGCTCCTTCAACAAAGCCAATTATGGAGATCAATGTTGATCACCCATTGGTTACTTATCTGGATAATGAGCCGGATGAAGAGCGTTTTGCAGACCTGTCGAAAGTTCTTTTTGATCAAGCACTGTTGGCAGAGGGTGGGCAGCTAAAAGATCCTGCGGGCTTTGTAAGTCGCTTAAATGGGATTATGCTACAGTTTGCGAAGCAGTAGTCAGTAGCAATTTTTAGTAAAAAGGCACCTCATTCAACGTGAGGTGCCTTTTTTGCGTTATAGGGTGGTGAGCATTGATTACAGAGTTATTTAAAGATAATTTCAAGAAAATAGTGACAGAGCATGATTTTGTCATTATTGATCACTGGTCGCCTCAGTGTGGCCCATGCCTATCATTTGCGCCTGTTTTTGAAAAGGTTGCGGAGGGTTCCCCTGAGATTTTGTTTGCTAACGTTAATACAGCAGAGCAACGGGAAATTGCTAAGGAACTAAATATTCAGAGTGTTCCAACAGTGATGATAGTACGTGATCAGGTTGTGCTTTTTAACCAGCCTGGCGCATTGACTGAGGGTGCATTTAGAGAGGTTGTTCGTAAGGCAATAGAGCTAAATATGGATGATGTTCAGAGGCAGGTAGAGGGCGCTAAATAATATATGACCAAATTCTTATGGTATTTATGAAAATGTTGTCTATATATACTTTTGACGATAGAGATAATAAGCGTTGAGAGCACCGTGGTATCCGTGGAGTCTACGTCATCAGCTTGATGGGCGGTCAACTGTTGGTTGGTTGATGGATCTTTGCGATGAAAATTATTTTCATCTTATAAAAATTGCACCAGAATTGCGTGTGTTAAAGGGACAGCACCTTTCACAGGTTAATAATGCTGTGGACCTTTACTTGGAAATACTGGAGCAGACACGTTATACAACACTTCTTCGCTTTCTTTAAATGGAAAAGCGCATCGTAATGCATTAGATCAGAAGTGGAAGGCTAACCCTTTTCTTTCAAAATGGCTTGCCTACCTTGTTCAACAAGGACACTGTTTTAATTACCATACATCTGGTGATGTATACAGCACTTAGTAAAAATAGTGATACCCCGAAATTATCTAAAAGGATATAATATGAACCGGTTATGGTTTTCTAGTTGGGAGTGATATTCCATGCAAAATCAGTAGTTAATATTGAATCTCATTAACATTGACAGATTTAATAAGGTGCTGCTAGCCTATAGAACTATAAACAGCCGTTTATAATGAAAATGAAAAATGCCATAGAAGGTATGTGGTTAAGAAGATCTCACTTGTCTAGGAGAGATGGATTATGAGGCTATCAACAAAGGGAAGATATGCTGTCACAGCAATGCTGGAGTTGGCTGTTAATGGTGATCGAGGGCCAGTAACGCTAGCGGACATTTCTGTTGAACAGGGTATTTCCTTGTCATATCTTGAGCAACTATTTGCTTGCCTGCGACGGCAGCGGCTTGTAAAAGGGGTTCGAGGGCCTGGTGGAGGCTATTATTTAGGCCGTCCAGCAGGGGAAATTTCTATTGCTGATATTATTTGCGCTGTAGATGAATGGGTGGGATTTAACCGTTCTAAAGCTGAGGAAGAGGGATCGAGTCGTTTGACTCATATTCTATGGAATGAGCTAAGTAATGATATTTTTGATTTTCTTAAGCAGATAACTCTGGGTGATCTTGTTGCTCGAGGTTCTGCAAGTCTGGAACTCCAGAGAGAAAATAGTGAAATTATTAATAAAGCAGTCAAATCAATTTAAATTTAATTAATAAAGCTAACCTCCATCCAAAAGCTGTTCTACTGCTTGAATATCTGATTTGGATTTTTCGATAATTCTTAATGATTGCTGTGGGGTTAGTTTTCCGTTTCCTAGTTTATGAAAAGCAGGAACTAAGTCAATGCGGGGCAGAGTTTGCATGCGAGGCGTACCAATATAGGCATGCAGCTGCCCCAAAACCACTAGATCAATATAATCTATTGTATTACTTTCATCTCGTACCCAGTTTTCAGCCTGTAAGGCCATATCAGTAAGCTCATCCATAAATCCCCATTTGCGTAAAACTAAAGCCCCCACTTGCGCCTGTAGGCGATTAACTGTTTTGTCTAATAATTCTGGATTGTCTATTAGGTTTGGGTGATCCTTTGCTGCGCTAAGAATAGGCACAGCGCCGATGTCATGAATAAGCCCTGCAAGCATTGCGCGGTCGGGATCTAATTTTGAACCGAGGCGTGCAAGCACGTGACATACTGCGGCAACCTTTCGGCTATGCGCCCATAATTCAGACATGCGATCTCTTAGGATGGCATGTTTAGTGCGGAAAAGATTTTTGAGTATGAAACTGAGCACCAAACTACGAGTTGTGGCTCGACCTAATCGTGTAACGGCATCTGGGCAATTATCAATACGATGGCGACTTGAATAGAGTGGGCTGTTCACGATGTGAATGATACGTGCAGCGAGTGCTGGATCCATTTGAATAATACGAGCAATGTCGGTACTTGTGGTGTTGGGGTTGTTTACGGCTTTACTGATGCGAATAGCAATATCAGGCATGCTGGGGATCTCAAAATCTCCATCCTGAAGTTTGCAAAAGAAATCAACATAGTGCTGATCCTTCATCTCATCTTCTACAAGCTCGATCCCCTCGTTTTTGTTGATGGATAAATTTGACCCCAGACGCTCAATGTTCTGCATAAGTTCACGGGGAATCTTAATTAAAATGACTCGGTTTAATGTTCTAGCCGTATATTTACAGGGTTGATCAAGATTAAGTGGGAATTTTGCCTGAGTGCTGCCTGCATTTATGGTGTCGGATGAACCTCGAGCCGTACTTAATGCTATTTGGCCTTTTATAAGGTAGAAAATATTTTTACTGCAATCATCAATAGTAAAGATTATTTGCTTGCCGGGTAGATGCTCTAGGCTAGCTAAAGTGGCTACATGACGGAGTACCCGCTTAGGCAGATTGCGAAGTGGGATGGTATTTGCCAGGTCTTCTGGCTGTACTGTTTTTTGTTTTCCAAATAGCATTATTTTTTAGTCGATTTTAGTGATAAAACTGTTTTGCTCAGTGAGCTTGGTGATTGGGTGGCGATTAACTTGTTCTATCGGCCAGTTGCATTACATGCTTTAGATTTATGCCATAAATCGGCTATTATTCAAACTTTGATTTTTTAATGGTAGATGAATGACTGTGGATACAGATTCATTAGAAACATTGCGGGATTTTATTCGTTGGGGTGCAAGCCGCTTTGTTGAGGCGGGGCTTTTTTTTGGCCACGGAACAGATAATGCGCTGGATGAATCACTAAGTTTGGTGCTACATGCTTTGCATCTTAATCATGAGTTGCCTCCAGTCTATCTGGATGGTCGATTAACGCCGTTAGAGCAAAAAGCGGTACTAGCGTTATTACAGCGCAGAATTGATGAGCGCTTGCCCGCTGCATATCTAACACATGCAGCACGATTTGCTGATCTTACATTCTATGTAAATGAACATGTTTTAGTGCCCAGATCCCCCATTGCAGAGTTGATTGAGATGGGTTTTGCCCCTTGGGTAGAGCCGGATGAGGTGCGCCAAGTGCTTGATCTTTGTACGGGTAGTGGTTGTATTGCCATTGCTTGCGCATATCATCTGCCTGAGGCACAGATTGATGCGGTTGATATCTCACCCGAGGCATTGGAAGTTGCTCGCATTAATGTGGCTCGGCATGAGCTGGAAGAGCAAGTCACTATTATTCAGTCTGATCTATTCGCAGATGTTGAAAAGAAGCAATATGACATCATTGTTAGCAATCCACCTTATGTGTCATTGGAGGAGATGACGGGTTTGCCAGCAGAATATCACTGTGAACCTGTGTTGGGTTTGGAGGCAGGCGAGGATGGGCTTGATATTGTTGCACAAATTTTAAGTGATGCCTCCAGCTACCTGGCTCCTGGTGGTATCATAGTTGTAGAAGTGGGCAGCAGCGCTGAGGCACTGGAGGCTCGTTACCCACACATACCATTCCTATGGCTGGATTTTGAGCGCGGAGGCGACGGAGTATTTCTGTTGACCGCTGAACAACTCGCCGATGCCTTTAAGAGATAATAAATCCGCATATTGAAGCGGTCATTGAGGAAGAATTTATGGACCAGTCACTGGTTTTCGATCTTGATCTGATCAAAAAGTATGATCATGCCGGACCGCGTTATACCTCCTATCCGACCGCACCACAGTTTCATGATGGCTTTGGTCCGGATCAATATCGGGAGATTGCCCAAGCTACCAATGCTAAGGGCAATCCGTTATCACTCTATTTTCATATCCCCTTTTGTGACACGGTCTGCTTTTATTGTGCCTGTAATAAGGTTGTTACCAAAGATCGAAGCAAAGGTGGTACCTACCTAACGCGCCTGCACAAAGAGATTGCGATGCAGGGAGCGCTGTTTGATAAAAACCGCGTGGTAGAGCAGTTGCACTGGGGCGGTGGTACACCAACCTTCATCAGTCATGATGAGATGCGAGAGCTAATGCGAGTAACCCGTGAGCATTTCACTCTGCTGGATGATGATACGGGTGAGTACTCTATTGAGATTGACCCGCGTGAAGCCAGTGCTGAAACCATTGCTATACTGCGTGAGATTGGCCTGAACCGCATGAGCCTCGGTGTGCAGGATTTTGATATCCGGGTGCAGAAGGCCGTCAACCGTATACAGTCTGAAGCGCAAACGATGGAAGTGCTGAATGCAGCGCGTAAAGAGGGATTTCGCTCCATTAGTGTCGATCTAATGTATGGGTTGCCACATCAATCACTAGTAAGTTTTGAGAAAACGCTGGATCGCATCATTGAGGTTGACCCTGATCGTCTCTCTGTCTTCAATTATGCACATCTGCCTGAGCGGTTTATGCCGCAGCGCAGGATCAATATGGAAGATGTACCGACCCCAGCAGAGAAGCTGGATATCCTCCAGCTGACCATTGAGAAGCTGGAAAAGGCAGGTTATGTCTCACTCGGAATGGATCACTTTGCCCGCCCAGATGATGAGCTGACGATTGCGCAACGGGACGGCACTCTCTATCGTAATTTTCAGGGCTACTCTACCCATGCCAACTGTGACCTGATTGGACTGGGTGTTACCTCTATCGGTATGGTCGGTGAAACCTATAGCCAGAATAAGCGTGAGTTGGATGAGTATTATGAGCAGATTGATGCCGGTGAATTGGCCGTATTTCGTGGCTTTGATCTGAGTCTGGATGATCAGATTCGCCGTGATGTCATTACTCGATTGATCTGCCACCTCAAGCTGGATTTTGGCCGGATAGAGTCTGAGCGAGGCATTAACTTCACTGAATATTTCAAAAAAGAGCTGCCTCAGCTGAAAGGCATGATTGAGGATGGCCTGCTTGAATTGGATGATAAAGGTATCCAAGTGCTGCCACGCGGCCGCCTGCTTATTCGTAATATCTGCATGGTATTTGACTACTACCTGGCACAGAAGAGTGAGGTTAAATTCTCACGGGTGATCTAATCTAGGTTTAATCCTGTTAGGGGCGGCTTTCTGGCTGCCCCTTTTTTGCTGACCGCTATTTGGAGTGATCAACAATGGTTGATGCCAACGCTTCCATCCCCGCCGTATTACGTGCAACGGCACAATCTAACCCGGATGCCCCAGCAATCTGCTTTTCTGATCGCAAGGTCACTTTTGCAGAGGTTGATCAGGCTTCTGACGCTGTTGCCGCCTCATTGGCTGAACAGGGTATAGAGAAGGGTGATCGTGTTGCCCTCTACTGCATCAACTCTGATGACTTTGCCATTATCTACACTGGGATAATAAAGGCGGGCGCTGTCGTTGTCCCCGTCAATTTATTGCTAAATCCAAAAGAGGCCAGTTATATCCTGCAGGATGCCGGGGTTAAGGGGCTATTTTACCATCAGGCCTTTGCCGAGTCGGTGCCAGCCTTTCGGGATGAGATTGATAGCTTGGCACTCTGCGTCAGTGTAGGAATAGAGCAGGGTGATGATCTGCGCTTTGAGGATTTTCGACAGAATAGCGCAGCTCCGCTTATGTTAGCTATTGATCCAATAGAGGATCTGGCGGCTATTCTCTACACATCAGGTACTACGGGGCACCCCAAAGGTGCGATGTTGACTCATCGCAATCTGCTATCAAATACTTGTAGTGTGGTAACGGCCATGCAGTTCAGACCGAGAGAAGATGTCATCTTGGTTGTGTTACCGATGTTTCATGCCTTTGCAGCGACGGTGGGCATGCTCACTCCACTGCTGCATGGTCTGAGCTTTGCTCCCGTCCCTCGTTTTGAACCGGCGGGTGTCTCTGCGGCTATCAGTGCGGTTGGTGCTACGGTCTTTCTGGGTGTGCCAAGCATGTATAACCTATTGCTGCGCTTGCCTGAAGCACAACTGGCGCAGTGGTCTAGTGTGCGTTTTGGTATCTCTGGTGGTGCCGCCATGCCGGTAGCTGTCATGCAGCAATTTGAAGAACGTTTTGGACTCCCTATCTATGAAGGTGATGGGCCAACTGAATGCTCGCCAGTAACCTGCGTCAATCCAGTGGGAGGGATGAGCAAGCCTGCCTCAGTGGGATTGCCAGTACCCGAGGTAGAGATTGAGATCTTTAATGACAACGGCAATCAACTGCCTGTTGATGAGATTGGAGAGCTGTGTGTGCGTGGCCCCAATGTAATGAAAGGATACTGGAACCTACCAGAGGCCACTGCGGAGAGTTTTTTTGGGCATTGGATGCGAACAGGGGATCTCGGATACAAGGATGAAGATGGCTATCTCTTCATGGTGGATCGCAAGAAAGATATGATTATTGTTAACGGTATGAATGTCTATCCACGGATGGTGGAGGAGCTGCTCTACCAGCATCCTGATATTGTTGAGGCGGCTGTGGTGGGTGAGCCTAATGCCCGCCATGGTGAAGTGCCCATCGCCCATGTTGTCCTGCAAGATGATACGGATATTACAGCATCGGAAATACGGAGCTACTGCCTGGAAAATCTGGGGCGTTATCAGGTTCCACGCAAGGTTATCATTCGAGCCTCACTGCCGAAGAATGCCGCAGGAAAGATTCTGAAGAGAGAGTTGCGCCGTGAAGGTGAATTGGAGCGTGGGGTAGATATTCCATAAGCCCTATCTTTGATATCTTAACTGGCTCAACCACCACAAAAATATAACAGGTAATCGATATGCCCTTCACAGACATCTTACCTCGTAATCTCTATCGAGCTGCTCAAGTTCGTGAGCTTGACCGAATGGCAATTGAAGAATTTTCCATTCCTGGGCTAACGCTGATGGAGCGAGCAGGCATGGCAGCCTATAACCTGTTGTGCAAAGGCTGGCCTGAAGCGCAGATCATTACTGTCATCTGTGGTGTCGGCAATAATGGTGGTGATGGTTATGTATTGGCAGCTCTTGCCTTGCAGGCAGGTAAAACAGTGCATCTTCTTCAGTTGGGGGATGCAAGCAAAATCAAAGGTGACGCGCTGACCCATTACGAACGATTTATTGAGATGGGTGGCAAGGTTGCGCCATTCAAACGGCTTCCCAAAGAGAGTGATCTGATCGTTGATGGCATCTTTGGCACAGGCCTTGAACGTGAAGTGGCTGGAGTCTGGTGTCAGGCTATTGAGGCAATAAATGCCTCTGCATCACCCGTATTAGCGTTGGATATCCCATCAGGATTGCACTCTGATTCGGGTCAGATTTTGGGAATTGCTGTAAAGGCTGACGCAACCATTAGCTTTATCGGTCTGAAGCGTGGGCAGTTTACAGCCGCAGGGCCAGAGCAGTGTGGTCAAGTGCTGTTTGATGATCTTGAAGTACCTGAAGCAGTGTATGCCGCAGAGCAACCTGCTACCCAGCGTGCTGAATGGTCAATGTTTACAGGGCTGCTTGGTCGACGCGCCAGAGATGCACACAAGGGTAATTTTGGTCATGTGCTAGTGATTGGTGGAGACCATGGTTTTAGTGGTGCTGTTCGGATGGCAGGAGAGGCCGCTTTGAGAACAGGTGCTGGTCTGGTTACTGTGGCTACCCGGCCAGAGCATGCAGCGCTATTGAATACAGTGCGTCCAGAGCTTATGTGCCATGGAGCAGCTGATGCCAAAGCGCTAGCACCACTATTACAGCGAGCCACTGTGGTTGCTATTGGCCCTGGGCTGGGGCAGACATCATGGGGGCAAAGCTTATTTAATGCTGTATTAGAGACAAAGCTGCCGCTGATTGTGGATGCTGATGCACTGAATCAACTTGCATCAGACCCTATCCAGCGAGATAACTGGATTTTGACCCCCCATCCGGGAGAGGCTGCGCGTCTATTAGGTATAAGCTCAACCGATGTCCAGTCAGATCGTTTTCAATCTGTTCAAGCACTTCAGCAACAATATGGCGGTGTTGTGGTTTTGAAAGGTGCAGGGACATTGATTGCTGCTGGTGCTGAAGAGCCAATGGCTGCTTGCACTGCAGGTAATCCGGGAATGGCAACAGGTGGCATGGGTGACCTGTTGACTGGAATTATTGCTGCTATGGTTGCACAGGGATTAAGCTTGAATGATGCAGCTGTGGCAGGTGTTTGCCTACATGCAGCGGCCGCAGACCGAGCTGCTCAAGCAGGTGAAAGAGGGCTTTTGGCAAATGATCTTCAGATTGAATTGCGTTTACTGCTGAATACAGATTGGCATCAATGTTAAAATTAACTGTTTCTGGCGAACAGGCTCAAGAGGCTTTGGGCGCTGCCGTAGCGGCAGCATCTCCTCCAAAACTTGTTATCTACCTTGTGGGTGATTTGGGGGCGGGTAAAACAACCTTTGCTCGAGGCTTTATTCGTTCGCTTGGTCATAAGGGGGCAGTAAAAAGCCCTACCTATGCACTGCTGGAGTTATATGAGCTACCTGATCGCGCATGTTATCACTTTGATCTCTATCGATTAGCTGACCCAGGTGAACTGGAATATCTGGGTATTCGTGATCTATTACAGTCAGAGGCTATCCTGTTGGTGGAGTGGCCAGAAAAAGGGGAGGGTGAGTTGCCCCCCCCTGATCTTGTGGTTGCAATAGATCATGATGGTGAATGTCGCCAATTGCAGATAAAATCACACAGTGAGCAGGGTAATAGCCTGCTGCAAAAACTAGATCTTTCTAATTGGAGTGACAACTACTCCTAATATTTTTTTTAGGAAGTATCTCTATCCGACAGAAAAATCTAGAAAAATCTGAAATGCTATGCTATTTTTTAAGTGTCTACCGGGGAAGGTTGTGCCGTTGATACCATGAAAAAACTCATTATTCTTCTTTTATGTTTGCTTGTTAGCTTGCCGCTACAAGCAGAAAATCGGTCTATAAATGGCTTACGTTTGTGGGCTGCCCCCGACCACACCCGATTGGTTTTTGATACCAGTGGCCCTGTTGCTCATTCTTTGATCAACCTCAGCGAGCCAGATCGTCTTGTCATCGACATTAGTAATGCTCGCTTGAGTGCAGTAATTCCTGCTGTCAGTCAGGATGACCGTTATGTGATGCGTGTGCGCAGTGGGGCACGTAATAATGACGACCTTCGAGTGGTGCTGGATCTTAAACAAAATATTCGTCCAAAGAGCTTTATGCTCAAGCCCAACAGCAAATATGGCCATCGACTTGTTATTGACCTTTATGGGTCAAATGAGAGTGGGTATAAAAAACCAGAAGTAGTTAAAACCGTCAGCAAAAATGGGCTACGGGACATTATTATTGCCATTGATGCCGGTCATGGTGGTGAAGATGTTGGCGCTATTGGGGCAAAAGGAACACACGAAAAAAATGTCTCGATGGCTATTGCCCGCAAGTTACAAGCATTGATTCAGGCAGAGCCTGGAATGCAGCCTGTGATGACGAGGGATGGTGATTATTATGTAGCACTGCGTAAGCGCATGACGATTGCTCGCCAGCGCAAAGCTGATCTGTTTATATCTATCCATGCTGATGCATTTCGAGATCCCCGGGTCAGAGGGGCTTCGGTCTATACCATCTCTAGTCGAGGTGCCTCCAGTGAAGCAGCACGTTGGTTGGCTAAAAGTGAAAATGGGGCTGATCTGGTAGGTGGTGTTACGTTAGATGATAAAGATGACCTGTTGGCTTCTGTATTGTTGGATCTATCACAAACGGCAACCCGGCAGGTCAGTACTGAGGCAGCAGATAAGGTCTATCTCCAGCTGAAAAAACTGGGCAAGGTGCATGGAAAACGAGTGCAGCAAGCTGGCTTTGTTGTGCTGAAATCACCAGACATCCCCTCAGTTCTGGTTGAAACCTCTTTTATTTCAAACCCCATGGAAGAGCGTAAGCTTAACGACCCTCGCCATCAGAAAAAATTGGCAAAAGCGATTCTAGATGGTTTGCGCAGTTATTTTGAAACATCGCCTCCCCCTGGCACAATGCTGGCATCCAGAAAATCAACTGGACCAGGTAATCATGTCATCTCTCGCGGTGATACGCTATCAGGCATCGCCAGTCGCTATCAGGTAAGTCTGTTAGCACTCCGCAACATTAACCGCATCGCCGGTGACCGAATACGAATTGGTCAGGTGTTAAGAATTCCCAGCGGTGGTTGAAACAGCATTAACAGCCAGCTGCTAATCTGACGCCAGATTAATAAAGTACGCATGTACCACTTATATTTCTACTTGCCTGAATCACACCTTGAAGAGGTAAAAACGGCTCTTTTTAAAGAAGGAGCAGGAAAGTTTGGCAGCTATGATTCGTGCTCATGGGAAGCCGAAGGTAAGGGGCAATTTAGACCGCGGGATGGTAGCAGCCCCTTTGTCGGTGATAAAAATAAAGTTAAAAGTGTGCGTGAATTCAAGGTTGAAATGGTGTGTCACAACAAGCAGATAAAGGCTGTACTAAAAAAGTTGATAGAAATTCACCCGTATGAAACTCCAGCGTATGGCGTTTATGAGATCAAGACAATTAAGGACTTTACTTTTATCAATGGGGTCGGTCTCGATTGATGCCGCACTTTTCCCTATACTTCTTTGACTTATGATCTCCACCACGTACTTTGGGAGAGACTGGTCGATTAAGCTTGGCTTCAATTTTTTTCTTGAAACGATCATTGCCTAATACCCAAGCCTTATTTGTCGCCTCCCTCAGCTCCTCTAAAGTGCGCTGAGCAAGACGATGGCGAAAAAGCGCCCGGTAGGCTGCCTGCCGCTTTTTATATGTCGAGCCTAGTTTTTTATAAAGGGCATGTGGAGTTAATAAGAGATCCTCTTCCCCGAGAGTATTATAGTGATAGCTCGACCACGGGTAATCTCTTGAATGCTCAACCATCCCAGCCCGTACTGGATTTAACTCAATGTAACGCATGCAGGCTAAAAGATACTGGTCAGAATCCAGTAATGTCGCCTTATAACGACCCTCCCACAGCGTGCCCGAGCGGTCATAGGCATAATTAAAGTATTGGACATAATAGCGCCCCAGCATCTGCATCACCTTGGTGAGGCCTTGCTCAGCATGAGGCGTAATCAAGAGATGTACATGATTGGTCATGAGCACATAAGCATGTAAATCACACTCATGTTTCTCACAAGCTGCACCGAGTTTTTCTAGATAAAAGAGATAGTCTGCTTCATCATAGAAAACCGGCTCCCGATTATTGCCACGCTGAATCACATGCTGCGGTTGGCCGGGTAAAATAAAACGAGGCAAACGTACCATGTCAGAAGTATTGACTAATTGCGTAAATCAATCGAGTCCATTTATGAAAAACCAAACTGATGAAAACAAAACCCTTCTTGACCACCTGGGTGTGATAGCTGACCCACGCATAGAGAAAAAATGCGCCCACAAACTGGAAGATATCATTGCTATAACAGTTTGTGCGGTTATATGTGGAG
>JAJFJN010000080.1 GCA_021773975.1 Gammaproteobacteria bacterium | reverse complement strand
CTGGAACAAGATAAAGATTTGAGTGAAATTCCGGCACCTCAGAAGCGTCCTGTTGCTAAGCCATTGATTATATATGAAAACCAAGGTGTAGATAGAGATCATGCGATTATTCTGGCCTATAAGAGTGGTGGGTATAGTATGGCTGTGTTGAGGGGCTTCCTATTGCCCGCTTCTCTCTTTCTGTTGTTGTTTAAGGGAAAAATGGAACCACCTTAGCTTATTTTATGCAAATAAGAATCATTCGCGATTATTGAGTGCGAACGGCGAATATCATTCGTTTACCAGCGAGAGTTTTGCAAGAGGCTCGATTGTTTTTTAATAACCGCTTGGGCTGCTTGCGTAAAATGACATTTGTTTGTTTTCGTTGGGTTCAGGGGGGCTTTATTGAGGGTTCGTAGCTGTGAATGCTCTTTGGCACAATACGCTATGCTATGTATGGTATATGTTTGCTTTAGCATTTAATTTAGCAGTGACTCGATAGTAGGGGGGTGATGATGAGTATCTTAGATAAATTGTTGGGGCCACAATCTAAATATGATGAAAGTCTGCCATACACTTACGAGGCAAGAATGCCTGTTATTGAGGGGGATGATGAGTATAACTCCTATATGTCAGATACCATCTGTGGCCTCATCAAATATCTGCATGAAAGTGATGTTGCCCCTCCGGAAGTGGAGATCTATGAGATTTATACGGATAAGGAAAAACTTATCCCCAAAGAGCTATATCTCTCAGGTGAGGGGGCGTGGCTACAGCGAGAAGAGATGTGCCAGTCTTTTACGGATTATTATGAAGGGCATATCTATGAGGATGGCTGTACTTTTCAGGATCGTAATTGTAAGGGGACAGGGCCTTAGTCTGGAAGGTCAGCATATATAGTTGATCTATTTTACCTATCAGTTTTTGATTTTTAACTCAGCGGTTTTAACAGGGTGGTTAGTTCCTCAGCAGTGATGGTTGAGCCTTTTTCGCCTCCTTTCCCAGAGTAGATGGACTCGGCGAGCTTCTTTTTGCTTTTTTGCATGCCGAGGATCTTATCTTCCACGGTATCCTCGGTGATGAGTTTATAGACAAAAACTGCTTTGTCTTGACCTATTCGGTGTGCGCGATCGGTAGCCTGATCTTCGGCCGCAGGGTTCCACCAGGGATCGTAGTGAATGACGGTGTCAGCAGCGGTTAGGTTAAGACCAACCCCTCCTGCTTTTAGGCTGATTAAAAATACAGGTATATCGCCATCCTGAAATTGGTTGATGACCTCGTCCCGCTTGCGTGTTTGTCCGGTTAGTTTGACGTAGCTAATATGGTGTTTTTTTAGTTCAATTTCGATCAGCCCCAGCATCTTGGTAAATTGAGAGAAGAGTAGTATCTTGCGTCCCTCTTCCACCATCTCTGGAAGCATGGTTATGAGCAGGTCAAGTTTGGCGCTTTGGGTGGCTTTTTTAGCTTGAGGCAAGCTGAGTAGCCGGGGGTCGCAACAGACCTGGCGTAGCTTGAGCAGTGCATCCAATATCATGATGTGGCTGCGAGCCAACCCTTTTTTGCTGATCTCCTCTTGTAGCTTCTTGTCCATGGCAAGCCGTATGCTTTCGTATAGATCACGTTGCTCAGCTTCTAGCATGACAGAGCGGATAATCTCGGTCTTTTCAGGTAGCTCAGCGGCAACGGCATCTTTGGTACGACGTAGCAGGAAGGGTTTTAGCCTGCGTTGTAGCTGTTCCCGGCGTACATCGTCATTGGCGCGTTCAATGGGGTAGCGAAAAAGGCGGTTGAATTGTTCGAGATTGCCAAGAAATCCTGGCATCAGGAAATGAAACATCGACCAGAGTTCACCCAGGTGATTCTCCATTGGGGTGCCGGTCAGGCAGAGTCGATATGAAGCCTGTAGTGCATAGACCACTTGTGCGGTCTGAGACTTGGGATTTTTGATGGCCTGGGCTTCATCCAAAATAACGTAGTGGAATGTCTGCTCTAGCAGCTGCTCTTTATCTCTGCGCAGAAGCGGATAGGTGGTGAGGATGAGGTCATGTTGCTTGATCTGATCGAAATGGCTGTGGCGATCCTGACCATGTAGTACGAGTGCGCTGAGTTCCGGGGCAAACCGATGGGCCTCACGCCGCCAATTCCCCATCAGGCTGGTGGGAGCGATGATCAGACAGGGTTGCTGCATGCGCCCTTGTTGCTTCTCTACCAGTAGGTGCGCCAGTGTCTGTACGGTTTTGCCCAGCCCCATATCGTCGGCGAGGAGGCCATTGAATTCAAATTCACGTAGAAACTGCACCCAGGCTAGCCCCTGCTGCTGGTAATCACGCAGCTCGGCATTGAAGCCATCGGGGGTGGCAACAGGTTTGATGCCTTGAAAATCAGAGAGTCGCTGATGTAACTGCTGAAGCTCTTCAGCACCTCGCCAGTTGAGTTTTGGGTCATTTAACAGCGCGCCAATCTGTATGCCTTGTAGGCGCGAGAGTTCCAGTTGACCCTCTTTATTGAGTGGCTGTTTGTCGTATAGCTCAATCAGTGTGTCAAAGACGGGTAATAACCGCTCTGTGGGCAGCTTAAGCCAGTGGTGCTGATCGGCTGGAGCCATGATGTAGGGTTGGGTTAGGAGCTGCTCACGCAGGGCATCGGCATCGCCTGCCTGCGAGAGAATATCGATCAGTAGTGGCAGCAGGTTGATTTTTTTGCCGTAGAGATCGATCCCCAGTGAGAGGGTAAACCAATCTGTGCTGCCTGATTCCAGCTCAGCTTGCCACTCATCGGCTTCAAAAAAGCGCAGATGAAAGCTCTCATCAATGGTGACCTGCCAGCCTATCTCACGCAGTTGAGGCAGTTCATTGATCATGAATTCATGCCATTTTATTGCGGCATCGCTGGCGCTGGAGGCGGACCAAAGCCAGATGAGATTGTCGCTGCCAGTCGGGTGGACGATGGGTTGCAGCTCTTTTGTTGCAAGAACTTCAGTAGCCTCTAGTTCTAATGCCGTATTGCGTTTTATCCGATAGACGGTATCACCTTCAATAACCTGGGCAGTGCTATTGAGGTTGCTCTGTTTGAGCAGAATGTTAGCGTATTCAAAACCAAGTTGGACGCAGTGAAAGCGTCGTCCATCCTCTTCACTCTCCAGGCTTAGAAGGTGGAGGTGAATGGCTGGGGTTTCATTGTCGATATTGATCTGTTTAATATCGATTTCAACAGGTGTGGGTAGGCTGTAATCGGGGAAATCAAGAATGAGTTTGCGGCTTATCTGCTCTAGTTGTGACTCAGGGATGGTGGGCGCCTCTAACAGCAGCGCGGCCTGTTCTGGTAGTAGCCCAGGGTGTGTTATCAGTCCGCACTGTAGTTGATCTGTATCGAAATACCACAACCGTTCCAGCAGAATAATGAGCGCAGGGGGCGTGAGTTGGCAGCTTAGTTTTCGACCCTCTTTAACAGGTTGCCAGGAAAAACTGATCTCCCTTGGAGTGTTGAGCCGGAGAGGCTGCTCTTCTGGGTCTAGCCAGTGACAGCGGCCGGTAGCGAGGATTTTATTGAGTGCAAGCTCACCAAAATCACGCTCCAGTAGATAGGTTTCTTCTCTCTTATAGCCAAAGCCCATAAAAACAGGATCGGAGCTGCTGGTTAATAGCCGGGCGATGTCCCTGTCGGCTTCAAAAATAAAGGCACTGGCATTGAACTCATAACGAGCATTGTGCATGGAGTAGGGGCTGGGCTTTCCATAACCCCCTTTTTTTAATGAGCGAACCTTAACCGGCATGACGCGCAATTTGTGGCAATGGTTGCCATCAGGAATCGCCTTTAACAGATAGAGCAGTCGGTAGGGGGATTGCTGATATCGTTCATCATTCAGTGTGGAGGAGGGAGTGGTGGTGGCCTTTAGCTTTTCCAGCCAGCTATCAGTCATCTCTTGGGGAGGGATCTTTTTTAATTCAGAGTGCTTAAGTGATTGCAGTAGCACTGCAGCGACATGCTTGCAGTTGTATCCGACGGGGCAACTGCAATCACCATCAATAATGACATCCTTATTTTCATATTGAAAAAAAGTAATTTTCTGGCTGTAGACGTTGTTGGCGCTGCCATCAACAATGCCCAGTAGTTTTGAACCTTCCCCTGTTTTTTGCCACTCCAGATCTACAACTTTGTCTGTTTTCCAGTAATTAAGCCCGCGCTGAAAAGCTTTGGGGCCACAAGCCTTGAGAATATCCTGACGATTAAACATAGATTATAGCTTGGTGTTAGAGGCAGCCCGGTGCTTAGCTGCAATAAAGGCACTATGGGGAACATATATTAGGTCAGCAATCTTGCGTACCAGATGGTCTTCATATTTATTGATATGCCCATCAGCATAAGCCACCTGCCATAGATGTTCGACGATGCTGATCTTCTCTTCAGCTGAAAAATGGGTGTTAATCAGTGAGGTAAAAGAGTGGTAGTCGATAGCCTGTGTGGCCTCTTGCTCTGCCAGTTGGATAAGTTGTTCAGTTTCATCATTGGAGAGAGTGAATCTTTGGCCGATAAGCTTTTTGAGCAGGATTTTTTCTTGCTCACTGACCTCATTATCCATTCGCATCATCTCAAATAACAGAGCTGCGGTGGCAAGTTGTAGGCTGTGCTCTTGGCTGATGGCGTCAGTGTTTGAGTCGGTTGTTGCAATGTGTTGTTCAAAAAACTGTTTTATAGCAAGTAACATGGTTGTTGATGAGATGAGTTGCAATAGGCGAATTTTACATAAATTCTGCTTTTATTGCTGATTGGATAGTTAGAGTTGCATTCTTACCTTGAATCTTCGGGATAAGTGCCCTTTAATTTTAGTGCATGCTGCCCCAAGCAGTGGGGTCATTAGAATAATGAAATGTAAGTGAGATCATAATGCCCAAACCCTTTGATATTTCACAGCTCAATGTGACGGAGACGGAGATCCCCAATTTACTGGAGGCTTGTAGTGACTCGCGTCTGTTGCACTATGACGATGGTGAGTATCTCTTCTGTGAGGACGAAGAAACTACAGAGGTCTATGCCATCCTGCGAGGTGCTTTTGTTGTAGAGCAAAAGAGTGGTGCGGCGGGGTTGCAGGCGATTGCCACCCATCATAATGAGGAAGATAACCCCTGTTTTGTGGGCGAGATGTCCTATCTCGGAGCGGGTGCCCGTACCGCCTCTGTACGAAGCTCAGGGGCAACCTATGCGATTGAGCTAAAACCTTCGCATCTTGAGACTATTATTGAGCGGTTTCCCCATTTTACCCGGATACTTTGTCAACAGTTCTCTGAGCGCCTTAAAGAAGCCAATGATGAGCTAAAAGATATTGTTGCAACCAATGCTGTCCCTGTTGCGCAAGTGGATGTTATGGCAGGTGAGACGATTGTTACACAGGGGGAGCCTGCCGATAGGCTTTATCAATTGATCTGGGGTGACGTGCAATGGGAGCAGGATAACCAGCCTGTTTCAGGTCGTCCGGTGATGGATTTTATTGAGCCGGGTGCTTATTTTTGTGATCTGCCGCATTCGGTAACGGTTCGGGCAAAAACAGAGGTCTGTTTGGTAGCAATAGAAAAAGCCACAAAAGAGGCGGTTGTGCGTAACTATCCTCAGTTGATATTGAAGCTTTTTAAGGATTCAATAAATAATCGTTCATAGTATTTTATTCAACCTGTTTAGCAATGAATGTTGATAATAACACGCTACTGTGGGAGCGCATTGAACAGCTCAATACTATTGGCATAGCCCTTTCTGCTGAGCACCATACCCCACGCCTCCTTGAGATGATTCTGCTGGGTGCAAAAGAGATTACCCAGGCAGATGGCGGCTCTATCTATAGAGTCTCTAAAGCAAAAAAAGAGGTTCAGCTTGAAATTATGCGGACCGATTCGCTTGATTTTGCCATGGGCGGAACCACCGGCACACCGGTCCCTCAAAAACCGATTCCACTTTTTTTGAAAGATGGCCAACCCAATGATCGCTTTGTAGTTACCACAGCGGTTCTACAGAAAAAACCCATTGTTATTCCTGATGCCTATGCTGCAAAGGCGTTTGATTTTTCGGGAGCTCGTGAGTTTGATATAAAAAATAACTACCGCTCCTGCTCTTTTCTAACAATACCGATGATGAGTCATGAGGGTGATGTCATTGGTGTGCTTCAACTGATCAATCCAAGGGATGCAGAGACATGTGGAGTGGCAGCCTTTACTGATGCAGATCAACATCTGGCCAAGTCTCTTGCTTCACAAGCAGCAATGATATTAACCAACCAACGATTGGTTGATGAGCAGAAAAAGCTGTTTAACTCCTTTATAAAATTGATAGCTACAGCGATTGATGAGAAGTCGCCCTATACAGGCTCCCATTGTGAAAGGGTGCCGATACTAACAAAGATGCTGGCGGAAGCGGCAAATCGCACTCAAGAGGGGATATTTAAGGATTTCTCATTGACTGAAGAGCACTACTACGAACTGGATGTTGCCAGTTGGCTGCATGACTGCGGAAAGATAACGACACCTGAATATGTGATGGATAAAGCGACAAAGCTAGAAACCATAGTTGATCGTATTGACACGGTATGTGAGCGCTTTGAGATTTTAAAGCGGGATGCAAAAGTAGTAATGCAGGGGCAGATGATTAATGCATTGCAACAGGGTAGCGATGTTGCTCAGGATTATGAGGTGCAGTATAAAGCGCGATTGGCGAAGCTGTCGGATGATCAGGCTTTTCTGCGAAGATGTAATTCTGGAGGTGAATTTATGCGCCCAGAAGATCAGACCAGAGTACATCAGATTGGCGGCTATACATGGACAGATGAACAAGGTGATGAACGGCCGCTGCTTTCAGAGGATGAGATAGAGAACCTTTGTATCCCTAAAGGAACGCTCAATGAGCGTGAGCGGAAGGTGATCAATAACCATGTTTCAGCAACTATAAGAATGTTGGATTCGTTGCCATTTCCCAAGGCGCTAAAAAATGTACCTAAATATGCGGGTTCACATCATGAGTGCCCGAATGGGAGTGGTTACCCGAATAAACTCTCGGGAGATGCCTTTTCCATCCCTGGGCGCATCATGGCGATTGCAGATATATTTGAGGCACTAACGGATACCAGCAGGCCTTACAAAAAAGGGATGCCTGTCTCTAAGGCGCTGGAGATTCTTGAATATATGAAAAATGACAACAAGATTGATGCAGATCTGTTCGATCTATTTGTCAGTCAGAAAATATATTTGGATTATGCCGAATGCTATCTGGATGCAGCCCAAAATGATGTTGTTTAGGCCGTTAAATTGCATATGGGGTTGCGTTTTTTAGGTGCTTGAACTTAAAGTAAATTATTAGCAAATATCAATAACCCTACTATAGTTAAAAGAGTTTTGTGGCTGTGATTGCGTTTTTGTGCGAACTAGCGGGTCGTTTTAAGGGCGCATGTTGGAGAGTGAAAAATAATATGAAATGGTTGAAACCCTGTTCTATCACGGTGTGCCTGCTGCTTTTTGGTATTTCATTGGCTCATGCAAAAGCTGATTTTATAAATGAAATTTCAAAATTATATGATGCGGGTCAGCCTAGTGAAGCCTACGCTTTAGCTGAGCAGCATCTTCTGGAAGCAGAAGGTGAACCCCTCTTTGATTACTACTATGGCCTCTCTGCAATTGATAGCGGGCATCTTGACCAGGGTGTTTTTGCGCTGGAGCGTGTGCTCATGTTTCGGCCCAACGACCATCGAGTCCGTCTTGAATTGGCGCGTGGTTATTTTCTGCTTGAACAGTATGACCGCGCCCGTCAGGAGTTCACCAAGGTACTGGATACAAATCCACCTGAGGGGGTTAAAGAGAATATTGATCAGTTCATGGATGTTATTGAACTGCGTGAGGCGGGTTACAAAACTACTGTGGAGATGCATGTTGAAGTGGGTGCTGGATATGACAGCAACGCTAACAGTGGTCCATCAATATCAAATTACACTGCTGGTAATGGCTTACCGTTCTCTATTGGTGCTACTAGCACCTCCACAGAGGATGAATATTATAGTCATGCCTTTGGAGCAGCAATCACTCATCCACTGAAGCCTGGGTTTGCACTCTTTGGGGATGTGGGTACTACCTATAAATCCTTTGAAGATACCCCTGATTTTAATATCAGGTCTGTTGATCTGCAGGGCGGCTTTATTTTAACGAATGACAGAGGTCGCTTGAAGATGGGTATGCAGTGGCAGGATGTTGAGGTGGGGCATGACCGTTTTCGAGAGCTGCTGGCAATAAATGGTGATGTACGCTGGCAGCTAAATGATCGAACCATGCTGACAGGCTTTGCTCAGATTGGTGATATGAATTACTTAACAAACAAGTCACGTGATTCATGGCAGCAGTTGGCGGGGGGCGGATTTCAGCGTCTCTTTTCTATCCGTTATCGTCCAATTTTATTTGCATCACTTTATGGTGGTATAGAGCGTTCACGCCAAGATACGACAACGGCACAAATGTTGGTTGATCGGGATATCTATGGCTTTAACATTGGGACGCAGCTCACAATTACCCAGAAGTTAAGTCTCAGCTTTGTTGCTGCGTTACAGGAGAGTAGATACTGGGTTGAGGATAATATTTTCCTTAAAAAACGGGAGGATGAGTACCGTAAGTTTTCTGTAAAGGCAGCTTGGAAACTGCATAAGCAATGGGCTGTAGGAGCGAACCTGAACTATACTGAGAACGATAGCACTATCTCTACAAGCAAGTATTACCGGACCCAGGCAGGCATGACTGTTCGCTATGACTACTAAGCCACAACTAACACTAATAAGCTTTGTTCTTCTCTTTGTCTGTTTGACATGGGTTCCTTCGTCAGTGTTTTCCCAGTCAGAAAGCGCACAGGTAAAAGCAGGTCATATTGTGGTAGGTAGCGGGCGGCTGGTTGCCCGTGCGGCAGATGGTACCGAGCGACGGTTGCGTCGTCGGGCAGCTGTTTATGCAGGGGATACGATTGTTGTAGGAAGCAATGCCTTTGTGCAGATTCGTTTTACTGATGGTGGGCTTTTTTCGCTACGCCCGGATAGTGAGTTTAAGGTAAGTGAGTATCGCCATCAGGAGCAGAAGGATGAGAATGGCAAGGTGGTATTTGAACTGCTGAAGGGTGGGTTACGCACTATCTCTGGCAGTATCGGTAAAAAGAACAGAGAGAATTACCAACTTAAAACGCCTGTCTCTACCATTGGTATTCGGGGTACTCACTATGGCGTGCGGCTTTGTGCAGGTGACTGTATAGCGCCAAAAGGTGAAGTAGCACCAAAGGGACTGTATGGGGGGGTGGCAAAGGGAGCCATTGGAGTAAAAAATGATACAGGTGAAAAAATATTTGGTAGTGAAAAGTTTTTTCATGTGGCCGCAAAAGATGCTCCCATAAAAAGTCTCTTAGGGCCTCCAGGCTTTGTGTTTGCTCCAACTGTAAGTGGGCCTCGATCACAGGGAGGTAAAAATGAGTCTCCTCCACCAGCAGATCTGCCTCCAGAAGGTGGTGCTGTTTCATCAGATAATTTTCCTCCGCCAGATGATGCCATGTTAGTGGATGCTGGTACGCCACTGGATAGTGGGGTGGCTATTAAAAGTGCGCCAAAAACTACTTTGACTGATTTAACGGCTGGGGTGGTATCGACGGCAGCATCTGCTACCGCTGAAGCAGGGTCATCAACAGCTGGTGTGGGAACTACCGCACCACCACCTCTACCTACTTTTGGTTCTCTAGGCCCAGGAGAGGGTCCGGCTCCACTAGGGTCAGCTGCTGTTATAGCCGCCGAGCATCATATGCATGGGGGCGAGGCCCATATTGCTGCACAAAAAGGTACGCCGGAGTCTGAGTTGTACATTGATCCAAACAACAATGTCGTGCGTGTTGTGCATAATGCAGCACCTGATTGTTATCCCTGTGGACTGGATAAAGGCACAGCAACCCTGACTGATAATACGACATTTACCATGCTGCAACCGGGTGAGCAGGTTTTCTGGGGGCGCTGGCAAGGTGGCTGGCAAGGGCTTGATGATACGGGTATTGGCACGGGTATGGGCAGCTGGCACTTTATGTACAGTTCCAATGTGACCAGCATGGCTGATCTGGATATGCTTCAGACTAATAATGTTATAGCCACTTTCTATCAGTGGGCCTGGTCTTCCCCAGGCCCTATTGATGGGACACGCCCAACAGATGAACTAGGGAATGTGGGGCATTTCAATGCGCAGACGGTTATGGGTGTTGATTTTGGAACACGAGAAATCACTGCTTATTATGTGAATGTTGGCTTTCCAGCTATAGGGCCTTCTCCTGCACGTGATTTTTCAGGTTCACTGGTGGCTCCTGAACTCTTTTCGGGGCCGGCTGTTGAGCTTCCTTTGAATGTTTACTGCACTGGGTGTTCCGGTAGTACGACTGGTTCAGGTAGTGCCGCTGTTGTTTTTGTTGGTACTAATGCATCGCATGCCATTAATAGCTTTGAGATGCATACTGATGATCATGCCCATACTGCAGTTGGTACTACGCTCTTAACTGGCGATCATGAAGCAGGACCGCCACCATAACTAACCCTAATTAATTTCTGGTAGCAGATATTGCATACACACAAGGGCATCCGCACAGTCATTAGTCTGCTGCTGACAGCCCTGTTTATCCTGTCAGCAGCCGATCTGTTGACGTTGCCCCTGCTATCACGCATGGAAAACCTCCTCTACGATGCGCGTCTGCGCGCCACCATGATTGGTGGCGTGGATGAGCGTGTTGTTATTGTCGATATTGATGAGCGCAGTCTCACTGCTGAAGGCCACTGGCCCTGGGGGCGGGATAAACTGGCGCGTCTTGTTGATACCCTGTTTGACCGCTATTACATCAGTCTGCTCGGCTTTGACATGGTGTTTGCTGAGTATGATGACCGTTCTGGTCTAAAGGCCCTGGATGAGTTGGCAAAGGGGCCGCTGGCAACTAATCAGGCCTATCTCTCTGAACTCGAAAAGCTGCGTCCGCAGCTGCAATATGATCATCTTTTTGCAGATAGCCTGCGTGAGCGGGATGTGGTGTTAGGTTATTCACATAGTAATGATGCGCATATAGGTCAACCACCACCCTCTGTATTGCTGATTGATGAGACCAATCAACAGATCCCTTTTGCGGTTGTACATGGCTATAACGCTAATCTGCCAGAACTACAGGCAGCAGCTTATTCCACAGGGTATTTTGGCAACCCACTGGTGGATGAGGATGGGGTCTTCCGCCGGGTGCCGTTGATTTATCGTTATAAAGATGCGCTGTATGAATCATTCTCATTAGCAGTAGTGAGGGCGCTATTTGGCAAGCCACCATTGGAACTGGAGATTGTTGATTCAGGGTTTGGAAAGATAGGCTTGGAGTGGTTACGGATTGGTGATCAGCGTATCCCCGTAGATAATGAGGGTGCCGCTTTGGTGCCTTATCGTGGTGACTCTGGCAGCTTTCGTTATGTTTCAGCGACTGATGTGTTGAGTGGCAAGGCTCCGCTGGAGGTGTTGGATGGTGTGATTGTGCTGCTGGGAACCTCGGCACCAGGAATGCTGGATCTGCGAGCAACACCTGTGGGCAGTGCCTATAACGGGGTTGAGATCCATGCCAACCTGATATCGGGCATGCTGGATAAGCGCATCATGCACCACCCTGATTATACGCAGGCGATTGAGTTGTTGGCCTTGTTGATCCTTGGTCTGGTTCTTGGCTTCTTATTGCCTGTGTTGTCGCCGCTCTTGTCCAGCTTGCTAAGCGTGGTGATGCTCTCTTCTGTTGTGGCGGTAAATCTATATTTTTGGAATAGAGGGCTGAGTATTAATCTGGCTTCACAGCTTTTTCTGACACTGATGCTGATCCTGTTTCACAACGCCTATGGCTACTTTATTGAGGCACATAGCAAGCAGCGCCTTGGCCGTATGTTTGGCCAATATGTACCGCCAGAGATCGTCTCTGAAATGAGCGAAGAGAGCAGTGATTTTGGTGTGAGTGGTGAGAGCCGAGAAATGACGGTGCTATTTTCTGATGTGGTCAGTTTTACAGCCATGTCAGAAAAGTTGGAGCCTGATGAGCTTACCCGGTTGATGAATGCCTACTTCACCCATATGACCGATGTGATTCAGCAGCATCGTGGCACGATAGATAAGTACATTGGCGATGCCATTATGGCCTTTTGGGGTGCTCCTCTTGCTGATGAACTGCATCCTCAGCATGCGGTTGTCGCTGCGCTGGAGATGGTGGCTCGAATGGATCAGGTTCGAGAGGAGTTTGTAGCACGTGGTTGGCCTCCACTTCGTAATGGCGTGGGTATTAATACAGGGTTGATGAATGTGGGCAACATGGGGTCAGAATTTCGTATGGCTTACACTGTGCTGGGTGATGCGGTAAACCTGGGGGCGCGACTGGAAGGGCAGACCCGCATATACGGGGTCGATATTATTGTGAGTGAATTTACCCAAGCGGCCACACAAGGAATTATTTACAGAGAGCTTGATCGGGTGCAGGTGAAGGGCAAAGAGCAAAAGGTCACTATCTATGAGCCAATTGGACTAGAGGGTCAGGTATTAGCACCGGAGTTAGAGTTGGTAGATCGCTATCATGAGGCGTTGGCAGCCTATCAGGCGGGTGAGTGGCGGCGGGCTGAAGTGTTATTTGCGGGCTTGCGTGAGGCGGAGCCTGATCGCAAGCTGTATCAGCTCTATGCAGAGCGGCTGGCGCGGTGGTTGGTTCCTAAGGCTGAATTAACGGCTAAAGCTTGATCTTTGTTAGCTGACGAGTTGGTTTCGTCCCAGACTTTTTGCATGGTAGAGATTTTTGTCTGCGGCCTTAAGCAGCTCTTCTGGTGAGCGGAACTCTTTTTCGGTGGTTATCGAAGCAACCCCCAAGCTTATAGTGATGTGATTGGCTATTTCAGAATAGGCGTGCGGGATTTTCAATTCAGCAATGTGAATGCATAGTTTCTGGCCAATAATGGTGGCACCAGCGGCATCAGTTTCAGGGAGGATGCAGGTGAACTCTTCACCTCCATAGCGAGCGCAGAGATCTGTTGCCCGAGTATTAGCGGAAGCGAGGGCATCGGCAACTTGTTTAAGGCACTCATCGCCAGCCGCATGGCCATAGTTATCATTAAATGGCTTAAAGTAATCAATATCAATCATGATGACAGAGAGTGGTAAATCTGTGCGGGAGAGTCGATCCCATTCATGGCTAAGAAATTCATTCAGCTGTCGACGGTTTGGTAGCCCGGTTAGTTCATCGATGCAGGACATGGCCTTGTAGTAATCACGCAGCATCTTTAGTTCGATGTGGTTTTGGATACGGAGTTTAACCAGTCCGGGGTTAAATGGTTTTTTTATAAAATCTATTGCCCCCAATTCGAGACAGGCGCTTTCATACACCCCTTCATTCATGGCTGTAATAATAATGATAGGAATATCTTGGGTGTGCGGGTTGTTCTGTAGGGTTCCAAAGATCCTATAGGCATCAAGATCAGGTGATTCAATATCAAGCAATATAAGGTCAGGGGCTTTATTGAGGGCGCAATCCAGTGCATCAGTGTAATTTTTTGCAACTGAGACCTGAAAATCATCATGTAATGTGTTGCCTAGCAGTCTGATATTGATTGTTGAATCATCAATAATCAGTACGCGACTTTGTTTTATGTCGATAGTGTCCATTTTTTAGTCTGGCTGAGAGCTATATTAATGTTAGCTTATATGTCATGAAAAAGTAGTGTGGCAGAATGATGCGGGGTTTTAAAGCAGGTAATGCAGTCTGGCTTGAGGTAAAACGCATTGATATGGCTGGTTGGGGTGAAATGATGTGCTAGTAACAGCTAGACCCCCTGTTTTTCGCCTTTGTGGAGTTGCTGTGCGCTTCCATTGGGTCCCGTCAGTGGATTGAGCCTTTGTCCTTCCCCCCCCCTTTCTTTGAAGAGGTGAAAATAACTTTTCCAGCACCTGTTTTAGTGAGTGACCATGCTTTCACAGTTTCGCATGCAATGCGCCATTATATGGTAAGGCGGCATCTGATAGGTGCATTTGTGGGGTGTTATTCATTTGCCCTTGTGTTTGCAGTCGATCTATTTATTCAAGAATGCTCATGGTGAGCCGCAAATGAAGGTGTTGATTTATATTTTTTTATTCCGTGGATGGAGTTCAGGAGGCTGTGATAATGAAAAGGCGACAAGTACTTTCAGTAATGTTTATCTTTATGGTGATGATGTCAGCTGTAGAAGCAAAGCCCAAGTATATTGGGGTAGAGAAATGTGCAAGCTGCCACAAGGCAGAGCATCTGGCATGGAAAACGAGCGTCCATGCCAAGGCATTTAATGTATTAAAGCCGGGAAAGAGAAAGAAGGCCAAGCTACTTGCAGAGCTAGATCCTGAGAAAGATTACACAGCAGATAAGAAGTGTGTCGGCTGCCATGTAACAGGTTATCGTGAAAAAGGTGGTTTTAAAGATGTTGCATCTACACCAGAATTCATTGGTGTGAGTTGTGAGTCATGTCATGGTGCAGGTAGCAAATATGCTGTGTTGCATAATGACAATCCATCTGGCTTTACAAAGCAAGAGGCGATCGAGCTTGGTCAACTTTATGGTGTGGATGACGAAGCCGTCTGTCTAGCTTGTCATGCCCATAAAGATTCACCATTCCATGAAGGGCTGGATGATAAATATAAGTTTGATTGGAAAGCCGCACTGAAAATTCATAAGGCATATCATCCAAAGCCTAAAAAGAGCAGCTTCTCATTTATGTAGTGTTATTAAAAACAGCTGCTTTCTGAAGAAAGTTGGCCGTTCTTATGGGAAATAATTGATATATAAACTCAGTTGATTAACTAATGAAACTTCTCAGAGACATGAAGCTTAGCACGAAGTTTATAGGCGCAATTGCCGTCGTTCTTTTAGTTATGACGGCGATGGATATTGCCTTTAATGCAGAGAAAAGCAGAAAAATAACCCATGATACAGTGAAAGAGTGGACATTCTTATTTGCGGAGAATGTCAGAGTCTCTTTGAACATGCTTATGCGTAATGGCGAGATGGATGCGCGGTTTTCCTTGTTTAAAAGCATGCAGGAAGAGTTGAGTGGGCTAAAAGATGTCCGTGTCATCAGAAGTCAACTAACTAATGATCTGTTTTTGCGGTTCAATAAAACAAAGCTGATACCACCTCTGCAAGAGGCAAAAGATGCGTTTGAAAAAGAGATATCTGAGCTAAAGAGCAACCTGGAAACCATCACAGATGAAGATGAAAAAGAAGAGATTCAGGAGCAAATAGAAGACCTGGCAGAGAATATTGCAGGGCTTGATGGGGAGATAAAAGCTGCATCAGCGCTAATGCCAATAGATCCACGGGAAAAACCGATAGATGAGCTGGATAATGCTGTGTTGGCTGCGGGTAAATCAATCTATTATTTTGAAGGTGATAATGCAAGGGTGTTAATTCCTTATACAGCTAAAGAAAAAGGCTGCTCTGAACAGGATGGTTGTCATGTGTATGCAAAACCAGGTGATGTATTAGGTGCCATTAGTCTTGAGTTTTCCTTAGAGGTGATTAACGAGCAAATCAGTAAAAATAACGTAGAGATGGCAGGCGTGTGGTTTCTGCGCTTTATTGTGTTTCTGCTTGTCATTGTCTTTTTGCTGTCATTCATTGTTACCAAAAATCTTTACAAGATGCTTGATGTGTTTGACAAAGTATCTAAAGGTGATTTCTCAGTACGGTCAGAGATAAAAAGCAAAGATGAGATGGGCTTGTTAGGTGAGGGCTTTAATAAAATGGCATCCTCGCTTGAAGAGACCCGGAAGCAGCTTGATAAACGGTTACTTGAAATCTATGCCTTATACAATGTAAGTAAAACACTGAATACAAGCTTTGAAACAGAACAACTGCTTAATTGCTTGATAGAGGATATCAGCAAAAATATGGATATTGACCGTATGATGGTTTTGTTGCCAAATAAGGAATTTACAGAGCTTATAGTGGCCTCATATACAGGTTTTACCAAAGATGAAATAAAGTACCTAAAGCCCAGCTTGCATGAGGGTGTCTACTCTTTGGTGGCAACAGAGGGAATATCTCGAATTATTGAGAATGTAGATGAAGATGCCACCATTATTGAGAAGGATATATTGCGCCCAGAAATCGGCTCGCTAATAGCCGTTCCATTCTTACGTCGTGGTCAGGTTTTAGGGCTTATATGTGCTTTTCGTGATCGTCCAAAACGATTTTCTTTTTCAGATCTGAAGCTGTTTAATAGCGTGGCTGAGCACCTGGCAGTTGCCATTGAGAATGCCCGTTTATTTGAAAAGACGAAGGAGATGGCGATTACAGATGGCCTCACACATCTCTACAATAAGCGATATATGCTCGATGCGTTAGAGGCTGAAGTTAATCGTGCAGCAAGATATAGACATGAGCTATCGTTTCTTATTATGGATATTGATAATTTTAAACACTATAACGATTCCAATGGGCACCCGGCAGGGGATAGCTTGCTGAAAGAACTTGCGTTGATAATACAAACATCAATTAGAGAAACGGATATTGCATGTCGCTATGGTGGTGAGGAGTTTGTGGTGATTTTTCCAGAAACAGAAAAAACAGATGCAAAAATGGTTGCAGAGAAGTTGGTTAAAAAAATAGCTGAATACCCTTTTGATTTCGCAGCGAATCAACCGCTAGGCTGTATATCAGTCAGTATGGGGCTGGCAACTTATCCACATGATGCAGCTGACCCTGAAGCGTTGATATGCGCTGGAGATAAGGCGCTTTATGTTGCTAAGGAGAGTGGTAAAAACAGGGTTGTTTTGAGTTGAACCGCCAACCCCTGCCTACCGAAGAGCGTGCGCTACCAGGTCGGGCTACATTTGATCTTGCAATAGGTCAGCTTGAACGCTTGACTGATAAATCAACTAATGAGACGAGGGCGTCCCGATAAGGGGAGGCGGGCAAGATCTCAAGTGCTGCTTTGGCTTTATCTGCTTCACGCTCTGCAACTTTAGCGGTGTATTCGATGGCATCGGTTGACTTGATGGCTTCGGTTACTGCATCGATATGCTCTAACCCGCCGTGCTCGATAGCTGATTGAATAATCGCTTTCTGCTCGGCAGTCCCTTTTTCCATAGCGCGAATCAGTGGCAGTGTGGGTTTACCTTCGGCAAGGTCGTCGCCTACGTTTTTGCCCATCTCTTCGCTGGAAGAGCTGTAGTCCATCACATCATCAATCAGTTGAAAGGCGGTGCCGAGGTGGCGGCCATAATCAGCCATGGCGCTCTCTTCATCCGCTGTTCCGTTAACTAGCACAACGCCCAGTTTTGCACCTGCCTCAAATAGAGTGGCGGTCTTGCGATAGATGACCTTCATGTACTCTTCTTCGGTCGTCTCTGGGTTGTTACAGTTGAGTAGCTGTAGCACCTCGCCCTCTGCAATTTGATTAGATGCATGAGAGAGAATGTCCAATACGCGCATGATGCCGACATCAACCATCATCTCAAAAGAGCGAGAGTAGAGAAAATCACCCGATAGCACGCTGGCTGAGTTGCCCCAGAGTGCATTGGCTGTATCTTCATTGCGGCGTTTGTCTGAGGCATCCACGACATCATCATGCAGGAGTGTGGCGGTGTGTATAAATTCGACAACAGCAGCAAGCTCAGTGTGCTTGTCACCCTTGTAGCCAAAGGCGCGAGCTGCTAGCAGTACGATTAGGGGGCGCATGCGCTTGCCGCCGCTGTAGACTATATGAGCGCCGATCTGGTTGATTAGTACAACGTCCGATTTCAGGCGTTTAAGGATGACTTTGTCGACCGCAGTCAAGTCGTCTGCGATTAACTCGCGGATGGCAGCAATATCCATGGACACTCTATATATTAAATGTGGTTGAAGCGAAAAATTCACTCGCATGCTAGGAGCGCCTTATTGCTGTGTCAAGTATGAATGTAATATTTAAGGGTGCCTCTATATAATCCGTATAATCCGTGGATGAGTATTTTAAATCCCAATCTGTCTCACCCAGAACTGATAGAGGTGCCCTTAAGTATATTTAAGGCATGGATTTTGATTGACCTATCCGTAAGGGGTATGTAGAATCCCGCCTCTTTCGTCGGCTACTTTCATTTTCTGTCGACACACATAGATTTTCTACGGAGATATTGGGTATGTATGCCGTAATTCAAACCGGTGGCAAGCAGTACCGGGTTTCCCAAGGCGACACATTAAAGGTCGAAAAACTTGGAGCCGACGAGGGTGCCAGCGTGGAACTCGATAAAGTGTTGATGCTCGCCGATGGTGAAGATATCAAGGTTGGAGCTCCTTACGTGGAGGGTGGCATGGTAACCGCTACCATCAAGTCCCACGGTCGGGGTAAAAAAGTAAAGATCATCAAATTTCGTCGACGCAAGCATCACATGAAGCGTCAAGGCCACCGCCAGTGGTTTACCGAGCTTGAGATCACCGGAATCAGCGCGAGCTAAAGGGGTTATACCATGGCACATAAGAAAGCAGGCGGTAGTACACGTAACGGCCGCGATTCAGAGTCAAAACGCCTTGGCGTAAAGGTTTATGGCGGAGAGAGCATCAAGGCTGGTGCTATTATCATTCGCCAACGCGGTACCCGTGTCCATGATGGCCTAAACGTAGGTTGTGGCAGAGATCACACCCTGTTTGCCAAGGCAGATGGAAAGGTATTGTTTGAAGTCAAAGGCCCCAAGAACCGTAAGTATGTCAGTGTAGTCACTGATTGATCGGTCTTCCGGTTTTTAGAATCAAAGAAGGCCTCGTCAATCGACGGGGCTTTTTTTATTCCCAATTCACTATTAGAAACTATATCCAATGAAATTCGTCGATGAAGCAACTATCCGAGTTGATGCCGGTGATGGTGGTAATGGCTGCGTAAGCTTTCGCCGTGAGAAATACATTCCCAGAGGCGGCCCGGATGGTGGAGACGGTGGCAATGGCGGTGATGTTTTTTTAGTGGCTGACTCTGGCTTGAATACACTGGTTGATTTTCGTCACCATCGCACTCACCGTGCAGAGCGCGGACAAAATGGCATGAGTCGCAACTGTAGCGGGCGTGCAGGTGATGATGTTTATGTGCGAGTTCCAGTAGGGACACGGGTGTGGGATAAGGAGACTGAAGAGGCAATTGGTGAGCTGCTAGAGCATGGACAGCAGCTATTGGTCGCTAAAGGCGGATTTCATGGGATTGGTAATACGCGCTACAAAAGCAGCACCAACCGTGCGCCCAGGCAGGCATCAAAAGGTACAGAGGGTGAGCGGAGGCAGCTGCACCTGGAGCTGATCCTGCTGGCGGATGTCGGTCTGCTGGGGATGCCAAATGCCGGTAAATCCAGCCTGATTCGTAAGGTGTCCCATGCTACCCCCAAGGTGGCTGATTATCCTTTTACCACGCTCTATCCCAATCTGGGTGTGGTACGTGTGAGTACGGATCATAGTTTTGTGATTGCTGATATCCCGGGCGTAATTGAGGGGGCAGCAGAGGGCGCAGGGCTGGGCATCCAGTTTCTAAAGCACCTTTCCCGCACCCGTCTGTTGTTGCATCTGGTTGACATGATGCCTGCTGATGAAGCAGCTGATCCAGCTGAGGATGTGCGTCGTATCATTCATGAAGTGGAACAGTTTGGTGGCGACTTAGCAGAGCGCGAACGTTGGCTGGTATTAAACAAAAAAGACTTGCTGGATGAAGAGGAGTTTGAGCAGCGGCGACAGCAGCTGCTGGATTCTCTTGGTTGGGAAGGGCCTGTTTTTTCCATATCAGCATTGGATGGTGAGGGCACTCAGGAGCTGGTCTATGCGCTGATGGATCATATTGATGCCTTAAAGGCGGCTGAAAATGTGGAGCCTGAGGTGGAAGATGAGCCATGGGATCCAACAAAATAAAAATATCGAGTTAGAGCAGATGGTGTATTGAAATGATCACCCGAGACCAAATTTCTTCAAACAGACGCTGGGTTGTCAAGATTGGTAGTGCGTTGCTGACAGGCGATGGCAAGGGGCTGGATCAGGTGGCATTGGCCTCTTGGGTTGAGCAGATGGCGAATTGGGTTGCACAAGGCAAGGAGCTAATTCTGGTTTCATCCGGTGCGGTTGCAGAGGGGATGAGCCGCATGGGCTGGAGTCAACGGCCAGATACCATCCATGGCCTGCAAGCAGCAGCAGCTATTGGTCAGATGGGGCTGGTGCAGTCTTATGAGGCCTGTTTTCAAAAGCATGGGTTGCACACTGCTCAGGTCCTGCTAACGCATGATGATCTTACTAACCGACGACGCTACCTCAATGCGCGCAGTACTCTGCGGACATTGCTGGAGCTTGGCGTAGTGCCTGTTGTGAATGAGAACGATACGGTTGCCAATGATGAGCTGCGCTTTGGTGATAATGATACCCTGGCGGCGATGGTGGCTAATCTGGTTGAAGCAGATCTGCTTCTGCTGCTGACTGATCAAGATGGCCTCTTTGATAGTGATCCCCGCTCTAATCCCAATGCCAAGCTGATTAGTAAAAGCCAAGTGGATAATCCAGAGCTTGATGAGTTTGCTGGAGATTCTTGTACGGGTCTTGGCCGAGGTGGAATGGTTACCAAGCTGCGCGCCGCTCGATTGGCTGCTCGTTCTGGCACGGCGACCGTTATTGCGCCGGGTGCAGGTAAGCGTGTTTTGACTCGCATAGCAGCGGGAGAAGAGATTGGCACGCTCTTGGTGTCAAGTCAGGAGCCAGAAGCGGCAAGAAAGCGCTGGTTAGCTGGGCATCTACAGGTGCAGGGTAAGTTGACCCTGGATGCTGGTGCAGTAAAGGTATTGCGTAGCTCCGGGCGCAGTCTGCTGGCTGTTGGTGTAAAAGCAATTGATGGTAGCTTTGTCCGGGGGGAGGTAGTTTCCTGCGTTGACGAACATGGCAGGGAGGTAGCGCGTGGATTGGTAAACTACAATGCCCAAGAGGCTCGTTGCATTATGGGAAAGCCCAGTAGTGCTATCCATGAGATATTAGGCTATGTGGATGAAGATGAGCTAATTCATCGGGATAATCTGGTTCTGGTGTAGACGGGTCACCATAGATTATCACAGGTAATAAAAAACCGGCTGCTGCCGGTTTTTTAAATGCTGCTTAAGGATGTCTGCTTACAGGGCTTTAACCTGTATGTTCAAACGGCTCTTGAAGCGTGCTGCCTTGTTCTTGTGGATCAAGCCATTGTTGGCAGAACGATCGATTACAGGAACAGCCTCGTTGAAAGCTGCCTGTGCGTCCTCTTTGTTACCGGTAGCAACAGCGGTGATGACTCTCTTGATATAGGTGCGCATCATGCTGCGACGGCCTGCGTTATGTTGACGGTGCGTTTCCGCCTGACGGGCGCGCTTGCGTGCTTGTGCTGTATTAGCCAACGTCGGTCTCCTGAAATATGCCGATGTGAAAGGCCGCGTATTCTGCTGAAACTCGCGTTGTTTGTCAAATGAATATTGATCTTATTTATTAAGTAGGCAAGGTAATGGAATTAGAGAATGATTTCATCACTTATTGGCTGAGGCGCCGTATAATCCTGCCATCGTACGTTTATAGGAATTGGGGAAAGACTGCTGTCTCTCATTAAATCAATTGCAACGGTCGGCAGCAATACCTTGTTGTCACGCATCTTAGGGCTGGCGCGTGATCTGGTGTTTGCGCATGTCTTTGGTGCCAGTGCCAGTACCGATGCCTTCTTTGTTGCCTTCAAGATTCCCAACTTTATGCGGCGGCTGTTTGCAGAGGGGGCCTTCTCTGTCGCCTTTGTGCCGGTGTTGTCGGAGTATCGGGCAAAGCGCTCCTATGAAGAGCTGAAGGGCTTTGTTGATCGAATGGCAGGTACTCTGGGTGTCGGCCTGCTCGGTGTAACCATATTGGGTGTGCTGGGTGCGCCAGTGTTAGTCACTATCTTTGCTCCAGGTTTCATTGCCAAAGGCGAGTCATTTAATCTTGCGGTCGACATGCTGCGGCTGACCTTTCCCTACCTCTTTTTTATCTCATTGGTAGCCTTTGCGGGCGGTATTCTCAATGCCCATAACCGTTTTGGGGTGCCTGCGTTTACCCCGGTGCTGCTGAATGTCTCGATGATCAGCTGTGCGCTGTGGCTCTCCCCACAGATGGATACGCCAATCATGGCGTTGGCCTGGGGTGTTTTGCTGGCAGGTATTATTCAATTTGTCTTCCAGATACCCTTTCTGAATAAACTACGCTTGCTGCCCAGGCCGCAGATTGCACCCAAGGATGAAGGGGTGCGCCGGGTGGGTAAGCTGATGATTCCGGCGCTGTTTGGCGTTTCGGTCGGGCAGATTAATCTGTTGCTGGATACCCTGATTGCCTCGCTATTAACCGCAGGCAGCATCTCCTGGCTCTACTATTCTGACCGGCTGATGGAGTTTCCACTGGGTATTCTTGGGGTGGCACTGGGAACCGTGATTCTCCCCAGTCTGTCGCGTAAGCATGCGGAAGACTCTCTGAAAGATTTCTCTAAAACTATCGATTGGGCGCTGCGCTGGGTGCTGCTGTTGGGATTGCCTGCAGGCATTGGCCTGTTGGTACTGGCTGGGCCGATGAATGCAACGCTCTGGTATTCAGCTGAATTCAGCGCACACGATGTGGAGATGGCCACGCACAGCCTGATGGCCTACTCCCTGGGGCTGATCGGTTTTATTCTGGTCAAGGTGCTGGCGCCTGGTTTCTACGCCCGGCAGGACACCAAAACCCCCGTGCGGATTGCGATCATTGCCATGGTCTCCAATATGGTGCTGAATGTCATGCTGGTGTTTCCGCTGGCGCATGCCGGGTTGGCGTTGGCGACGACACTCTCGGCCTATCTCAATGCCTTTCTACTGTTCCGTGCTTTGCGTAAAGAGGATATCTATCACCCAGCTCAAGGTTGGTTGCTGCTGATTGTGCGGGGAGCACTGGGTTGCGCTGTAATGGCTGGGGTGTTGCTTTGGGGTGCGGGTGATATTGAGTTGTGGCTATCTCAAACAACCTGGGAACGAATTCTGCGGCTTGCTACTTTGATTGGTATCGGTGGTGCCGCCTATTTTGCGGTGCTGTTTCTACTGGGGATTCGCCCACGGCATTTTCGCAGTGCTTAGGTGTAGTAGTGTGATTAAGTGTAGTAGTTCAGTATTAATCTGACAGACAGTATCAGATTAAGAATGACTGGAGTGTCGCGATGGAGCCATTGGCCTTTAGTTATTGAGTGAGCGCTTCCAGCCACAGGAGGTTTGAGATTACACCGTGCTAACCACCAACCACCCAAGGGCGGCCAGTCAGTCATTTTCGCCAAAAACAGCCGAAATTAGCAATTAAATTGGCTTTTTGTTGCCTTCTTGTGCTATTTATTGCCTTTGTGTGTCAAAAACAACTCCAAGAGGGTAATTCAGTGTTGATTGAATTTACGGTAGCTAATTTCAGGTCTATTAAAACGAGTCAAACCTTTAGCCTGGTCAAGGGCAAGGGTAATGAGCTAGACCAGGGCAATACCTTTCAATCCTCTGGTGCAGGCAATCCAGCATTGTTGCGCTCAGCGGCCATCTACGGCCCCAACGCGGCGGGTAAATCCAACCTTATTAAAGCCTTGCAGTTGATGAAGCGCATAGTGATTGAGTCCGCAACTAAGCTACAGCCTGGTGATGAGCTCCCCATGATTCCTTTCCTTCTAGATATTGAAGTGGAACAGGCCCCCAGCGAATTTGAGGTAGTGTTTATTGTCGATGGTGTGCGTTTCCAATATGGCTTTGCTGCCACCCGCACTCGGGTGATTGAGGAGTGGCTGCTGGCCTATCCTAAAGGACGCCCCCAGCGCTGGTTTGGACGGGCCTGGGATACAGAAAAACAGGCCTACGACTGGGACATGGGCAAGGCATTGTCCGGTAAAAAGCAGCTGTGGCAGGATTCTACACGCCCTAATGCACTGTTTCTCTCCACTGCTGTGCAACTCAACAGTGAGCAGCTTCAGCCAGTGTATGACTGGTTTAAAAGCACCCTGCGTACTACTCAGGTAGCGGGATGGGACCCCAGCTTTACCGCCTCATTGTGTGAAGATGCAGAGAGTCGCGCACGGGTGCTCGATTTTCTGAGGGCAGCAGATATGGATATCCATGATGTGCAGATTGCAAAGGAGAAGTTTGATGTGCGCGACCTGCCAGATGATATGCCGGAGTTGTTTAAGCAGCAGTTGGCCAAGGAGCTGGAAGACAAAGATATGCTTGAAATCAAAATGGCCCATCAGACCATGGATGGCCGTACGGTAGCCTTTGAGTTTGATGAAGAATCAGACGGCACCCGAAAGGTTTTCGCCTTTGCTGGACCCTGGCTGGACTGTCTGAAAAATGGTTATGTGTTGTTTGTTGATGAGCTTCATGACAATCTTCACCCGAAGCTGGTGCGTTTTCTGGTTGAGCTATTCCATAATCCGGAGGTCAATTCCAATAATGCTCAATTGGTATTTACCACCCATGAGACCTCCATCCTCAGCCAAGAGATGTTTCGCCGTGACCAAATCTGGTTTTGCGACAAGGATGAGGGGCAAGCCACCAACATAATCCCGCTGACCGACTTCAGCCCACGCAAACACCGAGAGAATCTGGAGATGTCCTACTTGGCCGGACGGTATGGTGCCTTGCCCTATATCCGGAAACTGAAAACGGCATAGGTGCAGCATGGGGACAGACGACCTTTTTCGCAAGCGCAAGGCCAAGCGATCAAAAGATCTGGCCCGACGAAAGGCGAGGCTACTACCTTATGACAAGGTACTAGGAGGCTGTCCGAGAATAGAAAAACCTACTGCGGAAAAGCCATTTCGGCCAGATTTTCCGATCAAATTCGTTAAATATGCCCAATATTCGCCTCATTTGATCAAAAAATCTGACTCAAAATGGCTTTCCCTCGCTA
>JAJFJN010000079.1 GCA_021773975.1 Gammaproteobacteria bacterium | reverse complement strand
CTGCTGTTCTTGCTGTTTAGGGTTAACCTGTTGATCAGGATTGACACCAAGAGCAGCAACAACTCCAGTGACGTCTTCAGCGCAGGTGAGAGATCCTTTTCACGCTGCAACAGCATCTTTACTTCACTGACTGTTTTCTCTGCATTGATATTATCAAAAACCAACTGCCCACACCTGATAACGACTTAATGAATGCCTGCATTTTATCATGCGTTTTCAGAGGCGGTTTTAAAGCGCTGAACGTCAGGATAAGGCGATTAATGATTTAGCCCGTAGTCGGGGCGACAATGTTTAAATGGTATCCTTAATGGCGCTTCAGCAGGCCAGTTGCAGTGAGGCTTACATGCGGGGATTTTCGAAGATTTTTACGCAAAAAGCGTGTCAAGTACTTTTTTGTGTTTTTTGAAAAAACAGGTACCTGAATAGTTACAACAGCTATACCTTAATATCACACCTTTACCTAAACTTATCCTCTCGGATGATGTTTTGCATGCAGGCTCTTCAACCGCTCTCTAGCAACATGAGTATAGATCTGGGTGGTTGAAAGGTCACTATGCCCCAACAGCATCTGTACCACCCTCAAGTCAGCACCATGATTAACCAAATGCGTGGCAAAGGCATGCCGGAGAGTATGGGGAGAAAGGTGCTTAGTGATTCCTGCCCGCTGAGCATGCTTTTTTATCAAATACCAGAAGGCTTGGCGAGTCATACCACTGCCTCGGCGGGTAGGAAAAAGTTCACTGCAAGGGCGCCCTCCCAAAAGATCACGACGCGGTCCCTGATTAAATCTCTCCAGCCAACTTATAGATTCTTCCCCCAATGGAACCAGTCGTTCTTTCCCCCCCTTGCCAGTAACACGTACTACGCCTTGAATAAGGCTTACCTGATCTGGTCGCAATGCTATCAGTTCTGATACACGCAGGCCGGTGGCATAGAGCACCTCCAGCATCACCCGATCACGAAAGCCTTCTGGCTCACCCTGATCTGGCGCATCCAACAGCCTTTCCACCTCTTGCTCAGTAAGGGACTTGGGCAGTGGCCGCCCTGACTTAGGCGCATCTATTTGTGCACTAACATCAACTTTAATATCTCCTTCACGCAGAGCATGTTGATAAAACTGACGGAGACAAGAGATGATACGCGCAATAGAACGGGGGCTGCGCCCTTGTTTGGATTGCATAGCCAGATACTCCAACAGATCCTGCCGCTCAGCCTGTAACAGATTTCTCTGCTTTTTTCCCTGAAGCCACTTTGCTACCGCACGAAGGTCAGACTGATAAGCTGCCAATGTATTCTGGCTTAGTCCCCGCTCCATCCATAGCGCATCGGCAAAACATTCAATGACAATATCATCAGGCTGAGAGCTCAAATAGTCACCCCTTCATGAGCCAACAACCAGCCTTTAATCACCATGTTTCGCCCTTGAGTTTGCCCTGAATAGCCGCCAGGGCCACTTGCTGCAACTACCCGGTGACAAGGCACAACCACCGGCAACGGGTTATTACGGCAAGCATTGCCTACAGCGCGTGGGCCAGTTCCCAGCACTGTTGCAATCTCACCATAGGTACGTACCTCACCTACTGGGATTTGTTGTAGCTGTTGCCAAACTGAAAGCTGGAAGGGCGTACCCACTGGCTGCAAAGGAAGAGAGAAATGCCAATCAGGCTGATTGAAATAGTGCTGAAGCTGCGAAACCACTTGACTAACCAAGCTATTATTAGCTGCTAATGCTGTGCCATCAGCTACAAAATCAATACTACAGAGGGCATCCTCCTCCATTATGATACCCAGTAACCCAATGGGGCTGGTGATGATGGCTTGATAGCATGGCATAGGTTTCATTATTCAATAATTAGAGCAGTCATAGATTGATCTTAATATGCCATAGTTCTGCATTATCAGTTACATACCATTCATAGTGAATACAATTACTTTCACATCAGTACTATCAGCAGCTAATATAATTAAAGGCGTTCTCCCTATAACATGAAAAACAGGTCAAGCCATACAGGAAATATCACAATGTGTAAGAACATAGCCTCTCTGTTCCTGCTTATACTGGCCGTTATCGCAATGCAAGGGTGTAAAGAGTCGTTGGAAAAGGCCTATTCACTAGGCGACAATATTGATCCTAACGAGCCTAAAAGCACAAGACCAAGTCCCGCGGCTCAACCCACAACGCCCATAATTCAATGTAAAAAAGAGCGGGCTTTTGGTTATTACTGCCTTGGTAGCAGCATTAAAACACTACTGGATCAGCGTAAGCCACTACGCCAACACACGAAAGGTAGTCTCACTATTTTTGATTTTCGCGAACGCCGGGGGCTAACAACCATCACAACCTTCCAAGGCAAAATATTATCCGCCAGCCGCACCGACCGCCCGGCAAATGTGCAAACTCTCATAACCGTTAAGCAACGTATTGAAACGCTTTATGGCAAAAGTGATGATAGGAGTACCTTTACACCAGAGAGCAAATCAGCCCGCCAGATGGAATTTGCTGTCTATAATAAAAAAGCCAAAGCCCACTACGTGTGGCCCATGTCAGGCTGGCGCATTGATGTCATCTGGGACAATATTCGTGATATTCGCGTCACCTTTCTCGATGAAGATATAAATAGAGCCTACCTTAGCAATCATAAACAGCCACAAAAAGACCCAAATAAAATATGACGCCACTCAACCACTTTATCCTCAGATGCCTCATCCCACTATTTTTATTGAATACTACTCAACTGCTTGCCAGCCCCTCAAACCACATTGAGCAACTTAAAACAGAACAAGAGCAGTTGAAATCAGACATCCAGGTAATAAAAAAACAGACTCAGTCTGCACAGACCAAAATTGAACAACTGAAACGTAGAATTGAGCTGTTTTATATACAAAACAAACAGCTTGACCAGCAAATTTCTCAGGAAATACAACATTATAAAAATAGGACAGAAGCGCTAACTAACAAAAAAGTAGAGGCTAAAAATCAATAAAAAAGGTAACACAATTTTTATTCACAATATCTGTGGATAACTATGTGCGAAACTAGAATTATTACACCTTTAGCCCGCACTCCGGCAAGGTTACATTTAAAATGACCACTTTTTATACAGCGCCAATTATTTTCTTATATATCATGCTGTTAGCAACCAACAAACATAAGTCAATTTCATTTTTAACTCATTTTGATCCACTAAAACAACGCTTATTTTAAATTGTGCATAATAATCCCTTTAAGACAGTCAGTTATGTCACAATTCACGTCCAATACTAGAGAATTCACCCCCAAGTTGACTACAGAAGCCACTCACGCCATGTCACAGATACAACCAAATTTTTGGAAAGAAAAAGAACTCCATCAACTATCCCGCAACGAATGGGAAGCACTGTGTGATGGCTGTGCAAAATGCTGCCTACATCGGCTAGAAGATGAGGACACTCAGGAGATTCATTTCACCAATGTGGTTTGCCAGCTATTGGGTATGGAAACAGCACAATGCACTCGATATACCGAACGCTCCGTATTGGTTCCCAACTGTGTCACCATGACCTTAGATGACCTTAATGACCCCTACTGGCTACCCTCAACTTGCGCCTATCGTCTACTAGCAGAAGGAAAAGAGCTACCAGAGTGGCACCCTCTACGCTCAAATGATCCAGAAAGTGTATTTAGTTCAGGCAACGCCATTCTTGGCCGGGTAATCTGTGAGACAGAGGCTGATGATTTAGAACATCACATGATCGATTGGATCACATAATCTCAATCCTCTGATCAACTGATTCTGGATGCCTTCAAATAACAACTATCACTAGGAGGCTGTCCGAGAATAGAAAAACCTACTGCGGAAAAGCCATTTCGGCCAGATTTTCCGATCAAATTCGTTAAATATGCCCAATATTCGCCTCATTTGATCAAAAAATCTGACTCAAAATGGCTTTCCCTCGCTA
>JAJFJN010000078.1 GCA_021773975.1 Gammaproteobacteria bacterium | reverse complement strand
AAAATCTGGCAATGACACTCCAGGCTGGAATTGAATTTGATTCATGGGCATGGCAGCTCTCCAAGATATTTTCTGTCTAGGATTATGCGCCCACCACAGGCTCAGAACGTGAGCCTACTGAGCTTTGTAACTAATCACCTTTCTTTTTGTGCCTACATTACATGGCTTCGGTAAGTCTTCCAGCATCCCTGACAATTCCATTCCCGCTATTTGTTTTTCCAGGCGGGTAGGTCCTTTGATGCATGCTTCCCCCTTTTTAGGGCGCCCTCGTTTTCGTGGTTTTTTCTCAGTGGCTTCCTTTGCTTTCTTTGTGGTTGGTTTTTCTCGTGCTTCAATCGCTGTTGAGTCTCGTGAGATATGGCCTACCAGTTCATTCTCATAGCTTTTCTGAATCTTGGCTTCATGCACGCGTTGTGGGAGTGCGCTTTCTGCAAATTCAGCAAAGGCGCGTGAGAATGTCCACTCCCCAGGAATATCACTCACTCTTTCCCAACCACATATGCGTCGTAACTTCTGATCTGATTTCAGCCGATCAATTAATATCCTGGTGGTCGGCATGTTATAAATCATCTTGGCGATAAAGGCGCGTGCAATGGCAGATCGATCCGCAGAGGGGCGTCCTGGCAGACCGTAGGTTGCACAGAGAAACTCCTCCACCCGAACCAATTCCAGTGTGACTGCCAGCCTTTGCTGCAGCGACGTCAGCTCGCCAAGCTCTTCTTTTAGCCAAGAGACAAGTGACCCTTGAATATTTGACCAATACTGCGATAATGTATCTCGTAAGCAACTAATTTCCCGACCTTTTTTGGCTTTTGTGTGCAAACAAATTTTACCACCAAGGAGGGTCGGGATCCCCACTTTTTAGCTGCAATGGCTAATAAATTTACTTAATTACCGCGTTTTGCAAGCACCTCAATAGTATGAATTTAGTGTTGATTTCATATGTGCTTATCAATATTTAAAGGGGTATCCGTGAATAATGAATGCAATTGACAAACTAATAAAAGGGCATATAGATTTTCGCGATGGTTTTTATCATGAAAATCAAGCATATCTACAAGAATTGGGCTGTAAAGGGCAATCACCTAAAGTAGCGATGATTACCTGCTGTGATTCGCGGGTTGACCCAGCAATTATCACAACAAGTAAGCCAGGTGATCTATTTGTCATACGCAATGTGGCGAACCTTGTTCCTCCCTATGTTGAGAAGACTAGCTCTTGGCATGGTACTAGTGCTGCACTCCAATTTGCGGTCTGTCATCTGGAAGTTGAACACATCATTGTCCTGGGGCATGCCAATTGTGGTGGTATCCGTAGCCTTTTTGCTTCTGATGGTGGAACGGCCGAAGATAGTGGCTTTATCGGTGCTTGGATGCGTGTAATAGATGAAGCGCGCGAGCAGATTTTAGCTGATCCTTCACTAGTGACTGAGGAGCAGCAGATAAGTGCTTGTGAGCAGCAATCCATCCAGATATCGCTTAATAACCTAAAGTCTTTTCCTTGGATACAGGAGCGTGTATTGAAAGGTCAGCTTGAATTACATGGTTGGTTTTATAATCTGGTTTCTGGAAAGCTATTAAAACTGAATGAGACTGAAGCGGCATTCCAAGAAATTTATGATTAAAGAAAATGGTGGCTTAACCGATAACTTGTGCTCATGGAGTGAATTCTGCTTAAGGATAAGCGAGACTGTACCAATTAAAATAAAACGGATCTCTTATGCACAGAACTATGCCACCAGAGCAACGAACCAAACAACGAGAGCCGACCTCTTTTTCTATTGGTTTTCGTGGGAAGGACGGAGTGGTTGCCAATTGCAAAGCACTAAATCTATCAATTGCCGGAATGCTGTTGGATTATGAAGGGGCAGATTTGGATATTGGAGCAAGTATTGATGTTTGCGCCAGTTTCAAAGGATGGGAGGAGGAAATACCCGCTGTAGTGGTTCATTGTAATAGTAACTGTATTGGCGTTATGTTCTGTAAACTCCAACCAGATCTCTATCGAGCTGCCACGCGATCAATGCGATCTGATCATCTATCAATTAATAGTCGTACCCTCGTCTCTTTTGTTGCCTAGATGTTTTGACGGCAAAAGTGCTGTTAGTTTAAACATGGTTAAATACCATTCTGCTTTTGTAACTCCAGTTAGTTTATTCTCTAAGAAAAACTCGTCTTTCCTTTCATGCTACATCCTATATTTTTACCTTAATAGATCATGTTTTCTAGCAAGTATTACCTATACTTTAAAACTACATAGGGCGTGTCTTAGCTAGTAAGTATCTGACCTTCGCGGCGTGGTTGCCCTAATGGAGTAGCTGTATTATTTTTTAGCTGAAAAATAGATGAAATTTTAATTATGCGACCTATTATGAAGAATTGGATAAAGTGGTCTATCACTAAAAAGCTTGTTTGTATCACAATGATAGCGATTTTATTGCCTGCTATTATTGGCGGCGCTATTCTTTATCGGGAGGTTGCAACAAACGTTGGTTACACCAAGCTTAATGATTTGATGAATGTGATCGATGCCAGATATATCCATATTCTTGATTTCTTAAGGAACCAGAAACTAGCGGTTAAGTTTTTGGGAGAAAATTACTTTCTACACAAAGCCTTGATTAGGCATCATCAAATTCATGATACAGCTTTAGATCATGAAAAACACAGCTCACTAAAGACGATTCAGACATACTTGGATTATTTGCAAAAAAATTCCGCACTTGATATGCATGCTATGAAAAAGGCAAAAGAAGAGGGCGTGTCATTGCAGCAGGTGTTTGGGCGGGATGTTAAGTGGGATATGTATCGCCTGAGTGAGGAGCTGTATCGTTACAGTGAGATCTTTATTATTAATCCAGATGGTAAGGTGATTGCCTCATCAAACCATAAAAATATTGGGATTAATATGAGAGATGCTGATCTTTTTAAAAAGGGAAGCAAAGAAATTTTTACAAAAGATGTTTATGTAGACCAGAATGGAAGCACTGCCATGGCCTTTGCGGCTCCGGTCATTGAAAAAGCAGATTATGCATTCTCACAGAGTGTTGAAAATTTGTTTCTGGGCGTTGTTGTAATAAAGGTTAATACTGATTTCCTCACAGATTTAACCACGGGTGATCTTGGCAATCGAATTGGAGGCAAACTTTTTTTTGCAGGTTACACGCCTTCTACTGATTTCTATCTGATCAATAGAGATGGTTACATGATTACTCAATCTAAGAGACTCAAAGGAAAACAAAATACCATCTTAAAACAGAAGTCAAAAACCTTGCCTTGGCAACGTTGCATAGATGAAAGCTTAACAGTACGAGAGGCACAAGAGTATTACCCTAACTATGCTGGTATAAAAGTAGGTGGTGCCTCTATGTGTGTTTTTGATATGAAATGGACAGTGGTTGTTGAACAGAATGAGGAGGAGATCCTTACGCTTTTTTCCAGTATAAAAAAGATTTTAACGACCACTGGTACAGCTATGGCTATCGCCATTGCCCTATTGCTTTTGCTTTTAATTAAGAGAGCTATTGTTTCACCATTAGCACAATTACCTCTGGCTATCGAGCGATTAAGAGATGGTGATTATGATATTCGAGTTCAGGTTGATAGCCATGACGAGGTTGGTCAAATTGGGAAATTGTTTAATAAAATGGCAGGGGATCTCCAAATATCAATCCAAGAGGCAAAAGCCAATAAAGAGGTTTTAGAGAGTTCATTACAGCAACTGTCTCTTGAGGTTGAAGCGAAAGAGCAGGCAAGGAATGAGTTGCAGGTTAATAATCAACAGTTGGAAGACCTGATTGAATGGCGCACTAAGGAGCTTAGTGAGACTAATGAACAATTATCAGCAGAGGTTATTGGACGCAAACAGGCGCAGGAACGAGCAGAGCATGCCAATCAGGCTAAATCAGAATTTTTGGCTAATATGTCTCATGAACTACGTACCCCAATGCATGCTATTTTGAGTTTTTCTGCTATGGGTGAAGACAAAATTGATACTGCAACCAAGGATAAACTTAAGTTCTATTTTTGTCGAGTTCGTGAGAGTGGCGAGCGGCTTTTGGGTTTGTTAAATAATCTATTAGATCTATCCAAACTTGAAGCAGGCCGTATGGAACTGGATATGCAGGAGCATGATCTTAGCGTTGTAGTAGAGGAAGTGGCGCTGGAACTCTCAGAGTTAGCGCGGCATAAGTCATTAGATTTAGATGTGCAACGGCCAGATGCAACAATGATGGCTCATTTTGATCGAGATAAAATATCTCAGGTGGTACGTAACCTGCTTTCAAACGCAATAAAATTCACTCCAGAAGGAAAGCGGATAGAAGTTTCATTTGCTGCCACTACTGTGGCATCAGGACGAAGGAAGACAGATAAGCATGAGGCACCAGCTATTGCTATTGCTGTTACTGTGGTTGATGAGGGGGTAGGTATTCCTGAAGATGAACTGGAGCTGGTGTTTGATAAATTTGCACAATCAAGCAAGACCAAAACAGGTGGTGGAGGTACAGGCTTGGGGTTAGCTATTTCTCAAGAAATCATAAAGGAACATATGGGTTCGATAAGAGCAGAGAATAATCCAGATGGTGGAGCCGCTTTTATATTTGTAATACCTTGTCAATCAGCGAAGTCACAGTAATTAATTCAGACTGAAATACAGATAACATCCTGTAAAATCACGAAAACAGTAGGGAATTTAGATGAAACATTGTGCAGATAAATTGTGCTAGTTCCGACTTAATCTGACACTTCTGCTTGAACTGAAGAGAGCTGCCTGTTTTGATAAAGATGCTGAATTTTATACCAAAAACACAAAGGTAACTTTTAAACATTGCTTCAGCATCCTTTTTCTAATTACCTTGCCATGCTCATTGCGGCATATTACATGAAATCCATTCTTTGCTAAATACAAGTCTGATTCTCGACCGGTCTCGTGTTCTGCGTAGTGTTCAAAAAATATCCTGCCCTGGATAGTGCGTTTTTCTCGCATTGTTAGCTCCCGTGTTTTGAGATTATGCTTTTAAATCAGCCGCTTGAGATAAAAGCATGCCTCATTTCACTGGGGTTTTCACTAATGTTTTTCGATATTTATTACTTTAAATCAACACGTTAGCATTTCTGACCGGACACTAATTAAGTTAAATGGATCTGCACTATGCTCCTGTTCCATGAGCATAAAGCATTGGATAAGCAGCAAAAGCTGTTGATTCATGGACATATCGCGCTGTAGTTATCTAAGTGCCTGTAATGTAGATAGATTATCAAGCGAATTAGCGTGGAACAGTAAGTTAGTGCAGAGCCATTTTAAGTTAAATATTATGTAATCCCCTGTTACAACGCTTATGAATCCGGTATATTTCCGCGCATGAATCTGAATTTCCTAGAATTTGAACAACCCATAGCTGATCTCAAGGCAAAGATCGAAGAGCTACGCATGGTGGGTGCTGATAACGAAATCAATCTTCAGGATGAGATTGATCGCCTCAAAACAAAGATGCGTGGGCTTACCGAGTCCCTCTACTCATCACTTACTCCCTGGCAAATTGCCCAAATTGCACGTCACCCGCAACGCCCCTATATGTTTGATTACATCGAACGCATGTTTGATGGCTTTGAAGAGCTACATGGTGATCGCGCCTATGCGGATGATCACTCCATTGTGGGCGGAGTTGCCCGGTTTGAGGGCCGCCCTGTGATGGTGATTGGCCATCAAAAAGGAAGAGACACCAAAGATAACATTTTTCGCAATTTCGGCATGCCTCGCCCAGAGGGTTATCGTAAAGCACTACGCCTGATGAAAACGGCTGAGCGGTTTAAAATGCCGATAATGACCTTTATCGATACGCCAGGTGCATATCCAGGTGTAGGTGCTGAAGAGCGTGGGCAAAGTGAAGCGATTGCTCGTAATCTATTAGTTATGGCAGGTTTGAAAGTGCCCATTATCTGTACTGTAATGGGTGAAGGTGGTTCAGGTGGTGCACTGGCTATTGGTGTTGGTGATCGTACGCTAATGCTGCAATACAGCACCTATTCAGTGATCTCTCCAGAAGGCTGTGCCACTATTTTATGGAAGAGTGCTGAAAAAGCCTCTTTGGCTGCCGAGGCAATGGGTGTGACCTCCGACCGTTTAAAAGAGCTAGGGCTAATCGATGAGATTGTGCCAGAGCCACTGGGTGGTGCGCACCGCGATATGGATGCTATGGCAACTAGTCTGAAACAGGTGCTGCTCGAACAACTTGCGCAATTGAGTGGCATAAATGTTGATGAGTTATTGGAACAACGCTACAACAGATTGATGGATTATGGGCAATATACTACTCAATAGCAGATGCCTACTATCAGTTGGCATTATTCAACAGTAACGATTAACTTTCATGGCCTTTATACCGGCCCATCTCCTTAAAATCCTCAATGAACTACCGTCGCCCCGGCGTTATTTGATTGCCCTTAGCGGTGGTTGTGACTCTATCGTCTTGTTGCATGCAATGGCTGCAATACGAGATAAACTTGCGGGAGAGTTGGTCGCGGTGCATGTTAATCATGGGCTACAGACCGATGCGGCTACTTGGGCAAAGCATTGTGCAGAGGTCTGCAAAAAACTTGATATTGCTTTGATTCAAGTGACTATAAATCTTCAAATCAATAGAGGCGATAGCCTCGAAGCAGTGGCTCGTGAAGCACGCTACAGTGCCATGAAAGAGCACGTGCTAGCTGAAGATATGCTACTCACTGCACAACATCAGGATGACCAGGCAGAAACCGTCATGCTGCAACTATTGCGGGGTAGTGGTCCCAGTGGCCTCTCAGCTATGCCGCAGATCACCTCCTTTGGCATGGGTTATCATGCGCGGCCTCTGCTGAGATTTACCCAAAAACAACTCAACAAATATGCTAACAAACAGGGTCTGACCTGGATTGAGGATGGCAGTAATCAAGATATGCGTTTTGACCGCAATTTCCTCAGAAAAAAAATAATGCCGTTGCTAGCCCAGCGCTGGCCAGCTATGTCTCGAACTTTATCCCGAAGTGCCAAACATTGTGCTGAAGCACAGCAATTGATTGATGGTATGGCTATTGATGCACTTAAAAAGATAGTGCAGCCAGAAGGCACACTGTCGGTTCAGGGGCTGATAGCGCTGCCAGCACCGCAATGCCGGGCTGTTCTCAGATGCTGGATTCAAAAAGAGGGATTTCAGCTACCTGATACACAGCATTTGGATCGTATTCAGACTGAAATGTTGCAAGCTGCACAAGATCGTAATCCGTTGATTAGCTGGGCAGGTTGTGAATTACGACGCTATCGTGACCAGTTATTTATTATGGAGAAGCTCACTCCGCATGACCCTAAACTTGTAATGGACTGGGATGGACAATCATCCTTGTTATTACCCGCTGGTCTGGGTGTCTTGAACATAGCGCCAGCGGATAGTGGCATTGACCCAGAAAAGTGGCAAAGTGGTCGAATAAATATCCGTTTTCGCCAGGGTGGAGAGCGCTGCCAGCTCGCTGGGCGAAAACATAGTCATAGCCTAAAAAAACTCCTTCAAGACAAAGGGTTGCCTCCATGGAAAAGAGATCGTCTACCTCTTATCTATATCAATAATCAACTAGCTGCGATTGCAGATTATTGGGTCTGTGAACCCTTTTCAACACCTAATAATCAACCTGGAATAACCCTCAGTTTATTGAATAATCTCAAATAAGCACCTATAGTTCTAAAAAACAGAACATAAAGGAGTCTATTTTGGATGGCTTATTCGGAGGGCTAATCACCTCTAAAACACGTATTAAAATATTAATGCGACTTTTTCTTAACCCAAGACAGCACGCGTACCTGCGTGAAATGGCTGGTGAATTCAATATCTCTCCCAGCCAGGTGCGCGATGAACTTCAGCATTTAAGTGATGCCGGATTGCTTGAGCATGAAAAATCTGGCCGTCAAATCAACTATCGAGCAAATCAACAACATCCCCTGTTTCCAGAGTTGCACTCTATGGTTCAAAAAGCAGTGGGTATGGATCGAATACTCGATAGCATTATAGAAAGACTGGGCAACCTGGAAGAGGCATGGTTAATTGATGACTATGCAGAAGGGAGGGATACAGGCCTGATTGATCTGCTGTTGGTAGGAGATATTGATCAAAACAATCTCACAGATCTGGTAGGAAAAACTGAAGCTTATATTGGAAGAACAATACGAACACTTGTTGTTTCTGCTAATGAGCGTGATCGCTTGGATCACATACTGGAGAACAAATCGAGATTGTTACTATGGCAGCACACCTGAGAAAGATCATATATATATTTGGTGGACTGAATAGAGATGTTGCCATATTGGGAATGGCTTTTTTAGTACGCTCTGTCTTGGATTTGGTTGGTCTAGGGATGTTAGGACCTTTTGTTGCCTTGGCCCTAGATCCGGATGCTTTTTTGAAGACAGAAGCAATGCTATGGGTGGCTGAACGGTGGGCATTACCTGAGACGGAAACCTTGCTTGTAATAGTTGGCTGCAGTGTTGCTGTGCTTTATACCACCAAGGCTGTAGTAGCGATTGTACTACAGCGGGCGATCTCTCGGGTAACTTATGATCAGCAGAGGTGCCTTCGCCTTCGAATGCTAAGTGCTTATCTTGATGCCCCTTTTAAGGTTTTTCTTGAGAAGAACAGTGCGCAGCATGTGCAGAGTATTATAGGGAATGTGACTATGTATACGGAAAATACATTAGTCCCGCTTTTTCATGCTGCAACAGAATTTGTAGTTTTTATCGTAATTATCAGTTTTCTTGCTTGGCTTAGTTTAGAAGGCATCTTTTTATTTACTGTACTTCTGGGTGGGATTGCGGGGCTTTATATTTTTATCTTTAGACTGCGCATACAGGTAGCGGGTAAAAAACTACCGATTGAGGGAGCAGCTATTATTAAAAATGTCCGACATGCATTGGATGGTATTCGTGAGATTAGAGTTCTTTCCGCTGAAAAACACTTTATAGAGACCTTCTCAGTGCCAGTTAAAGTATATGCTAAAGCGATGGCCGATTTTGTCACCATGAAAGACATGCCGAGGCATCTTTTTGAGATGGCAATAGTCCTGTTTACAGTAGTCTTCATTTTATTCTATAGCTTGCTTGAAAACCGAGAGTCACTTCTTCCATTGGTTAGTATTTTTGGTATTGCAGCCGTCCGGTTGGTGCCATCTTTTTATATATTCCTTTCTGGCTACAATAACCTCCGCTTCTCTCAAAGTGCAGTCGATCACCTCTACAGTGATTTATGTGAGGTCGATCAAATGGTTCGTTCAAAAAACAGTGAACGGGATCGGCATAGTAATAATGCAGATATATTTGAAAAACTTGAACTTAGAGGGATTAGGTTTAAATATCCAAATACAGATAATTGGGTTTTAAATGATTTGAATATGACACTAAGAAGAGGTGAAGCGGTCGGTATTATTGGCGCTTCAGGTTCTGGCAAAACAACACTTGTTGATGTCATTCTAGGCCTGCTTGATCCACAGGAAGGGGAGCTTAGTGTCAATGGAGAACCTTTGCTTGGCAAAAAAAAATGCTGGTGGAGACAAATTGCATATCTGCCACAAATTGTTTTTATTATCGATGATACATTGCGACGCAATATTGCTTTGGGAGTTCCAGATGAAGAGATAGATGAAACAGCTTTGCTTGATGCCTTAAGGCAAGCGCGTATCACTGATCTAGTTGAACAGCTCCCGCAAGGTCTTGATACAACTCTGGGTGAGTCTGGTGTGCGCCTTTCAGGTGGACAACGGCAACGAGTTGCCCTAGCTAGAGCTTTCTATCATAGGCGTGATTTTCTGGCTATGGATGAGTCTACATCTGCTTTGGATAGTAGTACAGAGAAGGAAATTGTTGATGAGATCAAACAGCTTAAAGGAAAAAAGACAATGATTGTAATTGCTCATCGCCTCTCTACTGTTCGCCATTGTGATCGAATTATTCGGCTTGAAGGTGGGCGAATTGTAGCTCAGGGTAGCTATGAGCAAGTTGTTGGAGAGTGCTTATGATTTTTGATAGAAATATCACAGGTTTTGTGATTCATGAAGATGCATCTATCCAGTCAGCTCTAGGTAAAATTGCAAAGCTCAAAGGTAGGGTGCTTTTTATAACAGATGAGCGTGATAATCTTCTTGGAGTACTCACTAACGGTGATTTAATCCGCTGGCTTTCAGATAAGACAACTGCTGACCTACAGGTCTCTGTGGGAGATATTGCGAACAAGAGCTATTACTATGCAAAAAGTGATGATCCACATGGGAAAATACAGGATTTACTGGATAAGGTTTTGTATGTTCCTCTGCTTGACGGCCAGGGGCATCTTGTTGCCGTTGCCAGGAGACGTCAGAGTAGTGAGTCATTTGTAATTGAGGGTAAGCAGATTGGGGAGAGTAGCCCGGTTTTTGTAATTGCCGAGATTGGCAACAACCATAATGGCAGCTTGGGTCGTGCAAAAAAACTGGTTGAGGCAGCTGCTGAAGCAGGTGCTGATTGCGCAAAATTCCAGTTGCGGGATATGGCAACACTTTATCGCAATGCCGGTAAACCGGGAGAGGCAAGTGATAATCTTGGCTCTCAGTATACGCTGGATTTATTATCGCGTTTCCAGCTCTCTATGGAAGAGCTATTCAAGGTGATGGATTATAGTCGTGAATGCGGGCTTATTCCTCTATGTACTCCATGGGATGCAGTCAGTGTCCATGCATTGGAGGAGTATGGGGTATCAGCTTATAAAGTTGCCTCAGCTGATCTTACGAATCATGATCTTTTGAAAGTTATCGCTAATACTGGCAAGCCTGTAATTTGCTCAACCGGCATGTCGCGGGAAGAAGAGATAAAAGAGACCGTCCATTGTATGCAGCGTTATGGCGTTCCCTATGTGCTGCTTCACTGCAATGCCACCTATCCTCCACCATTTCGGGATATAAACCTCGCTTATCTACAACGTTTGCATGAGATAGGGCAATGCCCAGTTGGCTACTCAGGACATGAGCGAGATATATTCATAGCAGTCTCAGCTGTAGCTCTTGGAGCCAAGGTTATTGAAAAGCACTTTACCCTAGATCAAGATCTTGAGGGTAGTGATCATAAAATCAGTCTATTGCCCAATGAACTCGCCCGTATGGTGGTAGGTATTCGGCAAGTAGAAGAAGCTCTTGGGTCAAAAGATTCTGGGCGCCAAATGAGTCAAGGTGAGCTGCTTAATCGCTCAACACTTGCTAAATCGGTTTATATCAATCGAGATATAGAGAAAGGTGACTTCATTGATATTGATATGTTGGAGGTAATGAGTCCGGGGCAAGGGCTACAACCAAATCGAAAATATGAACTAATTGGACGTGTAGTGCAACGCGCTATGAAGGCAGGCGAACCATTCTATCCGTCTGATCTAGATGATGTGACAAAGGTTATCCAAGCACGGCCTTACAAATTTAATCGTCCCTGGGGTATTCCAGTTCGATATCATGATTACCGAAAACTCTTAGAGAAGAGTAATCCGACATTGCTTGAATTTCATTTTGGTTATAAAGATTTAGAACTCAATATCAGCGACTATTTTTCTGAAAACCTTGCGGTTGATTTGGTCGTACATAGTCCTGAACTCTTTGCAGGAGATCATGTGCTTGATCTCTGCTCCATGGATGATGAGTACCGGCATCACTCCATTAATGAGTTGCAGAGAGTAATTGAAATCACGAAAAATCTTAGACAGTTTTTCACCAATGATGGTCCTATTGGAATTGTAACTAATGTTGGTGGATTTAGCATGAATAGGCCATTGAGCCGAAAGGAACGGCAGGATTGTCGTGCAAACCTAAAAAAGAGTCTGGCTATGCTTGATATGGATGGTGTTGAGATATGGCCGCAAACCATGCCACCGTACCCGTGGCATTTTGGTGGGCAGCGCTACCATAATCTATTTGTTACCGCTGATGAAATAAGCAGCCTGTGTCAAGAGAATGAACTTAAAATCTGCTTTGATGTTTCACATTCGAAACTTGCTTGTAACCATAGGCAACGCTCGTTTAAGCATTTTGCAGAACAAATTGCGCCCTATGTGGCTCACCTTCATATGGCTGATGCTAGTGGACTCGATGGAGAGGGGTTGCAAGTAGGGGATGGAAATATCGATTTTATTGCACTGGCAGATGTGCTTGCTAAATATGCACCTAAAGCGTCCATGATTCCAGAAGTCTGGCAAGGCCATGAAAATGGTGGTGAGGGTTTTTGGGATGCCCTGGAACGTCTTGAGCAATATTACTAGATAAAAGTCATTATGAAATGCTACCTCTGTGGATCTGTTCAGCATAAGAAAAGAGCTGATTCTGTGCGGGACAATGAAAAACTCAGTGTGCTCGAATGCAAGTCATGTGGTTTGGTTTTTCTATCATCATTTGAGCATATAAAAAAAGACCATTATGAGCAGTCAGGTATGCATGGTGATGTAACTCCTGGTGTTGATGCATGGCTGAATAAGACAAAAAGAGATGATCTCCGCCGAGCCGGTTTTTTAAGAGAATTACTGGACGACGCTACACTTTTAGATTTCGGGTGTGGCGCAGGTGGTTTTTTAGAGCAAGCTGAAGCAATAGCAAAAGAAGTGCATGGAGTGGAACCTGAAGTACGCTTACAAGAAAGTTTTAAGCAAAGAGAGCTAACTGTATACAAGAGTTTAAAAGAGATTGAGCTGAAACATATGCAGTATGATCTAATCACTGCATTTCATGTAATAGAACACCTTCCTGATCCGGCTACTATTCTAAAACAGATGGCAAAATGCCTTGCGCCAGATGGAACTATTATTGTTGAGGTACCAAGCAGTAATGATGCACTTCTGACACTTTACAAAAGTAAACCATTTTCCTGTTTTACCTACTGGAGTCAACATCTATACCTATTTAATCCCAGCACTCTGAAACAGTTGGCGGCTGCAGCAAGCTTAAAGGTTAACTGGGTAAAACAGGTGCAGCGGTACCCTCTCTCAAACCACCTATACTGGCTAGCTAAAGACAAACCTGGAGGACATGAGGAATGGTCTTTTCTTGATAGTCCTGAGCTTCTATGTGCCTATGAAAAACAGCTTGCAGCAATAGAATCGTGTGATACGTTGATGATAAGTCTGAGCCTGGAGTAACGATGAAATATGTAGCCTTAATTCCACTACGAGGAGGTTCCAAAAGTATTCCATGGAAGAATATCCGTGATTTTGCAGGCCAGCCACTTTGTGCTTGGGTTATCAAGGCTGCCTGCAATTGTCCAGAAATTCAAGAGGTTTGGGTATCTACAGACTCAGACAAGATAAAAAAAGTGGTGAATCAACTAAAGCTGCCCGTTAAAGTGATTGATCGTTCTATGGAGTTAGCAACAGATGATGCATCAACAGAGTCTGTTATGTGTAGTTTTGCAGAAGATCATCCCGTCTTTGATGTACTGATTACAATCCAGGCAACATCACCACTTTTGACTTCAATTGCATTGAGTGATGCTATCGCTCAATTTGAGCAAGAAGGGGCAGATTCACTATTGACTGCTACAAGAATAAAACGATTCTTCTGGAATGATAATGGACAACCTTTGAATTATGATCCAAAGAAGAGGCCTATGCGCCAACAATGGGGCGGAACGTTCATGGAGAATGGTGCATTCTATATGACCAGGAAAAGCCTTCTGCAAACATCAAAAATGAGGCTTGGCGGTGAAATCTCTATCTATGATATGAGTAATCTGTGCGGCTCCGATGTTGAAATTGATGAACCAGAAGATTGGGTAAAAGCAGAAAAATACCTGACCAAAAAATAGCTCATCCATGATAATGACATTTATGTATCAATACCTACCAATGAAACTGCCGTGAACAGTGCCAATTACAATGAAGCTTGATTCCCTTATTGCTGAATACATACTTCCTCCAGCCACAGTAAGAATGGTGGTTAACCTGCTTGTCTCTATCCGGGGTGGTAAATACCAGAAAGAGTTGAGCAAGAACGCAAGTCTCCATAATAAATACCGAGGAAAAAGATGTTTTCTGCTAGGCAGTGGAAACTCAATCAAGCATGAGGATCTCACACCACTTAAGAATGAGCATCTATTTGCACTAAATAACTTTTGTGTTCACCCACAGTTTCTGAGTATTTTTAATGGGCAGGGTGATAAGTTCTATCTGATTGCTCCGATTCATCCTCCTCAGACAGAGCAGGAGTGGCTTGAGTGGATACAAAGTATTGAGAAGAATACACCATCTCATACGCACTTTATATTTGGGGTAAATCGCAATCGTTATAACCTAAAACATTTGGTTAATCGCTATGGATCACTAAAAGAATCAGAGCTCAACTGGTACTTTAGTGGGCTAAGTCATCGCGATGGTGATGCTATCGATATAGATCTTACTCATCCAATTATCGGCGCTGAGGCAGTTTCTGTTTACGCAATTATCACAGCACTTTATATGGGTTTTTCTGAAATCTATCTACTTGGAATGGATCATGACTACTTTCTTTATAATGATGAGAAAGAGATGCGCATGTATGCGCACGCACCTCATACAAGGGATGGAATGAAAAGGATATTTAATGACTCTTTTTATCGTATGGAATTGCTAAGGCAGTATAAGGTGTTTACCAAATATGAGAATCTCGATCGACAGTTTCCCGGAAGAATTTATAATGCTGGGCAGGGCGGATTATTGCGAGTTTTTCAGCGCGTACGATTTCAGGAACTATTCTGATGAAATACTGGATTATTGCGCTATTAGAAAATCCACTTTCACTGTGGATTCTACACCTCTATGAAAAAATATATGCACATGCTCGTTCACGAAATAGGCATATACGTATCGGATATATGAGCCGTATTGACAATGCAACAATATTAGAGGAGTTTGTTTCGATCCGAAAATATGTGAAGCTTCGTCAGTGTCGGGTTGGTCGATGTAGCTATATAGCTGATAATGCTAATCTGCACAATGTTGATGTAGGAGGTTTTTGCTCTCTTGCTGCAGGAGTAAAGATTGGTGGCGGCAGTCATCCAACTAACTTTGTTGCGACCAGTCCACTTTTTTATTCGGCAGAAGGCCAGCTGGAACTCAAGTTTACTAATCATTCTAAGTTTAATGAGTTTGCCAGAGTGAATATTGGCAATGATGTCTGGGTTGGTGCAAATAGCACAATTCTAGATGGTGTCACCATCGGACATGGTGCTGTTATTGCCGCTGGTGCTGTTGTTACAAAGGATGTTGAACCTTATGTTGTTGTTGGTGGCATACCAGCAAAAAAGATTAGAAAAAGATTTAGCGATGAAGTTATTGCAAAGCTTTTATTTAGCCAATGGTGGGAGAAAGATCTAGAGTCTCTCAGAAGGGATGCAAACTACTTTCTTGATGTTAATGCTTTTTTAAAAAATACTTAGTGAATATCACATAATTGGTTTGATCAGCTGTTAGATAACATGAAAAGTAATTCATTACCCTCGGCTAATGCATGCAGATACGGTGAGTCTCTTCTGAATATTGAATTGGTTTTACCCAACATATCAATTATCACTGTTGTATATAATGGTGCGGACTACCTTGCGCTCACAATACAGAGTGTTGTTAATCAAACCTATAACAATATTGAATATATCCTTATAGATGGCGGCTCCACGGATGGCACGGTTGATATTATAAAGAATTATGATAATGCAATAAATTACTGGGTATCTGAACCAGATGAAGGCATTGCAAGTGCAATGAATAAAGGGATACGGGCATCAAGTGGTGACTATATTTTGTTTTTACATGCAGATGATTATTTATTAGGTAATGATGTTATAAAAACTGTTGTATCTTATATTGATGATGGTTGTGACATTGCTGCATTCAATATCATCTTTCAAAAAGAAGAAGAAAAAATTGAATGCAGACCAAGAGGATTTAATTCTTGGTTGAACTTTAAAACCGGGCTGTATCATCAAAGTGTTTTTTGCTCTAGGGCGATTTTTGAAACGCTTGGTGGGTTTGATGAAAGCTATAAGATTGCAATGGATTATGAGTTTTGGTTGCGGGCATATCGACAGGGTACCAAGCCAGAAATATTTGATTACACAGTAACCTGTATGCGTGACACAGGCATTAGTTCAAAAAAAGATTGGCACTCGATGAAACAACGTTTTGTAGAAGAGCGCCGAGTGCATGTTAAGCATGTAACTAATAATGTTATGCGTTTAGTGTATAAAGTATATTGGTTTCTATATATGCCATACCGCTATATCAGATGCCTAATTGAGAAATAACTTTTAATCTGCTGACAATGCCGCTATTTGGTTACACTTTATGTTTGATCACATAACCAAACATAAGGCGTGATCGGAACTGTTTTCAGTGGCTGAGCTGATGCATAAGCTGATCAATTTTGTTGAGTTGTTCGCTGATTAATTGTGAAACCCATTTGGCTTTTATGCTGTGCCCAGGCTGGCAGCTATTGTCTGAAATAATCTTTATACAATATCCGCTACCATTCAGAGCAGAAAGAAATCCTGCTGCTTCCATATCAAATGCACCGGGTCGGGTGTAATCAAACTCAGGCTGAGACAATGTGGTTAATGTCTCAAGTTCATAGGGGAAATTGAGATGGGGAGGTATATTCCATTCCTGTTGTGAATCTTCATCTGTAATGCATGCAGCCAAAATCATTTCACCTATCTGTCGGGTAGCATGTCCGGCAATGCCTAGATTGATCCAGATAATGTCTTCCTGTTGATTGTGGCTATGCAAAAGAAAACGGGTAGCATTAGCCGCTGCCTCTCTGCCCACGCCTGAACGAACCAACGAGATGCCACCATTTTGATAGATTGGAAAAATACCATCAGGCTGTTTGCGCTTGAGTCCAAAATGGGTAATTAAAGGTTTGGCTTCAGCGGGGAGTGCAACCACTATATTAAATAGAGGGTTGCTCACTGTTTAGCTTCAGTCAGCTTTTGCTGAAAATGAGATTGCTTGGCTAAATAAATCTGGGCTTGCTCTGCTTTATTTCGTTTTAGTGCGCCCTGCGCCAATATGCCTGCTTTTGCTATAAGCATCTCGGTAGCTGCTAGTTGGTCGGCCAGTGAAAGTTTTGGGTGTGCAATAATCTTTTCCAGTGCCTGAATGCGAAAACGATCCATCCCCCAGTGTTTGCGTGAGAGTTGATCCTCATGTCCACCATGTTTGATCATCTGTGGTGTCTCTATAAACAGAGTGGGATGAAAGGCACAGATGCGTAGCCAGAGATCATAATCCTCACAAGCGGGGAGTGTCTCATCAAATAATCCCACCTCTTCAAATAGAGAGCGGTGAATGATAACGGATGAGGGTGAAATGGCACACAGTGGCAGGCAGTGCTGAAAAATCCAACCTCCCGTTTTGGTGTGTTTCTTCATTTGATTGACGCGCTTACCATTCCGAATCCATATTTCCTCTGTATGGCAGAGCCTTATCTCAGGGTTAGATTCTAGGGCTGATGCTTGAGTGGCAAGTTTGTCTGGCATCCACGCATCATCAGAATCAAGAAAGGCTAACCATTCGCCCGTTGCTGTACTGATGCCACTATTGCGGGCGCTGCTTACCCCTTGGTTTTGTTGAAAAAGATAATGGCAGCTGGGGAAGTTATTTTGAATAAACTGAGCTGTTTCATCTGTAGAACCATCATCTACAATGATAATCTCTGTGGGAGAGAGGCTCTGCGCTAATACTGACTCAATGGCCTGGCCCAGGGTATGGACTCTATTGTAGGTAGGAATAATGACGGAGATATTCATATCTTATGGTAAACAGTGAGTGAGCAGCACAATATATCAAATAGATAAAGTTGAGTGATAGTGGTTAGCCTCATATACTCTAAATCTTCCAGCAATAGTGACTATTACAAAGCATATTCCTATGGGTGAAGTCGTTCCATTCAAAAAGCCAAAACCATCTGAAAAGCATAAGGGAAAAGCCCTATGCCAAAATGGCCACCACAAGTGGGAAATTATTAATGAACAGAAGTTTGATGTAAAACTTGGCAAGCTGGTGACATGTTATAAATGCCAACGTTGTGGCATTACAAAAAATAAATTAATTTAACACTGTGAGTGTATGAATGAAGATTGGATTGCTCAATGCCTATGCCTATAACCCGGGTTCTGAAGATTTTCAGCAGGAGTATGGGCCTATGTTTCAACGCTTTTTTAGAGAGCATTTTCCTTCTGATTTTATACTGGAAGAGTATAACGTCACACAAAGATCCTGGCCGAATTCACTGCAAGAGTGTGATGGTTGGATTATTGGCGCATCACAACACAGTGTTCATGATAAAAACTCATGGATTACAAAATTAATGGAATTTGCCTGTGCTTGCCATTTTAATCAAAAACCATTGATCGGCATTGGATTTGGGCATCAGGTAATTGCCCATGCTCTGGGGGGAGAGGTTAATAAATCGCGTAAGGGGTGGGGGGCTGGTGTACGTGATTTTAAGATTCGGCAGCAAAAGCCCTGGATGACACCAGAGCTGACAGGCTGCTCACTCAATTTTAGCCATAAAGACCAGGTGGATATGCTTCCAGGGGAAGCGACACTGTTGGCAGGTGACGGTTTTTGCTTGCACCAGATGTATGCCGTTGGAGATCATGTTTTAGCACTTCAGGGGCATCCGGAATATGACCAGGTCTTTATGCAAGCATGGCTTAGTGAGAATAAAAAGAATTTAACTGAAGCGTGCCATGAGCAAGTGCTTGCCTCTCTGGGGCAGCCAACGGATTCAAGTGTAGTTGGTGACTGGATGCGGCAGTTTTTTATGTTGACCTAGGAATCCTTGAGTCATCAACATCTTTACAAATGAATCAAATTTTCATGCTGCAATCTTTGCCTCCAAGATCATCTGATCAATTGCACTATCAAGCTGTTTCATTGCGCTGGCAACAGACCTCCTTGGTGCCTTCGGACAGCCATCCATAACT
>JAJFJN010000077.1 GCA_021773975.1 Gammaproteobacteria bacterium | reverse complement strand
CGGCTCCTTATATTTTGCGCCAGTTGTTTTTTGTCTTTTGCTGATAAGATGATTTTGATTTGAGCAGGCATTAAGTGTAATGGGTAGGTGAGTGAAGTAAATATTATATATCAGCAGTCAATTTAATACACTACACTAGATATTATGGAACCGAGAGCAGTACTGATCTACAAGAACCTGTCAACGATGATCTTATACGGGGAGACGAACATATATTAATTGTGGATGATGAACCCTCTTTATGTCAGCTGGCTGAGGATATCCTCGGGTCAAAAGGATATCAGATTGAGACGGCTGAGAGCGCTGCAATTGCGTTGGAAAAGTTATCTAACGGTCATTTTGACCTGGTTCTATCTGACATCATTATGCCAGGAATGAATGGCTATCAATTGGCACACGAAATTCAAAAGCGCTATCCAACAACAAAGATTCAACTCACGAGCGGCTTTGATGATCATGACAATATTGAGATTATTGATAAATTTTTACAGGATAATCTTATTCATAAGCCTTACACAGCCAATACATTGCTTACCCAGATACGTAGCCTGCTTGATGCGTAAAGTAATACTGACTTGAGTATTACAATCAGTCATTGTCTACCTAAATATATCCAAGTAATTTTGCAAACTTAAAACACTCCACACTAACGTTTTAATTTAGCAAACGCATCAGCCATTGCCCCTTGGGGAGCCTGCTGCGATTTTTTATGCTGAGGTTTACTACGTGGTTGATTACGTTCCCGCGGTTTCTCTACCACCTGATCCCGATGGTCATCACCCAATCGCATTGTGAGACCAACACGCTTTCTTTTAATATCAATCTGCATCACCTTCACCTTCACCAGGTCACCTGCTTTAACTACTTGGTGAGGATCTTTTACAAATTTGTCAGACAGCGCAGAGATATGCACCAGACCATCCTGATGTACGCCGACATCAACAAAGGCACCAAAGTTGGTCACATTGGTGACAACACCTTCCAGCACCATGCCAGGCTGCAGGTCTTTTACCTCTTCAACACCCTCTGCAAATTGTGCTGTTTTAAATTCTGGCCGAGGATCTCGCCCCGGTTTTTCTAACTCACCCAAGATATCTTTTACTGTGGGTTCACCAAAACGTTCATCAGTATAATCACTTGGTTTGAGACTACGAATAAATTTAATATCACCCACTAGACTTTTTATATTGTGGTTGCTGGCCTCTACGATACGCTGCACCACAGGATAGGCCTCAGGGTGTACTGATGATGCATCCAGCGGATTATCACCATTCATAATCCGTAAAAAGCCCGCACCCTGCTCAAATGCCTTCTGCCCAAGACGTGGCACTTTTAGTAGCTGTTTACGACTGCTAAAGGCACCATGCTCATCACGATACGCAACAATATTTTCTGCCAGGGTAGTACTCAATCCTGATACCTGTTTCAACAACGGTACAGAGGCCATATTCACATCAACCCCTACCGCATTCACACAATCCTCAACCACTGCAACCAACATGCGGGCAAGGCGAGTTTGGCTGACATCATGCTGATACTGACCCACACCAATTGATTTAGGCTCAATCTTTACCAGCTCAGCCAGCGGATCTTGCAGGCGACGTGCTATTGAGACGGCCCCACGCAGACTCACATCCAGATCTGGAAACTCCTTGGCGGCCAGTTCTGATGCTGAATAGACTGAAGCTCCCGCCTCACTGACCATCACCTTGGTCATAGATAATTCAGGGTGTCGCTTAATCAGCCCTGCCGCCAACTTATCCGTCTCTCGGGAGGCTGTTCCATTGCCAATAGCAATCAGGTCCACCTTATGTTTTGCGGCTAATTTAGCTAGCTGTGCAATTGATTGATCCCATTGATTCTTTGGTACATGGGGGTAGATGGTTGCGGTATCCAGCACCTTTCCTGTGGCATCCACTACGGCCACCTTAACCCCGGTGCGCAGCCCAGGATCAAGCCCCAATGTAGCGCGTGGCCCCGCAGGTGCTGAGAGCAATAGATCATGTAGATTTCTGGCAAAGACCTTTATCGCTTCCTCTTCAGCCGCCTCGTTGATTCGTCCCAGTAGATCAGTATTTAGATGGCTCTGAATCTTTACCCGCCAAGCCCAACGCACGGTATCCTTTAACCATCGATCAGCTGGTCGCCCCTGCTCACTAATCCCCTGATGTTTTGCAATTACACCCTCTGCAACCGCTGGCTCAGTCGATGGCTTACCCGCATCTGCTGGCATCTCAATAGAGAATGCTAGAACCCCCTCTTTGCGACCACGAAAGAGTGCCAATGCCCGGTGCGATGGGATCTTTTTCAGTGCCTCAGAGAAATCAAAGTAGTCTGAAAACTTGGCGCCTGCCTCCTCTTTTCCCGCTACCACAGCACACTTTACATTGGCATCACTCCACAGCATCTCACGCAGCTGCCCTACCAGCTCTGCATCCTCTGCAAACTGCTCCATCAATATCTGGCGCGCACCATCCAGCGCAGCTGCTGAATCAGCCACACCTTTATCTACATCAACATAGGCAGTTGCAGTTGCCTCAGGCACCAGCGCAGGATCTGCCAGCAGTTGCTTTGCCAAAGGCTCCAAACCGGCTTCACGGGCAATCTGTGCCTTGGTACGGCGCTTCTGCTTGTAAGGGAGATAGAGATCCTCCAGGCGGGTCTTGGAATCTGCTGCCTGAATCAATGCATCCAGCTCAGGGGTTAGCTTGCCCTGCTCCTGAATATTGGCCAGCACGGTGGTTCGCCGCTCATCCAACTCGCGGATATAGCGCAGACGCTCTTCCAGATTACGCAGCTGCGTATCATCCAACCCACCCGTTGCCTCTTTACGATAACGCGCTACAAAAGGCACAGTCGCCCCTTCATCCAGCAATTTAACAGCAGCCTCCACTTGTTGTGGTCGCGCATTCAGTTCAGAGGCAATGGTTTGGTAGAGGGTCATAGGTCGATTCTGTAGCAAAAGTGGGCAGGCATTGTAACAAAGCTGAATGGATTATTGCGCGCGCTTCTAAGATAATGAGAAATCTGGCCATTGGCCGTTATGCACACCTAACAAAAGAGATGACAACATGCTGAAGCCAGACCAGATCCCCGCTCATATTGGGGCGCGCAGACAATCCATGCCGGTCAACAACCCGACCACAGAGGGCAAATCACTCAAGCACCCCGCAGCCAAAGCCCCCAAGATTTTTGCTGATACAGGAACCATCGACGAGATCCGCCCACTGTTAGAGGCAGGCATCATCAACGGTGTCACCACCAACCCTACCCTGATGAAACGGGCGGGAGCCACCTCATGGTCACAGGCCAAAGAGATGATGCAGGAGATTGTCACATTGATGGCGCCTTATCCTGTCTCACTGGAGCTTACAGAGCTACAGGCAGACAAGATGATTGCCCAGGCAGAAGCGCTGGCTGCCTTTGGTAGCAATGTTGTCATTAAAGTACCTGTTGGCGGTTACGAGGCAGTTGATCCAGCACTCGATAAAAATACAGGTCTTAAAGTACTGCATGCCCTTTGGAAGCGTGACATTCAAACCAATGCCACGCTTATTTTTAATAGCACCCAAGCCCTGTTTGCCGCACAGGCCGGAGCCTCTTACGTATCCCCATTCCTGGGTCGATTGGCTGACTACATGTACAAACATGATGCCGTTGAGATGGCATCTGGCAACGCCCTCTACTATCTGGAAGATCACAAAGGGACGAAAGAGAACAGCAGACAACACAATACCGCCTATGTGGCTAATGCAGGTTCACGTATGGATGCGGGCGTTCGGCTGATTCACGAAATAACAACTATCTTTGCAAACTATGACATTACAACAGAGGTGCTGGCTGCATCATTTCGTAATGGGGTACAGATCCCAGAGTGCCTACTCTGTGGTGCAGATATCCTAACCATCCCCGCCCCTCTTTTGATGGGGGTAGCCGATCACCCGCTTACCAATGAGGGGATGAAATCCTTTGTGGAAGACAGTAAGGCATTTGAATCATGAGACTGACTCAAAGATAGATATTTGATTGCTGTGCAGCGGTGGACTTTCACTTCGCTGCACAGCATATAAACTCATGCGGCACTACGCCATACCGCTGGCCCAACAAAAAAACTCAATTAATACGCTTTAGATTTAAAGGCAGAACATCTATTTTCTAGAATCGACTGTAATTCGGTTTTATCTTCTATAACCTGCAATACAATCCACTCTTTTTCATTAAACTCAACAATTTCATGGGGAATGTTTTTATTAATTAACTCATTAGCGACGCACTGAACACCTTTTTTTGTTTCAAATCCCATTGAAAGTTCTAAATCAAATGGCGGAGAATTTACAGCATGCCATATGATGTAGGCCGTACCCGAAAGTGCAACAACTGTGAGTACGATTATTAAAATATAATTCATAGTTGTCGCATGTGAATTTGATTGCAATTTATTCATATTTTTTTGTTACCGCTAACAGTTCATTATGTGATCAGCATTAATAAAAGAGAGTGGCTAATATACCAACACCCTCTACCTAATTCCCTCTAGGTTAATACAATTAATGTCGATGAGCAAAACGGCCATTAATCCATACTTTTTCTACGAAATTCTTTCCAAAGTGATAGAAAGGATAAAGGTGATTAGGCATTGACCACAGCACAAAGTCTGCACGCTTACCCGTAGCCAAGCTACCAGCAATATCTTCTTTACCGAGCGCCTTAGCTGCTGTAATAGTAACCGCCTGCCATACCTCATGCGGCAACATACCCAACTGGTGCACAGCCAGGTTCATTATAAAATGGAGGTTGGGGCAAGGGGATGAACCCGGGTTAAAATCTGTCGCAAGCGCCACCGGAATCTGTTTATCAATCAATTGTCTGGCAGGTGCCCAAGCTGACTCTTTTAGAAAAAATGAAGCCCCAGGTAGCAGAACAGCCACAACATCTGTCTCTGCCAGTGTTTCAATCTCCTGCTCACTTATAGTATCCAAATGATCTACCGAGAGTAGTTGGTACTTTTTTGCCAGCGCTATACCGCCCAGCTGGCTCAGTTGATTGGTATGCATCTTTAAACCATAGCCAAAACTTTGCGCACGCTCCAAAATCACTTCAGCTTGATCAAGCGAGAAAGCATTTTTTTCTAAAAAGAGATCACAATGCTCAGCCAAATGCCTAAACGCTGGCAGCATATGATTCACCAGTTCATCCATCTGTTTTTCTGGCTGCTCTTTCATCTCTTTGGGAAAGGCATGTGCGCCGAGAAATGTGGAGACAAGATGTTGATCTGTATATCCACTCAGTGCTGAAATAGCCTCCAGCATCTTCTTTTCATTGGCATAATCCAGTCCATACCCACTCTTGATTTCCACACAGGTAACACCATGAGCCAGGAATTCATTGAGCCATTTAAGGCCGTGCTGGATCAGATCATCTGGTGTGGCTTGTCGTAGCTGCTCTACTGTATTCAGAATGCCGCCACCTTGTTGGAGGATGCTTAGGTAGTCAGCCCCTTTTAACCGGCTAAGGAACTCATCCTCTCGGCTGCCTGCAAACAGGAGATGGGTATGACAATCTATAAGTCCGGGAGTGATGGTTTTGCCAGTGGCATCGATTGTCTCCTGCCCGGTATATCTTTTTTCCAGATCCGCACTGGAACCTGTCTCAACAACCTTCCCATTTTGAATGGCCAGCGCACCATCTTCAATCAGCCCCAGGTCATCTTCCATGGTGAGAAGCTGGCTGGCATGGGTGATTAATAAATCAACCGTTTGAGCCATTACTTTTCCTGCCACTTGCTGCCCACTTGAACCTCCCTCTCATCTGCTACCTTGATGGCTTCCTCATAGCCTGCGTCAGCATGACGCATGACACCAAGAGCAGGATCAGCTGTAAGCACCCGTTCCAGGCGCGCTGCTTTCTCTTTTGTTCCAGTGGCAACAATCACCATCCCGGCATGAGTAGCATTGCCAATACCGACACCACCTCCATTGTGGATGGAGACCCAATCTGCACCACAGGCCGTATTGGCCAGGGCATTGAGCAAGGGCCAGTCGGCAATGGCATCACTGCCATCCCGCATCCCTTCTGTTTCACGATTGGGTGAGGCCACTGAACCACAATCCAGGTGATCACGACCAATCACAACAGGTGCTTTGAGCTCTTTCGAAGCAACCATCTCATTAATGATCAACCCCATTTTTGCCCGCTCACCATAACCCAACCAACAGACACGACTGGGTAGACCAATGAAAAGCACCTTCTCCCCCGCCAGAGTGATCCAGCGGCGCAGCCCCTCATCTTCGGGAAAGGTTTCGAGGATCTTTTTATCGATCCTGCGGATATCTTCAGGATCACCCGAGAGCGCAGCCCAACGGAAAGGGCCTTTGCCCTGACAAAACAGCGGACGGATATAGGCCGGAACAAAACCGGGATAGAGAAACTCGCCCTGAGCATCGCGTACAGCCAGGCCACCCTTCTCCGCCTGACCTCTGAGATTATTGCCATAATCAAAAGCAATGGCACCCTGCTGCTGCATGGTTAGAATTGCCTGGGTGTGAGCCACAATACTCTGCTGCGCTCGTTTCTTGTATTCAGCAGGGTTGGATTCTTTAAGCGCCAACACCTCATCCAATGGGCCTTGTGGGACATAATCAAGCAGGTTATGGGCAGAGGTCTGATCCGTTACTACATCAGGGATCATCTCTTTCTTCACCAGCTCGGGCAGGATATCTGCCGTGTTCCCCACCAACCCCACAGATAGCGGTTTCTGACCGGCAACAGCTTGTTTAACCCATGCCATGGCTTGATCCAGGTTCGTCGCCATCTTGTCGCAATAACCTTCCCGAACCTTCTGCTCGATTCGCTCGGCAATGGCCTCAACTACCAACAGCACCCCTTCATTCATGGTTACCGCCAGCGGCTGAGCACCACTCATGCCACCCAACCCACCCGTAACCACCCATTTACCCTTGAGGCTGCCATTGAAGTGTTCTGCCGCCAGCGCACCCAAGGTCTCATAGGTGCCCTGCAGAATCCCCTGGGTGCCAATATAGATCCAGCTGCCTGCGGTCATCTGACCGTACATGGTGAGGCCCATCTCATCATAGCGATCGAAGTTCTCCTGCGTAGACCAGGCGGGGACAATATTGGAGTTGGCAATCAATACTCGTGGCGCATGCTCAAAGGTTTGTAACGCACCCACCGCCTTGCCTGACTGCACCAGCAGGGTTTCATCAGGTTTAAGCCCTTTGAGGGCCTTAACAATGCCGTTATAAGCACGCCAGTTACGAGCCGCCCGACCACTGCCACCGTAGACAATCAGCTCATCAGGAATCAGCGCTACTGCTGGATCCAGATTATTCTCTAGCATGCGCAGGGCTGCCTCAATCTCCCAACTGCCGCAACGCAACTCTGACCCTGTTTGGGCATGAATGGGGGCTGTCGGTTTCTCCTTTGGATAGAGTGGCCTAGTCATAATGAACCCTCCAATCGTTGTGCAAAGCCCGTAAAGAAATAACAGAGGATGGATGCCGCCAGCCGAGCAGTACGGCTATCTGAATCAAATCGGGGGCAAAACTCCATCAAATCAAACAGTTTGATTGTGGGCGAGGCACCCGCCCAGTAAGCCAGTGAGGTAACCTCAGCCGGCGTAAGACCGACAGGTGCTGGAGCGCTACAGCCAGGAGCAAAGGCCTGTTGTATCGCATCAATATCGATACTGAAAAAGGCTGAATCACCAGCCTGCTGTAATGCTGTTTGCATGCTGGCCTCCACTCCATCCAAATGCAATTGAGTGAGCGGTATCAGCACTCCTCCCTGTTTTTTCAGATAGTCACAGTGCACCTTGGCATTACTGTGCCCAGCCATACCCAGCTCAACAAATCGGTTCCCGTAAAATCCACCGGACAGCTCTTCCAATGCCCGACGAAAAGGGGTGCCGCTGGTGATCACTCCATCAGTGACAGGACGCAGATCAAGATGGGCATCCACATTGATGCCACCTACAGGGCTTTTGCTGTTTTCAACCAGCGCTCGGATAGTGGCAAAAGAGAGATCATGCCCACCACCCAGGGTAATAGGTAGCATGCCCTGCTGTAAGAGCGCAGAGATAACATGAGTCAACCGAGAATGCGTCTCTTCAGTCTCCCCCGGTACAACCTCCAGGTCACCACAATCGACAATCTCTAGATCACCAAAGTCAACCTCATGCTCTGTGCAATAGGTCGTACCATAACGTTTCAAGGTCTGACGGATGGCATCTGGCCCCTCGCTGGCACCCGCTCGTCCACCACCTGCGGTAATCGCCTCATCAAAAGGCACGCCTACCAGTGCCAGCTGAGCCTCAATCCCCTCTTCCCATGGCAAGATAATATGTTTTAAGCGCCGGTCATCCATACGATTGCATGGCTCATGAATGACTGTTTTTGGTGATTTAAGATGTGCCAGCATTAGCATCTCGCTCAATCAGCTTGCCACTCGCCACCAGTTGGTTCATCTGCTCAACATCATCAGCCAACACTCTATCAACATCCAAAAAAGGAATCTTTTTGCGAATAGCCCGATGCACAGCCTCCAGTTTGGGGCTGGTTTTTAAGGGTCGATGCAGATCAACGCCTTGGGCGGCACAGAGCAGTTCAATAGCAATCACCCGACGGCTATTTTGCAAAATATCCATCGCATGCCGCGCCGCTGTGGCCCCCATACTGACGTGATCCTCTTGGTTGGCAGAGGTGGGAATTGAATCCACACTGGAGGGATGGGCCAGCACTTTATTCTCTGAGACCAGCGCAGCTGCCGTGTATTGAGCCACCATAAAGCCAGAGTTGAGACCGCTATTCTGTGTCAGGAAAGGAGGCAGGCATTCTGATAGTTTGTGATCCATCAGCCGTGCGGTACGACGCTCAGAGATATTGGCCAGCTCTGCTAGGGCTATCCCCAATAGATCCATCGCAAAAGCCAAGGGTTCTCCATGGAAATTACCGCCACTAAGAATCTCTTCATCTTCAGCAAAAACCAGCGGATTATCCGTAACTGAGTTCATCTCTATTTTGATAATTTTTGCGGCATATCTGATCGCATCATGCGCAGCCCCATGCACCTGTGGCGCACAACGCAGGCTGTAGGCATCCTGTACCTTTTTACACCCCTGGTGTGATGCCCAAATCTCGCTACCCATCATCCAGTCACGAATGCTTGCCGCTGAACGGCACTGGCCAGGATGCGGACGTAAGCGGTGAATGCGAGGGTCTGTATGAGTCATTGAGCCTTTCAGCACATCAGTACTCAGTGCCGCAGCCATATCAGCATGCTTTATCAATCGCTTAGCGCCATGCACGGCAAGTGCTCCCAACGCGGTCATTAGTTGAGTGCCATTAATCAGAGCCAAACCCTCTTTTGCCTCCAACTTAAGTGGATCAATGCCCAGCTTTTTAAAGGCTATAGCTGCCTTTTTCTGCTCTCCCTGAAAACTGACCCACCCTTCACCACAAGCACCCAAAGCAACATGTGCCAATGGAACCAAATCACCACTAGCCCCCAATGATCCCTGGCACGGAACAATAGGGAGCAGGTCAGCATTGAGCATAGCAATCAGCGTATCGATAAGCTGCGGCCGCACACCAGAATAGCCTTGCGCCAACGATTGAATACGCAACAACATCATGGCTCGCACTACCTCGCTCGGCAGAGGATTCCCAACCCCTACAGCATGACTACGAATCAGATTTTGCTGTAGCTGGCGGGTCTGTTCCAAGGGTATGGATACATGGGTGAGTTCGCCAAAACCCGTGTCCACACCATAGATCATCTCTTTTGCCGCCAGTTTTTTTTCAATCAGCGCCCGTGAGCTGCCCAATGCTGCTCTACAGCCGATATCGAGCTGTACTTGCTCGCCTGCGCATGCCACTTGCACCAGTTGTTTTATTCTTAAGCTGCCTTTGCCTATAGTGATCATATAAACTCTGTCTATCCGTCTCTGGAATCTATGCACCTGTTCAATCTACTATTAATAATAGTAGGCTTCACGAGTAGGGACTATTTCACAGCTTTAATATCCAACCTCTGGTTCATGACTTCATGAAGAAAACGCTGATTATTGCTGTATTGATAGCTATTGCAGTGGGCTATGCCAGCTTCAGGAAAAATCTGATCTATGATCTTGGCCAAACTACAGCCGTTGGGGTTCCCTATCAAGAGACACCACAAGGGCTCACATCGCTTAAAGCCGAAACATGTGGAGTCTGTCATCAAGAGATCTATGCTGAATGGCGCACCACCATGCATGCAGCAGCCTATACCGACCCTTTCTTTCAAGCCTATTGGCGCAAAGATGAATACGAATGGAGCTGCCTCACTTGTCATACCCCACTTGAAAATCAGCTAAAGCAACGGATAGTCCAATTTAAGAATGGTGATTTCAGTCAGCCGCAATTTATAGCCAACAACCGTTTTGACCCTGAGCTACAACAAGAAGGGATCACCTGCGCTGCCTGTCATATACGGGATGGTGTCATCTATGGCCCCTACCCTGCGGAGCAGCTCAATGCCCCTCACCCTGTTGCCTATGATGAACGTTTTCTCTCAGAGCAGATTTGCCTGGATTGCCATGAAGTGCCGGCTAAACCTTTTTCCTTTCTACGGTCAGGCATCTGTGGAACAGGTGGCGAATGGGAGGGTGGCCCCTATATTAAAAAGGGTTATAGATGCCAGACCTGCCACATGCCTGAAGTCACACGGCCATTGGTTGCAGGGCAAAAGAGTCGCAAAAACGGCCGGCATCTATGGCGAGGTGGCAATAGCCCAGAACAGGTAGCCAAGGCACTGACCATCACGGCTAAGCGCCAAGGCAATACAATTAAAGTTGATATCACCAACAGTGGCGCTGGGCATAATTTCCCCACTGGCGATCCAGATCGAGAGGTTTTTATCACGGCCAAACTGATTAATCACAAAGGCGCGGTACTGCAAATCAAAGAGCTTCACATCAGGCGCATTATCATCTGGAAGCCCATCATGATTGAGCTAAGTGATAATCGGATCAAACCGCTAGAGACCCGAACACTCTCATTTGAAATACCCAACTGGCTAAGCAACAAGCCATTGACTCTAGAGGTAGTGGGCGTCTATCAAATCCTATCTGAACGGGCACGCAAAAAACTTGAAACACACTATGGATTAAAAAATTATCCACCTGTTAGATATAGCTTTGTTAAAAAAACATTCAATGCTAATGAGCTATAAACTATATTTTTCACCAGTCAATCAGAGTCGCCTACTTATCTACTTTAATTTACTTTAATTTAATTTACTTTAATTTACTTTACGGCTAATTTAATAATCTTTTCCAACTGTAAAAGATAAGGGCGATTATCTTTTAATACCGCAGCCTCTGCTATCTGTTCCTTAAGCATCTGTTGAACCAGCTGCTTGGTCTCTAACCCAGGCAACACATTCATTGAGATGGACGGAAAACGCTGTTGGAGCTGGCTAATATCTGTATGACGGCTGTTGAGTGTCGCCTCAGCTACATCATTCAATCCACGTTGCTGAAAGGCCATCAGTTCATTGGCAAACTGGCTGGCACTAGCAAAACCCACAAGATGATTCTTGTCTTGATCATAAACCAGCAGGCAGCGCACACCTTGAGTGGTAAGGCCGAACTTCTTAATAAATGCAGCATCAGGAAATTTCATCCAGCGACCATGTTTGATGACTGGCTCAATCACTTTTTGTGTAGCATCTGAGGTATAGAGGTAGGCCAGTAACATACCGGTAACATAGTGGTGGCCTGCATTGATAGTAATAGAGAGACAGGCTCGCGTATCTGGCAGCTTAGCAACCTCACCAACCCAATCAGCATAGCTTTGCCACATACTTGCCGAGCCTTTACCAAAAGCAAGCACCCTACCAATATCTGCTCTATTGGGATCATCTTCAATCGACACCAGCGCAGTACCAATCTCGCCTAGTGGTATTTTCTCCAACTTAGCCGCAATACCATCAACAGTAATACGCGTCTGAACCACGTTCTCTTTTATCTTTTCAATCAGAATGCCACGCGACTCTTCCAGTAACTCCTGCTGCTGACGACGGCTATCCTCGAGCGCCTCTTGCTGTTGCGCGTCATTGTAGGAGACCACCTGCTGCATAGTAACAACAACACAGATTGCAACAGCCACCATTAAAATCCAGCTGGTTTTCTGTAGTTTGGCTATTGCGCCAATAATAGACCCAATAAGCGTTAAAACAGTGCCCGCAACGCCAAGAACCAACAGAATATTTCCATAAATGAAATCCATTTAAATAATCTCTAATCTAGAAAATCTCATAACTGGCAGAATATATTTATAACTGCACAACCATCCAACACATAGTCCAAAAAAGTTATTCATTTATCACACGAAGTAGACAACCAAGCCTGTATGAATTCCTATAGGACAGGGAGGCACGGAAGCCGTGCCTCTACAGCCAAACAGAACTAATCTTGTCTTATTGGCTCTCCTGTATTTGGATCAATTCGATCAAGAGATGGCCCATCATATGTGCCAAGCAACAAATCAACAGTTGCCGTTCCATACTGTTTAAACCAAAACTCACCCAACTCCTTCAGTCGCTTAATATTTGTTTTACTTACATCATCCATCGCATCATCAGGCGCCTTAGGCAAACCAGGCTGTGGCTTAAGCTTTGCATTCACGCGAATATATTTACCATTATCCAAAATAACCATGCTTTGATAAGCAACAATACGTTCATCAGAAAGCACCTCTATGATTTTCCCCTGGGTCATCCATTGCAACCCACCCCATTTTTTAGATGCTGGCCCATTAATTTTTTTAGTCATGAAACCTGTACCAATAGACAGCACTCTCATTTCACTTATAGATACGCCAGGCCAAGCACGCTTAGCTTCAGCAATAGCACACATTGTTGGGTTATTTGCTATGACTCCGCCATCAATGAGCCAGAATTCATCTTGCTCTGGAGGAAGCTCTAACTCTTTGGTAGGAAAAAAGGTGGGGGCTGCACTTGAGGCATCTGCAACTTGATATGAATAGCGTTCCAGATAATCCTCTTTTGTTGATTTTATAACGACTGGCTTACGTTTTTCTATTGCATAAGTAACGGCTAAAACATGCTTACCATCAGGTATATCTTTTATTTTTGCTTCACCAAAACTGGCACGTAGCACTTCCGTCTTACCCGCCGCTTCAAATTTTGGTGCATTGATACCATCAATCTCAAACAGCCCTCTGTTTTCAGTAAAAATCTGCTGGGCCATTTCATAGTTATAGAGGCCACTAATTTCAGCCATAGTCATTTTTGTGGTTGCCAGAGCTAAAGCTATGATGCTACCCGTACTTGTACCTGCATAAAAATCCACACAATCTCGAATTGATTTTCCATGATTTGTTTGTAGCACTTGCTCAATCTTAGTTAAAAATTGAGCTGTAGCTGCGCCACGAATACCACCACCATCCAAAGACAAAATTACTTTTGACATAACCATCTCCTTATTTGATTGAGTAACAACGGTTTAACCATGCTAAATTAGCATGTCAAAACAACAATCCTATAAATTACTGCTTAACCCACACGCTCTTTTGCGTGGCAACATATAAACACTCAACCTTCTCTCTTGCCCAGGGTGTCTTTCGCAAAAACTTAAGGCAAGACTTAATTGATGGGTCACTTTTAAAGCAATTAATGTTGACACGCTTACCCAATGCATCCCAACCATAATGCCCAACCAGGCTGTTAATGATCTGCTCCAAGGTCACTCCATGCAGTGGGTCATTGGTTTGGTGCTTACTCATAAGACCAGTGAATCCTTACTTTAAGTTTTATTTGAAGAGGCTATACGCTGAAGTTTTTTACCCCTTTGTTTATACTGCTTTGCTCAATTTTAAAAAAGTACATAAGCTACAATTACAAGTGTAATCAAACATAACATGTATTTCTATGGCTCTATCTTTTAAATTCACTTATAAGCATAGAAGAAAAACAATGGGTATAAATTGAGAAAACCATGGTTTTTCACACTGAATGGCCTCATTTTCAATGCTTTTGTATATTCTAATATTTTTATCCTGAGACGACGCTGATCCAACTTGATACTGATGTCGGTAATTCCCTTGTTTTTGCGTGTGTTTTGTAGCAGAGAAAAGAATACCAGAGACAGAGTATTGGTCACTTGGCATAATTTTATTTAAATCAACATCTCCATCGGGAGGATAGTAGTTCAGAAAACTCCGCTGGCGGTAGAGGCTTGCTAAAGAGATAACCTTGTCCTATTTCGCATCCAATCTCTTTAATCTTATTTAACTGCGCTTCTGTCTCTATACCTTCTGCAACAACCTTTAATCCAAGATTATGTGCTAAATGAGTAATTGTTTCACATATCACTTCATGCCTACGATCATCAAGTAACCCAAAAACAAAGGTCTGATCAATTTTAAGTGTGTCAATTGATAAGCCAGGCAAATAACTTAATGATGAATACCCTGTTCCAAAATCATCAAGTGCAATGGCAATACCTGCATCCCTTAAACAACGAAGCTTCTCTTTTGCAACATCAGGATCGCCAAGAAGCACACTTTCAGTAAGCTCTATCTCGAATCTATCTGCAGAAGCATCTGAAGCAGCAATAAGCTCAACAACCTCTTTTACAAAATCTTTATTTGTAAACTGTTTTGCCGAAACATTTATTGCCAGGACAAAATCAAAACCCTGTCTATGCCACTCTGCTGCTTGATTAACCGCCCGAATAAGTATGTTCTTTCCCATTGGGATAATTAACCCTGTGTCTTCTGCTACCGTAATAAAGTCCAGTGGCGAGACAACATTTCCATCTTTATCCGTCCAGCGAGCTAACGCCTCCACACCAATTAACTGACCACTTTCAATACTCAGCTGAGGCTGATAATGCAGCAAGATTTCATCGTTATCTACTGCATCACGCAATCGGCTTTCTAAATTAAAGCGCTCAGTCGCGTACTTAGCCATATCATCAGAAAAGAATTTATATTTAAGTCCGCTTTTCTTAGAGCGATACATTGCAGTCCCTGCATTCTTAATAACCTCTTCGGCTGCCCCACCATCACACCCAGCAATTGCAATACCTATACTCACACCTGTATTAACGCGAACACCCTCTATTTCATAAAAATGATCTAGCTCATTAGCTAAAGTCTCAGCTATTTTTTTGAGCGCATCCCGTGCTTCAAAATCATTCACCACAATAAAAAACTCATCTCCACCAAAGCGCCCTACCAACGTTTTCTTTTGGGCATTACAAATTTTAACTACATGATTTGCCACTTTTATTAAAAGCTTGTCTCCAAACCCATGTCCATACGCATCATTAACAAATTTGAAACGGCATAAATCCATAAAGATCACTGCCGTCATGTTTTTTTCTGGCTCGGATTCTAAAATACTTTCTTGCAGGTATTCTGTTAGATAATGACGATTTGGTAATCCTGTTAATGGATCATACTTAGCTAAATGCAGTATTTTTTCTTCAGAGTGTTTGCGCTCTGTAATATCAATATTACTTGACTGTATGCCCAGCTCACTATCATCTACATCATATGTTTTCTGGCAGGTATGGCTTATCCAGCGCTCTTCTCCATTTTTTCTGATAATGCGAAGTTCAATAGGAGTCGATGAAACATATTCATCAATAGGTGCTACATGTGCTTTCCAAATAGGCATATCGTCTACATGGATCATTGCATCCATGCCGCCAGGCAGCTGTGCAAATTCATCTGGGCTATAACCTGTGATGGTTTCTACTGACGGGGAGATATAGATATATTCATCTGCAAAACTACGTACACATGAAAACTCTCGTGATGAATCTGCCAGCATACGAAATATCTGGCTTTGCTCCTTTAAACGCACGCGTAATGTTTGAATAGCCCCTACCAAAATACCAATAACAAGTGATACAGCTATAGGTGCAGCCATCATGGTTATTTTAAAATCATCCAGCACAAACACATGATGAATAAAGCCTACAGGGAGAATGATGGAAAAAGTAAGCAGCAATGAGCCTGCATACGCCCTCAACATCGCATTTCTTCGCCTGACCTTTTCGGTATTTACCATGAAGAGTTACCTACAAGCACAACGCGCGCAAATACCGCTTTTTTATTCACTACTCCACTACCTTTAATATGCAATCGGTGTTCAACCTTGTGCTGCTAGTATTGTTTCTTATCGCTGATTTTATAGCCTTCTTTATCGGGCTTCCAACCCCATGCATAAGATTGAAGATTACGAATTGCTGCCCACAGCGCCTCATCATACGACTGCTCACTAAAGCCACAACCATAGCTGGTTCTATCCTTTCCACGTGAATTCTTATAATCACTCTTAATTATTACCACATAAGCATGTTCCAGCTCAGTTGTACCTTGTGGAAAAAGATATTTATAGCCGCGTTCCCGTAACTTATTCTTAGCTTGCAGAAGTGCTACTTCAGCTGACTCAGATGAATATGCCCATTCAATTGCTTCAGAGTTCCCCATTTTCTTGGCAATAACGCACGCCGCGCCCGCCATTACAGTTTCAGACAAGGCTAATAGTAAAGACACATAAATCAAGCACACTGTTAAACGACGTATTTTCACACGCAACACCTCATTAACCTCTCTGCAACCTCTGTTACAGCATGATTTTGACAGCTTTTAAGAGACAAACACGCATCCTCATAAAATAAAAACCCAGATAATCATAGAACCAGAAATTAATTCCATACTATCCTTAGTTAGTATAGGAGTTATCACATATGAATTCAGAACAAGAAAAACTACAGTTTTTGCAAATCCACATCGATGCTGCTCGCAATGCTACGGATGATTTTAATGCTTTTCACGACCCACACAAGTGGAATAAAATTATTAGCAACCCCTTTGGATCACCTATTGCTCTAGGCTTTCAGCTTGAAGCCCTCATTGAATCTAAAATAAAGCAATCTCGTGAAATTAATAATGAAACTCAACTACTTACCAAGCACAACCTAAACTTCTCAAACTTTCAGGTCTCATTTGCTGATGTCATCCGACCCAATGAGACATTCAAAATCACCATCAAACCCACAATCAACAGCCTCCATAAAAAAGCACAGATAGGCAATCGTGTCGCCATTCAAAAGGGGCGTCGTTTAGTGATAACGGGATATCAGCGAGAATCACAGGAGCCACTGATCTTCCCCAAGGCTAATTTCTCCGCCATTGGGGATTTGCATACTATCAATGACCGAGAACACGTAATGAATGGCCGCTATTTTCTGAAACGGAAATTCATGAATACCAGTAATGGCAAAAATTTCCTGGCAGGTTCCCTGGTGGATCAACATCTCTACTTCGATGAGCTGGAAGACCGAGTTGAATTTCCTGGCATGTTTCCTACCGCCTTACTCTCTTGCGCCCTTTTAGAAAAAGTAAAACATGATGGGCACGATTTCTACGGCAAGCCCATGGTTTACACTCAACACGCCATATCTATAGATCGCCGACATCTATCAACCCTACGCAGTAACAATTGCCTGCATATGTTAGTTCAAGGGCCAGAAACCGTATTTCTAGAAAAAGGACTGGGCAAATCAGGCATACCTCAGATAGCCTATAACTGCTTTGGTCTCATCCATGACAACAAAATCCTCTACCGCGCCAAAGTCTGCATGGCACTGCTGGAAGACATTATTGCCACCTCCAAAATAGCCTAACAGGCCTTACCAGGGCAAATCAAAATAGCCTCAAAATATTGATTTCAAATAAACTTTTTCATTGTCTACTAACCTCTTTTTGCTATAAAATGCGCAGCTTTTTTCATTAGGTTAGCTTTTTATTTAAGTGAAAATTGGAGGCTACTCTCATTCAACCAAGCTATAGATCACACTCAATAGATTGGATTGATAACTTTATATATTAGGGACATCACAGGCTACAGGAAGATAGCAAACAACTCTGACTTACTATCTATTGGAAGCCATAATCTTCCAACCACTGGAGACATAACTTGCAATTCCTTCCCGGCCAACGATGGACCAGTAATACCGAACCTGAACTAGGGCTTGGCACCCTGCTGGCTATTGAAGGGCGCACTGTCCGAATCATATTTCTTGCCACGGGTGATATTCGCAACTATGCCATTGATAACATGCCCCTGAGCCGAGTCAGATTTGAACCCGGTGATCAAGTTGAAAGCCATGAAGGCTGGTTTCTTAATATTGAGCGGGTCACCGAGGAAAGTGGGCTACTTATCTACCAAGGAAAACGAGATGATGGCAGCAACTCCATTCTGGCCGAGGGTGAACTGAGCAACTTCATCCAGTTTAACAAACCACAAGACAGACTCTTTGCTGGGCAGATCGACCAAGATCACTGGTTTGAGCTGCGCTACGAAACCCTACAGCACATCAACCGACTAGAACAATCGCCCATACTTGGGCTGGGGGGCGGGCGGACCAGCCTACTGCCACACCAGCTTTATATCGCCCATGAGGTTGCCCATCGGCATGCCCCGCGTGTACTGCTGGCCGATGAAGTGGGGCTGGGTAAAACCATTGAAGCCTGCCTAATTCTGCACCACCAACTCCTCACCGGCCGTGCCCGACGAGCACTAATCATAGTTCCTGAGCCTCTGGTACATCAATGGTTAGTAGAGCTTCTACGCCGTTTTAATCTCTATTTCAGTGTCTTTGACGAAGAGCGCTGTCAAGCCATTGAGGCATCTGGCCAAGCAACCAACCCTTTCCAGGCTGAACAGTTGGTGCTCTGTAGTCTGGATCTCTTTACCCAGTCCCAACAACGTCAAAATCAGGTAATACAAGGCGAGTGGGATCTTCTCATCGTAGATGAAGCACATCACCTGGCTTGGTCTGAGACCAACAGCAGCCCTGAATACCAAATCGTCGAACAGCTGGCAAAAAGCACACTGGGTGTACTGCTGCTCACTGCCACCCCAGAACAGCTGGGGCGAGCTGGTCACTTTGCCCGCTTGCGGCTACTTGACCCTGACCGTTTTTATGATCTCAACAGCTTCCGCAAAGAGGAGGCGCTCTATGAACCCATTGCAGAGGCAGTAGAGAAACTTCTGGCGGACAAGCCGCTCCCCACAGAGAGCACCCAACATCTGTTAAAGACGCTGGGCGAAGAGGATGCGGCACCTCTCCTGCAACTCTTGAAAGATAATGCAATTGACACAGCAGAGTACAAAGAGTCACGCAACAGACTCATTGATATGCTGCTTGATCAGCACGGCACCGGCCGCGTGCTGTTCCGCAACACACGTGCTCAGATAAAAGGATTTCCAAAACGAAAGTTTCTGCCCTATCCGCTGATCCAAACAGACGGCCGCACAGACCCACGTATCGATTGGCTGATTCAGACCCTACGCTCACACAAAGAGAAAAAGATCCTCCTAATCTGCGCCAAGGCCAAAACCGCCATCCAGCTAGAAAAAACACTACGCACCCGCGAAGGTATTCACAGCTCCCTCTTCCATGAAGGGATGAGCATTATCGAACGTGACCGTGCCGCCGCTTGGTTTGCCGACCCCGAAGAGGGGGTGCAGTTACTGCTTTGCTCTGAGATTGGCAGTGAAGGACGCAACTTCCAGTTCGCTCATCATCTGGTTTTATATGATCTCCCCCTGGATCCTGACCTGCTCGAACAACGTATTGGTCGTCTGGATCGCATTGGCCAAAAAGAGACCATCCACATCCATGTGCCTTTTATTAAAGGAAGCGATCAAGAGATACTGCAACGCTGGTTCCACGAAGGGCTTAATGCCTTTGAGTCAATCTGCCCAGCCGGTCACAAAATCTTCAGTGATCTCCATTCTGCCCTGACCGAGGCGCTTGAATCACCCGAAGATACCCGCAAGATTAACGCCCTGATCAGCAACACAAGCAAACAACATGCTCAAGTCCATGAAGCACTGAAACGAGGCCGCGATCACCTGTTAGAACTCAACTCATGTCGTAAAGAGTTTGCTAACAAACTGTGTAGTGAGATTGAAACCATCGACAACAGCCCCAGCCTGGCAGGCTATATGGAACGCCTATTTGACTGCTTTGCCATTGAGCTAGAAGAGCACTCAACAGGCAGTTATATTATCCGCCCGTCTGAACACATGCACTGTGACAGCTTCCCCTGTCTGACCACAGAAGGGCTAACATTCACCTACCAACGCAGTACCGCACTCAGCCATGAAGACCGCCACTTCCTCACCTGGGAGCACCCCATGGTACAAGATGCAATGGAGATGGTTATCAGCAGCGAGACAGGCAACTGCGCCGTTACCGCCGTCAAACATGACTCAATCGAACCTGGCACTCTACTTTTAGAAGCTATATTTCTACTGGAGTGTGTTGCACCCAAAGAGCTACGCGCTGGCCGCTTCCTACCACCCACCACACTGCGATTGGTGCTTGATGAAGAGTTTACAGAATGTAGCAACAGCCTGACTCACGCTGATCTTTCAAAAGAAGGCTCACCAATAGCCCCCAATGGTGCAGCTGAAATCGTACGTAAACGCCGCTCGCAGATCACTAAAATGCTACATAAAGCCACGCAGGAAGCCACCGAGCAAACACCCAGCATCATCCGCCAGGCACTGGAACAAACCATAACAAATTACACCAGTGAGATTCGCCGCCTGGCCGCCCTCAAACGCGTCAATCCCAATGTTCGCGATGATGAAATTGAAGCACTGCAGCAGGAACTACGCTCAATACATCAACACATACAAGGAGCACGCCTGCGCCTAGAAGCCACACGCGTTGTTGTTGGTTGTTAAAATTGCTCCAAAATCAATCGGTTAGAATTATTTTGCAACAAATATTAAGTTAAAGGGATATCAGCCTTGACCCAACCTAACGAGGGCATTATTATACGCGGCCTCAACGTTATTCCCCGGTAGCTCAGTCGGTAGAGCGGGTGACTGTTAATCACTAGGTCGGCAGTTCGAGCCTGTCCCGGGGAGCCATATGAGACAAGGGCTTAGCGAGTAACCGCTAGGCCCTTTTTATTGGGTGAAGTCCGTTTCCAAGTCCGTTTGTTCTAATTTGGGAGAGATCTCATTAACTACCTCAAAAGTTGGAGCATCCTCATTTAGCGCTCACTTAATGCTTATTTACCCACGACTACCCCTATATTAGTGCCTGACTGAAAGCCACCAAACATGATTAAAAACAACATGTTAAACTAGGTCTATGGCGTCGAAGAACAAACGAACACGTGCAGGGTGCTTTCAGCTAATTTTCTGTAACTTATTGATTTAACAACAAACGCTAACATTATCTCACCCTGAATGCGACACGAGGGTGTGGAGCACCACGGCAAATTTATGCTAGCCCCTAAGTTATTGAAAAGGCCAGGGGAAAGAGTATTTTCCAATTAAGAAATGAGTCTGAAACAGCCCCTATCATTCAACTGGTTTTATCCTGCTTGAAAATCAAGCAGAATAGCTTCTGCCGAGCTTGTTGCAGGCAATCCGCCGCGTCATTATCACTCATCTGCATGGCATATTCATCTAAGGCTTCCAGCGTGATCTCTGGTTTTAGGTATTGTTCAACATCCGACAAGGATTTCAGCTTGTCATAAGGCGTCATCATATTTTCAAAAGGATAGGTTTTTCGCTGCTTTCCTTTGGCATCTATTATGGTGTTCGGGAAGAAGCAAGGGCGATGGCAGTTAATGCAAGGATTTAAATAAGTGCGATTAAACTGGTTGATTTCTGGTGCCCATTTTTGTGGGATATGCGTGTAGCCAAAGACCTTCCTGATGATGGAGCCATTCTTACTTTCGGCCAGGGCATTATACCCAAAGCACTTCGTGGGGCAGGCTCTCGTTCGAGTGTCTTGATCGTGACTTGGTAAATTCAATGAAGAGTTTTTGGGGTAATTCTGCAACCCGTCGGTTGACATATTCAGAGTCGTTATCACTGTGAAACCCAAGGATGGTGAAGGGGAATGATGCCAGCATCTCTTCGAGCGCAGGCATCAAATAGTGCTCGCTGATTTTCTCCACAGAGCAGACAATTTCAAACTGCGTCACTTCGCCAACCGCATTGATATGATAGACGTCTTTTACTTTATCGATAGTATCGCTACCTCGTCCGTCACGATGACATATAACACATTGCGGCAATATTGGGGGTGGGAATCAAATGGTGTCACCCATACCCACATAGCGCACCACTGCCCCAGTATTGAAGACATTTATGCTGAATGATGCACTTCAGCAGGGTTAACTGATTTTTTTAGAGTCAAATAACATTACACCGCATTGTCATACTAAAACGCTTGGTCTTTCTGGGGAAAGGGTAGATTTTCGTTCAGGCACTAGATAAGCCGTTGTCGTATGTCACCTGTAGATGATGGTAGAATCCATCTCGATTTTTAGCTGAACTGTGTCCCTGACATATAACATAAAGGAAAAATAAAGTGCTTGAACTGGTAAAGGCAGGCGGCTGGTTGATGGTGCCTATCATCGTGTGCTCAATTGTGGTTTTGGCAATTATATTTGAGCGCCTGTGGGTTCTTCAGAAACGGCGTGTCCTCCCAAATAACCTGGTTGCAAAGGTATGGTCTCTGCATAAAAACAATCAACTAACAGATGTGCAGGTTGATGTGGTTCGTGAAAGTTCTCCCTTAGGGCGTATTCTTGCAGCAGGTTTGCTCAATCGAATGCATTCGCGAGAGGTGATGAAGGAGTCTATAGAGGAAACGGGTCGCCAGGTTGTTCATGAGTTAGAGCACTACCTAAATACCCTCGGCACCATTGCTTCAATCTCTCCGCTTTTGGGTTTGCTGGGCACTGTTATTGGGATGATCGAGGTATTTTCTGCCATTGTTGGGGCAGGGGTGGGTAACCCGGCAGAGCTGGCAGGCGGTATCTCCAAGGCTTTAATCACAACGGCTACAGGCCTGTCGGTGGCCATTCCTGCCATTATCGCTCATCGTTATTTTAGTGGCCTGGTTGATCGATTGGTAGTCAGAATGGAAGAAGAAGCGTTGAAGATGATTGATATCATGCAGGGTGAGCGAGAGAAAGAATGAATCTTCGCCCTCACCGTAAAGAGCCACCAGAGGTCAATCTTACGCCGCTGATTGATGTGGTGTTTCTGCTGCTGATCTTTTTTATGGTGTCGACAACGTTTCAAAAAGAGTCTCAAATCAAGATTGAATTACCTGAGGCACAAACTCAATCAGCGGTTAAAGCACTGCCCAATGTTTTGGATATTACAATCGATGCTGATGGGCGGTTTTTTATCAATCAACGAGAGGTTGTCTCAACTGATATCGATGTGGTCAAGCAGGCGATTGCAAAGGCAGTTGGCGACAAAAAAGATATACCTGTGGTTATCACCGGTGATGCCAATGCATCCTGGCAGGCCATTATGAAAGCCATGGATGCGGCCAGCCAATTAGGGCTGGTGAATATGACCTTTCCTGCAACGCAACCTGCCGCGCAGAATTAAACTGTATTAGCTACAGTGAAACGACTGGATAGCTACTGGGAGAACTACAATGCAGTCTCTATTGCATTGTGGCCAATTTCATTAATATTTCGTCTGCTGGCGTGGATGCGTCGCTACGCCTATCGTATTGGATTATTTAAACAGCATAAGCTACCCGTCCCTGTCATTATTGTGGGTAATATTTCAGTGGGTGGCACAGGTAAAACTCCGCTGGTTATTTGGTTGGCTGAGTACTTAAAAGAGTTGGGGTATAAGCCCGGTATTGTTGCCAGGGGTTACGGTGCTCAAATTGGCAAGATACCCCGCCAGGTAGATGCTGAGAGCAGTGCTGAAGAGGTGGGGGATGAGCCGTTACTCATAACCCGACGAACAGGCTGCCCTATGTTTGTTGCCCCCAATCGTGTTGCAGCTGCACATGCGTTGCTTGAAAATAGCGACTGTGATGTGATTATTTCAGATGATGGGCTACAGCATTATGCGCTGGGGCGAGATATTGAGATTGCTGTTGTGGATGGTAAGCGCCGCTTTGGTAATGGTTGTTGCCTGCCTGCTGGGCCATTAAGGGAGCCGCCATCACGTCTTGCGACGGTTGATCTGGTTATGGTTAATGGTGCATCAGAACCCAATGAACATAGCATGCATATCAGTATTGGAAAGGTGGTAAACCTACATAATCAAGATCTTACCCATAATCTGGAGGAATTTTCTGGAGAACAAATACATGCAATGGCTGGTATTGGTTGCCCGCAACGTTTTTTCCAGCTTTTAAAAGATCATGGCTTGCAGTTGATAGAGTGGGCTTTTCCTGATCATTTTCGATTTGCAAAAGCAGATATAACACCAGATGATGAATTACTGGTGTTCATGACTGAAAAAGATGCCGTAAAATGTAAACATTTCGCCCAACCAAGGCATTGGTATCTGCCCATAGATGTGAATGTGGATGATGCCTTTTCTAATCGGTTAGCAGAACTATTAAGAGGTTTAAAACGTGGATAAAAAATTATTGGGTATCCTGGCTTGTCCTATCTGTAAAGGAAAGCTGAAGCATGACCGCAAGGCAAAAGAGCTGATCTGTAAGGTGGATCGCCTTGCCTTTCCTATTCGGGATGACATCCCTGTGATGCTGGCACAGGAAGCACGCCAGCTGCCTGCGGATGAAGAAGTCTCATAAAATAATGTCGCAGACAGATTTTAAGGTGGTATTACCGGCAAGGTATGCCTCAAGCCGTCTGCCTGGAAAACCGGTTTTGGATATTGCAGGCAAACCGATGATTCAGCATGTCTATGAACGGGCATGTGAGAGTGGGGCATCAGAAGTGGTTATTGCCACTGATGATGAGCGGGTTGCAACCTGTGCCTCAAGCTTTGATGCAGAGGTCTGTATGACCAGCAGCAGCCATCATAGTGGAACAGACCGGATTGCCGAGGTTGTAAGAAAACTGAGGTGGGCGGACGACACCATCGTTGTAAATTTACAGGGCGATGAACCCTGTATGCCCGCACAGTTGGTCAACCAGGTGGCAACGGACATGGCATCGCATGCGCATGCTGATATCACCACGCTATCCTGTAAAATCACTGATCGAAAAACACTGTTTGACCCACATGCGGTAAAGGTAGTTACCGATGCTGAAGGGTATGCGCTCTATTTCAGCCGTGCGCCCATACCGTATCATCGAGATGAATTCCTTTCTGATCAGGACGATACACTTTCTGAAGATATACCCTTTGCCCGGCATATTGGTCTCTATGCCTACCGAGCTGCTTTTCTGGAAAAATTCGTAAGCTGGCCACCAGCCCCATTGGAACAGGCTGAATCATTGGAGCAATTGCGTGTGCTTTGGCATGGTGGAGTCATTCATGTCACAGAAGCTGCGGTTGAGCCAGGGCATGGCGTCGATACGGAAGAGGATCTACAGCGGGCAGTGCAACAATTGCAGTTATCATAATCTACATGGAATAACACAATATTAAGGAGAACATAAAAATGGCACGCAAAATCAATGAGAGTGGTATTGAGTTAATAAAGCACTTTGAATCACTGAAATTAGAGGCTTATCAAGATAGCGTCGGCATATGGACAATAGGCTGGGGACATACCGGTTTAACCCACAAGGATGGGACAGTCCATGCCGGCAGAAAAATCACTGAGGATGAGGCGATAGCACTGCTCAAGCAGGATTTAAAAACATTTGAAGATGCAGTAGAAAACTGTGTTGATGTCGATATTAATGATAACCAGTTTTCAGCCTTAGTCAGTTTTGCATTCAACCTTGGTGGGACAAATCTGCGTAAATCCACACTGTTGAAAAAACTAAAGAGTGAGCAGTATTTTAATGCCAGCAAAGAGTTCAAAAAATGGAGTAAGGCAGGAGGGAAAAGGCTGGGAGGGCTTGTTCGCCGGCGCATCTCTGAGCGCAATCTTTTCTGCTCATTTCCTGCCCCCATTGTTGAAGCGTTGCCCGGTGACTGGGAAGAAAAATACAAAGACTTATAGATTCCCCTATTGAAAGGAAAGCGTGTTAACAGGGGAGAATCAAATGGTGCCGAGGAGAGGCAATGGCATATTTTTCTCGTATTCCCCCATATCTCACCAAAAACTAATAAAAACAGTTAGATAAGGATGTTTTGTGCGTGCTGATTTAACCGGTATTTCCCATATTTCCCCGATTTATGGTAAATTATTACGCTAAATTTACGCTAAATTTACGCTAAATTGTTCGGGTGCCCAATGCCGACATATCGAAAAGTAAAGAACCGCTGGCGCGCTGAAGTTCGTCTAAAAGGTAAATACAAGTCTAAGACGTTCGCTACAAAATCGGAGGCTCGCGAATGGGCGACAGATGTTGAATCTACAGTCACGGGGAAGCGTGAGGGATCTGCACATCTTATTCGTGACGCCTTTGAGCGATACGGGCGCGAGGTATCCGTAGAAAAAAAGGGCGCAAAGTGAGAACTGGTTCGCCTAAATTTGCTGGGGCGGTATGATCTTGCGGATGTCTCTTTCGCTCACTTGGCCGCAGAGGATTTAGCGGTGTGGCGGGACCGTAGGTTAAGGGAGGTATCAGGGGCTACAGTTAACCGCGAACTCAATCTAATATCGTCAGTATTTGAGCGTGCCCGTAAGGAGTGGGGGTGGTGTGTGACTAACCCGGTGCGGGATATATCTCGGCCGAAAAAGCCCCGACCACGTGACCGACGCATCTCTGATGATGAGATAGAGAGGGTATTGTACGCGCTGGGATACGATGAAAATGAGGAGGTTACAACCCGTCAGCAGTTAACGGGGGTGCTGTTCCTCCTGGGGATTGAGACAGCCATGCGACGAGGGGAGATGGTGGCCCTCAAATGGACCGACATCCACCTACTGCAGCGTTACGTATCTATAGTGGATAGCAAAAATGCAGACCGGAGGGATGTGCCACTGACTAAGCGGGCTGTTGAGCTACTGGGGCGATTAAAGCAAGAGGGAGAAAGACCGTTCTTGTTCAGTTCTGATACTGCAAGCACGCTATTCAGTCGGGCAGTAAAAAAAGCAGAGATAGAGAACCTGAGATTGCACGACGCAAGGCACGAGGCGCTAACTCGGTTAGCACGAAAACTTGACGTTTTGGATCTAGCTCGAATGATTGGCCACAGGGACCCTCGTAGCCTGATGATTTACTACAATGCGACTGCCTCTGAGATTGCTACTCGGTTGGACTAGGCGACACGTTGAATTCTGTGTCGCTCTGCGTATGCCTTAACTTCTGAGGGCTTCCAGCGCTTGCCGACACCCTCGATCTTTATGGCTTTAGGAAACACGGGTTTACATAATAAACGGTTGCTCACCGAATTCTTAGACAGCTTGAAATAGTCAGCGATATCTTGAAGATCCCACAGGCGACTGTTTTTATTAGTGCCTTTCAATTCTTGTAGGATATCTTTTAGTAATTCTTCGGTCGTGTCAGGCATAGTGATACTCTTTATATCCACAGGATAGCTTTTAATATGATGAGTTGTGGAAAGACAGATTCAACTAACGATATTCCAGTGATTTAGTCAGTTAAGCAGTTTGTGAAAGGGGGGGCATGAATTTGAGTGTTGTCGTGTTTTGATCATGAGTTCATATATTCCATGGAGGTTTGCAACGCCTTTTTAGTGGCAATGTAGTTGTTAATAATTAAACCTCAGTAAAACAAACATACAATGCAGATATACAGTGTGCTATCTCTAAGAACTACCCTGGCTATGTTAAACACCTGGGAGAAAATAAATAACTCCATGTTGCGACCTCTAGGGTGTCGCTTTGTGAGCTATTTATTTGAAAAGGAAGGGGGGGGGGTCTTGGGTTTTAGAGGGAATACATACGGGTGAATGTCAGCACAACTCCTTTGTGGATTAGTACTGTGTCTGCTGCCAGAACTAAGCGTAATCAGGGTTTGTCGAGGTCTTTATGAAACCCAGCATCCACTCGATCCTTCAACTCTTTGCCTGGCTTGAAGTGGGGCACATTCTTTCCGGCAAGCAAAACTGAGGCCCCTGTCTTTGGATTACGACCCTGCCGGGGTGGGCGGTAGTGCAGGGAGAAGCTCCCAAAACCTCTGATCTCAATTCGGCCACCTGATGCCAGGGTTTGGCTCATGTGCTCAAGCATGCATTTAACTGCGAGTTCTATATCTTGGTGGGCTAGATGACTTTGCTGCTTGGCAATGGCATTGATTAGCTCTGATTTTGTCATTCCTGATGCCTTGTTATTTTAATTTGCGGTAAGTTCAGTGGGTTGTTTCTACTATGGTAGCAGCATATCCCGGCTTGGCTATTTGGTGTGCTCTGCTGTTCTGTATCTTCCCAGATAAATTTTTTTTCGTGCCTTAGTCTTTTGCCAGCTATTGAGTGGGTAGAACCTGTATATCAAGGTTCAATATTCCATGAAATAGCGTGTCTGGTAATTACTCTTTTAATTCCCATTTAGCGGTATCCAATTGCCCAAAATAGTAATGCAATTCGTAAAATGCATGTATTAATTGAGTAATATCAATATTTACGTTGCAAAATATGGTGGAGAGCGGATACTCCCGCACCTTTTTTGGGGGGAATCCCCTCCAGTTTTTCAATTTGAATTTACGGATGAATACAAAAGCATGAAAGCGAAACTCTAAACACTCCTGCATTTAGGCGGTTCATTTTATAGTGAAATACCCTCCAGGCATTTTACTGCAAGCCACATATACCAAAATAGAACCAGCCTACCCATGCTGCACAAATAACTTGCAGCAGATCTCTACGTATAAATAAGCTCGAAAGGTGCACCCTAGGGGTGCGCACATGGAGTTATTTATTTTTTTTGAGATGTTTAACATATCAAGGATCGTAAACACCAGGGAGAACAACTCATGAATGAACCCATCACTGCAACGCACCAATATCTTTTAAAACACTACGGCCCACTGCTGACCCTTAAACATCTGGCTGAGGTTATGCACAGTACACCCAGTGGCCTGCGTATGGCGATGACACGGAAAAACCAGCCGTTAACAGCTGCCTTGGCGGTATCTCGGAGGCGGTTAGGGCGGAAGGTCTATTTTGAAGCAAGCCGGGTAGCTGAAATCATTGATCAGAATCTGGATGGTAGCCCCAACCTGAAAATAACTTTAGATACATAAACAGCACAGTAAGAGGTACTCACTAACCAGGAAAGAACACTCGATTCATCAGCCGTTATCAATTAACACCCGCAACACTATTACACGTTATAGGAAACAAGGAATTCAAATGGAAGTCGACTTCTCTAGTATCAACCTGCAGTACCTGCTCCAGGTTCGCAAAATCGCCCAACAACAGCCACAACTCGCATCAACAGTATTAGGTTTGCCTCAAGAGCTTACTGAGGTACTTGTAAATGCCACAGATGAAAGCCTGGCAGAACTTGCAAAAACCAAAATACCGCTATTGGTTGCAAGAGGCGAACGTTGGTGGTGGTCACGCCTGTTTAGCGCCTTTGAAAGTGGGCGACAGGGTGAGATCAAGGCTGTTTTAGAACATGCCAATCTTGCTGTTGTGAATTAGGAAGAGAGTCATGAGTAGCTATCCATCTAACGTGAATCATGTGGGGGATCCAATCAAGATATTGGCGACTGTTGACCTCTATGTCCAAGCGCAAAAATCACTTGATGCAATCAGTCTGGTTGAGCTGGGCGCCCGAACAACACTCGTAAGAAAACTGACGGGATTGGAGAAAAAGGTGGTCAAACGCCTTTATCGCCAACTTATGGGCAGACCATCAACGGCAGGCCAAATGCCATTCTCTGATGCCTGGTATCTTAAAGACCCTCATCGCATGCTACATGCCGCACTGATCTGGCGGCTGTTTGAGAGCGCATCAAAATCTGGCCGGACTCCTGCCCGTGTAATGATCGATGTCTATACAAGCTACCTAAATCTGGTCAATAAACCTCTGCTCTGCATAACACGCGCATTTTTTGTATCTCACCTCATGGCAATGGATGTCTGGTATGAGCGTATATGCATACATTGTGGTGTGCCATACCTAACGCATATTGCCAATATCGAGGCTATCTGCCCTGGCTGCACACTCTATTACCGACACCGCTGCCGACAATGTGGCACGGCTATGGAAGTGAGTAACCAGGGTCGGTATCGGAAGTCCTGTGATGCGTGTAAAACCAATGGTAATCCTCATGGATAAGCAACTAACAGATTTGCCTCAGGTTGATGCAGTAGGAGCTTCAGCTATGCTGCTGCAGGTTGGCCAAATTCAACCCTATGAGCGAAACCCCCGCCATGGAAGAAATCCAGAATATGACCGCATCAAAGCATCAATACGGGCTAATGGTCTTGATCAACCACTGGTTATTACACAGCGTCCAGGAACAACTGACTATGTGGTTCACTCAGGTGGAAATACCCGCCTGGTTGCTTTGCAGGAACTGTATGCGGAGACAGGTAATGTTCTATTTGCTCATGCACAATGTTTGTTCAAGCCCTGGAGTTGTGAGTCGGATGTACTCTTGGCACATCTACGTGAAAATGATCTTCGTGGCGCTTTAATCTTCATTGATAAGGCAATAGCCATCTTTGACATCAAACAGCTGCTTGAAGATGAATTGGAGATTGAAGAGATCTCACTGAGAAAACTTCAAATGGTATTGGCTACTGGTGGCTATTCACTAAGTCCTGGGCTGATTTCGCGTATGGGCTATGCCGTTAATCGACTGCTTCCGGTGGTTCCACAAGCACTTAATGCTGGATTAGGTAGGCCTCAGATTCAACGGATCCGTGCATTGGATAAAGCTGCACTGCAAACATGGCAAAACTATGACTTGGGTGATGATGCGCTTTTTGATGAAGTGTTTTCTACATTATGCCAACGCTATGATGCCCCTGAGTGGGATACCGGACTGCTACATGAGGCCATTGAAACAGAGATTGCAGAGCAGGCTGAGATCAGCATCCAGACCGTGCGCATGGAACTTGACGCACTGCTTGCTGGGCGTAAGCCAAGCACATCAACAATTGAAGATAATGATAGTGAGATAGATGAACTAAATAAGGCGGAAAATATTGAAGAGACTTGCCCTGCTAACCAAACTGTATGTCCATCATTAAAAGATAAAAACGATGCAGCTCCCAATATGCAGCTTGAAGATTCAAACAAACCTCCAGTACATGATTTAACAGCTACTGCTGAAAATCAATCACCACCTACTTCGGATGAACAAGCTCCAAATGCAGTAAGTGAAGAGATAGAACCAACTATTGAACAGATACTAATAACCAGCCCATCTGCTCCCGCAGATCTGAAATCATTACGCAGTCGAGCTTGGACGCTGGCCGCACGCCTTGCACAACGAAATGGTATCGGTGATCTTGTCGAACCACTCTCCGGCAATGGCCTTGGATTCATCCTCCGAGATGTACCAGATCCTACCCTTGCAGAACAACTGGATGATGACACACTAAGCCAGATATCCATGGTCTGGTGGCACCTTGCAGCAAGTGCAGAGATGACTGCTGCACCTGTTGAATTCATTACACCACATCTTCCCTTGGACTCTGTACTTCGTAAGACACTGGAACAACAAGATGCTGGTCTGCTTTTTAGCAGTGTCTGTACACTTGACCCCGGCCAGGCAGGCTGCCGCCTATGGCGTCGACTGGGTGAAAAGGATTGGAGTGATTTACTCGATTTAATGGATACCTATCGCCAGATACATCATCTGGCAGAAGAAATTGATACAAGGCTTTGGGGGTAAATAAAATGGAAGGAACCAAAGAATCAGATCTAGTCACAGCTGTGCTCATGTATGCCATTCGCTGTCTTGCAGAAGGTGACCGCCCAGCGCTTCGCAATATGAATTTTGGACCTAAAGAGATTGAGGCCCTGCGTGAGATGAGCCTGGCTGATCTCTACCGAATTGAATCGCTACGCGCTCACTGTTTGGAGATCACACTAAACCGCAAAGTCTATTGGCCAATGGTTGAGCATCTGTGCAAACAGAGAGAATCTGAAGAGACACTGCAAACCCTAATTGCAGCTGATGCTCCACAAGAGATGATGCAGGTACTGTTTGGCTTGAATCCACGGGACTATACACGGCTGCGCAGAACTCTCTCAGTTAACCCTTCAGTGGGTAGGCCACCTGAACCTGATGAAGAGAGTTCTAATCAGCTCTGGCAAGTCTGGTCAAGCTATGTTGATAATGAAGCAGGATTGCTTATGCCAGAACAGTATCTGAAGATCTATAAAGAGACAGATATACCAATGCGGGCTATCTGGATCCTGACTCAACGTTGGGCTCAGTATGGTGATGTAAATGGTCAGCATGCTCAAAATACTGCTGGATAGTGTGTGTTAATGAATGGAGGTAGGGCAGAGGTTAGCCCCGAAACACGGGCACTGGATGCCCTGATAAAAGCAACGATAGAACACGCTGAAGAACATGCTGCTCATCGCTCTTCAGATACAATGCTATTTCTCGGAAACCGGCATACATCCTTCCCCACATTGGTGGTTCAGGATCCAATACTGGAACCTGTTGATAAACTCACCTGGATGGCTATCCGCCTACAAGCTAGTGAGACAGGTGGAAATACTGCCTTCCCCAGTTATGCCTATATAGCAAAGACAGCTAATGTCTCCTCAACAGCCACCATTTCGCGCGCCATTGCCATCCTGCGTGCAACCCGCTGGTTAACCCTGTGTGCAAGAGTCAGAAGCACAGGCGGTCGTTTTAAAGGTAATGTCTTTGCTCTGCATGATGAGCCACTACCACTGGTTGATGCCATCCACCTTGATTCCACCTACATGCAGTTTCTGCGTGAGTCTGCAGAGCACCGTCATGCCAGAGTTAAGGCTGTTGCTCAAGGGGTTATCAATACAATAGATGAAGATATAAATGCAGGTAAAAATATCTGCACAGAAGAGCATCCCATTACACGTAGAATGCAAGCAACGGACGTGATAGAAAAGAATAAGCCTTATCGGTTTTTTGCTTTTAGTGCCAAAGCGATGACTGAACTTTCAAATCCTTCGTCCAGTAAAAGCAGTGCAAACCACCAAGGCCAAAATTTAAACACGGTGAATAGGGTGCAAAATTTGCACCCTCAAAATTTGAAGGTAAGTAGTGGTAGTAGTAGTTATATAAATATAACTACTACTAAAAAAAACAATGATCAAAAAATATTTGAGGGCATCAGGGAAGATGATCCGCTGCTGATCTACCCAAAACGTCTCTCAGACAACCAGCGTGAGTTAGCAGATCGCTATCTTAGCATTGTGCCGCCAGACCAGCGCCAGTCTGTTCTGGATGAGCTGGAAGGGCGGATTCGATCTGAGCAACGAGGCATGACACCGCTCTACGATGAGTTGAGTTTTCTTCACGCATTATGCAATGCCCTGAGAAATGGAGAGTTTAAATTTAACCTTGGCATCAAGGTGCAAGAAGAACGCATTGCCCGTGAGAAAGAGCGTCAGAAGCGCACGAAGCAATTAGCAGATCAATTACCCGATAACAAACTGCAAAAATTACAGCAACAGATCCAAGCAGGCAAAGGCTCAATGGCAGAGATCAAAAAAACATTGGGTATGCGAGATCGGCCTGTAAAAAACAGAGGTTCAAATTCTTCATAATCCAGTATGGCACTGTTGACACTGTCAACACCTGAGAGAGGTGCCCGCAAATTTTGCACCCTCTACCCGCATAATGAGTGTTGACACTGTCAACACTTCCCCAGAATAAACTCCAACAGATCTAATCATAATTTTTGGTTGTTCACGTCTCCAATGCATGGAGAGATAGAGGCTAATTTCAATCGCCTCAGATAGTGGATATCCCATGCCCTCAGAACAAACACCGCCCCAAGAAAATAGTGAAACAGAAACTGACCTGAAGAAAGATGCCAATAAGCCTGGCTCATTACGTGGACAGGTTTGGTTGACCATCCAAACCCGCCAAGCTCAGCAGTTCATACGTGGACGTAAAGGGACAGCAGATAAATCAGCCATCATTGGCCTAACAGGTTTTGCTGATCGTCTAAGAGTAATCTGGCTGGCTGCAAGAAATGGTGATCCCTATGCTGACTGGTGGCTGATCAAAATCCATGAGGCTATAGATTCATCCAGTGCCTACATCCGTGACTGGCAAACAGAACTGGATAGCCAACTGGATCAGGTGACAGGCCTTGAGGTAACCATTGCAGGGTCACAAAAACCCTGCCGGGTGCCTCTTCAGTTTGCCAATCCCTATGCCTACCAGGCTGCTCGTCTCTTGTTTGAATATGACGCATTGGTATGTGCCGTACTGACAGCCCGTCATATCGGCCTACAGAACAATGAGGCAAGTGAAGGTTTGCTAAGATTGTGCGGGCGCAAGATCCGTTTCACCTTTGTGATTCCTCAAGGCTACAAATTTCTGCAGATTGATCGGGCAACCCTGTCTCAGGGTGGAGAGAAAAGCATCAATGCCCGTAAAGCGATGGGTGAGGTGCCAGAGGATATCTTGAGTGGTGAGCGTCATGCACCGTTGGTTCCACGCAAGGTGCAATTTCCAACAGGATTTGCTGGAAATGTTGCGTTGCATCCCAGCTCTTCTGAACCCAACACTGATCAGCCAGAAGATAAAAACAGCAACACCTAGTGTATTGGGTTTTTGCTGGTATGAACTTCACCCATCTTCATAATCCTGCTCAACACCTCTTGCCAATATGGTGGCAACACTATGGCTAAAACAAAACCAGGGCAGCGAGTTGCCTTGCAGCTTGATCCTCGTATTGCATTGGAAGCAATCATCCTGAATCGACTGCAACGTATTCCATCAGCACGACGACAGGAATGGTTACGCAGTTTGCTGGTGCAGGGTTTTCGTTTGGAGTGCTTGGCACTTCGTGGTGTATCGGAAGAGCTGGAACAGCGTCCAGCAATGACCTTTACCCACAAGCTGGCCGGTGACTCGAAAAACTTGGTAGCTCTGATAGAAGAGCCACAAGTAACACAGGTAGAAATACCAGAAACAAAAGCTACTGATAAACCCTTTGCCTCTCTGGGCAAGGTGATCGGATAAACAATTACAGCCAATGAATAACAGGACAAATAGATTATGACAGACTCTTCATCCATGACACCCATCCCAGTTGGTCTTGATGATGGCTATGCCTTTACCAAGATAGCCTTGCCAGATGGGCGGCTGATTGCCATTCCATCTCGCGGTCGAATTGGTCAATCTGGTGTGACCTGGGTTCACCAGGGTCAACAGCGTATCTTTGAATATGAAACAGAAGGAACGGTCTACTCAGTAGGTGCGGTAGATGGAGAGGCAACCAATTTTGAAGGTTATCCCATGTCGGGTCTAAATCGTTCTATCGTGCAACATGTGCTGCAGGAAGCAGGACTGGCAGGGCGTACAGTACATGCTGTCTCTGGACTACCTGTCAGTACCTTCTACCGAAAGAATGGCCAGCTACGTCAAGGCACCATCGACAAAAAGCGTGACAGCTTGAAAATAGCAGCCCGTCCCATGCCAGAAACACTGCCAGCAGGTATCGCCTTCCATGATGTGATCCCTGAAGCACTTGCCGCTTGGTATGACTATGTCATCACAGAAAAAGCAGGTGAGGCAAAACTGGATGCTGAACGTCTATCAACACCTGTAGCCATTGTAGATATTGGAGGCCGTACCACTGACTACGTAGTAGTGAAGGATCAGGGTATTGTCCATGCTTCATCTGGCTCTCTGCAATGTGGCATGTTGGATGTTAAACAGCTGGTAGCAAACGCTATTGAAGATCGGTTTGATCTGGAAAATCTGGGTGAGCAGCTGATTGCACAAGCCGTTGATAAAAAAGCAGTCCGTTTGCACGGTAAAGACTATGACATCACTGGACTGGTAGATGCTGCTAAACAAGAAGTGGTAGAGCGACTCCATGCTGAAACACGTAAGCAATTAGGGCTTGGTGTAGAACTGGATCAGGTTCTATTTGTGGGTGGTGGTACGGTAGCGCTAGCAGAACATATTGCTGACTGGTTTCCCAATCAGGCCATTGCTGAACACCCAGCCTTCGCCAATGCCCGTGGCATGCTCAAGTACCTGCGCTATGTCTGTGAAGCATCCAATGCAGCTTGAACATATCTGAATAATAGTTTTATACGTCGTCACTGCGTCCTCAGTGGCAACCAAGGCATCTCAGGATCGTGCAACAGGTGCACAACGGTTGTTCTAAACAAATAACCGTCGATCCATCTTCAAAGGAACAGAGAACATTCTCAATTCCAATCACCCCTGCCGGGTAAGTCTTCCCGTCTGGGCCGTGCTTGCTCCGGATGAAACCACCCAGAAGGAGCAAACATTATGTCCAACAACGAAAGTAAATATTTCGATCTTCATACAACCGGTATCGGTTATCTCAACCGTGTCCGGGAGGTGACACCCAAAGAAGGTAAGCCTTTTTTGAGTATCACCTTATCTGCCCTGCGAGGCAGTGTCGACAACGCCCAGTACACTCATTTTGAGTGTCACGTATCTGGCAAGCAGGCACAGGAAATCGTGCGTCAACTTAAGCCGTCCGTTGAGGGCAAGAAAAAGGTGCTTATTGGATTCATGCTCAGTGATCTCTATGCGGAATCCTTCGTTTTCAAGAAAGGTGACAAAGCCGGTGAATCTGGTGTCAGCCTCAAGGCCCGACTACTTCGTATGTCCTGGGCAAAGGTTAATGGTCAACCGTTCTTTAACGAGAAAGAGCAAGCAGCATAAATTCAAACCAGCCGGATAACGATGTTATCCGGCTCACTTAAATCTACAAGCATTAACCCATTGGGGAATCTCTCCCCAATGGGATTGATCTCCCTGTGATTTGAGGAGATCAACCATGCAAAGCACGGATTCATCCGTAAAGAAGATGGCAAAAGACCGATTCGAAGATCTGGCGCCATTCAAGCTCAACCAAGTGGAGAAACAATCAGTGATTGCACTGGCAATAGCCGTGTTAGCAGAACAGCATATACCTGGACAGGCGTTCAGTTGTCCAAAGGAGACTAGCACCTATCTTCGTCTTCAGTTGGCAGGTCGTCAAAACGAGATATTCGGCTGCCTGTTTCTCGATAACAGGCATCGAATACTCGCCATGCATGAGCTGTTCCAAGGGACTATCGATGGCGCATCGATTCATCCAAGGGTCGTCGTGCAACAGGCCCTGAAGATCAATGCTGCTGCCATTGTGTTTTTTCACAACCATCCGTCCGGTGTCGCAGAACCTAGTCTTGCAGATGAAACAATTACTCGTCGTTTGAAAGAGGCACTTGCACTGGTTGATGTGCGAGTGCTTGACCACTTCGTGGTCTCGTTCAGTGAGACGGTTTCATTTGCTGAGCGTGGTCTGCTCTGACACCCATTTTCAATATAAACCCTACTGGGAAAGCATCTTCTTTCCCAGTAGGGGAGGAGGTGTAACCCGGTGTTAATCAAAATAGGAGCAACATCATGTCCAACTCTTTAAATGAACAATCAGCCGAGTCTTTATTCGGTGAAGTAATATCTACCTATACACGTGCTCAGGCTATTGAGGATGGTGTACTAATTGATGTCAGTCAAACAGGAGTACAAGCAGGATTCTGCTGGCCTGTAGCACTGACCTCTGCCGCTTGGGAGGGTTGTGTTGCTTGGACTGAAGAGGATACCCAGAAACAGATCTGCCAGGATGTACCCGGTAGACGTTGGGATGTCCTCTATATGGCAGCCAATGCCATAAAAAACAGTAAAAACCGCAGTGACCAATTACTCTATCGGTTTTACCGGGTACCGCGTGATGGATGGTCTAAAGCTGCGCAGCTTGTAACATTAAAACTGATCGTTGGGCCGGGTGACCAGGGTGAACCTGTGGTCACTATAATGTTATGCCTCACAAATGGCATTGAGTGCTTCAGCAATCCTGTCGTATTTATCAACGGGCACCAAAAGCATCCCGTCACATGCAACTGGCGATTTGCCAAAAGCATTTACTACAGAGGATTTAACTTCATCCATTAAATCAGCTCTCACATATTCCACCGCATCACTTAAAGCCATGTCGTTTCCTGGGGCTGGGTCTGGACACCAAGCGATGTCTAGCGCTCCATCGCATTCCGCATGAACTAGGTAAATCACCTTATGATCCGGCATAACAACTGGGTCAACGCAGACCCGGCTACCTTTAGCGGCGGTTTTGGTTTTTGTATCTTCTTTCAAGTTACTCATGGTTTTAATCCCCTCGGTTACAATTCGCCGGTCTGGTTACCCTAAACGTTATTATGCGGAGCACCGCATAATAACATTAATGCAGAGTTTATTGTTATGCAGAGTCCCTTGGTAAAAGACAGTGATTTGACGCTATTTTTGGACTTTATCCCTCCGCATAACGGAGCGAGGATTGAGCGAAGCAATTAGCTGATCGGTCGCTTTGAAGCGTCCCGAGCGCAGCTTCGGTGCGATGGCAGATTCAAGTGTTTCCAGTTTCACTGAAGGATCGACGCGTGTGTAGATTTCTGCCGTCTGCATATGGGCGTGTCCTAACCAGAGAGACACCTTTCGGATATCCTTGGTCGCCTGTAAGACAGTTAGCGCGCAGGTATGTCTCAACACATGAGGACTGACTCGCTTCTTTGATAGTGAAGGACAATGCTGTGCCGCTGTTTCGGCATGTTTGTGCAGGACGTATTCGAATCCGGAACGCGTCATTGGTTGGCGCCGAGCGTTGACGAACAGTTCCGGCACCAATACATCGCCTCGCACCACGAGCCACGCACGTAGCGCCGACGTCGTTTCTTTCCACAATGGTAAACAACGTTCCTTTCGGCCCTTACCATGGACGACGATGCTTGCTTGCGGCTGCAGTGTCAGATCGGCGAGTTGCATGCCGACCAGCTCGGAAACTCGTAATCCTCCTGCAAAGCACAGATGAAGCATAGCGCGATCGCGGATACCGCTCCAATGATTGGGCACCGGCGCGTTCAGGATCGCCTGCATCTCTTCTACTGTAAGGTGGCGAACCAGGCGAGTCTCAGCTTTTTTTGCCGGAATTGCCAGAACGCATTGAATCTGCTCCATGGCTGACGGCACCCGATAGGCCATGAAGTGCATAAATGACTTGATAGCAGCGAGTCGAGTGTTTCTGGAGCTCGGCCCATTCCCGCGTTTAGATTCCAGATGATTAAGAAAACCGAGAACCAGATGTGCGTCAAGTTGCTCAAGTTGCAACTGTGATGGTGAGACCTTGAAACAGTCCGCAGCATAATTGAAGAGCAGCATGAAAGCGTAGGCGTATGACTCGCAAGTATTTTCGCTGGCACTTCGCTCGACTGGCAGACGTTGTTGAAGAAAGGCAGTGATGTGCGGTGCAATGGAAGTCATGACTGTTCTCCTGTGACAAAGCTCTCGCAACGCTCGGAAACGCTTTTCATCAACTCTGGCGTTGCTTCGAGATACCAATAGGTATGGGCGACGTTGCTGTGGCCGAAATACGTTGACAACGACAACATGTGTTGCGTGATGTGATCGCGCCCATCCGGGCAGTTTTCTAGCGCTCTCACTGCAAAGGTATGGCGCAACGTAACCGGTCATTTTAAGACGTCATTATCACCCAGCCACACAGGCGTTATATTTCTCCACACCAACCACACCGGAGAAAGCTCATGCCTACAATCCAACGAACCACAACAGTTAACCCCAAACGACGCAAGCCTCCCAAG
>JAJFJN010000076.1 GCA_021773975.1 Gammaproteobacteria bacterium | reverse complement strand
TTCCAATACTTGGTGATATGAGCATAACGCCTGTGACCTGAGAGTATTGAAAGAAACAGGGAACCCAGTACATCTACTTTCTTTGGCGCATTATTGCTCTGGTAATGTAATGGACAGTCGTTTACCCAAGGTTCAAAGCGCCCACCTAATTTTAAGAACTGGATGAAAAAAGGTAGCTGCCCCATGGGGGTGACTGCAGCCTCTTGATCCCACTCTATGTGTATCTTTCCAGCATATGTCTCAACCTGAATGGCCTCAAGGAGATGGTTTTTAGCAGGTGCCGGCATTTCATCTTTTGGGTGATTGGTTTTTGGGGGGAAGAGCCATGGTTTTATCCATCGTTTCAAATGCTTACTAGTGTAAGGCTTTTTCAACTGATTTTTATAGGTTGATGGTATTAGCCAACAGGCCATAATGCCGGATACGGTGAAAACCTGTAGGTAACACATGTAGAAGAAAGCGTCGGATGAACTCATCAGCCGTGAGTGTCATGGTTTTTTGCCTAAACCGTTGCTTGGCCCGATAGTCTTTCCAAACGCGACACTGCAGCCAAATGGACATTCAGACTGAATGGCTCTTGTGTGTTGTTTTTGGTTGTACAGCTATGAGATCAAAAAAATCTGATTATTTTATATGGCTGAATAATATTGGGATATGGCGTTGGTAAAGAAGGCATGAATCCATGAGCCAAGCAGTGCTGAATCGGCCGGTTTGGAAAGCGATGTACAGGCTGTCTGATAGCTATGATCTCCAATAATTGCTTTGCGTGATTCAAGACGGTCACGCATGTAGGTTGTGGTGAATTCTGGATGCCCCTGAATGGAAAGGATGTGATCTCCAATAGTGTAGATTTGGTTGGGACAAAACGGATCAGTTGCCAACAGTTCAGCGCCTTCGGGAAGCTCTTTGACCTGATCCTGATGGCTGAATAAAAGACTGCAATGTGCTTTTGTTTCTGTCATCCAGGGCTTGGAAGTAAGCATATTAAAATCACGCACACCAACACCCCAACCTTTTTCTGATTTTCTTACGTTGCCACCAAGGGCCTGTGCAATCAGCTGATGTCCAAAGCAGATCCCCACCAGTGACTTTTTATGATGATGGCAGTTTTTTACGAAGGTTATGAGTTCTGCAATCCAGCTATCTTTATCATAAACACTCTTGGGTGAACCACCGATGATCCAGCCATCACATTCATCAATGGTCGTTGGCCAGTTACCTTGGGTGATGCGGTACTCATTAAGGATCCATGTAGCTGATATGTGTTCAGAGAAATAGTGTCTGAACATGGGTTCATATTGGTACTGATAGCTGTTGGGATCAGGGTCGCAGATGTAGGCGTTTAACAGGCCGATCTTCATTAGTAGGCCTGTGTGTATATCTGAAGGAGATCGGCCTCGGTTACTGGGATCATATTGGTTTGGTGGCAGGGGTCTTGATAAGCCTTTTGACTTAATAGCAGTAGTTGCCTCTGGTTAACGTTCTGTTGTTTTAGCCCCAGTTGGATATTGAGTTGGGTTACAAAAGTACGGCATAAGTTAGCAAGACTGGTTTCTGCAGCATCTGGAAAAAGCTGTCGAACCTTGTTAATGCGCCTCTTTTGTTCAGTATCGAGATTACTCTGTTCAATAAAATCGATACTAAAAGGAAGTAGTAAGGCGTTGGCCAGTCCGTGATGCAATCTGCACTCAGAAGAGAGTGGGTGAGCCAGAGAGTGGATCATCCCCAACCCTTTTTGGAAGGCGGTGGCTCCCATAGTGGCGGCAATCTGCATAGCACCACGAGCCTCCAGATCATGTCCGTCTGCTACGGCTTTGGGTAGATGCTTCAATATCAAGGCCATCCCTTCGAGGGCGATACCATCGGCCATTGGGTGGAAACCGGGTGCAAGGTAGGCCTCCAGGCAGTGGACGAAGGCATCGATACCGGTTGCAGCAGTAATGGTGGGGGGCAGGCCTTCGGTTAACTTGGGTTCCAGCGCGGCAATCTTCGGCATGAGTAGAGGGTGGAAGATGATGGTTTTATTGTTACTTTCGCGGGTGATAATAACGCCACTTCGTCCTACTTCACTACCGGTGCCTGCTGTGGTGGGAAGGGCATAGATAGGCGGTAGGATTGAACCATTGATAAGACGATCGCCACCTTGGGTATCGTCAAATTGAACTAATGGTCCTTTATGTGTTGCTGCGATCGCAATAATTTTGGCTGTGTCGATGGGGCTGCCGCCGCCTAACCCTACTAATGCATCACACTGATGTTGCAGATATTGTTTTGCTCCTTGTTCTACATCATCTTCAGTAGGATTGGGGTGGACATCAGCGTATAGAAAAACATCCAGCCCTGCGCTGGTGAGTTCGCTTTCAACCTGTTTGGCAATGCCCACTTTGATCAAAGTGGCATCGGTAACAAGCAGTACCTTTTTAGCGCCATCCTCTTTGATCGATTGGGCGCAGGCTGGTAGTGCGCCTTCACCAAAGTAGATGGTTGTGGGGTAGTTGAAACGTTGCATTAGATGATTTCAAAATAACGTTTGAGTTGCCAGTCGGTAATCGCCTTCTCATATTCACGCACCTCCCACTCGCGAGTGGCGATGAAGTGCTGAATGAACTCCTCACCGAAAAGCTCTACGGCTTCGGGGGACTGTTTGAGATTGGCCACTGACTCCTTCAGGTTTGTTGGCAGTTGCCATTCGTGCGGCAGGCTATCCTGAGTGGCGTAGGCGTTACCCTGGATTGGCTCGGGCAGTGTTAGTTTTTTCTCAATGCCGAGCAGTCCTGCGCCGAGCATGGCGGCAGAGGCGAGATAGGGGTTGGCATCGGCAGAACCCACGCGGAACTCTACCCGCTGTGATTTGGGTGAGCCACCGATGACCCGCAATGCACCGGTGCGGTTCTCGTAACCCCAGGTGGCGGCAGTGGGTGCCCAAAAGCCTTTTACCAGGCGAGTGTATGAGTTAATGGTAGGGGCGCAAAGACTGAGAAAGGGTTTGAGATAGTGGATCTGCCCTGCGATGTAGTGCTGCATCAACTCACTCATGTTGTGCGTCCCTGCTGCATCATAGAAGAGCGGCTTGTTGGTTTTTAGATCATAGAGTGATTGATGGATGTGGCCGCTCTGGCCGGGCAGAGAGAGATTCCAGCGCGCCATGAAGGTGGCCATTAGATCGCGCTGTTGAAAGAAGACCTTGGCAAAGGTTTTGAAAAGTGAGGCCTTGTCCACTGATGCCAATCCTTCGTCATAATGCAGGGCCGCCTCCCAGACACCTGGGCCGGTTTCGCAGTGCAGCCCTTCGATGGGGATGTCCAGTTCAGCGCAGTAATCCATCAGTGCATTAAACATCTCGCCCTGTGTGGTGTTGCGAATTGTGGAGTAGCCAAACATGCCGGGGGTGAGTGGCTTGAGATCGGTGTAGTTCTTTTCACGGATGGTATGAGGCGTTTCGTCAAAGACGAAGAACTCATATTCAAAGGCCTGGTTGATGCCAAACCCCATATCATTTGCTTTTTTGAGAATGCGTTTAAAGGCGTTGCGCGGGCAGACCGGGTGTGAGCCTTTGCCATCCTTGTCCACAAAGTCAGCGATAAAGAAGGGGATATTCTCGCCGGGGATGCGTCGTTCGGTTGCAAGATCCAGCTTGAAGAGTGCATCGGGATAGGCGGTGTGCCAGCCGGTAAAATGGGTGTTGTCGTAGAGGGTGTCATTGACATCCCAACCGAAGACGCAATCGCAAAATCCACCTGTTGTATTGAACAGTGAGGCAAATTTATCAAGAGAGATGTACTTGCCTCTGAGCACGCCATCAATATCGGTGATGGCCAGTTTGACCCTGTGGATGCCTTCTTCTTTGTAGGCCTCGATCTTGTCTTGCAGTTCACTCATCTTTTCCATATTCAATCACCTGTTGTTTTTGTTTGAAAATGGATCGCCTTACGTCGGGTGACGGATAGAAAACCAAATTGAGAAAGACTACAGCCGCAACCACTCTGTTTAGCACCGCCCCAGGGTAGGGCGGGGTCGAGGTAGTCACAACGGTTCCTAAAGACAGTGCCAACATCGACTTCAGCTGCAAACTGTTCTGCCTCATGATCACCTTCCGTATAGATGGCAGCAGTCAGGCCATAGTCTGAGTCATTGATCAGGGTAATGGCTTCATCCAGGCTGTTGACCTTCATGATCGGCAGGATAGGGCCGAAGTTTTCTTCTCTCATCAGGGGCATCTGGTGATTAACATCAACCATCAGGGTCGGCTCCCAAAAGATGGCCTCTTCGATCTGTTGTTCTTTGCCACCAGCCAGAACCTTGGCGCCTTGAGCTTTGGCCTGTTGGATTTGCTCCTTCAGTAGTGATGCCTGCTTTGCCTGAGCTAGAGGCCCAAGTGTGGTGGCTTCATCCAAAGGATCACCCAGCTGATAATCATGCATCAGAGGCGTCAGTAGTGATAAAAAACGTTCATACACCTTCTCATGTACATAGGCACGCTCTATCCCACAACAGGACTGTCCGCTGTTATAGGTGGCACCGTCGATAAGCCCTTCAGCAGCTAATCTAAGGTTGGCTTGATCTGAGATATAAGCAGCATCCTTCCCACCCAGCTCCAATACAGGTTGAATAAATTTCTTGGCTGTATGGCTTAGAATTTGTTGCCCACCCAGTACTGATCCGGTAAATACCACCTGATTGATGGGGCATGATTCAATGATTTGCCCCGTAGTGGTGTGATCAAGAAAAAGTGATTGCAGAAGGTGTTGGCATTCACCCAGTTGACCAAAAGCACGTTCAAAGTGAAGGCCAATCTCTGGTGTTTGGCTGGAATGTTTTAGGATGACACTGTTACCGGCAAGCAGTGAGGGGATAATGCTGTTGACGGCAGTTAATAGCGGGTAGTTCCATGCGGCAATTATAAAAATAGTGCCGAGTGGCGCATGTTCAATGCGGCGTTCAAAGCCTGGTTTATCGGGTAGGATTGTTGGTTTTAAAGCCGATTCAGCGGTATTACAGAGGTAGTTTGCCCGTTCAAAAAAACCATCAATTTCATTGTTGGCCTGTCGAATGGGCCGCCCCATTTGAAGGGTAATATCTTTAGCAATCTCTATGCGATGAGCTTCAAAATATTCAAGAGCGTCATGAACAAGATTGATGCGTTGGGTTAATGTTGATTTTGCCCATGGCTTCTGAGCCTGACAGGATTGATCAATGCATTTCTGAGCCTGATCAAAGCTATGCAATGAATAGCTACGATCTATCCTATTTGTAAATGGGTTGACGACCTGAAATGAACTCATGGCGATCACTATCTATAGTAATTTTTGGGATACCCCTACAGTATAGTTAACTTGTTGTATTTGGCTGTTATATTGAAGTATTGGTTTTGTAGGCTTCAACAAAACGCCTGGCCTGTTGCTGAACCCACTCCCACTCTTGTGCCTCTACTCGTCGTTTATCAAATAGTGGCGTGGCTACACCAAAACCGTAGGCACCGTTTTTGTGGTAATCAGGCAGATTATCAACCGTAATACCACCTGTGGGTATCAGTTTGATCTGATTCAGTGGCCCTTTGATATCTTTGATATAACCCGGGCCAAACTGGTTGGCAGGAAATACCTTAACCATATCTGCCCCTAGTTGCCATGCGTTATAGATCTCTGTGGGGGTAAATCCACCAGGGATGACAGGAACTTGTGCCTGATTACATTGTTGAATGACATCAGCATTTACAATCGGGGTGACGATAAACGTAGCACCAGCAGAAAGCGCACTGTCTAGATCATCTAACGTGCAGACGGTTCCTGCGCCAATATTCATGTTTCCATCTGCCACCTCTGTAGCCAGCCTGATGAGGTCTGTTGCATGTTGGCTGTTCATGGTCACTTCGATGTTACGTAATCCACCCAGAGCTGAGTGTTTAACGATATTCTCAACCTGGGTGGCGGTATAGCCACGTAGGATTCCAATGACAGGTAACTCGTCGAATTTTGCCCAGCTGAATCTGTTACTCATAATATTGAATTATTTGATAATGTATTGGCTTTATTGTTATTTGATTTAAGTTTACGGGTTAAGCTTTTTCATAAAGAATAGTGGTTAATGGACGAATATGTTCATATGAAATTAATATCAATGATCAAATTACCTTCCAGACTGAGTTGATTATGTCTAAAACCCTGCAAGAGTGGTTGGGATTTATTGGGGATACACCCACTCCAGTGATGGCTTCTACTGCTAAGCAAATCAAACATTTACTTAATCTCTCAACCACCAACTACTCTGAGTTGGTATCTGTTATCCAGTGTGATCCCGGTTTAAGCATACAGGCTCTGCGTGCTATTAATCTGAATTTGGATAAGAATCGGGATCCTATTGCCAATATAGGCCAGGCTGTTCCATTGCTGGGTATGGCCTGGTTGGAAATGAGTATTGATCAACTGCCTCAATTGGAGAAAGATTTTTCAGCTGAGGTAAAGAGTGGGCTTCAAGCTTGTTTTAGCCGTGCAGTATATGCCATGCACTATGCAAATTACTGGGCGCGGCTGCGTAATGATGAAAACCCTGATGAGCTGGTAACAGCAGCACTTCTGGATCATGCTGCTGAAATTATGCTTTGGCTATGCGAACCTGAAATTGCACAGAAGATTGAGAGGATTCCAGGTTATGGTATAGAACGGGGCAGGGCCGCGCGTCGTATCTTACATAGATGTGCAATAGAAGATCTTGGTATTTCCCTTATTACCAATTGGAATCTACCGCGTATGCGCCCATCTGTACGGCAGAGAGGTGTTGCAATTGCCTTTGGTGTGAGTAAAGAGTCAATGGCTGGCTGGTATAGCCCGGAGATGGATGCCATCCTGAATGAAGCAGTAAAACATGTGAATAAGGAGGCTGGTGTGATTATCTCTGGGCTGCATGGTGAGGCAGCGGCGGCGGCCAGAATACACCATGGGATGGGGCTGCCGTGTCCTGTGCCCCAGATGCTCTTTCTGCCCATTCTAGAGGAGCCAGAGGATGAAAGTGAATCTGTCTCTGATACCAATAGTAGTGCTGCCCTAGCCGGATCAACACCATCAAATACTCCGGCCAAGGGTGGGCTGCAGGAGCTCATTTTACGAGCCATGCAAGATATGCATGAAACAGTAGGGCTGGGTCGAACAGCTTTTGTTATGCTAAATCGTGAGAAAAATATACTTCAAACACTGTTGGTGAAAGAAACTACAGTCACTGAAATAAAGCAGCTAAAAGTTGAGGCAAGTGCTAGCAATATCTTTGGTCTCCTTCTTCAAAAGCCCTGTGCGTTATGGATGCATACAGAGAATCTTACAAAATATGCTCAGCTGGTACCGGCTCATGTTAATGACCTTCTGGATTCAAAGGATTTTTTTATAATGTCGCTTTTTTCCAACCAGCAACCTATCGGCATAATGTTTGCTGATAGAAGGGCGGATGATACAGAGCTGACGACAACTGATTTTGATGGTTTTAAACGGCTCTGTCAGCGTATTTCAAATAAGCTAATGCAGCATTAGTTTATTGTTTTTAATCTTGATTATTCAATTCAATAACCTATGGTTACAGAGTATGGCTTTTGATTGGTTAATGAAGGTTTGATGCTAATAAGCGCATGAGTATGGCGTTAACCATTGTATCCCCAATGCATAAGCTTCTGCAGAAATAATATTTTCAATATTCATGAGGTGTTAAATGATCAATATGCTGGAAAATATTTCACTGTTTGAGGGGTTTGATTATGCCATATTGGCAGATATCTCACTGATGTGCGGCAAACATGAGTTTGGTGATGGAGATGTATTGATCTCGGAGAAAGACGAAGAAAATCGTGATCTTTATATTCTGACAAGCGGTGATGTTGAAATTTTATCTATTAATCGATCAAGTGTAAGTGGTGAGATTGTTCTCTCCAAAAAAGATAAGGATATCTTTGGTGAAGTAGGTTGGCTCATTGATCAACCAAGAACAGCGACTATTCGAGCTATTGGTGAGGTAGAAGCGATCAAGATAGATGGTGAGCAGTTGATGGCATATATGGAGAAGAATACGGATGCTGGTTTTATCCTGGCTAGGCGTATTGCTCGACTGCTGGCACAGCGGCTAAAAATCACAGATGACCTACTGAAACAGATTTTGTGGAGTGGTTGTGTATAGCTTTTATGTCACAAGAGTTTTAGTGTATATATAAATAGTATTGCTTAGCGCCTGATTAGAAAATAGTTGGATGTTGATTTAGTTGGTTAATTAAGGAGAGTAGCAGCAGTATGCTATTCAAGGATGGGCAGTGATTCAGGCTGTTGTTGCATTTGTTGTTGGCGTTCTTATTTTCCAGTTTCAGGCAGAGCTGCCAGCTCTGCTGTGGATTGTTCTTCTCCCTTTTATTCTTCTTGCTTTACGCCTTTCATGGCTGCGTCTGCCGCTATATGTTTGTTTGGGTTTTTTGTGGGCGCTTATAAATGCACATTGGTTATTGGGCAATCCACTTGATCCACTGATTGAAGGCAAGGATGCATATGTTGAAGGTGTGATTGTTTCACTGCCAGAGCAGCGTGGCCGGCGAATGCGGTTTCAGTTTGAGGTTGAAAAGCTGCAATATCAGGATGAACAGCATCTTTCACCAGGAAAAATTCAGCTTAGCTGGTATCGCAATGCACCATTACTGCGAGTAGGCGAGCGCTGGAAGCTGCAGGTGCGTCTGCGTAGACCCCATGGGTTTATGAATCCTGGCGGGTTTGATTATGAAGGTCGGCTTTTTCGAGAAGGGATTCATGCAACAGGTTATGTGCGGGAAAGCTCAGAAAATCTAAAACGGGCAGATAGTGGTTCTAAGTATTTTCTTCAATCTCTGCGACAAACACTTCGCGATAGGGTCCATCATGTGGTCACTGATCCAGCTATAGCGGGGATTATTGTTGCATTGGTTATTGGAGATCGAAGTGGTCTCAGTCGTGAACAGTGGGATCTGTTTGCACGTACAGGAACCAATCATCTTGTGGCTATTTCTGGGCTGCATGTAGGGATTGTGGCTGGGCTGGTTTTCTTTTTTTTTCGCTGGATGTGGAGTCGATCCTCGCGGCTCTGTATCTGGCTAACTGCGCCACAGGCAGCAGCAGTGAGTGCTATGCTGGTCGCACTGCTTTATGCAGCCTTGGCAGGCTTTGCGGTACCTACTCAGCGAGCCTTGATTATGTTGGCTGTGGTAATGGGTGGCATATTGCTGCGTCGGCAGCAACGAGCATCACATGTTTTATCCTTGGCATTATTGTTGGTCGTGTTGATTGATTATCAAACGGTGATGTCAGCGGGCTTTTGGCTCTCATTTTCTGCAGTAGGCATCATTCTATATGGGCTTTCTGGGTATATTTCTAGTGAAGGTTTGTGGCGAAAATGGGGGCGGGTGCAGTGGGTGGTTGCTGTAGGGTTGGCTCCACTGTTACTGGCTTGGGGGATGCAGGTATCGCTGTTTGCACCCTTGGTGAATATGATTGCTGTGCCACTGTTTAGTCTGTTTGTTGTGCCCATGGCGCTATTGAGCAGTTTGATGTTATTGGTATCCGACGGGGTTGCTGGGCTGATGTTATGGCCATTGGTTTGGGTGCTTGAAATAGCAACTAATCTGCTTGAAATGGTGGCGGCACACTCTTATGCAGTTTGGGAGCAGGGTGGAATATCTGCTTGGGCTTGGTTGCCTGCTATGGTTGGAGTGCTTTTACTGCTAGCCCCAGCAGGTTTGCCAGGCCGTTGGTTGGGTGCAATCTTTTTATTGCCGCTATTTTTGATTCGACCACAGTCCCCTGTGACTGGAGAACTTTGGTTTACCCTGTTGGATGTTGGGCAGGGGCTTTCTGCTGTTATCCAAACTCAGCGTCATACCCTGGTTTTTGATACAGGCGCTCGTTTTTCGGATGATTTTGATGCTGGGTCTGCAGTAGTGGCTCCCTTTCTGCATCAAATGGGTGTGTCTCAAATTGATCGTTTGATATTGAGTAATGCAGATAACGACCATGCAGGTGGTGCACCTAGGTTGATTGAAGAAGTCGCAGTGCATGAGATATTGAGTGGTGAGCCAGATGAGCTTTCATGGGGGGATGTTCAGCAATGTACAAATCAAGAGGCGTGGGAATGGGATGGTGTAACCTTCCGCTTTCTATACCCGGCGCAAAAAAACCAAAATCAGGGAAACAATGCTTCTTGTGTATTGTTAATAGAGAACGCAGCAGGACGAATACTGCTGACAGCTGATATTGAAAAAGAGGTTGAATCCTGGCTGCTAAAAAATGTGCCAGAGCAACTGGCTGTAGATATTATTCAAGTGCCACATCATGGTAGCAAGAGTTCATCAACCGCTGATTTTGTCACCGCAACTTCACCTGATTATGCCTTGGTTTCAGCGGGCTATAGAAATCGATACCGTTTTCCACGACCAGAGATTATGCAGCGCTGGAAAGCAGTGAATGCAGTGCTGTTGAATACAGCAGAGCAGGGGGCAATTCGTTTTCGACTGCACCCAATAGAGGGTATTGTGGAGCCAGAGTCCTATCGAATAGATGCAAAGCGCTATTGGCATAGGGGTAAGAAGTGATTTTCACATCGCGTCGTTTTTTTGGTCGGTGTAGAATGTGCTATTTCTCACGTTGATTTTTTCAGGCTGAACATTGACTCAAATCCTTGCTATTGCTGCGGGCGGTGCTGTTGGTGCCGTGATGCGTTACTGGGTCTCTACAGGGGTTTATAACCTGGTAGGGCGAGGGTTTCCCTATGGCACCCTTGTAGTCAATGTGGCGGGGTCTCTGTTAATGGGCTTTCTCTATGTGCTGCTGCTGGAGAGAATGACCACCGGACCAGAGCTGCGAGCTGCACTATTGGTTGGCCTTTTGGGTGCATTTACCACCTTTTCTACTTTTTCTATAGAGACATTGAACTTAATTGAGCAGGCTGATTTTGTAAAAGCTGCGCTCAATGTGCTGATTAGTGTGGTTGCCTGTGTGGGTGCGGCTTGGATCGGACTTATTATTGGGAGGCAGATGTAATGACTCAGAACGGTGAAATAACCATGGTGCGCATCTACCTTACTGAAGGAGAGCACCAGTTTAAAAAGCTGATGGCCATCCTGCATGATGAAGAGAAAGTGCGTGGTGTAACGGCTTTTCGTGGTATCGCCGGATTCGGTCAATCTGGAAAGATGCACGCCTCAACCTTAATTGACCTTTCGCTAAACCTCCCGTTAGTGGTGGAGTTTTTTGATTCTTCTGAAAAAGTTAAACAAGTACTGAACAACCTAAATACTCTAATTAAACCAGGCCACATTGTCAGCTGGCCTGCCCAAGTGAATGGTGGTGAATAAATAATGTTGGACCCTCGTCTTCTCAGAAATGATCTGGAAATGGTTGCTCAGCAGCTTGCCCGTCGGGGCATGCAACTGGATGTAGCAAAAATCTCAGAATTGGAATTGCGCCGCAAGGCACTACAGGTGGCGGCTCAAGATCTGCAAAATGAGCGCAATAGCCGTTCCAAAGGGATTGGTAAAGCTAAGGCTGCTGGTGAAGATATTAAGCCACTATTGGCTGAGGTTTCTGATTTGGGTGAACGACTTAAAGCCTCAGAAGAAGAGCTGCAAGCCGTCCAGCAAGCGCTGCGAGATATCAGCCTGAGTTTGCCAAACTTACCGCATGCTGATGTGCCAGACGGTAAAGATGAAGAAGACAATCGTGAAGAGCGTCGCTGGGGTAAGCCTGCCCAATTTGATTTTGAACCTAAGGATCATGTGGATCTTGGCGCCAACAAAGGTATGGATTTTGAAGCGGGAGCCAAGATTGCCGGGTCTCGTTTTGTCGCCCTACAAGGGCCACTGGCAAGATTACAACGCGCCTTGATCCAATTTATGCTGGATCTACACACTTCAGAGCATGGCTATACAGAAACCTATGTTCCTTTTCTGGTCAATGCTGAGAGCCTGCAAGGTACTGGGCAGCTACCCAAATTTGAAGAGGATCTATTTGCCCTCAAAGGAGAGCAGGCCTATTACCTGATCCCCACTGCTGAAGTGCCAGTCACCAACTTGGTTCGTGATGAGATCATTGAAGATGCTGATATGCCCAAACGCTGGGTAGCCCATACCCCCTGTTTTCGTAGTGAAGCAGGCTCTTACGGCAGAGATACCCGAGGTATGATTCGCCAACACCAGTTTGAGAAGGTAGAGATGGTGCAAGCGGTGCGTCCCTCAGAATCAGAAGATGCGCTGGAACAACTCACAGGCCATGCGGAGATGGTACTGCAACGATTGGAGTTGCCCTATCGTTTGGTCACTCTCTGTACAGGTGATCTGGGCTTTTCATCGGTTAAAACCTATGACCTTGAGGTTTGGTTGCCAGGGCAGGGCAAGTATCGTGAAATCTCATCCTGTAGCAACTTCCAGGATTTTCAGGCGCGTCGCCTGCAGGCGCGCTGGCGTAATCCTGAAACAGGTAAACCTGAGCTAGTCCATACGGTTAATGGTTCCGGCTTAGCTGTGGGGCGTACGTTGGTTGCAGTACTGGAAAACTATCAGGATGCTGAAGGTAATATTACCGTGCCTGATGTTTTGCGCCCTTATATGGGTGGCATTGAAACTATTTGAGTTTGATAAAGAGTGGGCGGCTACGTTTGTAGTGCGCCCATCTAGAACTATGATCTTTCTATCATCTCATTGAGTAGAGTGATGAGTTGCCAAAGAGAGAGAAAGAAAATCCATTACCTTATTGTCATTATCCACCTGATGCTGATTGCACCAGGCGGTATGGTTATGACTAACCCTCTATAATAAGAGCATAATTTTAATGGTAATTAATGATGCGAAAAAATGGTTTTCAAGCAGAAAACTCACTCCTCAACATAGTTTGACACTAAAATATTAGCAGCGTATAAGTACTACGGATGAGGTAAGGATTTTAAATGGATCAACCTCATATCAGGCAGCAGCTGTAGAAAACCAAGGATTTGGCTACGCACATCTCTTCTTTGTTTTATTTGTTCTAGTTAAAGGTTTTTTTCTGCTGTAACTATATCCAGTAATATTTTAGAAAAGCTTGTCTGCAACAAGAGTATTTTCAGGCAATGCATCAATTAGTAAATTCAGTTCCCATAAAATTTAACATACATGGAGTATTTGTTTTATGAACTATCTATATAAAATCCATCTTTCAGGGCGTATTAGTGATGACTGCGTTATGGATCTTGCTAACGTTAAAGTATGCTTATATCGCCGCTCAGACAAAAAAACTGCCAGCCTTGCTGCTGCTGATCCCAAGACGACTTTTTCACAATTGGATGCAGATCAAGTTGCTAAAAAAAGCGCATTATTGCTTGCCGAGGGGGTTACGGATGAAAACGGTAATGTTGATCTGCAACTAATTAAGGGGTACGACGGTGATGCATTTGATGTTGATATTAAAATTGACGAACACCATTTTCACCTCACCACGCAGGCTCCTATGTGGCGTAAGTATGAAAATGGTTATGTTGCCACTTGGGACTACTGCATGGCACCGCGCATCTGGTGTCATATCTGCGGAATAATTGGTAAATGGATTATATGCGGCCAGGTTGTACACTGTAAAACTAAAGCGCCCATTGGTGGTGTAAATGTTACTGCCTTTGATCGTGATTGGTTACAAGATGATCCATTGGGTACTGCCACCACTGATAGCAATGGTTACTTCTGGATAGAATATACTGAAGCGGATTTTAAACCCGGTACCTGGATCGATATGGAGTTGTTTGGTGGTCCTGATGTCTACTTCCATATCCGTCATCCTTCCAGTGCGCCGCTACTTATTGAACCGCCTTCTAAAGGCCGTGAAAGTGGACGTGAAAATATTGGCCATTGTTTTTGTACAACACTTTGCCTGGATAAATTTGTACCTGAAGATGAGCCTTATCCACCGCCTGTCTTTACACATGTGGGTAGCTACAATCATCAAACAGCAATTGATAGTGCACCGGGTGACTCTGGATTAATTAACCCAGGTGACCGTGCTTTTTACCGTACTATCCGCCTTAATGGCTCACTGCCCAAGAAGTTTGCTGGCGGCCCCATGGAATACCGCTTTGAGTTTGAAGAGGTGCAGGCTGATGGAACAGTTATCAGCAGTTGGACAGCGGTGGACATGACGAAAATTAGCCGTACCGTAATTGGCCAGTTGCTAAAATATGCGCCGGCATATCCTGGTGATCCTAATCCAATTAAATCAGAGGATTACACTGTTAATGGTAATCCGGGTGAGAAAGAGGCGAATGTAGTTGGTGGTTGGATTCAGGTGCCACAAGAGAGCAACACCTTTGGCCCCAGTGGCTTTTTTCAGCCCAATGGCAATCAGATTAGACTTAATACCCGAACCGTTGTCAGCTGGCCCAGTATTGATCTAACGGGGCTTGCTACGGGTATTAGCAGCACCTCCACGGGTAAACCACTGGCACAGAATAGATACTTTGGCCTACGCATGTGGGCACGCAAAGTGGGTGACCCCACAACTGAGCAGGTTGCAGGTGTATGCCAACAGCTTGCGGTCAACAATACTCGTTATGATAATATTGAGCGGCATCCCATCTGGATGCTTCAGACTTTATCAAACCAGCTTGGTGTAGCCATGGTTGATATCCAACAATTAATTGTTGGTGGTGGCTGTTCAGGTATCACTACCGATCTTGATGTGTTGTTTACTGCTGCTCAGCCCAATCTGGGAGTAGTAGCTATGTCTATGTCTGGTCCAGGTGGGCCATATAGTTTTACACTTCCTGCCGCCGTGCCAGGAGAGCAGTTTGGAACTGCGACACCGAATTTTGTGGTGAAAGACTTAAATCCTTGCGCTTATATTGTCACCTTAAGCGTAGAGATGTTACTCACTACAGGTGATCATATTCCTGACAAGCTATACGACCATATTGCGTTTTGTAAGGTCTAGGGAATAGGCCTTCATGCTCGACCTGGGTGTCGGGCGTGAAGGCCGCTTTTTTACGCTTAGTTCATAATCCAGAAAAATCAGTTGAACGCACACGCATGGTACAAACCTTCTTGCCCCCATTAAAGTAGCATCTCTACCCGTGGCTGCTCTTTTGTGGTTTCTGGTTCAACTATCGGTTGGCAGCTGATCAGGCGATTCTTTTTGATCTGGTACTGTTTGGCCATATATGTTTCGATAGCAGTTGCTCTTTTTTCAGCAAGAGATTCAAGCTGTTGGTTAGTGACTACGGGTATGGCAATGGCTTCTTCTTTCTTTCCGGCGCTTTTTGCTTTTTGCTCAGCTTTTAATTTTGTACTGGCAGTTTCCATTAAGGCTGTGCGGTCATCTTCAATAGCTTTTCCACAGAGCTTAATATAGATCTCGGGTCTCTCTTTTAAGATGTTGGCAATTTTCTCTAAATAGGCCTCATGTTGTGGATTGAGCAGTATTGAGCCTGGAAGGAAAAAAACAGGATCCAGGCGAATTTTTGCCATCTCTTCTCCTGCCATTTGTGCGACAGCTAACATGGTTCCAAAAGGGAATAAAGCCGCAGTCAGATATGTGGTGGCTCCTTTTTTTAGTGCTTTACCGATAGCTTGATTGATGGCATCGCTAGGATCTACTTTAAACTCTTTACTGTTTCCACTTAAGGGTAGATTTAAAAGGATGCTGTTATTTGAATCGCGCAACATACCAAGCGCTGTGTCCAGTGGAATGCTAAGTTGGGCTTCTAAACCCTTCATTTTCTCTTTGCTTAGGGGAGAAACATTAAGCTGACGTAGAGTGAGTTCGGTATTACCTTCAAGTTCACCAGCCATAGCAGTGAGTTTAATATTAGCGTTGAGTTCACCGCTGTCGAGACTATAACCGAGCAGTTTGCTGGTGTAAGCAGTGAGTGGTGGTAGTGCTAGCCCTTCAATTTTTCCTTCGATATCTAGGGTTAATTGTGAAGCAAAAGGTGCAATGTCACCGCTAAATATAATGCTGCTCTGCTGATTAACTGTAGCCTCCAATTCTACCGGGCTTAGTTTATTTGAGATGGTATTGTCGATCTCACTGATGGAGAAGTGTTGAAGGTTTAGGTCAGCATGGTAGGGTGGTTCTGATGTCTCATCATGGAATGATACAAAATTATCGCCAAGTAGGTGAACCTGACCAATGTGGATGGGCATTGGTTTCTTTGAAGAAGACGCATCAGCAACGCTCTTCTCCTTGGCAGGTTTTGCTTCTGTTTGTGCATCAGAGCCGATGATCCTTTGCAAAATTTCGACCAGTACTTGTTCGCTCCATTTGCCTTCATGATTGCGCAACGTGAGGTGGCTGAGATTTTCCTGTTCGATTGCCTCAATCTCTATCCCTGTCTGTTCTGAGAATCGGATGCCGCTGATCTTTAGATTATCAGCTTGAAGCAACCCTATAGATGCATCCTTTTCCTCCAGGCTGACCGGCTTGTTGCGTCCAATGGTGAGTTGCCTGATATTAAGTTGATCATTTGAGAACTCACCATTGAGTACTGCAGATATCCTGCCAGTTTGAAGCTGCTCTAGTGCCAATAAGGTGTAGTTTTCCTTGGATGCTAGAACCTCCAAATGGCTTAGGTTGATTTTGCCCTTTAACTCTAATGCTTCCAGTGATTCTCCTTTATTAAGGAAGATCTCACCATTCCACTCTAGGTCATCGTAGTTGAGGATGGCCTCTCTATCGATCAAATCAGCAGTAAGACCATTGCTGTTTAATTTGCCACTGGCTGTAATCTCTTGAGAGCCTTGTGGGGATTGATTCAGCTGTAGATCACCGTTCCAAGTGAGTTGCTCTTGGAGTAGGTGGGTTTGCTGATAGGGGAGGTTGGTGATGGTTTGGTCAAGGTTCAGTTCTCCTTTTAGGTTGATACTGGTTTTTTCATCAGCGTTTTGAAAAGTGATATTGCCTTGCCATTTAACACCTTCTTGCTCAATGTTTAGACCGGGAGGTATTTGAGTGAACCTGGAGGGTTTAAGCTGAAGCGCCCCATCAGCAGCAAAGCTGAGTTGGTTGGTTGGTATCTTTTCCAGGTTTGATTTTCCCTCCCATTGGATCATCTCATTTTTAAAACTGCCCGCCTCGCTCTCAACATCTATTTCCAGAAGAGAGATGATGCCATTTTGGGTGGTTTTTAAAGCGCCATCAGCCATAAGATGAATAAGGAAATTGTTATCCAGAAAGAGCTTTCCTTCTAGTTTGCTGACATTGGGTTCTATGAATTTGGCAAAAGGTTTGAGATCCAATTTATCTAGCAGAACCATATTATTAAATTTAGGCTCTGAACTAAAAGGGGTTATCTTGCTTTTTAGAGAAAGAGGCGCATCGTTAAGAGATCCTTCCAACTCAAGTGTGGCGGGTTGATTAGGAAAATAGCTAGCCAGTTCTGTAAGTTGTAAATTATCAATCCGAAATTGAACATCAAGCTGAGAATCTTTGTAGCTTATTTCTGTATCCTGAATAGTCAGTTTCTCAAGATTAAGCGCCCAGGGAGTGGGGTTAGATGCTTTGGTCTCTGTTGATGCTGAATTAGGTAATGGGATGCCGCCTATAATGAGATTTGCAGGATTTGAAAGGTCTACTTCAATTCTTGCACCACTTAGAGAAATATTATCAATGAGCGCGGCTTTATGCAGAAGTGGGGTCCACGTCATACGGATATTGAGTTCAGGAATAAGCAGAGTACTTTTGTTCTTCTGAGTAATATCTAATCCATAAATCACTAGGGTGGCAGTAACAGGGTTAAAATCTACATCTTCAATTTTTACTGATGCGTCACTGTTATTAGTAATCCAACTTTTAATGCCATAGGCAATGCCATGGGGTAATGCAATCAACACAGAGGCAGTAGCCAAAAGGATAAAAAGAAGAACAACCCCGCCTCTTGTTGGTGAGGCTGGCTGGAGAGGTGTGGCTTTGGTGACCATGAAATTCGTTACACTCCATATGGGGTTTGGTCTGATCAGTACTGGATAGTTTAGTCTAGCAAGTTTTGCTGGGCATCAGTGGTTTTTGAATGGCAGGGCGGAGGTGCTTCTTTTGGCTAGAAACAGCTAATGCTTTTTTTAAACCACGGTAATGTACGTCTAGTGCCCCGTTCTTGTGAATAGACCAAACTCTAGCCTATGACCATGAGATTTGATTGTGTGGCAGTCGTCCAGAATCATCAATGACTTTAACTTGATTCTGTAATTTATTGATTTAACAACAAACGTCAACATTATCTCACCCTGAATGCGACACGAGGGTGTGGAACACACGCCAAAATCTCGCCATCTTCGCCAGATAAAAATCTCATGCGCAAAGTAATCGAACCCCAAATGCAGATTGGTGAGCAGGCTATCAGTGCCATCCAACTGAATCTAAAATCCTGTGATGACATCCCACAGATCCTGCGCGGGTTCCAGCATATCTATACGACCCCTGAACTACGCAAGCCCATATTCGCCATATATGGCCCCACCCCGTTTGCAAGACATTTTTTCACTGATGTGAGAGGAAATCATTGCTCTCATATATCCGGCCTGTTTTTGGAAGATTTTTACTTCCTAGATCAATGGGACAGACTCGATAGATATTGAATATGTTTCAATGCCCAAAGTCTAGGCCTATTTATAGAGATACAGAGGACCCTGCTATGTCACCAGTCGAGAATTGAAAATGAAGTTTAAATATATTAAATCAGGTGTGATGTTTAGCCTGCTGCTAAATGCATGTTCATCAGATGTTTCATGTGAAGTAAAACTTACGAAGCTTGACTCTATATTGACGGAAAAACCATTAATTGAGTTTGGTAAAATAGGGCTAAGATACGAATGGCACTTACTTAAGCTTCTTAGGATGGCCGTCGCTGACCGCCATGGAGAGCAATGCGAAGGCGGTTAGTCCCAGCTATAGTTGCCGTAGAGTCATTGCGGTAGTCATGATGATATGTAACACAAGCAGCTTGCTGCAATGTGTTATATGTCATCGTGACGAACGCAGGACGGTCTGGGCATTATAGGTTGTCGCGTTTGCGAATCGATTTTGTACAAGGAAGTACAAAATCTATCATGAGGTAGCGACACAATCG
>JAJFJN010000075.1 GCA_021773975.1 Gammaproteobacteria bacterium | reverse complement strand
CCCAAGTTTGCGCCTTCTCCGCCTAAAGTCGCTGTAAGTCATTGATTTTAAATTTTGCCTGAAAAATAAGTCCTGTAAAAACAATTAGTTAAAAATGCGCCCCTCGTTGTAGTGCCATAAAATCACTGAGCGCTATTGACATTCGCCATTTACCTGCGCACAGTTACGGAATGTATATCCGACGCACCACCATCAAAAGCCGCACCTCCGGCGAACCGTATTTCACCTTCCGCTTGGTGGAGTCAGAGCGAGTGGATGGCCGGGTCAAACAGCGCATTCTGATCAACCTGGGGCGTCACTTTTCGGCTCCTCGCGAACAGTGGAAGGCACTGTGTGCCCGCATCGTACAGCTGATTGATGTTCAGGAGACCATAGCGCCGGTGGCACTGTCGACTGAGCTGGAGCTGGAAGCACAGCGTTATGCCGCACAGATCGTGGCGGGGCGCTGTGAAGTGATTGATCAAAATGCTGTTGAGGGCCGTTACGAGACGGTGGATGTCGGCAGCCTGGAGCTGGTTCGCCCACGCACAGTGGGTGTTGAGCATCTGGCATACCATGCAGCAGAGCAGTTGGGACTGGAAGCGTTGCTTCAAGAGTTGGGCTTTAACCGTCATCAACGAGCAGCCGCGCTGGGCAGCATTATTGGACGCATGACCTGCCCCGGCAGCGAGGCGGCAACCCATGAGTGGCTACAACGACACAGCGCCTTAGGCGAGTTGATTGACTACGACTTCGAGGGGATGGCAGCAAGGCGGTTGTACGCCGTATCGGATCAGCTGTGGAAGCACCGTGAAGCCCTGGAAGAGCGGCTGTACGGCGCAGAGAAATCCCTGTTTGCGTTTGAGGAGACCATCACCCTGTATGACCTCACCAACACCTATTTTGAGGGTGAATCCAAGCAGAGCTTGCTGACGCAACGCGGGCGCTCTAAAGAGAAACGTAGCGATGCCCCATTGGTCACGCTGGGGCTGGTGCTGGATGGCAGTGGGTTTCCCCGCAAAAGCCAAATCTTTCCAGGCAACGCCTCCGAGCCTGCCACACTGGAAAGCATGCTGACAGGCCTGCAGGCGGCGCAAGGCACCATTATTGTGCTGGATGCCGGCATCGCCTCTGAAGAGAACATCATCTGGCTCAAGGAGCATGGCTACCGCTATCTGGTGGTGAGCCGCAAGCGAACACGTCGCTTTGATGAGCGGGAGACGGTGATCGTCAAGCAGACCCCTGAGCAAAAGGTTCAAATCCAGCGCGTCATTAACGATGCGACCGGCGAGGTGGAGCTCTACTGTCATTCTCAGGCACGCGAAGAGAAAGAGCAGGCGATGCAAGACCTCTTCAGCGAACGCTTTGAACAACAGCTACAACAGCTTGCCGATGGGCTGCACAAAAAAGGCCGCATGAAAAACTACGGCAAGATCATGCAGCGCCTGGGTCGATTGCAAGAGAAATATGCCCGTGCGGCCCAGCACTATGACATCACCGTACAACAGGATCCCGCCAGTGATAACGCCACCTCCATCCAATGGGTGCGGCACAACAAGTCCGGCAGCCAGGCCACCCATCCCGGTGTCTACTGCCTACGTACGGATATCACGGAATGGGATGAAGAGCGTCTGTGGCACACCTATACGCTACTCACTGACCTGGAGGCGGTCTTTCGCAGTCTTAAATCCGAACTGGGGCTGCGCCCCATCTATCACCAAAAAACGGATCGTATCAGTGGCCACCTCTTTATTAGCCTGCTGGCCTATCATCTGGTGCATACCCTGCGCATACAGCTAAAAGCCAAAGACATCCATAGCAGCTGGGAACAGCTGCGCCGTATCCTGGGTAACCGTAGCCGCATCACGGCCTCATTGCGCACCCGTGAAGGCAAAACCATCCATGTACGCAAAGCCACCCGTGCAGAACCCCATCAGCAGATCCTCTACGATGCACTGGGGATATCCTCTGTTGCTGGGGTTACCCAGCGAACCACTGTCTAAAACACAGGAGGAAAAAGTTTGTAGTGCCATAACGGCACTTAATAAATTTTAACTTATTGTTTTTATTGAGTTATTTTTTGTTGGTGCGCAAACTTGGGCTAAGCCAGGCCAAACAGTTGCGCCTGATTTGTGTTGCTGCAACGGGCACTAATAATGTAGACCTGAAGGCAGCCCACGAGCTGGGCATCACGGTTACCAATGTGGCGGGCTATGCCACACCTTCAGTGGTGCAGCACGTGTTTAGCATGATGCTGGCACTAACCACCCGGCTTACCGATTATAGCCAAGCTGTCACAGATGGCGCCTGGCAACAGAGTAGCCAGTTTTGCCTGCTAAATCTCCCTATCCAGGAGTTGGCTGGAAAAAATCTAGGTATTATCGGATACGGAGAGCTGGGGCATGCCGTGGCTGATGTGGCTAAAGCCTTTGGTATGAGGATTCTGATTGCTCAACGCGCAGGGGGCGATTCTCAGGCCGGACGCGTCACGCTGGAAAAATTGCTGCCACAGGTAGATGTGCTGAGTTTGCATTGTCCATTGGCCAATAACACAAAAAACCTGATTGGAGAAAGAGAGCTGGCTCTGATGAAAAAAGGGGCCTTTCTGATTAACACAGCTCGAGGCGGTATTGTTGATGAAGCCGCATTGGCTTCAGCGTTACGCTTGGGGAATATTGGTGGTGCAGGGGTAGATGTACTGACTCAAGAACCGCCAGTGAAAAGTAACCCACTGCTGGAATCTGACATTCCAAACCTGATAGTCACTCCTCACATCGCCTGGGCTAGTCGTGAATCGCGTCAACGACTAGTCGATGAGTTGGTTGCCAATATTAAGGCTTATCTCCAGGGCGAAGTTAGAAACCTTGTTATTTAAGGGAAGTCCTTATCCAGTTTTTCTGCTTCCAGCTTATCTTTTATGACACAAGCTGCTGCAAAATTGCCTTCTTCTTCTGTCTCTAATGAATAACAGCGAACCACTTCAACTACGACTGAAAGCGGTGGTGTAATACTTTTGCCTGGTACTATAACGATGGATAAGCGCGTACCGGCCGTTACCTCATGATCTAGCCATAATAGCAGTCCATCACCACTAAGGTTTTTAACAATTGCACCCGCAGTCTCGTCTGATCCTTCAATCCGGAACCGTGCCGGGCACTCAACATCCATACGAAAAAAATTCCTATTATCAGAATGTGGCAGCATAGTCATATTTTCCCCATCTCTAGTTGATAACCAAACGCTGTAAACATTCACAGCGCCTAAGTTACATTGGGCGTTATGCCCTTGATAAAATACTGTAGACCTTTAGAGCGATTTGTCACCCCATCCAGCCAGAATCTTTATACTAATCTGATTCATTTCAGCAGCCCGTTGAACACTGCTGGCCTCATTGTAACACCGTAGTTCAGGCGCATTGCCGGATGGCCGAAGATGCACTACCTCATCACTATCAAAAGTAATACGTAGGCCATCCGTCATGTCAAAGCTTTTTACTGTGCCAAAATCCTCTCCAAAGAGGGACTCGGCCGCCTGCTTATCCTGATCAAAGTCACCACTACTCAAGGCTGCAATTCGATTACGACTTAACTCAGTGGGAAAATTTTTCAGCCGATCACTGTGGGTAAATCGTTGTGGCAACTGCATCAGCAGCTGCGAAACTGAGGATTTTACTTCCTTGGTCAGCAATAAAACGGCTATCGGAACGATCAGCGCATCACGCGTTGGGAGTGCCGATAAATAGCGACCTCCCTGCTCTAGGTTTGTGGCAGAAAGAAAGCCTCCGTTCGCCTCATAGCCTACAACACTATCAAAACCATCACTCAGAGCAGACTGCATTGCTGCGATGACATAAGGCGAGCCAATCTGAGTGCGATCTATCCGATCAAACCAGCCACATTTTTCTACCACGCTATTGCTGCTAACCGGGGTAATAACGCATTTTGCTCCCAAATATTTAGCGCATAACACACCCGCCACATCACCCCGTAACCAGTTGCCCTGCTCATCGCTGATTAGAGGGCGATCGCCATCTCCATCAGCTGAAACTATCGCATCAAAATTATGAGCCAGCGCCCACTCACTTGCCAACTCAATATCCTCAGGCCGAACTGCTTCCGTATCAACAGGAATAAATGCGTTAGAGCGACCAAGCCTAGTCACCTCCGCCCCCAACCCCTCAAGCACCTCCCCCATCACCTGACGGGCAACTGATGAGTGCTCATAGAGGCCTATCTTGCATCCCTCAAGTGCATTTTTTGGGAAGAAATCCAGATAGCGCTGAGCGTAGGTTTGATAAGCCTCTGTGTTCTCTTGTGGTAAAGCGGGAGCTATTTCCAGCATGCCATCCTGGGAGAATAGATCAGCTGGGATCTCAACCTGCTGGGCGCGGATTGCCGCCTCATCACACTTCAGGATTTCACCATCAGAGCGATTAAATTTGATGCCATTACGATCATCCGGGATATGGCTGCCTGTTACCATCAGGCTGGGAATAGCATGGTTAATCCCGTAAAGCGTTAGCGCAGGGGTGGGAATAAATCCACAATTGATGGGGATGTAGCCCAGTGCCTCAATTGCCTTGACTGCTGCACCCATGATGCGCGGTGTGCTGGACCGGTAATCCCCTGCAATAGCAACCTGTGAGCCTGGTTGAACATCCCCTTGTGTTGCAAGATATTGTAGAAAACCAAGGGTGTAGGCATAACAGACCTGATCCGTCATATCAGCTACCAGTCCCCGTGCACCGCTGGTGCCAAATCCAACCCCACTCTGTTTCATCAATTCTGCAATCTCAATTTGTTCTTTTTTAGTTATCACATTATCGCCCTTGTTTGAGATAATCAGCTTATGCACAAATAGTACAGCATCCGAATATAGAATATTATTGTGCCGTAAATTAATCCACTCTAGAGGTTGTTAATGGGAAGTGTCGTCAGAATTATTATTGCCAGCTGCATCGTAGCCATTCTTGTTTTTTTAGGGGCTGCTACCTTCTATCCTGCTTCGCTGGATATGGACAGCTATAATCAACCTCCCAGTAGCAAATCCAGATAGGCTATTTATGGCACGCTGCTTATTAATCAGCTGCATCCTATTCATTACAGGCACACTTTCAACTGCCGTAGCCAAGCCGCCAAATACCACATACTTTAAAAATATACCGCTATTTTGGTCACAGCTCTATGGCACGGGCGGCAACACCCTCTATTGCAATCACTCATTTGGTTCTAACAAAGGCCGCCAGATCAATATTGAACATATTTTCCCCATGAGCTGGGTAACCAAGGCGCTAGGTTGTGGAAACCGCAGCCATTGCCGTGCGATTAGCCCCCGCTTCAATCAGATTGAGGCCGATATGCACAACCTCTATCCGGCGCAAGCTAAAATCAATAAAGCACGTGGTAACCAAGCTTATGGCATGGTAGAGGGAGAGCCACGCAGATTTGCTCAGTGTGACTTCGAGGTTGATGTGCAAAAACACCAGGTAGAACCCCGAGCAGCTGTGCGTGGCAACATTGCCCGGGCCATGTTCTACATGCATGCCAGCTACGGTCTAAAACTTTTCCCCCGACAAGCCAAACTATTGAAGCTCTGGCACAGAGAGGATCCACCTGACCATGAAGAGCTACGCCGAAACCAAATAATTGAACAGATTCAAGGGCAACGAAACCCTTTTATTGATCATCCAGAGCAGGTTGAAGCGCTCCAGTTTTAGCGATCAATAATGGTAAGCCGACTCAATATGCTCTCGCGTTAGGATACCGTATATCTGATGCGTGCCAGCAGGGCTGGTTGACTCCACATAAAGCGATTCAACTAATTGCTCATCCAACAGCTCCAGCGCCTCTTGCAGGCTCGCCTGAAGATGAATGGGGACGGTCTGTGCCCGCCAAGCGGGGATCTCCATGAGATCGATCTCTTCTATCCCTCCCTCTTCAGCCTCTGAATTTTGAATATGACGCGCCAGATCAACAGCATGCATCAAAACCACAGGGTGGCCATCCTTATTAACCAATATCCATTCAGGCTCCATTGATAGCAGTTGTTCTACCTCTTCCCGGCTAATAATATGAGCCTGCTGAATAAAATCCTTTTTAACCACGCTGCCCACACCAATGCGCCGAAGTGCCTGTAAAACGGGGCTGGTTCGGTAATCAAATCCTGATGATCTCAATAAGCTGATAAAAATAGACTCTTTACCAAACAGCTCACTAGCTGTCAGATTAGCTACCACAATAGCCAACATGCCTGGCATAACCACTGCTGGATTGTGCGTCAATTCCAGCATGGCTGTCAGACCTGCCAGTGGTGCTTGCAGACTAGCGCCCATCATGGCACCCATGCCCAGCAAGACATAAAAAGTGGTGCTGGAGCTGGCTTCAGGGAGCCATAGATTCATCAGATTACCAACAATACTGCCAATGATGGCCCCCATAAAAAGCGATGGCCCCACCATGCCTGCGGGCACGCCAAAACCACCGCAAGCTGATGTGGCAATTACTTTGCAGCAGAGAATAAGCAGCAGCGCGGGCAAGGCATATTCACCTAGAAGTGCACTAGTCACGGTGTCGTAACCCACCCCCATCACCTCTGGGGCAAACAGTGCACAAATACCCACCACCAGTCCCGCCATAGTGGTCTGCCACCAGAAAGGATAGGGCCTGCCATAGTGGGAAAACAGCTGGCTCAGATGAATAAAGCAGGCAGCAATTGTGCCAGTCACCAGGCCCAATACAATCACAATAGGCATCTCTTGCAGCGACCCCATCTCCAGTGTAGGTACAACAAAAGCAGGCGCTGAGCCCAAAAAGAAAATAGAGACAGCATTGCCACTCACTGCTGCCAGCATAACGGGTAAAAAACTGGCCAGGGTGTACTCCATCATCACCACTTCCAGGGCAAAGATGACACCCGCCAATGGGGTATTAAATGAGGCCGCAATGGCCGCTGCCACACCACAACCCACTAAGGTGCGAATGCTATTGTTTGGCAGTGAAAAATGTTGCCCCAGTAGGCTTCCGGCCGCTGCACCAAGATAGACATGCGGCCCTTCACGCCCCACCGACTGACCACTAATCAGTGCAATAGCTGCACCTGCAAATTGCAGCAGAAACTCGCGAAACCCAATATAGCCCTGGTGATAGGTTAATCGTTCTAATACACGACCAACGCCCATCAGAGTCTGTCCATTGGCTTGCCATCGAAATAGCAACCCGATGGCAAGCCCACCTAAAATAGGCAGTATCAGCCGCAACCAGCCCGGCAGCCCTTCAAAATTCTCATCATGTTGACCTGGCAACACACCTGCCAGCGTCCCCTCTACCGCAAAGCGAAAGATTACAATGACACTACCTGCCAGCACGCCGGCCAACAGACCAATCATAACCAACATTAATAGTGCATCAGGCCGGGAGAGATGCAATCGAATCTGTTCCAGCTGACTATGAAGTCGATCTTTCATTTAGATCTCTTTTCTTCAAAAAGAATTTTGCTATGCATTAGATACCACATACATCTGTAATTAAATTAATTTCTTATACATAGCTCAACGGCTCAAATCCGGTGAAGTTTAATATTAACCAAGTTCCTTAGTTGGATACTAAACAAAACAGACGTAGAATGTGCAGCGTATTTATTCCTTCAGGGCTTAACCATGCAAGTAACAAAAGATCGTGTTGTCACCATTGAGTACACCACCACCGATAAAGATGATCAAATTATTGATACCACAGATAATATTGAGAATTACACCTTTATCTTTGGCAGAGATGGTATTTTTAAAACGGTTGAAGAGGCTATGGAGGATCGCTACAAGGGCGCCCAACTAAAGCTGACTCTAACCCCAGAGCAGGCCTATGGGGTGCGTGATGAAAGCCTTATTAAAGTTGTGCCTCGGAAACAGGTCAGAGTACCTGCGGGAGATATGGAGATTGGTTTTAAGCTGAAAGGCAATAGCCGAGACAACTCCACCCCCATTACCATCACCGCTTTTGACGATGAGACCGTCACCCTGGATGCCAACAATCCTCTGGCTGGTCTAACCGTTTACATCAAGGTAGTCATCATTGATGTGCGTGAGGCACTGGAAGAAGAGTTAAAAACCGGCAAAATAATACCCAAGAGTGCACGCCCCAGCAGCGTAGATGTTGCGTTTGGTGGGTAAAAGCCTAAAAACAGATTTAATACAGGGCAGGATCACCTGCCCTGTATTTTAAATACCATTCGGCTCAGCTACTCTTCAACCAAGCGCTACCCAAAATCAGGCCACCGCAAGCACCCAGAACCGTACTGATAGTTGGGATTGATGAAACCGCAATGGCGGCACCAGGGCCAACAGTCAGCAGCAGCGCGGCTGAGATGATCATTGAGCCACCGCAGATTGCTGCAATAGTGCACCGGCTGGACTGTTTAGCATCCTTTCTGAGCTGCGTTAGCTCTTCTGATTTCCACTTCACCTCCAAATTACCTTCAGCGGCATCCTTGATGACACGGTGTGCCAACAAGGGCAGCTCTGGAAGATTCTCTGAGATCTGTGGCAGTGTCTCCTTCACCCGATTAACAAAGGCTTTGGGGCCGATCTGCTCATTCAGCCATTTCTCAAGAAAAGGCTTGGCTGTTGCCCAGAGATCTAGCTCTGGGTAGAGCTGACGACCCACACCCTCAACATAGACCAGTGTCTTCTCTAGCAGCACCAGTTGTGGCTGCACTTCCATATCAAAGCGACGGGCGGTCTGAAATAGATTGACTAAAAAATGAGCAAAGGATATCTCACCCAATGGTCGATCATAGATAGGTTCACTAACCGTACGAATGGCCGCCTCAAACTCATCCACCCGCGTATTTTTTGGAACCCAGCCAGAGTCAACATGCAGCTGAGCGACCCGGCGGTAGTCGCGATTAAAAAAGGCCAGCAAATTTTCCGCCAGGTAGCGTTGGTCATCAGTGGTGAGGGTTCCCATGATGCCAAAATCCACCGCAATATATTGCCCCTCTGGACTGACAAAGATATTACCGGGATGCATATCTGCATGAAAAAAGTTGTCACGAAAGACCTGGGTAAAGAAGATCTCTACCCCCAGCGCACCGAGCCGTTCCAAGCTAATACCCTGCGCCTTGATTGACTCCACATCACTCACTGGAGTGCCATAGATGCGCTCAATTACCATGACATTGGGCTTGGTCAGTTCCCAATAGATCCGGGGTACAAACAGGATAGGGCTATTGTCCCAATTGCGGCGCAGCTGAGAGGCATTGGCTGCTTCACGCGCCAGATTCAGCTCATCAGAGATGGTGCGGTCATAATCTGCAACCAATTCCAGTGGTTTCAGGCGGTGAGCGCCCTTCCAGAAGCGATTGGCCAACCCAGCCAGGGTATAAAGAATTTGAAGATCACGACGGATGGTTTTTTCAATACCCGGTCGCAGTACCTTTACTACCACATCATCGCCATTCTTAAGCTGCGCAGCATGCACCTGCGCTATGGAGGCTGATGCCAGTGGGGTCTCATCAAATGATTCAAAAAGCTCATCAATCTTTTTACCAAAGGCCTGTTCGATAATAGTGCGGGCCTGAGAACCAGGAAAAGGTGGGACGGCATCCTGTAGCTTGGCTAACTCTTCAGCTACATCTTCATCCAGCAGGTCACGCCGGGTGGAGACGATCTGTCCAAATTTGATAAAAATGGGTCCCAGGTCTTCCAGTGTCTGGCGGATACGCACGCCAACAGATGCCTGTTTATTCTGACGAAACCAGTAGAAGGGAGAGAGATAAAGTAAAAAACGTACGGGGCGAAACAGATGTGTCGCGAGCACAACTTCATCCAAACCGTGACGTATCAATACCCGGTTGATATGGAGCAGGCGCAAAACCTGAGCAGGGTGAATCACTGTTAGTTCTCGGAGTTGTTTGATGCAGCCTGGTTGCGCAGACGATCTATTCTTGCCTGGAGGCGATCAAAATCATCCCGTAAGGTGTCGATTTTAGTGGTGAATTCCTGAATCTCTGGGCGCTCTGGTAAGCGTTTCCCTTCGCCCTGAACATACTGAGCAAGGCTTTTCCCAATGCTACCAACTGTCTGACGACCCCGGTCAGCAATAAAACGCACGCCACTCACTACATCATGGGCAATAAAGTCACCCATATGTGCCGCCAGATGCTCTTCCCAATCAATATTCAGCGCGCCAAGAATCTCACCAAAACGGCGGCCTAATTCTACGTCACCACTGATCTCAATCTGCCCCGAGAAGAGCTGATCAACACCTTTCTCTTTAGCTACGCTCAAGCGAGCCAGTGCCATCGGTGAGCCTCGCAATGTACACTCTGGCTCACCTTCATATAGACGCAGCACCTGCAAACGCCCAGGCCCTGGAATCAGAAACAAGCGAATTTCAGGCCCCGCAATATCCAGTGCAATCGCACGCCCATGCAGCTTGGCCAGTTCAGCTGCTGTCTTTGGGTCCATCGCAACATATTGATTTAGAGCCTCTTCCAGCCCTGCAAATGCAAGTTCCGGAATACTCATTAGAACTTATACCCACGATGCACAGCAACAACACCACCGGTTAGGTTAAAGAATTCAGACCGTTCAAAACCTGCTGTATCCATCATCCCTTTGAGGGTCTCTTGATCTGGATGCATGCGGATGGATTCAGCCAGATAGCGATAGCTCTCTTCATCATTGGCAACAAATTTGCCAATCTTTGGTAGCAGCTTGAATGAGTAGAAGTCGTAGGTGGCCTTCAGTGGTTGCATCTCAACCTTAGAAAACTCCAGTACCAGCAGACGGCCACCTGGCTTCAGTACCCGATACATGGCATTCAGCGCCAACTGCTTATCGGTAACATTGCGCAGACCAAAAGCAATAGTGACACAATCAAAATGGTTGTCAGGGAAAGGGAGATACTGGGCATCAGCTTGAACATAACGCACATTGCCGACCAAACCATCGTTGGCCATGCGTTGGCGGCCCTGCTCCAACATAGCGGCATTGATGTCCGAGAATACAACCTCGCCCTTCGGTCCAACCAAGCCAGCAAAGCGGGCGGAAAGATCACCCGTGCCTGCGGCCAGATCCAACACCTTATGGCCTTTGCGTACGCCAGCCAATTCAATGGCATAGCGCTTCCAGAGGCGATGAACACCGCATGACATAAGGTCATTCATGATGTCATAACGGGAGGCGACTGAATCAAATACCTGGCGTACACGCCCTGCCTTCTCTGCGGTATTTACCGTTTCATATCCAAAATGGGTGCTGTTGTTTTCCGTCATGACATTTTCTCGTTGGGAATCAATATTAAGTAATAGATAAAGCCAGGCGCTTAATGAGGCAGGCGATTGATACCGGCTGCTTTTAAGTCAGCCAGATACTTGGCCCAGTTTTGCTCCTGATTACAGCCCAGTTCATACAGGGTATCCCATGTGTAGTAGCCGGTGTTATGGCCATCATCAAAGTGCAGCAGTACCGCATAGTTGCCGACCGGTTCAATATTGGTGATGTTCACATGCTCTTTGCCAATCTGTAGCGTGGCTTCTTCGGCACTGTGCCCCTGAACCTCAGCAGAGGGGGAGAATACTCGCAGATATTCACAGGACAAATCGTAGCTGGAGCCATCGGGAAAAGCGACGCTCAGCATACGATTATCACGATTCAGCTTAATTTCTGTAGGAGTAAATTTGGACATAAACAATACCTGGGATTAAAGAATGTAACGGCTTAAATCTTCATCTGATGCCAGCTCGGATAGTTGGGCATCAACGTAGTCTGTATCTATTACAATGGTTTGACCTTTCAATTCTGAGGCTTCGTAAGAGGCACTCTCTAACAGTCGCTCTAGCACGGTGTGCAATCGACGCGCACCAATATTCTCGGTGCGTTCATTCACCTGCCATGCAATCTCAGCCAGACGGGTCACACCCTCTTCAGTGAAAGCCAGTGTAACCTCTTCCGTTGCCATCAAGGCTTTATATTGGTCGGTGAGCGACGCATCAGGCTCGGTCAGGATACGGGTGAAATCTTCAGTGGTCAGAGCATCCAGCTCAACCCGGATCGGCAATCGCCCTTGAAGCTCGGGGATCAGATCTGATGGCTTGGACAGGTGAAAGGCTCCGGAGGCAATAAATAGAATATGATCCGTCTTGATCATCCCCTGCTTGGTGGAGACAGTGCAACCCTCAACCAGTGGCAATAGATCACGCTGTACACCCTCGCGAGAGACATCTGGACCACCATATTCTGAACGGCTGGCAACCTTATCCAGTTCATCCAAAAAGACGATGCCATTCTGCTCGACCATCTCTACGGCTTGCAGTTTAATATCTTCTTCATTGACGCGTTTGGCTGCCTCTTCATCTTCCAGCAGCCTAAGTGCATCTTTGATACGCAGTTTACGTTGACGGGTTTTATTCGAACCCATATTTTGAAACATACCTTGCAGTTGGCTGGTCATCTCCTCCATGCCAGGAGGCGCCATAATCTCAACCCCCAGCTGCGCGCCACTCACTTCAATCTCAATCTCTTTATCATCCAGCTCACCCGCGCGTATCTTGGCGCGAAATTTCTCACGCGTATTGGAGCTGGTTGTGGGTGCTGACTGACTGTCTGCTTCAAAAGTAGTTGGAGTTGGAGATGGCAGCAGTGCCTCTAGCACCCGCTCTTCAGCCGCCTGTTTGGCTGGCTCTCTTACCTCCGCCATCGCAGTTTCACGCACCATTTTTACAGCAGAGTCAGCAAGGTCGCGGATAATGGACTCAACATCCCGCCCCACATAGCCCACCTCAGTAAACTTGGTGGCTTCAATCTTTATAAATGGTGCATTGGCCAGTTTTGCCAGACGACGGGCGATCTCGGTTTTACCAACACCGGTCGGACCGATCATCAGGATATTTTTGGGGGTAATCTCATCACGCAGGTCACCTGTAATCTGGGCGCGTCGCCAGCGGTTGCGCAGTGCGATAGCTACAGCTCGCTTGGCAGCCGCCTGACCGATGATGTGTTTGTCCAGTTCCTGGGCAATCTCTTGTGGAGTAATTTCAGACATAGATTCCGACTCTATTCAGCTTCCAGTTCTTCAAGAACTCGATTGTGGTTGGTGTAGACACAGATATCAGCAGCAATACCGAGGCTTTTTTCCACGATCTCACGCGCACTCAAATCGGTATTTTCCAGCAAGGCAACAGCCGCTGATTGGGCAAAAGTACCGCCAGAGCCAATGGCCATCAGGCTATTTTCTGGCTCAATGACATCGCCTGTGCCGGTAATGATCAATGATGCTTTGCTATCTGCAACGCAGAGCAGCGCCTCAAGTCGACGCAGTGAGCGATCTGTCCGCCAGTCTTTTGCCAACTCAACGGCTGATCGAGTCAGATGGCCGTGGTGCTTTTCCAGCTTACCTTCAAATCGCTCAAACAGGGTGAATGCATCTGCGGTAGCACCTGCAAAGCCCGCCAGTACGCGATCTTTATAGAGTCGCCTCACCTTGCGGGCATTGCCTTTCATGACAGTATTGCCCATAGAGACTTGACCGTCGCCCCCTATCACTACCCGCCCATTTCGGCGGACAGAGAGAATTGTTGTGCCCTTTAGCGGCTCCACATTATGATCCTTTAAAATTTGGAAACCGTTGATTGTACCTGATTAATACAGTAGGAATAAAATTAGGTGGATAATTTTAAATCAAATCATGCGAATTATAGGCGTATATCTGCCTAGAATTCATACCCTACCTCGCCTAGCCTTATATATAGATAAAAATTTAATAAGCGATCGACTGTGGATTAACCTTTTGATTCTGGGGTTGTCCTGATGGCTTTATCTCAAAGGGTTTTAATAAAGATGAAAGAGAATATTGCTGTTTCACCCACCGAGTCACGTCAATCTGAACGATATACTGCATTACCAAACCGCCAGGGGAGGTTAAGCTTCTCCATCGAAGGACAATCTGAAACACATGGCATTTTGATGTTGCAAAACATCTCTCCATTTGGCGTCGGTGTCGAGTCAAAACGATTGATAGAGAAGGGTGAGCGTATTCAACTAATGTATGAGGAGGCTGGCTTGGTACTTGCTGTTGTTGGTGTTGTTGCCTGGCATAAACGCTCTGAAACTACTAAAACAGATGCCGCTGATCAGGTGCAGTACCAATTAGGCATAGAGTTTTATCCTGCCAACATAGCAAAGAACGTCTATTTTTTCCGTTACATGTCAGGGATGAAGTAACACCCCCAGATTAAACGTCTCTCAAAATCTGTTGCAGAAGGGATAAAACCGAACGGGTTTCAAAAGGCTTATCACAGATGGCAGAAACCCCGGCTTGTCGTACAGCAGAGAGGCGGCTTTCATCTGTTTCACTGGTCACCATAATGATAGGGATAGAACCTTGGGTGCTATTATCCCGCACATATCTAACCAGCTCCTGACCATCCATTTCCGGCATATTGTAGTCTGTAACCAACAGATCAAAGTAATCAGCCTGTAGTGCCTCGATAGCCTCTTTACCATTTTCTACTTGGGTAATGCTCTCTATACCAATATTGTTCAGAACCCTGGAGATATGGTTGCGAGCCATCAGGCTATCATCCACCACAAGTGTCTTAATCGCTGCTGGGTTAAGGTCTTCCAGTAGCTCAGTATTAGGTGTTATGTAATCCAATGTGGCATAGAGCGCTCGTTTCAGATCCCCTGTTGCAAAAGGCTTTGGCAGTAGTGCTATAGCGCCTGCCTGCCGAATAGGTTCAAGGTAGTGCTCATCTGTTTCACTGGATATGAGCATGAAGGGCATTTCAGTAAGTTCAGGGGTATCTCGCATAGCCCGAACCAGATCAATACCGGTCATATCTGGCAGATACATGGCACTGATGATTAAGTCTGGCTGCTCTTCTGGCATAGCAGCAAGCGCACTTTTACCATCTTTCTTCCAAGATGGGTTAACGGTGCCAGCCTCTTCCAAACGTTCACAAATAATGCGCGCTTGGGTGCTCGATGGCTCCACCAACATTACAAACAGTTCAGCTATAGTTAATGATTCCATATTTAATTAGTTACAGTCATTATTAATAACGATGTTTAATGGCAAGAAATTCATTGATATTTTTTATCAGGAGTTCTACTAGTTTAGGATCAAACTGTCCGCCCTGCTCCTCTTCAATATAGGCAAGTATTTTGGATGCTGCCCATTTTTCCTTATACACCCGTTTCGCAGCTAAGGCATCAAAGACATCTGCCAAGGTGACAATGCGCCCAAAGATATGAATATCATCTCCTACAAGGCCTTGTGGGTAACCCGTACCATCCCATCGTTCATGATGTTGGAAAGCAATGATGGCGGCTGACTGAAGGACATCCCGACTTGAATGGCTCAGCATGTTGTAGCCAATCAAGCAGTGATTCTTCATTATCTCGTACTCTTTTTTTGTTAATTTGCCTGGTTTCAATAAAATCGCATCCGGTATACCCAACTTACCAATATCATGCAGTGGTGCAGCCATAGCTAAAAGCTCAAGTTCCCTTTCAGTCAATCCATACAGGTGACCTAACAACTGACTATATTTGGTAACACGCAGGGTATGGTTATTTGTCTCTTTAGATCGTTGCTCCTCAATAACACCCATCGTGAAAATGGTCTCCTGAAGAGTGTTTTCAATTTCATCCGACATCGCCTCTAATTCGAGGTTTTTCTTTTCGATAACCGCTTGTCGGTGAATAACATCTTCAGTAAACAGATTGATCTCTTTAGCTACATTCTCAAATTCCAGGCACTCAAACTCATCAGCATCAATGGGTGTATGAGTGTAATAGGCATCTTCACCCCGCCTAATGAGCTTATTTAATGGATCTTGCACATAACGCTGGATGGTCCTGAAATTATTGACAACAATCAGAAAAATAAAGGTAAAGGTAACCAAGCCAATAGCCGCTAATAGTTTGGCCGTTGTATTTCTATACTCGGTGAGATCAAGCCTTAAATCTACGGCACCTAGCACAGTACCCTCCTTTACCTCATGGCATTTCAGGCAATTTAGCTGCTCACTCGTAGAGGCGATAAAGGGTACGATAGCCCTTAAATAAGGCTCTATCTCAATATCATTAAGGATAAAAACGGGTTGACCACTTGTAAACGCCTGTTCAGTGACATGATCATGCTCTTTTTCCCGCCAATGCCCCTCACCAAATTGCTCTATTACCTCTTTTGATCTGATAATTGCAACATTATTAACTAGGGTCAGTGCATTAATTTCAGCAAGAAAGTACTCCCGATTCTCCATGATTTCGGCTCTCATATGTGAGGTAAGGCCCGCCTTTATTACCTCTGAGATAGCAAGCGCCTTATCCTCCATAATCCTGACTGAGATACTTCTGAAATTCACGGTAAGAATAACCAACGTAGCCAATGACAGTGCCATTAAAAAAGCCGTTAAGTTTTTCAGTGTAATGCGTTTAATTGTTGGTTTTTGCATAAAAATTTACTTTTCTATGAGTCACTTATAATTACCTTACAATAAGTGTTATTTTACACTGGTTTTGCTTTTAGTCATTTTTTACGCCGCGCCCTTGGATGGGCCTTATCATAGACCTTAGCAAGGTGCTGAAAATCCAAGTGCGTATAGATTTGAGTAGTACTGATATCTGCATGCCCCAGCAGTTCTTGCACCGCGCGTAAATCACCAGAGGATTCAAGCAGGTGACTGGCAAAACTGTGCCGTAACATATGCGGATGGACATCGGTTGGCACACCTCTCTCCTGTGTTAATTTATGCACACGCTGCTGCACTGTTCGAGGGGAGATGCGCTTGCCTCGCTGGCTAATAAACAGAGCCGATTCATCGGGGGAGACCATTCCGGCACGCACTATCAACCATCGCTCCAGGCTTTGTCGTGCTTTTTCACCCACAGGAACCCGCCGGGTTTTATCACCCTTACCGGTGACCTCAACAATGGCATCAACCAAATCTATATTTGTCAGATTCAATGAAACCAACTCGCTTAATCGCAAACCTGATGAGTAAAAAAGCTCCATCATAGCTAGATCTCTTACGGTAAGAGGCTCATCACTGGGTTGGTCTAATAGGCAACCTAATTGATCGGCATCCAATACGGAGGGCAGTTTTCGTTGTGATTTTGGCGGGCGTACGCCCTGAGCGGGATTGTTTTCTGCCTGCTTTTCACGTTGCAGGTAACGGAAGAGAGTACGTAAGGAAGAAAGCTCCCGTTGCAGGCTTTTACCTGAGATGCCCTGGCGGTGACGCATAGCTATAAAACTACGCACATGCGGCTGAGTGAGGTCAGCCCAGGCAACAATATTTTGTGTCAAACACCATGCCTTGATACGTTGCAGGTCTCGTTGATAGTTACTCAGGGTATGGGGCGATAAACACCGCTCATGTCGTAGATGATTTAAGAAATGATTAAGCCAAATTTGAAGCGGTGCTTCTGATGGCATGTTCATAACGGCTCAGACTAGGCGCCAGGCTCGGAGACCATCTCTAGCCTTTGGCTGACCACCTCCCCTAAACGATTAAGAAACTCCGTGCTCATACCATGTTGAAAGCGCTCTTCATCACCACTTCCAATAGCCAGCATACCCACGATGCTTTCATTCTTTATTGGTATCAATACAGTGGAATGTATCTCTTTAGCTTCAGAGCCAAATAGAAAAGAGTGCTGCTCTTGGGTTAGAGGGCTGCACTGTGGTCTGTTTTTATGGAAAAAGGTTTGAAAATGAGTGAGTCCTTTCTGTTCTGATAGATCCAATACTGAAGGGTTTTCCAACTCAGCTGGAGTAAAAAGTCTCAACTCTACACAATCCGCTTTAAACTTATCATGCAGCTGATCCTCGAGTACATTAAGCACTTCATCCAGGTCTGTGGTATCAATCAGCGCCAGCGTCAACTGGTGCAGGCGCTCTAAAAGAAGATCATTTTTATGACCCACTTCAACCAGCGTATCTAGCCTGTGTTGATAGCTAGCACACTCTTTACGCAGTGCTGCAAGCTGGCGTTCAAGCAAGGAGACACTGCCACCATTAATATGAGGCAATCTCAGCTCTAACAAGAGTGATTCGTGGCGTTCAAAAAAATCTGGATTTGCAGCTAAGTATTGAGCAATAGTAGCCTCCGTTTCCAATGATTCTCCAAGCGGCTCTGTTTGTATGGTCATAACTTTATTTTACCCTCAAATACCTTGATAGCCGGGCCGCTCATCCATACGGGTGCTTCGCCTCCTGCCCAGCTTATCATAAGAGTGCCACCAGGCAGACTGACCTCTACCTGCTCATCCAGCAATCCATTCATTCGCCCAGCAACCACCGCCGCACAAGCACCTGAGCCACAGGCTAATGTTTCTCCTGTGCCACGTTCAAAGACCCGCAGATCGATATGTTTACGATCCTTTACTGCCATAAACCCTACATTAACCCGCTGAGGGAAAATGGGATGCTTTTCTAACGATGAGCCAATCTGTTTAACAGGTGCATCTGCCACCGACTTTACCTGTATAACAGCATGCGGATTCCCCATGGAGACGGCTGCAATTTTTAAGCACTGATTGTCAACCTCGATCGAATAGTGTTTTGACTGACTCTCCGCTTCAAATGGTATTAAAGCAGGCTCCAGTGTTGGTGACCCCATATTCACTTTGACTTGACCATCATTCTCATGCCGTAGATGAAGGCTGCCCGAAAGCGTGCCAACATGCAGAATCTCTTTGTCACTCAAGCCTGTCATATGTACAAAGTTAGCAAAACAGCGTGCGCCATTACCACACTGTTCAACCTCGGAACCATCCGCATTAAATATCCGATAGTAAAAATCAGTATCCAATGAGCGGGGAGATTCAACCAATAGAACTTGATCACAACCAATGCCAAAATGACGGTCTGCAATAAATTGGATCTGCTGTGTGGTCAGGTTGATTTTTTGATTGATGGCATCAAAAACAACAAAGTCATTGCCTAAGCCATGCATTTTTAGAAAAGAGAGCATCATGATATTCCGAGTGCCGCCGAATTAAATAGTATTTAAGAATTCTACCCTGTTTTTGTAGGGTACCTCTATTAATTATGGGTGAGGCAGATTGAGGTTCAGGATTTTCAAGCGCCAGGCGTTATGGCTTGCGGCAAGAAATAAATGGGAATGCCCTATAGTTTAAAGTAAGTATTAGGGAAGCAATGGCAGGCTGGTCGATTTACAATTATTAACCTGCTGATATCAATCTTAGAAAAATGGATAGAAATCAAGTGCAAGCCATGAATAAACCAGACATAACTGAAGCGGCACTACTGAAGATTGTGCTGACACTGGTTCAGGAGCTGTATCCAGGAAGGGCGGATACCATGGTCATCACAATGGATAGCTCCTTGGATAAAGATCTTGGGCTCGACAGCCTAGGCAAGATGGAGCTGCTCTCTCGCCTTGAATACAATTTTCAGGTGCATCTGTCTGAAGCGTCTTTTATTGCGGCTGAGCGCACTCATGATCTCATTCAATTGATAGAAAATGCCCCTGCAGGCACAATTATAAAGCGGGAAATAAAACCAACCTCACCCCAGCACCAGGAAAGAATCTCAGCGCCACACCAGGCACAGACGCTACAAGAGGTATTAGCCTGGCATCTGGATCATCATGCAGAGAGGGTGCATATCCAGCTCTATGGTGAAGATGATGACCCGCAAAAAATCAGCTATCAGGAACTTTATGAGGGTGCCTGCCGGGTTGCCGCCGGATTGCAACAAAATCGGCTGCAGCCTGGAGAGACGGTCGCAATTATGCTGCCAACCAGCCGGAGCTATTTTTTTAGTTTTATGGGCATCCTGCTGGCCGGTGGTATCCCCGTGCCAATCTACCCTCCTGCGCGCCCCTCTCAGATTGAAGATCATCTGCGTCGACATGCCCGCATTCTTAATAATGCCCAGGCAAAGTTCCTGGTAACAATACCCGAAGCAAAACTGGTGGCTCATCTGCTCAAGTCACATGTCGATAGCCTGCAACATATTATTACCGCTGAAGAGTTGACAGAAGCAGAGGGGGAAACACAGCACTTCACCATTGCCAAAGCCACTGATATTGCTTTTCTACAGTACACCTCCGGCAGCACAGGCAATCCAAAAGGCGTGACACTGACTCACAGCAACCTGCTCGCCAATCTTCGAGCTATGGGGGAGGCTATTAAGGTTACCTCTGATGATGTATTTGTAAGCTGGTTGCCTCTCTACCATGATATGGGATTGATTGGTGCCTGGCTGGGCAGCCTCTATTTTGGCTTTCCACTGATTGCGATGTCGCCACTGGCGTTTCTGGCTCATCCTCAACGCTGGTTATGGGCTATTCACAATCACCGGGGCACACTTTCAGCCGCCCCCAATTTTGCCTATGAGCTATGTCTGCACAAAATACGTCAGCGTGATCTGGCGGGTTTGGATCTTAGCTCTTGGCGCATGGCTTTCAATGGGGCAGAGCCTGTGAGTCCCGGAACCATTAGACGCTTTAGTGAACATTTTCATCAATATGGATTCCAACCGGAAACCTTAGCTCCAGTATTTGGGCTGGCTGAATCATCTGTTGGCTTGGCATTTCCTCCACCCGGCCGGGTCCCGCCTATTGACCGTATTCAACGACAGACCCTAACAACATCAGGCCGAGCCGTTCCGGCGGCGGCTGCAGAGACCCAAGTATTGGAATTTGCTGCCTGTGGCCAACCTTTGGCAGGCCACCCAATACGAATTGTAGATACCAACGGGCACGCACTGCCAGAGCGTCATGAGGGTCAATTGCAGTTTCATGGCCCCTCCGCCACCAGCGGATATTATCGAAATCCAGACGACACCCTGCGCCTATTTGATGGTTCATGGTTAAATACCGGTGATCTGGCCTATATCGCTGATGGTGATCTCTATATCACCAGCCGGGTCAAAGATTTAATTATCCGGGCTGGGCGTAATATCTACCCCTATGAACTGGAAGAGTCCATAGGTTACATCCCGGGCATTCGTAAAGGCTGTGTTGCCGTATTTGCAACAACTGAACATGCCACAAAGACTGAATCAGTCGTGGTTTTGGCCGAGACCCGGGAAACCACGCCTGACAACCTACAAAAGCTTGAGAATCAGATTGATGTTCTGGCCTCTGATCTACTGGGGTTGCGGCCTGATAAAGTCATACTGGCCCCACCGCATACCGTATTAAAAACCTCCAGTGGCAAAATCAGGCGCAGTGCCTGCCGAGAGCTATACGAGCAGGGTAATATAAACCAAACTCAACGGGCTGTCTGGCTACAGATAATACGTGTTGCATTATCAGGTACGGTGCCTCAACTCCGAAGGTGTCACCGGGCACTGTCCGAATGGTTGTATGCCATTTATGCCTGGGTGCTGTTTGGATGCCTGACCCCAATCATTTGGTTTTTGACTGTTGCCCTACCTCGCCTCTCCTGGCGCTGGCGGGTTATCCGTGGTGGCGCCCGACTACTGGCCTTTTTGTCAGGAATAAAAATAGAGACGGCTGGGTTGGAACATCTTTCACCGAACACAAGCTGCATCCTGGTAGCCAATCATGCCAGCTATGTGGATGCCATTATTCTTGCTGCTGTCCTACCATTAGATTGCCGATTTATTGTTAAGGCAGAACTGCAATCCAACGTAATAGCACGCCTTTTTTTACAGCGTATCGATGCGAAATTTGTAGAACGTATTGATCAGCAGCAAGGCTTGGCTGATGCACAACATTTGGAAGCATCAGCCTCTTCTACCACCCTGCCTCTTTTCTTCTTTCCGGAAGGCACCTTTATCGATGCACCAGGCCTTCTTCCTTTCCGTATGGGGGCATTTACTATCGCAGCTAAAACAGGTTTACCCGTTATTCCTATTGCAATAAAAGGCAGTCGCTCTCTGCTTCAGGGTAGCAGGTGGTTCCCTCGCCATGGCGCAATAGCTGTTAACGTGGGAGAAAAGATTACCCCAACAGGCGCTGGTTGGGAGGTGGCAATAGGCTTACGTGATAAAGTGAGGCGGGTGATTCTAAATCATTGCGGTGAACCCGATAGTGGTTATAACTCACCACTGACACCCCCTAAAACCCCCTTATAATCCAAAGAAGAACTTATTAATTCGCTGCGGTTTATAAAACGCTAACTACGACTATTTATAGATAGCCGGCTCTGGTGAAACAGGCGCTGTTAACTTAAGCCCCATTATCTCTTTTCGAATGTAGGTTATAACATCACTGATCTGTAATGCAGTAAGCTCAAAACGCCATGCTGGCATAGCGGTATCGGGTTTACCCAGTAAGATAGCCCAGCGCATTCTCTCTACTGTAAATTGATCGGCTAACTCTTTCTTTGTAAAATCCAGCGGTGGGGTTTTTATTACATTACGCACAAAACTTTGCCCATCACCTTTATCACCATGGCAAACACTACAGTATGCCCGGTAGATCTCTTTTCCATTTTTTAGGCTTTCTGGTAACCCCCCATAGGCAAGCACTGGAAATAAAAACAGCAGTATCAATAAAGATATAATCTTATTCATGAGCAGTCACAGGTATGCGCGTTATTCCCTTTCTTCCACCAACCCAGAAGCTTCCATCCTCTGAAAATGTCATGCTATATACAAAGCGACTTAAGAGGCCCTCATATTGATAGTGTTGTTTAATGCTCTTGCCATCAAAACTGGCCAAGCCTTTAATCGTACCAATCCACAACAACCCGTTTTTATCAAACTCAAGAGCAAGTACAAAATTACTGGGTAGTCCATCGCGCGTTGTGTAATTGGTAAATGTTTCACTCTCTACATCAAAGAGCGATAGGCCGCCACCCCAGGTGCCAATCCAAAGGTTTTCCTTCGGCCCAAGCTGCATGGAGACAACATAGTTAGGATTGTAATTGTAGTTAGCACCTTTTGCTGTTTGGGCTGATATCTGTGACTCATGATGATCACCACGCAAGGCAGTTTTTACATCGTGTACATCTTTTCTGACAACATCAATCCCCGCCCCCAAGCCATCATTGTGATCCCACTTCTTCCATTTATCCCCATCCAGCAGCGAGATACCCACCTCTGTTCCAAACCATTTACGCTGCTTTGAATCTATCTCTACGGCGTAGACCCAGTCATCTGAGAGTCCCTCATTACTGTTTTTTACCGTGTATTTTGTCCAATTAGCTCTTTTATTAATATCACCGCTAATCTTATTTACACCACTCCAGGTGCCAATCCACATATCCCCCGCCTTATCAAATTCAACATCATAGACAAAGGAGTCATTCAGGCCGTGACGTACATTGTAGATTTCTGTTTTTGGGATACCATCTTTCACCACCAGCTCAACCAAACCACCCCCATAAGTCCCCAACCAAAGGGTTTCACCATCAGGATCCTGGGTAACAGAGTGGATGGATTTGCTGATCAAGCCATTGTCATAATCCAGCAGGAGTGCCTCATTGGTAAGGGTATCCAGAATATAAAAGCCATCAGAGGTGCCAAGGTACAGCTTTGAACCAGCACTCTCTAATACCTTGACGTGATCAACACCAATATCAAATGACTCAGGTGCAGCTGGTTGCGCTGGCAGCTTGGTTTTTTCAGCCAAAGCAAGAGAACTTAATACACAAGATAGCAACAACAAGAAAAGGTTAACCCTACTAACCCACATAAAAATTTCCTCACAATCTCTGAATAGAGAAGAGACTAGGCATGCAGCGGATGAACGTCAAGCAAAACTCAAAAAACAGATAGATAACCAGACACTGGGCTAATTTTCCTGGTGCAGAGGAAGCAATCTTTAAAATTCAGACGGGCATATTCTATTCAGCAATTATGCTCCAGCAACGTATTAAAAAGGGGCAGGAGCTACTAACCACGTCAAACATTTCCGTATCACAGATGGCTTTTATTACCTGTACTGCATGTGTTAAAAATACAGTTGTTGTGTTGATCAATTAAATCTGGGGGGGAGGGAGAGGGGGAAACACCCCCACTCACCTGAAAACACCATCCATCAGTTCACTGCATTGGATAGCGCTGCTCCAGCCTTAAACCTCACTACTTTTTTTGCTTTAATCTGAATAGACGCTCCGGTTTGTGGATTTCTCCCAGTACGTGCAGCACGTTTGGAAATACTAAATGTTCCAAAGCCAGCCAGTGATACCTTATCTCCTTTGGCCAATGCGCCTGCGCCAGCCTCACCCATGGACTTTAGAGAAAGCGCTACCATCTCAGTATCAAAGCCTGTGGCTTGGGATACCCTCTCAAGGATCATTCCCCAGCTCGACATTACAACGGGTGGTGGTTGGTTTCCTTGAATCTCTCGGGCTTTTGCTACAAAACCTTCAACGCCGGCACCCCATATTTCAAGATCAGCTTGACTAAGGCTGACCTTAGCCCGAATCGGTGTGCCATCAGGCAGAAAACAGATCGATTCATCTGGAATATCCTGAGCAGCTTCTTTAAGCACTGTTTCAACCTTACTCCAACGACCATCACAGTCATTATCAATACCATCACAGTTCATAGCACTCAATAAAGCAGGAGTGGCTTTATCAACTCTTTTCTTATAGGTAAGTGCCAGCTCTGCTTCCTTTTCAAATTCATCAGAGGAGATGCGGTAATCAATGCCAAAAAAGGCATCAACATTAAAGTTATTGGCAGCAGACAAGCTTCTAATCTCTGCTCCTTTGGTATCGCAGCCCTGAATATCCAATTTGAATTTTCTTAGGGTAAGATCAATCAAGTCACGAAAATAGATATCAAAAAATGAATCGATTAAAACCGCCTTCAACACAGTGACGTGACCATGAAAGTTATAACCAGACATTGTTGAGCTAAGAAGCGCCATGCGACCTTTATAAGTGCCATCCCAACCTCGATCACGACCTCTTCTACCAGCCTGTACCCGAAGCAGTGTTACGTGACCGATAAATTCCTTTTTCTCTCCAGTTCCAACTGAGGATAAATCACCAGAGCCTGTACTTCTAAGCAGGGTGACATGCCCAACGTACTCTTTGGTTTTTTTGGCCCTCTTCCTCGGAGAATTCCGCTGACGTTTTGCCTCAATCAAGGTGATTTGTTGCAAGGATTCGGTAGGGGGGATATCACTGTCATTAACCACAGACATCTCAATATCAAAAAACGAGTCAACATTGAAAGATCCAGCAGGTGGTTTAGTGAGGGTGACTTTCGCGTTAAAGACCTCGGTGTCGTAATCGGCCCCTTTCAAGACAGTAACGTGACCATAAAAAGCCTCACGCGCCTCTTCTTTAGAGATAATACCAAAGGGCTGAAAATCAACGCCGCCCTCTTTTGCCGCCGCGATTAATTCTTTAACCGTGCCATCATAGATTAACGCCGCTTTTTCGGGGGAGATTTTCGCCCCTGATGCTATGGCATCAATAAGCTCGGCCTTGTTCATGGCAGAAACTTCTCCGGTTAGATTAAGGATGAAAAAGGCAGCAACCAAGGTTATCTGTTTACAGAGATTTAATAACTTAAAGGACTTTGTCATCATAGGGCTCATTATTTTTATTGGTTTAAATAAAGGTTAATCCTAATGCTATCGTTACAATTTTCCGCTCCAGAAAATCCACCAAAGCTTGAATGTAAATCTGCAAAAGAATTAGGGAATTGCTTTTTTAGTTTTAAGTATTGCCACTACCAAGTGGGAATGACCACAAGGAGCATAAACAGACTAACCACTCTTATACATGAAGTCTAGGGTGTATCGTTGAGGGGAACGCTGAGATCGGTCTTACATTTTGTCTTTGCCGCTTCAACTGTCTGGCTGCACCGGACTGCAGCCAGATTAAGTCAGCGCTACCACGGCTAAGGTAATAAACCTCTCACTCCTGAGTCAATTTTAGCTCTTTAATCTTCCGGGTTAGTGTATTACGCCCCCAACCCAATAAATGAGCTGCATCTTGTCGTCGCCCACCCGTATGCTCCAATGCCACCTTTATCATCACTGTTTCAAAGGCAGGCAGTGCTTCATTTAGGATATTTTCATCGCCACTTTGGAGTTTTTGTTGCACCCATGCGCGCAGTATTGTTTGCCATTCGCTTGCTTGTGACTCAACGCCATCAGTTATCTTAAGTTCTGGTGGCAAATCTTCAACGTGGATATCCTGCCCTGAAGACATCACCGTAAGCCAGCGGGCCGTGTTTTCCAGCTGTCGTACATTGCCTGGCCATTCAATTTGTTGCAGTGCTTTAATCGTCTCTGGCTTGAGGGTTTTTAATTCTGCCTCCAGCTCTTTGGCTGACGTTGCAAGAAAATGCTGCATCAGTAGTGGAATATCCTCCTTGCGTTCTCGAAGTGCTGGAATATGGATACGAATGACATTCAGTCGATGAAATAGATCTTCGCGGAACCGCCCCTGTTCAACCAGCTCTTCCAGATGCTGGTGGGTTGCAGCAATAATCCGCACATCGACCTTTACCGGCTCATGCCCGCCCACCCGATAAAATTCACCATCTGCCAATACGCGCAATAGCCGTGTTTGCAGCTCAGCTGGCATATCACCAATCTCATCCAGAAACAGTGTGCCACCATCGGCCTGTTCAAAACGACCCACTCGACGGGTTTGCGCACCCGTAAATGCCCCACGCTCATGACCGAATAGTTCTGATTCCATCAGGTCCCGTGGAATAGCGGCCATATTGAGTGCCACAAAGGGTTTTTCAGTACGTGGGCTATGGCGATGCAGCGCTTGTGCCACCAGCTCTTTACCGGTTCCTGACTCACCATTGATCAGCACAGTTACATTGGATCGAGCCAGGCGGCCAATGGCTCTGAACACCTCTTGCATGGCAGGTGCTTCACCGATTATTTCTGGGCTTTTTAGCGGCTCTACTGCAACCGCTTTTGCTATTTGCTGACTATGTCGACAAGCGCGTCGCACCTGTTCGGTAGCCTCATCAATATCAAACGGCTTGGGTAGATATTCAAAGGCTCCGCCATGAAAGGCAGAGACCGCACTGTCCAGATCAGAATGAGCGGTCATAATAATCACAGGCAGCTCTTTATACTGCTCCTGGATGCACTTAAGAAAGGCAAGGCCATCCATACCGGGCATTCGAATATCTGAAACAATGACATCCGGCTGGTCATGCCGCAGTGCATCCAATGCCTCACTGGCATCAGCAAAGCCAGTTACATTCATCTTGGCTCGTTGTAGCGCTTTTTCCAGCACCCACCTGATCGAGTCATCATCATCTATGACCCACACTTTATAACCTTCAGCCATTTGGACTCTCCAGAGGCAACAATACCGTGAACACTGTCCTACCCGGTTTGCTGCAACATTCAATCAACCCACGGTGCTGATTGATGAGTGATTGGGCAATAGTCAGCCCCAGCCCCATTCCACCTTCACTATCACTCATCATAGGGTAGAAAATTTTATTCAACATATTGGGGGCTATACCTGGGCCATTGTCTTCAATCTCAATTTGAGCCACCAGCTTGTGACGGCTATTTCCAATAGTAAACTGCCGCTGAATACGGGTTCGCAGAATCACTTGTCCTGCCTCTCCGGCAGCACGTACGGCATTGCGTACGATATTCAAAATAGCCTGGATCAACTGGTCAGCATCACCATAAAACTCTGGAATACTCGGATCATAATCCAACACCAGTTTTACTTGTCCAGCATATTCAGCCTGAACCAATGAACGCACACGATCCAACACCTGGTGAATATTAACCTCTGTATATTGAGGCAACTTATTGGGGCCTAGCATGCGATTAACCAGCGTCTGCAGCCGATCCGCCTCATTGATAATGACCTGGGTGTACTCTTTTAAAGATGGATCAGGCAGCTCATGTTCAAGCAGTTGAGCTGCACCCCGTAGCCCTCCCAGTGGGTTTTTGATCTCATGTGCCAGGCCACGAATCAGATCACGGGTGGCATAATGCTGGGAGATAAGATGCTCTTCCCGACTGATACGTAGCTGCCGATCAAGTTGCTGAAATTCAACTAGAATGCCTGATTCGTGTTCTGCATCAGTCATCGGCATAACGGTGCAATCCACGGTGATTTCAGAGCCATCTAATCTGTAGATGGATATCTCCCGCTCAGTAAAGGGCCTTCCCATTTCAACGGCATGTTTAAAGGCTGCGCTTAAATCACGTTCCGGGCAGTGTATAAAATCACCCGCCTGTTGGCCGTTTAGATTTCGGGCGCTGGCAGCAAACATCATCTCTCCCGCAGGGTTAATGTATTGCAGGCACAATGCTTCGTTGAATAGCAAAACCGTAATATTCAGGTTATCCAATATCCAGGGAGAGAGCGTTTTGTGCATCAGCTTATCTGCATTCATAGCTATGCCTAAGCAAATATCGAACCAGGCGGCTCGGCCTTATTGTAATGGGGGTTTTGAGATATTGCCCACCATCTATGCGCCATTATAGTGCATTGACTGAAGAGCATGCATTATTGCATGGCAATAACGTGTTTAAATAAGAGGAAAGTTGGCAGGCAATCTATTTCAGCTAAGGGGGTGCTGAATATAATAAGGCTACTTTGGGTTCAGAATGGAGTGTTGCCGCAGGTGAAATGAGACTGCATTGGTGCTGCTCAGGGTCTGACCTTTAGCATCGACGATATCTGCTTTTAGCGTATGTGTACCTCGAGGAAGGTCTTTTAGTGAAAACTGGGTAGAACTCATTTGATCTTTTAGCTTTTGCCCATCTAATGTGACTGCAATCTTGTGGCCACTGCGCAGTCCAGGCGTTATAAAAAAGGAGATGTTTACAATGCCTTCGTTGCTGCGAATGGTTTCATCTGACTCAGGTTTAGCGATAGAAAACTGGCTGTAACCGGTTTCATTAGCCTCGTTACTCTCATCTCCATCATTGCTACTCTGAGATGAGTAAGGGGCAGGCGAAGAGGAAGAAGAGGAAGCAGGGGGGTCAACTGTAATTACCACTTCTGCATCATGCTTGGGCTTTTTTGCTTCGTAGTGAGTAACGCCTTTGTTATCCACCCACTTATAAAACTCACCCGCAGAGACCAGCAGGGGAAGGCAGCACAAAACCATTATTAGTAATCTAGACATATCAGGAGCATAGCCGAGCAAATGAGAATCCTCAACCCATCTTTTTAGGATTATTTAAACAAAAACGGCGAAACCGAAGTTCCGCCGTTAATCCCAAGGTTAATGAGTGTTTCAAAAGATCAAACGATGTTTCGTGGGGCAAAGGAGAAAGAGCGGAACTCATTCTTGTACTTTGACTCACCAATCTTTTTGATCTTAGCTACACCCATCTTGAAGTTGTAGTTACCACTGATGTTATCCACTACACGCCCTTGCAGGATATTGCTGGGCTGCCTTGGATCAAGAAAGTAGGAGAACATCACCCCTTGCTTGACTGCTGGTGTAACGATAGCAACGGCAGTTACCGCGCCTTCACTCAGTTTAATGTGGCCATTCTTCATCAGCTCAGAGAACTGGAAGTCATTGCCACCCACACCTTTAATGGTGTTGACATGGTTAGGTATGCGGTTGGAGTACATCACCACTTGGTCACCAGCCTCAATACCGCGTGATGCAGCATCATCTGGGTGAATCTCTACCCAGTTCTCAGGAAAGCGCTGAGCGATGTAGGCACGGCGTAGCAGATCATCAAAGCCTGATTGCCAGACCTCATTGATACGACCGTTGGTATGCCACAACTCATCATCCTTAGGCTTCATCCAGCTCCAATAATCAGAGAACAGGCTCCAGGGATGTTTCTGGATATTGTTCTTGCCGGTTTGAGAGTTGAAGTGCGTTCCCTTCTTACCCATCACATTGGCACGCTGGAAGCCATTAGAGCCATACTTCTCAGAAAGATCAGCCTCGGTCAGGGTGGTGTCATGCAGACGCACCGAGCCACTTAGCTTGCCTGTCTCATAGTTATAGAAAGTTGGCCCTTGAATACCAGTAGTACCCATTTCACGCAGTTTCTCATGCAGGGTTTTACCTTCAGCCTTAGCTGCAACCATGATCATATGGTAGGACTTACGGTTACCACGGCTAAAGCGGGCAGACTCTTCACAAACCTCGTTTGAGTCATTCCAATCAAAGCCATCAAAGCCCATCTTTTTACCCAACTCAGCAATAATCCACCAATCTGGTTTCGCATCGCCCGGAGCATCATAGAACTTTGAATAGAGACGCAGACGACGCTCACCATTGGCACGAGTGAAATCCTCCTCACCCCAGGTAGCCGCTGGAAAGATAATATCCGCATATTTGGAGCCGATAGGATCACGCAGGTAGATATCCTGATTGATCACCACCATGCCACCAGAGTCAGCACGTGCCTTCAGGGTCTTAATGATCTCTGCTTTGTCATAAGAGCGAACCTGGTTAGGGTTATTGGTTACCTGCTCCTCGAACTTGGCATTCAGGCCACCAGAGCCACACATGGATTGTATCCAGGTGGTACCGATAACGTGAGCCATACGGGTATGGCCTGAGACCAACCAGCGGTCTGTATCCAGTGAACGACGGCGACGGCCTGGTACTTTCTCTGGTGATTTGTTACGCGGATAGCTACCACCGCCTGTACCACCACGTTGGTGACCACCAAAACGACCTACCATCTGACCCGGACGACCACCTGCACCACAGATAATAGCCAAGGCACTTACCGCATTGGTATTACCGGTGTTGTTTGACCAGTAAAAGCCTTTCTCGATTCCTAGTGAGGTTTTGGGGCGACTGCCATCAGCATTAGGCTTGGCCATCCATTCAGCCGCCTTGCGAATATCGGCAGCGGAAACGCCAGCAATCCTGGCTGCCTCCTCAGGCTCATACTCTTTCTGTGAGGTCACCCAAGTTTTATAACCTTTCTTGCCATAGACACCATCGGTCTGGAACTTGCCCCAGGTGGTGCGCCACTGCCAAGGGGTATTACGGGTACCCTGGCCAAAACCAGAGCTGGACTCCCACATGTTATTGACCCATTTCTTGATCCAATCCTTATCCTCCCAGCCATTCTCTAAAATGACGCGGGCAATCGCACCCAGCACAAGCGAGTCAGTACCAGGATAGATCTGGAAATGAATAGCATTACCACGCGATTTGGCATAAGCAAGACCGGCTGTTTCACGCGGGTTCAACCAGATAGTCTTCTGTCCTTTATCGATGGCCGGTTTGATGAACTGGTTAAAGATCATCGTCTTGGTTTCGTACGGATCAGTACCCGCAATCACCAATGTTTCAGCATCATGCCAATCGCTATAGGCCGGGCCAAAGTTATCAAACCCGGCATCACGAAAACCCGGCGTGGAGGTTACATCAGACGGTGTATCGTGAAAGGTAAAGGCTGCCGTTTTAATATGCCGACGTGCAAATTTCTTAATCGCGTAGGTATTCTCCATATACTGATAGGAGTAGGTCTTCACTGAGTAGGCATTAACACCGTGATCTTTAATAACATGCTTACCCACTTCAGCGGCAACATCTAATGCCAGATCCCAGCTTACCGGTTGCAGAAGGCCATTGATGCGCACCAGAGGTGACATCAGGCGATCCCTGGTAGGCTTATCCGGGTTATAGACCTTCTGTGCAATACAGCCACCACGGATACTGGAATCACCACCAATATTGACGGCCTTGGCATCTTTGTCAGGGATGATCACCACATTGTGAGGCTTGTCTTTATGCATCACCGTATTGTGCTGCGTAGGGGCTACCCAGGCTTGCAATGCAGCTGTTGGGAAATTTACGCCAAAGGCATTCTGATTCGCCTTAGGGCCACCATCTGGTGCATTAGCAGGCCAGCGGTAGATCTTGTAACCGCAGGCGACAATACAGTAGTCGCAGCAGGTCGTAAGGACCTCCGCATTCTTCGGTGGTAGCGGAGCTTTGTCCTCGGGGAGATAATATTTCGTTGACATCTTGTGCCTCCTCCTAGGATTGCAGGTTGTCGTGACGGCCGTACAACAGCCCCATCACGCCAACTGCGTAAATGTCATCACCATCCAGCTCTAACAGAACCTGAGGGAGACTTTGATAGGCCTGACCAGAGACAATAATGCCGTGACGAGTCAGATCATAGGTAGACAGGTGCAGCGGGCATTGCCCCATCACCCGATGGGGACCGACAGCTTTATAGGTGCCGACCATGGGTCCACCCTGGTGAGTACATACATAACTGAATGCCACAACATCACGCTGCGAACCGAGACCACCACCGGCCTTGGCTCCATCCATCTTCACCAAAAAGTTCTGAGCCTTATCATCCGGATAACTAAAACCTACTAGCTGGTTATCCTTCAGCTGACTCAATTGACCAATCTTTTTGCGTGGGTAACCTACTACCCGCGCCTTGGCCGTACCTGGAAACAGACTAAGGGAGACAGTACTCGCTGCAACAGCTGCGGTTCCGCTGTACATCATAAACTCGCGGCGGTTCAGCATGCATTTACCATGCTCTGCTGCTGTTTGATCTTCTTTCGATTTTAAATCAGTCATTACTTTGCCTCCTGTGCAGCCTGAAGCTCAGCTTTGGAGAACCGAGCTGCATAAGGCGGCAGTTCAGGTTTCTCCATCATTATTTCATCACCGGAGAAAGCCTCAATAAAGGCAACCAGATCTGATTTTTCCCCATCCGTCAGCCCCAGAGGTTTAATCAAAGGACTTTTGGTTTTAGGAAAGGAGGTTGTGCGGCCATCAGCAGCAACGCCACCAGCGTTATAGAAATCTACAACATCATCCAGCGTGTCAAACTGACCACTGTGCATGTAAGGTGCGGTGTAGATGGCATAGCGCAATGAAGGGGTACGGAACTTGCCCATATCCCACTTGTTTTTGCCACGGAAGTAAGCACCAGGATCATCTTTAATGGTGCGATACATCTCTTCAGTAGAACCCTTGGCATAGATCTCAAAGCGGAAAGTGATCTGAGCCAGACCATCCTCTTCCCAACGTTTCACGCCTGGCACACCAATGTTGTAGTAGTTCTCATCGGAGGCCAATGCGCCGTTGTGACATTGAATACAGGCGCCTTTGCCTTCAAATACCTTCTTGCCACGAATCTGCTCTTCACTTAGGGCGGATTTGTCACCCAACAGATATTTATCAAGCGGGGTATCACGTTGTACTAAGGTACGCTCAAAAGAGGCAATGGCACGGTAGGCATCCTGTAACAGCGGCCATTCGGTTCCAAAAGCTTTCTTATTAAGTTCCACATACTTAGGAATCAATGAAAGACGCGCCTCCATAATGTCAGTTTCACCGTTACCGGCAACCCCCCCTTTTGATGCAGACTTAGCCTGAGACTCAAGCGATTTAGAAGAACCAGCCCAAAACAATTTGCTGTAGTAAGCGGCATTTATAATGGTTTGGTTGCTACGCCAGTGTACTGTGCCAGGATAACCACGGGAGATATCCTCAGCCCAGGACCAGCCCTGATCCGGCTCATGACAGGTAGAACAACCCGTAGAGGCATCGCCACCCAAACGTGGATCAAAAAACAGATACTTACCCAATTCAATCTTGGCAGGACTCAGCAGGTTATCTGCTGGAATCGGTGGTGGACCCAATGGAGCCAGCGGCGGTGGGCCACTCATCCCTTTCTTTGGTTCCTGTGCGATACAACCTGTGGCAATCAATGCTCCCGCAATAGTCGCTAGCAGGACAGGTCGAAATTTTATTACATGCTTCATGACTGTCTCCTCGACTTAGTTACGGACATTTTTCCAGTTTTCAATAACCGGATATTCAGCTGGATACGCACCCTGCCAAACATATTTGGCTGAGGTCAGTTGATCACCGGATAGAGAAAGCAGAAAAGCCACCAAATCTTTCTGTTCAGCTTTACTCAAACCCAGAGGCTTCAGCAGTGAACTCTTTTTGCTGTCCATACCGCCACCCATATTGTAGAAAGCAACTACATCATTCAGGGTCTTTAGCATGCCGTTATGCATGTATGGGGCGGTATATTTCAGCTCACGCAGACTTGGGGTGATGAACTTGCCCACATCCGCTGAATCCATGGTCACATTGTAATAACCTGGATCACGCTTGATGTTCATGAAGTTTTCAATACCCTGGAACATCGCAAAAGCAATAAATGCCTGGTGATTATTGGGGTCGAGGAATACATCAAAGTTCTCAGGCACGCCTGTATTGTGTGCTTTTTCATCGGTAGCCAGCGGGCCATTGTGGCATTGAATACAGCCGCCTTTACCCTTGAACAGCGTCAATCCACGCTTGGCAGATTTAGACATCTTGCCCGTATCAAAAGGGGCATTTTGTGAGGTCAAAGATTTCAGATACTCAGGAATAGCCTTACGCACCTTGCCATTGGATGGCTCGCCATAACCGGCATCCTTAAACATCTTAAGGTATACGGGGTCCTGTTTTACGCGCTCTTGCATGATGCGCATATCCATATTCATGATGTAATCTTCGGTGATCATCTCACGCGTCATATCATTCAGACCGGTACCAATGCGGCCATCATGGTTCCAGACCTTCTTGTGCGCCACATTGACCATCGTCGGAGAATTACGAAAATGACCATTGCCCGGATAACCATCGGAGAGTGGCTTATTCTGTGTCCAGCCCTGCTTCGGATCATGACAAGTCGCACAAGCGATAGCTGCATCACCTGAAAGTCGCTTATCAAAAAATAGACGTTTGCCCAATTCAGCTTTCGCTTTATTGACCTTAATTGGCGGCAAAGGCCCGAGATCCGGCACATTAGCCGCTTGGGCACCCAATGCCATCCCGACGCCCATCATGGCGGCGAGTAGACTGCGCCCGCTCGTGACTCGTACACCCATAGGTATTCCTCCAGTCAAATTTTTATAATGTTATATCGGGGTTGCCGATTGTTAGCCCGTTTGCCAAAGCATTTTTGCTGCTCACGCAATTAGAGACGTACAGCTTTTTGCACTTTTCACGCCAAGAATTGGGTAATCAAAATATTTGCTACAAATCAGCCACTTAGCCGAAAAGTACTAAGCAACAGCTTTCCTCAGGCATTTGAATCATTGAAAGAATCGTTCCACAAAGAGGGTCCATAGAACAAATGGGTCCATTCATGGGTGCCGTTTGTCATACCACTGCCTGTACAGTGGGTGAGTGCCAACCATTATTCATTAATCTCCTGAATCTATTTAAAATAAGGGGAATGCATTGGAATATGCGTAAATAATTTGTACAATGGTCGGTTTTTTGCTTTGGCAAAGAATACAAGGTTCCCCTCCTGAATGTTTGAACTCCTTCGCACCCACCGTCCCGCCAGCTTCAAAGATGACCTGCTCTCAGGTTTAACCGTAGCACTGGCTCTAGTACCTGAAGCCATTGCATTTGCCTTTGTGGCAGGTGTAAATCCACTGGTAGGGCTTTATGCCGCATTTATGGTGGGACTGATTACCGCTTCAATTGGTGGTCGCCCAGGTATGATCTCTGGTGCCACGGGTGCCTTAGCGGTGGTAATGGTTGATCTGGTTGCCAGCCATGGCGTTGAGTATCTATTTGCCGCAGTGGTGCTGATGGGGCTATTCCAGGTTTTAGCCGGGGCATTACGTCTGGGTAAATTCATCCGTATCGTGCCACACCCCGTTATGCTGGGGTTTGTAAATGGCCTGGCCATTGTGATCTTCCTTGCCCAACTGAGTAATTTTCAGACTGCCAGCATCAATGGCGGTGAAGCCGAGTGGATGAGCGGCAGCGGACTCTGGCTGATGCTGGGCATGGTCGGATTAACCATGGCCATTATTCGCTATCTGCCCCGTTTTACTACCGCAATACCTTCATCACTGGCTGCAATTATCGTGGTTTCGCTATTGGTGACTGGTCTTGGACTGGATCTGCGCACCGTTGGTGACCTCGCCTCAATTGCCGGCGGCTTCCCTGAGTTTCACATCCCTATCGTTCCATTCACGCTAGAGACACTCTGGGTCATCCTGCCTTATTCCATCATTTTGGCGGCTATTGGCCTGATTGAATCACTGCTAACCCTCAGCCTGATCGATGAGATCACCGAAACCCGTGGGCGCGGAAATAAAGAGTGTGTCGCTCAGGGCGTAGCCAACACCGTAACCGGCATGTTTGGCGGCATGGGTGGTTGCGCCATGATTGGTCAGAGTATGATCAATGTTAACTCTGGTGGTCGCAGCCGCCTGTCAGGCATTACCGCAGCACTCTGCCTGCTCGCCTTTATCCTGTTTGCCTCTAGTATGATTGAGGTGATTCCACTGGCAGCATTGACCGGCGTTATGTTCATCGTGGTACTGGGCACCTTTGAGTGGTCCAGCTTCCGCATCATGGGCAAGATCCCCCGCACTGATGCCTTTGTCCTGATACTGGTTTCAGGAGTGACTGTGGCAACTGATTTGGCAATTGCGGTTGTTGTCGGGGTGATCGTATCTGCGCTGGTCTTCGCCTGGGAGCATGCCAAGCACATCAACGTCAAAACCTATATTGCAGAGAATGGTTCCAAGGTTTATGAGCTGCACGGCCCACTCTTTTTTGGTTCGGTACACAGCTTTATGGAGCTGTTTGATCCACGCAATGATCCAGATGATGTAGTGGTTGAATTTCAGCATTCACGCGTGGGAGACCACTCAGGACTGGAGGCCATCGACAACCTGGCCGAGCGCTACCTCAATGCAGGTAAGACACTACACCTCAGACACCTCAGCCCCGAGTGCCGCACGCTGCTACGTAAAGCCGGCAACCTGGTTGAGGTTAATGTGATTGAAGATCCAAAGTACCATGTAGCGGTTGATGATCTGGCTTAATCCTTATATAGGAAGTTCTGGGCTAGCAGCATTAGTCTGCTAGCCCAGTAATATTAATCTTTTAAGCCCGGAACATCTGTGCAAAATTACAGGGATGGGTTCGATGGTCCAACTGACTTTTTAAAATATTATCCCAAGCTGTTTTACAAGCTCCACTAGAGCCTGGCACACAGAAGATGAGTGTCTGATTGGTCAGCCCCGCAATGGCTCGTGATTGAATGGCAGAGGGGCCAATCTCATCCAATGAGATACTGCGAAACAACTCGCCAAACCCTTCGATAGATTTCTCCAGCAGAGGGGCAATGGCCTCGGGTGTGCTATCACGCCCAGTGATCCCCGTGCCACCCGTGCTGATTACAGCATGCACATTAGGATCGGCAATCCAGCGGGAGAAGATGGCGCGCATACCATAGATGTCATCCTTCACAATCGCCTTTTCAACCACATTGTGGCCGGCTTCTTCTGCACGCTCTTTGAGGATCAGTCCTGATTTATCGGTCTCTTCAGTTCGGGTATCAGAGATGGTTAATACCGCAATGTTTAGTGGTACAAACCCCGCCTCATTAAAATGTCCACTCATGGTTTTATCCTAAAAAAGAGCAGCCATAAGCTGAGTCATAGCGCGTCTTGAACTCATCTAGTGTGAATGTATGGTTCTGAGTGCCTGCCTGCTCAATCTTGATGGCCCCCATCAACCCAGCGATACGGCCTGTGATATCCCAGTCAAGATCATTCATCAAGCCATAGAGTAGCCCAGCACGGTAAGCATCTCCGCAGCCTGTTGGGTCTTCTACAGAACTGACTGGGGCAGGAGGAATATCATAGGTCTTATCTTTGGTGTAGATATTGGAACCCTTGCCACCGCGGGTCACAATGACCGCCTTCACTAACTGGGCCAGCTCTTCAGCGGTTTTACCCGTGCGATCCTGCATCAGCTGCCATTCGTAGTCGTTGAAAGCCAGCCAGTCCGCCTGTTCAGCAAAGCGCATCAGATCCTCACCATCAAACATCGGCATGCCCTGACCGGGATCGAAGATAAACGGCACGCCCGCTTCAACAAACTGCTCAGCATGCTCAATCATCCCTTGGCGACCATCAGGAGAAATCAGCCCAATGGTGCAGCCCTTCATATCTGACACTTTATTTTGATGGGCATAGTTCATTGCACCTGGATGAAAGGCCGTGATCTGATTGTCATCCTGGTCTGTGGTGATATAGGCCTGAGCCGTATAACTGTCTTCAATCACCTGAATAAAATCCAGGCTCATGCCCTTTGATTGCATCCAATCCGCATAGGGACCAAAATCCATGCCCACTGTGCCCATTGCCTTGCCATCGCCACCCAATAACCCCAGGTTATAGACGATATTTCCTGCGCAGCCACCAAATTCACGTCGTAGCTCAGGGACCAGAAATGAGACATTCAGGATATGCACCTGCTCAGGCAGGATGTGATTTTTGAACTTATCTTGAAACACCATGATGGTGTCAAAGGCAAAGGAGCCACAGATTAGTGCTGACATTATATTTTCCTAATTTAAGTTATGTGATTTTTACTTTGAGCGGAAAATGCTCTGGATGCTCTATTATCTCTTCTGTTAAATCAACATCAATATCTGGCCAATAGAAATGACCTGGAGATGGTTCCTCCACATTGATGATTGATTTAACGGTCTGGTCTTTAAACCAAGGGAAATCTGCATATGGCATGAATAGCTCTTTGCCATGCGCCAGGAGCCATATACCATGTGCAGAGATATTTGTTACCTCAGCCGCTAAAGTGTTGTTGCCATGCGCTAATGAGTTCATTGTAGTGACCCTCAATCAGTGATTCGATCTCTTTTAACTGCTTTCTTGAGAAGCAATGATTTTTTGCAAGCTCTATTTCTGGCTCTAACCAGAATTTTGCCTCACCACTACCAGATAACACATGAATGTGCATTCGCTCTTCTTCGCGTGAAAAGAAGAAAAATCTATATCCACACTCTTTAAAGACGGTTGGGCTCATATTTTGACTACTAATTAAAGTTATCTGGCTTCCAGGCCAGATCCAATTCGCGCGCAGCCCGAACATCATCCAGTCGCTTTACCGGCAGGTTATGAGGTGCGCTCTTTACCTGTTCAGGGTGCTCCTCTGCCTCTTGTTTGATGCTACAGAGGGCGTCGATAAAACCATCCAGCTCTTCTCGGGTTTCCGTTTCTGTCGGCTCAATCAGCAGACACTCCGGTACTAGCAGCGGGAAATAAGTAGTTGGCGCATGGTAGCCATAATCCAGCAATCGCTTGGCAAAATCCATGGTGTTAACTCCGAGCTGCTTGGCTTGCTTTTGCAGTGTCAGGATAAATTCATGGGTAGCTCGTCGATCAGGATATGCTGCTTCAAAACCGGCATCGGTGAGCCGCTTCATCATATAGTTGGCATTCAAGGTTGAGTATTCAGCCACCCGCTCCATCCCCTCACCACCCAACATGCGGGCATAGATGTAGGCTCGCAGCAATACACCGGCATTACCTGCAAAGGTCGACAGGCGGCCAATGCTCTCTGGGCAATCGACCTCTGTCAGCCAGTGGTAGCGCTCACCATCATGCGCCACCATCGGTACTGGCAGATAGGGTTGCAGACGTTTACTCACGCCCACGGGCCCTGCACCTGGCCCACCACCACCGTGCGGAGTTGAGAAGGTTTTATGTAGATTGACATGAATAACATCAAATCCCATATCGCCTGGCCGTACCTTACCGAGAATCGCATTGAGGTTAGCTCCATCGTAATAGAGCAGACCGCCCGCCTCATGTACCAGCTTGGCAATCTCTTCAATTTTGCGATCAAATACGCCCAGGGTAGAGGGGTTGGTCAGCATGATACCTGCCGTCTGTGGGCCAACTACCTTGCGCAGTGCCTCAACATCGACATCACCATCTGCTCCACTGGGAATCTCTCGCACCTTGTAGCCACACATCACAGCTGAAGCGGGATTGGTTCCGTGGGCAGCATCCGGCACCAGAATCTCGGTGCGGGCATCATCACCACGCGCATCGTGATAGGCACGAATCATCGCCACCCCGGCAAACTCACCCTGAGCACCCGCCGCAGGGCTAAGCGAGACGGCCTGCATGCCAGTCACCTCTTTCAGCATCTCCTGCAACTCATAGATGCAGGCCATAAAGCCCTGGCTATGATCTGCGGGGGCTTCCGGGTGACGCGCCAAAAGATTAGGCAGCATGGCCAGGGAATTACACCCCCTGGGGTTATATTTCATGGTGCATGACCCCAGTGGATAGAACTGGGTATCAATGGAAAAATTCTGCTGTGACAGGCGTGTATAGTGGCGCACTGCCTGCATCTCTGAAACCTCGGGCAGATCAGCGCGCTGCTTGCGACGAAAAGCCTCTGGGATGCCAGAGAGTTCAGCCTTCTGTAATGGAGCCTGAGCCGCTGCACGTCGCCCCGTGCGGGATTGTTGGTAGATCAACATGTCAAAATCATCTGTAGTTTCTGCTGAAAATCATCCATCTCTGGTTCTGTCCGCTTTTCAGTGGCACAAACCAGAATGGCATCACCCAATTCTGGGTAGTCACGACTCAGATCCAGCCCACCCAAAACATCCATCGCAGAGAGTTGATCCAACACCCCATCCGCGGAGATAGGAAGGCGCAGCACCTGCTCATGAAAAACCGGGCGATTAAAGAGCGGCTCAACACCCGCAATCGAAGCCAGTTTTTGGGTTAGGCTCTGGGTATTGGCGTGACAAGCTATTGCAACGCGCTCCAGTCCATCGCTACCCAGCAGTGCCATGTGGATGGTTGCCGCTGTGGCCATTAAACCTTGGTTAGTACAAATATTGGAGGTCGCCTTGGAGCGGCGAATGTGCTGTTCCCGCGCCTGCAATGTCAGGGTGTAACCCACCTTACCTTCAAGGTCACGAGTACCACCAACAATACGTCCCGGCATCTGTCGAACCAACGCCTGCGTGCAGCACATAAATCCAAAATAGGGGCCACCGGACGAGAGGGGTGCGCCTAATGGCTGCCCTTCACCACAGCAGATATCTGCCCCCTGCTCACCCCATTCTCCCGGGGGATTAAGTACTGCCAGTGCCACTGGATTGACCACTGCAATGGCTAGCGCCTTGTTAGCATGTGCCCAATCAGTGAGGGCATCGACCTCTTCCAGTACACCAAAATAGTTGGGTTGAGGAATGACCAGTGCAGCGATATCCTGACCATCAAATACCGCTAATGTTGCTGGGTCTGTATGTCCACCTGCTGTATCAAATGGCAACTCCACCAGTTCAATGTTTTGATTGCCCACCATGGTCTGCACGACACGGCGATAAGCTGGGTGCAGACTACGTGGTATCAATATTCTGCGTGATTTGGATTTTCGGTTGGCTCGCACCGCCATCAGCACCGCTTCGGCCAGTGCCGTAGCCCCGTCATAGAGCGAGGCATTGGAGACATCCATGCCCGTCAACGCCGCCATCATCGATTGAAATTCGTACAATACCTGCAAGGTGCCCTGGCTGGCTTCAGCCTGATAAGGGGTATAGGCGGTGTAAAATTCACCACGACTGGCAAGCTGCCACACGGCAGCTGGGATGTGATGATCGTAAGCGCCTGCACCCATAAAACAGACAGGCTGGCCATCTTGATTGGCACGGGCGGACATCAGCCCAGCCACCTCCATCTCGGACATGGCCTGGGGCAGTTTCTTCAGCTTGCCACAACGGAGCGCTGTGGGTATCTCATCGAAGAGTGCTTCAATATCTGGCGCACCAATAGTGGCCAGCATCTCACGAACATCTTCTTCAGTATGGGGAATAAAGGGCATAAAGGATTTCGCTATCTGAATCAGGCATCAATCGCTGCTTGATAGGCATCTGCATCCAGCAGGCTATCCAGTTCAGCTTCATTAGAGAGGCGGATTTTAAACAACCAGCCATCACCGTAGGGGTCGTCATTAACCAGCTCAGGTGAATCGGCCAACATCTCATTTATCTCAACCACCTCACCACTTACTGGGCAGTAGATATCAGATGCAGCCTTAACTGATTCAACAACAGCACACTCACCTTTTATCTCAAATGTCTGCCCAACCTCTGGCAACTCAACAAAGACCATATCCCCCAGTTGATCTTGAGCATGATCAGTAATGCCAACGGTAACCACACCGGCTTCTACACTGCTGATCCATTCATGGCTATCGCAATATTTTAATTCGTTTGGAACTTCACTCATCACCGTTACCCCTCTAGATTAATACACGCCTTACCTTTGCGCACAAAGGGTGGTTTTACCACCTTTGCTGGCACCTGCTTACCTCGAATCTCTACCGTACAACTTCCACCAATACCCGCAGTTACTCGTGCCAGTGCAATAGAACGCTGCAAGGTAGGTGCAAAACCACCCGATGTTATCTCACCGATCTCGACACCATCAGCAAATAGTTTCTGGTGATTGCGCAATACGCCACGGCCTTCCAGCAGCAATCCAACAAACTGCTTATTGTCGGTGGCGTTACGCTTAGTTTCAACTGCCTTACGGCCAATAAAATCACGTGTCTCAGACTCCCAGGCCAGTGTCCAGTTAAGACCTGCCTCCAATGGTGAGCACTGCTCATCCATATCTGAGCCATAGAGATTCATCCCTGCCTCAAGGCGCAGTGTATCCCTTGCGCCAAGGCCGCAAGGTGCAACACCGGCATCAGCCAATGCCTGCCACAAGGCTACTGCCTCTGTTGCTGGAAGCATAATCTCAAAACCATCTTCACCGGTGTAGCCCGTACGCGCTACGCACCAATCACCCACCGTTGCTGCATGAAATACCGACAGTTCAGCTGTGGCATCTGCCAACTCGGATGAAAACAGCGATAGCGCCTTGCCTCTTGCCTGCGGCCCCTGCACAGCAATCATCGCCAGATCACGTCGTGCTGTGACTGTTACTGCAAAAGACGCTGCCTGCTGCTTTATCCAAGCCAAATCCTTATCAGCACAACCCGCATTGACCACCATCCGAAACGCATCATCTCGAAAATAGTAGACAATCAGATCATCAATCACGCCACCCTGCTCATTTAACATGCAGCTGTAGAGCGCTTTACCTTCAGTCTTGAGGCGAGCCACATCATTAGCCAGCAGGTACTGGAGAAAGGGGCGAGAGCGCTCGCCCGCAAGATCCACCACCAGCATATGTGAGACATCGAACATGCCTGCACTCTGACGCACGGCATGGTGCTCCTCCATCTGCGAACCATAATGGACGGGCATATCCCAACCTGCAAAATCAACCATGCGCCCACCTAAGGTGCGATGCTGATCATTCAATACGGTTTTCATTGTCATTTAGGTGATTTTCCCATCAGTGATTCAATTGCCTCAACCGTTTTGGGCGCATCTTTGGTCAATACATCAGGGGCATCTTTAGTTACCAATACATCATCTTCAATACGAATACCGATATTGCGCCATTTGGCGGCAACACCCCGAGTGCCCTTTGGAATATAGATACCTGGTTCCACTGTCAACACCATTCCTGGCTCCAACTGCCGCCACTCGCCATCAATCTTATAATCACCCACGTCATGTACATCCATACCCAACCAGTGGCCTGTGCTGTGTACATAGTATTTGCCATAGGCCTTATCTTTGATCAGCTTAGGCACAGAACCTTTCAAAAGCCCCAATTCAACCAGCCCCTTGGTGACTACCTTAACGGCTGCCTGGTGAGGATCATTCCAATGATTGCCGGGGATTGCCTGTGCTATGGCCGCCTCTTGTGCCGCCAGCACCAGTTCATAGATTTCACGCTGTGCTGCACTAAAAACACCGCTTACGGGAAAGGTGCGGGTGATATCAGAAGCGTAGTAGTCATACTCACAGCCCGCATCAATCAATACCAGATCACCATCCTTCAGCTCATCTTTGTTATCAATGTAGTGCAATACACAGCCGTTACCACCTCCACCTACAATCGCCGGATAGGCCTGGAATCGTGCACCCAAACGCGCACATTCATGGATGATCTCAGCCTCTAGCTGGTACTCCATCATGCCGGGCCTGCAGGCGCTCATTGCCCGTTGATGCGCCTTGGAAGAGACCTTAGCAGCCGTACGCATTGCCTTAATCTCAGCGCGGCTTTTGTAGAGCCGCATATCATGCAGGTAGTGGTCAACTGCCACAAACTCCAGGGGTGCATGCAGGCCTGAGCGTGAGGAATTACGCAATCCATTAACCCACTCCCCCAGATTTTTATCCAATTCGGGGTTGCAGCCCATGGCATAAAAGACCCGCTCACACTGTTCCAACATACGCGGGAGAATGTCATTCAGGTCGCCAATGGGGAATGAGTCGTCCGCCCCATATTGCTCACAGGCTCCTTCCTGGCCTGCCCGTGCGCCATCCCACATCTCTTTCTTTTTATCACTTTCACGACAGAAGAGGACATACTCTGCATGCTTGCGTCCGGGAATCAGCACGGCCACCGCTTCAGACTCAGGAAATCCGGTGAGATAATAGAAGTCACTATCGGGGCGGTAGTGATAATCCACATCACGATTACGCACAGCCACAGGTGCGGAAGGCAGGATAGCGATGCTATTTGAACCCATCATCCGCATCAACTGCCGGCGGCGGCGCTTAAACTCTGATGGAGTCATTAATGGGCATCCCGTTGTGCGGCTAAATCTTCATATATAGTCATAACCACTACCCGTAAAAACTCGTCCAGCTCAACAAACGCGGCCTCATTTTCATCACTCTCTTCAACCAGCTCTGTATCCATTCGAGTAATCTCTGTCAGGTCCTTCAATGCCTCGTGACCAAGATCAGACAATCTTTTCTCCATGTTATTGCCTGATAACCCAAAGCCATAGAGAAAACCCTGACACCAAGTGCTCAGCGCCTGACTTCGTTCAGAAATTGAGCATTTATCATGCGGAAGCAGTGGTTCAAAACCAAATTCCTGATTGTTTATACTCTTGCTGGTTGAGGAATAAAGCGCATCCAAAACAGATTGTAGTTTGTTAAGTGATGCCGGTGGCAGCCCCTCATCCAATAGCTCATTAACCCAAATACCCCGAGCATCTCCTTTCGAGTGACACAGCAGGCCACATAGCAGCCCCTGTGCTTCAGCAGGACTCAAATCAACTTTTGCAGCCCCTAGTTGTCGTTCAATGGTTTCGAAATCAAGCATTGGAATATAAAATCAGGTTTTAGTAGAAAAGGCCTATTACTAGTAAAGGCTCATGAATAGCTTACATCCGCTCTGGATGTGCATATAATAACACTCATCTAAACCGTTGACCCACTGCTTAGTGCGCTCTATATTTGCCCTATGACTAAAATAAAAGATAGCAATGCCATGGAGTTTGATCTAAAAAAACTAGAAGTTCGGGTTGAAGAACTCATACGTGCCTGCGCACAACTTAAGGATGAAAATAGCTCACTACGCTCTCAACAAGATAGTTTAGTTGCCGAACGTGCGGATCTCATTGAAAAAACAGATCTCGCAAAAGCCAGGGTCGAGGCCATTATTACGCGCCTTAAATCCATGGAAGAAGAGACATGAAGCAAGACCCTACACCTGTTGTCGTGCACATTCTTGATAAAGACTACCGGGTCTCCTGTGAGCCAGGCGATAAAGACGCGTTGCTAGAGTCCGTCCGGTTTCTGGATGAAAAGATGCGAGAAATTCGCAGCAGTGGCAAAGTTATTGGTACAGACCGCATTGCGGTCATGGCTGCGCTTAACCTTGCGCATGAGCTATTAGGCCAACAAACCCAGAAAGAGAGCAGCAGCCAAAGTGCTGGCAAACGAATCAAAGCCCTGCAAAATAAAATCGAAATCGCATTAAATTCTACAAATCAACTAGAACTTTAAGCCAATAGGGTATAGCCTTATAGTTATGGTGTCCCCTGCAGTGCCCGTTAGTGGCCGGGTATTTTCTTGAGCCTAATTGATGCCCAGGGAACGTAATTTGCAGTGCTGTTGTGCATGCCCACCTCGAGTGGGAAGCCTGATGCACTCTCAATGCTCCCACTTGAACCTACAGGTTCAAGAACAATGGTTCACGACGACACAGGCGGGGGACACCGCTTATCTCGCACTGCTATACAATTCTGACCCATGCTCAATCTAAAACCTCTGCGCCAACAATTACGTGCGCAGCGCCGAGCGTTATCCGTTCAGCAGCAAAAATTGCACAGTCAAAGTGCCGCAAAGCAACTCACCCGCTCAGCGTTATTTTTACGGAGCCGGCGTATAGCCTTCTATCTCAGTGCAGATGGTGAAATAGACCTAACGCCTATCCTTAATTGCGCCCATAGAATGGGTAAAGCGTGTTACTTACCGGTCATTCATAAAGGTTCTCAGTTCACTCTTTGGTTTTGTAAATACCAACCGGGGGACCGGCTCATGCCAAACCAATTTGGCATAAGTGAACCTGATCTCCATAAGCACCCACCGATAAAACCATGGGGACTGGATCTTATTCTCATGCCGCTTGTAGGGTTTGATGCTGAGTGTAATCGACTAGGGATGGGGGGAGGTTACTATGACCGCACGCTGAGCTTTCTTCACAGACGTAAGCATTGGCGATCACCTCATTTAATTGGTGTTGCTCATGACTGCCAAAAGGTAGAAAAACTGCTCGTGCAAAGCTGGGATGTCCCACTGCAAGGCGTTGTTACAGAAAGTGCATTCTACAGATAAGGCACATCAATAATCAGGTAACCCGCCCCAAAAATTGAAACAGCAGTGGATCAATCTGTAGAGACTCCATCGTGCCATTCTCAACCCGCTTAAAATTCTCCATTTTCAACAGTGCATGTCACAACTGACGGCTTGCCTCAACACGCTGCCTTAACAAACCACCTTCAATACCCATCAGGATTAGACGCGAGACTACACCTTCTCTCAGCTTACGCTGCATCACCTTCTCTGCTGGGTCACTGGCTATAAGAAGAAAAAGAGAAATATCAGAGCGTATCGGAACCTTTAGTGCCAGCCAGGTAAAGACAAGCACAACCATCGGCATCCAAACTATCAAAGAGGCAGATGAGCGTTTATTCACTATTGCCATGCAAGGTTAATATTGTGGGATCTCCACCTTGCTCCTGCATCACCATCTGTTCAATATATTTGTCGTGGCCACTGGTGATTAATGAATCTATCAACTCAGCTAGCTGGCTATCCAGTGGGGTTAACTGCAACTGCCATGCACTACGCATCCCCACCAATTCAATTGAGTAGTAATGCTAAAGACCAAGAATGCCAGTAAAGTCAATAACTTACTAATTATTCTAGGTTAGGTGCATTTGATACAGTTAGTCGATAGTGTGTTGATTCAATAGTTTAAAGCGGGTTGATGCAGTAAGCGAAAGCCAGGCGATGTACCGAAGCAGGGAAACACTACACCTAGCCCCCAAAGAATTTTGCAGCAAGCATACTTGTCTCCTTAAAACCTGCTTTCTTCACTTATTCAGGGCTCCTAATCATTATTTACACCCCCCCTGATCAGGGCAATGACTATACATTCAACCTGAATAGCCGCTGAGTCAGCAAATAAATAATCACTGAGCGTATTTAAGTTAGTATCTAACTACATAAAGCCAATTCACTATCAACTAACCTACTACCCAATTACGTGAGTTAAGCTCAATCCCACCAAATTCTGTGCAAGATTTTCCTTGTGATTTGACATTCATCTAACAACAAGTCGAAACTCTATTTTTACAGATTTTATTTCTAATAATGCACATCATCTCAGATACCCCTCAGGACAAATAAGTGCGAATAAAACCAAAAATACTTTTCCTCTTCCCAAAATGGCCAGGCAACGCTTTATGGGGACATTTTAAATTCAAGTTTCCGCCATTAGGTCTGCTCACTCTTGCAGGCCTCACCCCAGATGAGTATGACGTCGAGTTCACTGATGAAAATGTTTCAACCATCGACTTTGACACTGACGCAACCCTGGTAGCTATCAGTGTTATGACACCTTTAGCCTACCGGGCCTATGAGATTGGAGATAAATTCAGAGCGTTGGGAAAAACTGTGATTATGGGGGGCATTCACGTCAGCATGTTGCCTGATGAGGCTGCTCCCCATGCTGATGCTGTGGTAGCAGGTGAGGCTGATGATCTCTGGCTTCAGGTGCTAAATGACTTTTCTAAGGGAGAGCTTAAACCGCGCTATAACTCGTCTCTGATCGACATGAACAGAGACTTCCCGACAGCACGCAGGGATCTCCTAAAATCAGGCTGTTATGTCACTCGCAGTACTATTCAATTAATGCGCGGCTGTCCTTATGACTGCGAATTCTGTTCAGTAACCGCCTTCTCAGGCAGAAAATTTCGATTCCGTCCTCTGGAACAGTTTGTTAAAGAATTTAAAAGTCTTCCAGATCCGTTCGTATTTATTGTTGATGACAACCTTCTTTCAAACCGCAAAGTGGCTTTTGAACTGTTTGAAAAACTGCGTGACGCAAAAAAATGGTGGGGCAGCCAAGTGACTATTGCCATAGCAGACAATGATGAGCTGCTGAAAAAGATGGCAGCATGCGGCTGCAAGATGCTCTTTATCGGATTCGAATCACTGAATCAGGATAATCTGCAGCAGATGGGCAAGAAATTTGTAACGGCCTCAAAAAATGCTGACCGCATCAAAAAGATCCAAGATCACGGCATTGGCATTTTGGGTTCATTCATTGTCGGCTGTGATCACGATACAGATTCAGTTTTCGATGAGCAGTATGAATTCATTCTTGGGACACGGCTGGAAACCTTTCTAATATCCGTTCTGACCCCCTTTCCTGGCACCCATTTAGCAAGGCGTATGGAGCAGGAAGGGCGAATCTTAAACTATGAATGGAACAAATATGATATGAGCACAGTAGTTTACCAGCCAACCAACTTTAAACCCGAAGTGCTCCAAGAAAGGTATGATGAACTAAACCGTTCCCTCTACAGCCTCTCCTCCATTGCTCACCGTAGTTTCAAATTAAGAAAGAGCAGTTTTATGTTCATAATGCAAAACATGGGGTTCCGGAGCGCTTGGCAAAAACTATTAGAAACACGGGGAGCGGGCAGCAGATGAGGCATTCCAATCTGTCATCATTCAGCTGCAACGTGATAAAATGCCAAAGCAAAAAGAAATTTAGTAAAAAATATAAAACCAAAATTTAGATATAGAAATCTTAAATGAATATGATGCCCCCAAAAGAACTCGAAGTCGCCAAAATGATTTTGGAGACCCTTAATCTTGAAGATATCACTCCTGACGATATTGATCCCAAAGCACCACTATTTCGTGATGGACTGGGACTGGATTCAATTGATGCTCTGGAACTCTCTCTGGGGATTCAGAAAGAATACGGCATAAAACTCAAAGCCAACGACGACAATATCACGCAGATCTTCTCTTCACTAAGGGCGCTTACTAGTTACATCACCAAAAACAGTCAATGATTCGTGGGCTTTATCGAATCAACTCCTGATACAAACGAGCAATCCAGAAAATTGTGACCCAGAAATGGCACAATCTATCTGAAAGAGGCAGTCCATTTGCATTGCGTCTAATTCTTTGGATTGCCTTACATTTAGGCAGAACGATTGCACGCGCAGTTCTATTCCCGATTACGCTTTACTTTTTGCTCCTAGCAAAACCGCAGCGCCTTGCATCACGTCATTATCTGAGTAGAGCACTCAAACGACCTCCAACACTCAAAGATATAGCACGCCATATCCACTGCTTTGCCTCAACAATCCTTGACCGGGTATTCCTGTTAGCTGATCAAAGCGACTGTCTGGATGTTCACATCCATAATGCAGATCTGATTCTTGACCGGGTAGCACAAAAGGAGGGGTGCATCCTATTGGGTTCGCATCTGGGCAGCTTTGAAGTCCTACGCGTGTTGGCAGTATCCCATCATAAACTGCCGTTGAAGATTCTGATGTACCCGGAGCATAACCAACACATCACACAGATATTTTCCGCCCTGAATCCCGAGGTCGCAGATACAGTAATCGCATTGGGTCGAATGGAAACCCTGCTAGAGGTAGGCGAATACATCTCTCAAGGTTACATCGTTGGAATGCTTGGTGATCGGGTTGTTGGAGATGAGCGAAGTACAAGCTGTGAATTTATGGGAGAACAAACACCATTTCCAGTAGGTCCAATGTTATTGGCGTCTACCCTAAAAGCACCTGTCATACTCTTTTTCGGCCTTTACCGTGGTGGCAATCGATACGACATCCACTTTGAGCTGCTTAGTGACAAAATCACTGTAGACCGGAAAAATCGGGCAGAGGAACTACAACTGCACACGCAACAATACGCTAACAGGCTGGAACACTATACCCACATGACACCCTATAACTGGTTCAACTTCTATGATTTCTGGAATGACCAAGATAAAATTGACTAGCACCATACTGATGCTACTACTGCTGCTACCAACACATGCTAGTAGTGAAGAAAACCACAGTACCACATGGAACAAGGCAACTCTGTTCAACCTCATGGCCACTGTCACTTCACGCCAGAGTCTCTTTACCGAAGAAAAAACACTCGATTATCTAGAAGAGCCATTAGTACAAAAAGGAACACTATACTTCACTGCACCCAATCAACTAATCAAGCACATCACTGAGCCCCGTGAAGAGATTTACACAATCATAGGTTCAAATCTAAAGGTAGAAATATCTGGCAAACCAGAACAACACCTAAGAACCGACGACCACCCAATACTCCATGCCTTCATCGAGTCTCAGCGAGCTGTACTCGCTGGAGATATCCATGCTCTAGAACGGTATTACAACCTAGAGTTAGATGGCACAAGAGAACAATGGACACTACAACTTCACCCCAAAGAGAGTGAGCTTTCATCTCGACTAAAACTGATCAGCATCAAGGGAAAAGGCATTGAGATACTGAGCATGCAAATCATTGAAACAGGCGGAGACAACACACTACTAACATTTATGCCGAAGTAAATAACCCACATTCTTAGAACGTGGATTATTTACTTATATTGCATTATTGATTACTTAAGTTGTAACTCTGAAATAGCTTCAAGCCCTAATTGAATGTTTTTGCGTGCTGCACCTTCTACAGCCAGGCGAAGCCGGGTTGTGCCTATTAAGGCTTGGCCCATTGTAACGGTATGTGATGATTTGATTGATTTTCTTAATACAGCCTCCTTTGAAGCTGCATCCGACAATGACCATGCTGCCTCCATGCTTACTGTAAAGCTTGCACCAAACATTGGCTTGCTCATACTTACAATGGTGACATTGAGAAGATAATCAGATCCTTCGCCATGAATTACCCGAGTAAATAATTTACTTTCTATTATCGACTCCTCTATAGCCTGTGCAAAATCTTTATTTGAGATATTAGAGCTATCCATTGCACCTGTTTCACTGCCACCTTGAGCTTTTACTAAAACAGTATTTGGATGGTGCTTAATATTTAGAATATCGTGGGCTACTATCCCATCTTTTGACGCTGGAGATGAACACCCTATCAACCCACTTGATATGCAGATCAATACAGTTATAAATGCAAATAATTTATTATTATTCATTTCTCTTCCCTTTTGAAAAAATATTGTTTATGACTTCATCTACCATTTCTTCAGGTGATTTTCTTGTAAGTGACGTATGAAAGGAATTACCTGAGGCTAGTGGAAATTCAGTTTTTGGTTCACGAATTGTAACTGTAAGTTCTAGCATATACATGGTGATATCCCACATCCACCTGTCTTCATAAGTCACAACAACATTAGCATTTTGTGGAATATCGACACTAATTCCTGTACTTGCTTGGTAACCCATATCTGTAAGTTTTTTTGTAATTAATAGATTAATCCCTCTACCATCTGCTGCTAATTTAGTTACATATATTGACTTGATACCTGCCAAGTCTGCTGTTGGATCAAGCGTTGCAGTGGCTCGATTAACAGCACAACCTGACATAAAAACGGCAATAATAAATATCACTCCTATTTTTAAATATAATTTATGCATAAATTTTTCCTCTATTTAAACAACATCATTATTAATTTTGACAGCCACGTGCAATCTATAACTTACTTTGCATCTGCGTAATTATTAAAGTTGATAACGTTTCAATTTGTGTTGTTGAACTGCCGCCAAAAACACCTTCTGATGCAGTTGAGCTTACATCTGTCTGAACCTTCCATAATACTTCGTGCGTTTTATTATCAATCAACTTTACATCCGTAGCTAACAATGCCGTTCCAGACATTATCCCAAACATTATTCGTGCAGCTTGGCTCGTATAAATAAAATGTCTTACTTCAACATTTATTGATAAATCGGCAGAACCATCTAAAACATAGATCAATCCTGTTCTTGGATTTATTTTTGTAGCTATTGCATTTAATAGATTGGCTTTAACTTTATCGTAATCGGTATTATTCGATATTTCGGGTTTCGCTGTAATGCTAACAGCAGCAGAAGAGTACCCTCTTAAAGATTTTGTAAACGGTTGTTCTGTTTTTACATGAGGTCTGATTGAGCAACCAGACATAAGAATCACTAAAAATACTACAAATAATTTATTCATTTAATTTCCATAATTATCGTTTGTTGACGCAATTTCCGGCGTTCATTATATCTAAATTAGTTTTGTTTTTTAATTGGGCGGCCTTTTTTAACAGATTCAAGCGCCGAATATCCCCGCGGATCAGGTAGCCATCTAATTGCCCGTAACAGTCCGATAGGGTACATACCACGCCGAAATAGTTGAGCAGCAACCATTATCACAATCTTTGCAGTATCATTAAATGGACGATAGTGGCTAGCCCTGGCATTCTCACGATAGATAGTATCCACCGGCAAAGAGTGACTGTAGATCTTGCGTTTGGCCGCTTCAATTAGAATTTTGCTTTCAAACACAAATCCCTGAGCACCACTAACGACCTCAAATTCTGACTCAAATAGAACTACGGGGTAGAACCGGAAGCCGGACTGGCTATCTGCGATGGGGTAACCCGATGCCCAGGAGATCCAAAAATCTGCAAAGGCGTTGGCAAAACGGCGCATTGGAGGAGCCGCTGAGCGGTTTTTCCGCCGTGCAGCAATCCCAATAGCACCAGGATTGGCTGCAGCGAACTCAATCAATCGGGGGATCTCTTCAGGCTTGTGCTGACCATCTCCATCCAGGGTAATTACTGCATCGACACCCTGTGACATGGCATATTCAAACCCCTTTATTAGCGCAGCCGCTTTCCCCAAATTTTGCTCATTGTTCAGCACAACTGCAGTACTGTCCTGCAACTGAGCGGCAGTGTCATCCACTGAACAGTCATTGACCACTACAACCAGATCAATAAAATTCAATGTACGCTGCACAACATCTGCAATAGTTTTTGTTTCATTGTATGCAGGAATGACAACAGCTATTTTCATAGATTCTTCCTAAGTTTGGCAGGCACCTAAGCCATTGCTCCATTAATAGATATCACCTGTCCAGAGATATAGGCCGCATCATCCGACACCAGAAAACCAACAAGGGCAGCCACTTCTGAGGGAGTGCCAACCCGTTTCATGGGCACCATTTGCTCAATCATCGCCTTATCAAAAACCTCATCCGTCATTGTCCCTGCAATAATCCCAGGGGCCACTGCATTCACGGTGATCCCTCGCGAAGCAAGCTCAATGGCAAGGCTCTTTGTGGCCCCATGAAGGCCTGATTTAGCAGCAGAATAATTAGCTTGCCCACGGTTGCCCATCACTCCAGCCACCGAGGAGATATTAACCACACGCCCCCAACGAGTTCGAATCATGGGCAGCAACAGCGGTTGAGTGACATTAAAGAAACCCGTAAGACAGACATCAATCACTCGCCGCCACTGCTCCCCCTCCATGCCCGCCATCACAGCATCCGAGTGAATTCCAGCATTATTGACCACCACTTGAATAGGGCCTTGCTCAAGCAACATCTCAAGCACCTGCCGTGTGGTGACCTCATCCGTCACATCAAACTGCACTATTTCTGAAGACCCGCCGCTAGCAGCAATCCCTTCAACCAGTGCCTCAGCCCGTTTACGATTGTTGTTTACATGTACAATCACATGCAGGCCGTTTTGTGCTAATTGCTGGGCAATTGCTGAACCAATATCACCACTGGCACCCGTTACTAATGCACGTTTCATTGCTTCGCCTCTGTTTGCTGCATCACCGTAGCCCTGGCCTGGGCAATAGACTCCCCCGCTGCACTTACATCAATTGAATAGATAATATTGCCACTTTCAGCCAACAGGCGTCGCGCCTCAACCTGTAGTTTTGTACTGCTGGCATCCAGAAACTCTGCATAAAAGCGAGCGTTACGAATCGCCACCAGATAGCCATCAGGCAGCCGTTGTTCACCTCGTTTCTGCGCCAATAACCCACCATGCACTGCCATAGCCTGAGCACCATATTCAAGGGCATGCAGGGCTGGGAGACCATTCAGCCCACGCAGTGGGTTGCCTTGATCCAGATGACTCTCACTCCAGCAACAAATGCCCTCATCATCCCAATGCTCCACCCCATCCAACAGACACATCGCCCCATCGTGGGGAATCAGCTGACACAACTCTTGTTTACTAATCAACATAATCCAGATCCAAAGCCAGGCAACCTCCATTAACAGAAGGCAGCAGCAGAGACTGCGTACGCCCCATTGCAAGGGACTCCAGCAATGGCAGAGAACGAGCGGCTGGGTTAGCCAGGCGTATTTGCTCCAGCGCTGGGCAGGCCATTGTTGTGGCCACCTGTTCGTACTCCCTATTCTGTAATGCTAATTTGGACAACCCCTTCTGTAGTGGACCCAATAATAGCGCCACAGCAAAAGGGGTTGTAATAGACTCCACCTCGGACAGTGGAAATGGAGGCAGGGAATCATAACAGGCCAACATCACCATCTCCTGCTCCACCTCGACCTGACTCATCGCCTCAAGCAAACCGGCACTGAAACTAACGTCACCCGCCGAAATGCTACTGGAAGGCTCTTGAGAACCCGTGGCAATTGACCAGTAACCGGCCGGTGCATTGTGAACCGAGTTATGAAACTGTGTTGGGGAAACCGGCCTAGCCTCTTCAGTCAGCGCACTACAGATACGATCAGCTACATCCAGATCCCCGTTGGACGAGGCAAAAACAGCGCTTATATCCTCACCCTCAAGGCCGGATGCGCGCAGTGCCTCCTGAGCTGTATATAACGCCAGTTTGATTGTCGGGGTTAATCGACGACGTTCATTGGCCGCCAGCATCTCAATCTTAAGGGGTGGCAGGGGCTGATCCGCCCATGGCTCATCCCCTCTCAATACAGCCTTAGCCGCTTCCCAACCCACCATGCCGGGCGTACAAACAGCCACTGAATAGAGCGAAGCAGAGATCATGAAATCCTCCCAAACACCAGGCTGCAATTATTTCCCCCGAAGCCAAAGGAGTTGCTCAACGCTGTCTGAATTGTGCGGTTTTTGCTTTCTCTCAATACCTGAGTGTTGAAAGCAGGATCTGGCTGCTCAAGGTTGAGTGTTGCGGGGACAAAATCCCGCTCAAGAGCAAGGCAGCAGATAATAGCCTCAGTGATGCCTGCTGCTCCCAGCGTATGCCCAGTCCAACCCTTGGTGGAACTGCACATGAGTTCAGAACCAAACAGCATGCTAACCGCCATATCTTCAGCACTGTCATTAGCCGCTGTTGCCGTCCCGTGCAGATTAAGATAATCAACCTGCTGAGGAGAGAGTCCAGCACTCTGCAGGGCTCTCTGCATAGCTAGCACCGCTCCCCGCCCTTGAGGGTGTGGGGTAGACATGTGGTAGCCATCACTACTCTCTCCATAACCCAGCAGGGCTAATTCACTACTACCCTCGGTGTGGGGTTCCAGTAGAACAAAGCCTGCCCCTTCACCGATACTGATACCAGCACGCTGCTGATCCCATGGCCGACAGGGTTCAGAAGAGAGCAGATCCAGAGAGTTAAACCCATAAAGGGTACTCAAACAGAGGCTATCCACCCCACCCACCACGGCTGCATCACAGAATCCAGCCTGAATATGGCGATAAGCTGCAGCAAATACCTTGGCGCTAGAGGAGCAAGCCGTTGAAACCACGGTAGCAGGCCCCGTCAGCCCCAAAGAACGACAGCAGAAATCAGAGAGTGCATAGGGGTTATGGGTTGTGGAGAAACGATAATCAGAAGGAAGAGAGGCGTCATCACTCAATCGGTACCGATAGGCTACTTCCGTCTCTGCAATACCTGAGGTGCTAGTACCGAGGAAGAGTCCTACCCGATGAGCGCCATAGCGTTTGATCGATGCTTCAACCTGCTGTCGAAAACCATCCTGATTCAATCCCATCTCAGCCAGACGGTTATTGCGGCAATCATACTCGGCCAATGCCTTAGGTACTGGGTAGTCCTCCACCCCATCCACTCGGCCAATCCAGGTATCCAGTTCTGCCGGCTCAAAATCACATCGCCTTAATCCGCTACGGCCCTGTTGCAAAGCAGTAAAAACAGCTTCACAGCCTTGGCCAAGCGCATTGACCAAAGTATAAGCAGTAAGACTTAATGGCGATTTAGTAATCATGTATATAAGCAACCCATCAAAACAGGCTAAATAGTATCAGAACCCATAAAACCGCGCCCTGCTTCAATCCTTTTCACCCTTCCCTGATGAACTGGCTTCAGCGAGAGAAAGGTTGAAAAAAAGCGCCAATAAGGGGGGGCGATACCTGCATAATGAAACAGCTTGTACAGTTGCCGTGCAGTCCACCCACCCGAAGGATCTTCCCCTGCATGCACAACATTTGGGCAGATCGCCACTGCCCGGTTCACACGATCCAACAACCACGCCTCAGACACCTCCGGTGAGAAATAGAAGAGGGATTGGATCAAATCCTGATCCGGAGAGAAATAGCCACTCTCTCTAGCCTGCATGGCGAGATCTGTGCCCGGCAAAATACGAATACCCGTAGTAAACATGGGCAGGCAGTTTGACCAATTCAAATGCTGCTCAACAAACGATACCGTCTCATCAGCCGTCTCCTGCGTCTCACCCGGTGCTCCCAACATGAAGAACCACATACTGGCAATCCCTGATTTACGCACTCGCTGGGCGCATAATTCAACATCCGCTACCGTAAATCCTTTGCGCATTTTATCCAGCACAGGATCGCTGGCACTCTCAGGTGTCACCATCATGGAGTTAAATCCAGCTCGCTTCATCAACGTCAGCAACTCTTGGGAGAGATTGCGAGGATTTACTCCCATGGTGGTCAGGCTTACCTTAAGATCAGAACGGATAATCGTTTCACAAAGTTCAATAGCCGCACTTTCAGGGGAGTTAAACACCGAATCGATCAATTCAAAGCATTGAACCCTCAGAGTACGGTTCACACGGCGCATCTCCTCGACCACATCCTGAGCTGACCGCTGGCGGCACTTGCGCCCTTCAATGGTGGGATAGGTACAATAGCTGCAGAAAAAAGGGCAGCCGCGTTTACTCTGGATAGGCCAGGTGGCACCAAGGCGGGCATAAGGCTTCCAGGAGATCCAGCGCTCCATGCCGGAAGGGCCAAACTCAGTCAATACCTGGGGCCTGGCAGGGGAACTACACACTTCATCCCCTTTCCTATAACAGATGCCTGGTACCTCAGCATAACCCTCGCCCTTCTCCAGCGCTGTCAGCAGTTGGGGAAAACTCTGCTCTCCCTCGCCCAATACGGCAATATCAGCATCAATATGGGTCAGTGCTCCCTCTCGCAAGATAGAGATGGCAGGCCCACCCAGCACAATCTTGGCCTCACTAAAGCGGCGCACCAACGCGGTCTGTTGCGCCAACACATCCAGATGCCGCATCAGGCGCTGATGCACAACATTGTCAATATTACGTACAGAAATGGCGACAACATCAGGCTTGAACTGCTGCAACACCTGTTGCAACTCCCTCAGTCCGGCAGTAGCCACCAGCATATCAACGAACTTCACCTCATGCCCTGCATCTGCCGTTGCACTGGCTACATAGCTCAGCCCAATGGGTGGAGCCGGAAGCAGGTCACGGATATGGTTGGAGTAGATGAAAAGTACGCGCATTACGCTGATGTCCGGCACTGAGTTGGTGAGAAAAAAGCGGCTGCCAGAAAACTGAAAAAGACGCCAATAGAGACGGTCTGTCCAATAGCCTTGAGCACAGGTATCTCAGAGCTGGCGAGAATTCCGAACACCATCACTGTGGAGATGGCACAAACCAAGAGCGCATGCAGGGTGCGCTGTCTCCCTTCCTCATCCACTTCCTGACGGTTAAAAAAGAGGCTGTAATCAATACCAATACCCATGACCAGCAACAGTGCAATCAGATGAAACAACGAAAGCAGCTGCCCCATCAACAGCAGTAATGCCAAATCAATGGCAACCGCCAGACAGACCGGGGTCAAAATATGAAAACCACGCCTCAATGATCTCAATCCAATTGAAAGCGTGAAAAGAATAACCAGCGCTCCCAGCCCCAGCCGCTCCAACGCCACATCACGGAAACGGTCAATCAATCCCTCCATCTCCTGTCGGAGATTGATATATCTCACTTCCGCTAATCCCAGCTGATCCATCCACTGCCCAAAGGCCTTTTCATCATTCACACCATAGAGGGGCACCATCAGCACCCACCCACCGTCCTCAGTAAACAAGAGTGTCCTCAGGCGCATCCCCAACACACCATCATTCACATCATCCAAACTCAAAGGAGCCATTTCTCTGGCTTGCTCCATCGCCTCTACAAAAGGGGCAAACAGCCCCTGCTTGAAAGGCAACCCCTGTTGAGCCGCCGCCAGTCTCGCCTCCAATGCCTGCCGCTCCGGCAAGAGTGATTGGCGCTGCAACTGCCGCTGGATGCTGGGCAGATAGCGGCTTGCCAGATCAAATCCACTGATCAACCCCGCATCCACTGCTGGAACCAGTCTAACCTCCAACTGCTCGCTCAGCTGCAAAGCCTCTTCGGGTGAAGCAGCCCGCGCCACCAACATGTGATTAAGATCCGGTGTTCGAAATGCCTTACGTAACTCACCATCCTGCGTAATAAGTGATTGAGGAATAGGACTCAAAGCACGCAGATTGCTCTGCCAGATCGGTGCATTACGTAGCAGCAGGAAGAGCAGGACAGCACTGCCCAGCAACACCAACACTACCACTCCAGCTCGTTGCAAAGACAAGCGAGGCTGCAACTTCACATTCCAAAGGAAAAAGGTGGGCAAAGGCCCTATCTCCAAAAAAAGCGGCACAACCCATTTTGTAGTCAAAATCGCAGCGGCAAGGCCTGCACAGGTGAACAATCCCAGCTGACTCAGGCCTGGAAAACCCGAAGTTAAAAGAGCCAGATAGCCCAGTACTGAAGTCACAACACCCAAACGCATAGTGGGCCAAATAGTCTGTAGCGTGGTGCGCGGCTTCTGCTCCGGTGTGAGATGACTGAAGAGATGAATGGGATAATCAATCGCCACCCCCAGCAGGGTGATTCCAAAGGCCAGGGTGATACCGTGTACACCATCAAACACCCAATTCACCGCTCCCATACCCGCCACAACAGCAGCTCCCAATGGCACACCCGCCAATAGTAAAAGTCGGGGAGAGCGATAGGCCAACGATAGGATCAGAATAAGCGCAACGGTGGAATAAGTGCTTAGCGTCGTCATCTCCCCTCGAATAATCTCTCGGGAACCGGTGGCAAACATTGGGGAACCACTGAGCAGCAAATGCACACCGCTGTCTGCTTTGACTTGATTGAAGGCCTGTTTAATAAAATCCAATGCCGCCTGCTGCTGATCCAAAGCCAGACCTGCCGCCGCTACTTCAGCCAACAACAGAGCCTGTTTTGTATCTAGGGAAAACCAAACTCCTTTGATCCGCTCAGGCTGGGGATTGCTACCCCAGTTCCGCAAAATGGCCAGGGTTTCGGCAGTGGGGTCTGATGGCAATGCGCTCTTATCCAGCAACAGCGGCATACGCAGATCATCGAGTCGCTGCATTAGAGCGGCCCGCAACCCCTGCTCACTAAACCGATGCACCGAAACTTCTGGACTCAACAAGTATCGGTGGGCTGCCAGCCGCTGACGCTCCGTGCCATCCAGCCCAAACTCACCATTTTTAACCTGGGTAAATAAACCACTCTCGCGCAGCAACTTGGCCAGAGCCTTGCTGGAAGCTGCCCGCTGTTCCAGCTCACCCTGCTCAATCGCTATCAGCACCAATCGAGCTGCTGGCCCTTCCTGCAACCGATTCAGCATCATCGCCTCATCTGCCGAAGCACCCGCAGGCATAAACTGGGAAAGATCAGACTGTACAGTCAGGTTCACACTCAAACTCCAACCCACCAGAAGCAGGCAGAGGAGCCAGAAGCTGATAATCAGTTTTCTAGGAGACTGTAAGATCCTCATCCCCATCAATATCCAACTGTCCTTTAGCAAACAGAGCCCCATCAATAGCTGTGCACTCAAACCGTATTCGCCTGTCCGATACCTGAGAAAGAGAGATCACAAACTCAACATCCGGCTTCAACGGCAAAACAAATTTCACCACGGGAAGCCCTATAAGTTGAGCCTTTGGCTGTTGCGTTTTTACCGCTTCCAATACCCGATCAAGAATCACCACAGCCGGCACAACTGGGTTGCCAGGAAAATGTCCCGCAAGGGAGGGATGATCAGCGGGAACAGTGGTGTAAATCTGGCGCTCCATCAAGACCTACCGGCAACCTCTTCAAGTAGCTTATCCAGCCTGTCCCGAGGTAATTTACCGCTCTCATTGCGAGGTAGATGTTCAATAAAATAGATGGGTCTTGGTAAAAAAACCGGATCAACACGCTGAGCTAACGCCAAGAGAATCTGTTCTTTTGCCACGTGTGGTGCCACCACTACTGCACACAAACGAGGCACCCTGACGTCCATCTCATCCTGAACCAGCATCACTCCATCACGCACACCCGCCACTTCATTCAATCGGATATTGAGTTCAGCCAGTGAAGCGCGTTTACCTGCGATATTGACCATATCTGAACAACGACCCAAAAGCTCAAATTGATCCACCCCACAAAACCTAATGTAGTCATTCAAAACAACGGGCTGGGCCAAATGCCCGCCTTGAACAAAACACCCATTCCCGTCATCCGTAAGTGTTAAACCCTCATACAAACGCCATAACGACTCTCTGGCTGTTCGTCGGCTCGCTATCGCTCCGGTCTCAGTGCTGCCAAAAATATCCAGTACTGGCGCATCAAATACAGCCTCCCCCCTAGCCGCCAACTCTTGGGAAAGAGGAGCTGTAGCAGAAACAATAAAATCGACCTCAGGCCAGGACAAATCTGCCTCAATACAGGCGCGCAAATGCACCGGCGTTGTCACCAAAACACGAGGAGAAGAAATCGAACAGAGGGTATCGCGCACATCATCTGGGAAAAATGGCCTGCCACCATGGACAGAAATCCCCGCTACCAGCGGTAAAATAACTGTCAATTCCAGTCCATACATATGCTGCTGAGGAACAGTGGCGATGACAGTAAGACCTCTGCCTGGCTCAAAACCAAACCGCTTGGCTGTCAACTGCGCTCCAACCTTAAACTCTCTCCAACTTTTCCGGTTTGGACGGGGCCGTCCACTACTACCAGAGGTATAAAGGATAGCAACCTTTTGATTAGCGGCTATTTCAGGCTCAGAACAAGCCTGAACAGAACATCCATTCGGAATCTGAATCACATGCTGTTTTAGATGCAACAGATCAATCAGTGCATCCGTAATACAGTAACAGTCGGGAAACTCTGCGGCGATATCTTCAGCCACCTCAACACTCCTGTTAGGCGGGAGCAGGTTTACCTGGCCTCTGGTTAACAACGCACAAAATGCGACGGCAAACAGGTATCGATCTTCACACAGATTGATGGCATGGCCCGCAGTAGGCAACCCATCAGCAATCTGTCTTACATGGCCCAGAAAAGTAGCTCGGTCAACCTTCTCATCTGCACGACTCATCACCCAACACTCAAGGGTAGGAGAGATCATAGAAGACTTCGCAGGGTGGGCTGCTTGAACATTCGATTTCCCAAGAACGCTGAAATCAGTTGCCGCCAGGGATCGAATGAATCCAACAAAACCATAGTGATCCAACTCTGGAAGTGCGCGGAGGCGAATGAAATACTCAACAATAAAGAAAATGGCAACAAACAGATAATTCAACAGATTGGTAAACAGTGACCAGACATCTAGAGGGGCAAACAGTGCCAACAGCAATGACTCCAGCGCCATAACACCAAAAAAAACTGCCCAGGCTAGAGTCAATTTTTGGGTGTAACTTGTCACATTACCACCACTCCAACCATCCATGATAATGGCAAAATGTGTTATCACTGGCACACGCCCTGATACCAGCGAGCGGCCAAAATAAATACCCAATATCGCATTAATCAGAATGGGGGGAAGATAAAAGAGCGCATAACCCATATCACCTAACTCAAGCGCAGCAGCCAACCCCAGCAAGGCAAACAACATCCACCAGGCAGAAGGCTCTCCCCTTTTTAGTCCGCCGATGAGCCCAGAAAGAACAAGCAGAACAAGAAGAAAAAAAGCGGGAAAGGTCTGACCTGAAAGTGCACCAAAATGAACAGCGCCGGTATAACAGACGAAGGTAATTGGCGCGATCAACCAATTACGAGAAGACTTACTCACGCTACACAATTTCCATACGGCCAAACACTACAACAAACAGAGAACAACTATTATGAATAACATCTGTAGTTATATAAAAAACGGGGCAGATAAAACTGCCCCGATTTTTATATAACTAGGCGGACTCATAGCCCACTATAGCGTTTTTAACTGCACCTGGATCGATCTATCAAGACGCTGAATCCAGCCATTATAGTTGCTATGTATATTTACCCCATCATAGTTCAGGTTAGTGCTGTCCTTGTAGTGAATGCTGTAGTTGCTAGTGCTGTAAGGGATATCTATCTTTGCCACATGAGAGCGGAGATGAAGGGTGCCTTCAATCTTGCCTGGACCAGCATCCTCCATTTGCCAGCCAAGGCTTGACCCAGCCCTAATGATAGCTGCTCTCATATCCTTCAGCGTCAGATCTTCTTTATTCGAAGCAATTGCCGCATTATTAACGTTATAGACCGCTGTTTGGTGAGGACAGCCTGTAAGAATAAGCGCTAATAAACCAATTAACACGCCCCCTGATAACTTCTTAATTGTTTTCATCATTTCTCCATTTGTTTGGTTAGGGCATACACGAAGAAACCATACCATTACATATCCGCATTTAGCAACCGGATATTGGAATCAGGCCGCTCTATAATACTCCTTTAAAATCAGCTAATCCTATCCAGACTTTTCCTGTTTTTTGTTAGTATTGACCAGTATTTGCCTGTCATGTACCAATGGCAATAATAAGCTTCAATAGCAAGCCGAAGTAGCACGGTTGGTGACATATGAAACACACATTCTGCCGCACACAGCTGATGCTCTAAGCCCAACCCTTGGGCCAACAGTGAGCATCGTGCCAAGTGGTATCGATTTGAGATAAAAACAACACTTCCCCAGGATTTCATTACCGGTCGTGCAAAATGTAGATTCTCAAGCGTGTTGCGCGATTGACCTTCTACATAGATATCCTCATCCGACACCCCCTGCGACAGTAGATAAGCGCGCCCACACTCCGCTTCACTCACGGTATTGTCTTTAGTTATTCCGCCAAGTAAAAGCACCTTTTTATTGCCTGCCTCCTGGTACAACTGCACTCCTCGATCAAGACGGGCAATAAAATCATCTGTAGCACAATTACCTTTTAAACAAAGACCGAGGATTACTAGAAGCTCTCCAGAGGCTGAATCTGATGTGGCTTCCTGAGCCATAATCAGCACACGTCTAAAACAAAAGAGCAGAGGTATGCAAAGAGTGGCTGCCAACACAATGTTTGACAACAAGAAAGTAAGTAGGCCATCTCCCCGTAGCATTTTTAAACATGACTTCATTTATTTACCTAATAAACTTCTGGGTTGTTATGCTGAATATCAAACTTATCACTACGATCAGCTAATAGAAAAACCCGATCAAGAATAGTGGAGGAAAAACAGCGCATATGTCACGCCACATCAGACAGTCTGGCCTGACGACCGAGAATACGACTTAGTTATTTTAAAGTAGAGAGTATGTGAAAATCCGATTCACATCTTCATCTTCTGCACGTAGTTGGATGCCATATTTTTGCTTAATGCCAAGAGAGCACACAAATGCATCAATGGAATCAAGACCCAGTCCACCACGAAACAATGGAGCATGTGGGTCAATCTCTTCTGCAGTAATATCCTCAAGATTCAATGAATCTACAATAAGTTCTGCTACTTCAAGTTCTTTTGCAGATAGATTATTCATACTATTCCTACATTCTAGGTTAATCTAAAAAACAGTTATTTTTTGTTATTACATTAATACATCTCAATCACGGTATATATTACAGGGAGATTGAATGATACCCAATCAGTAAAATTAAATATCTCAACTTCACAATTAATCATAGCAACCCTCCCTATCTATAAACTCATAGGTATTATCACTTGATGATTTAATCACCTATTAGCAATTACGTTTACAATTTTATATAAATGCTTGGGCACTTGACTCCTACGATCTAACTGAACCATAGTCTATCTGTGAAGAACTCCAAACCAGCTTATCCAAAGACAGTGCGGGACTTTCGCAAGCAGTTTGCATCAGAACAGTCGTGTATTGAGTATTTGATCCAGAGCCGCTGGCCCGATGGTTTTTCCTGTCCTCGCTGTCAGCATGATGAATATTGGTATTTGGCAAAGCGCAAGCTCTTGGTCTGCCGGAGCTGCCGCAAGGAGACCTCACCCATCGCGGGCACAT
>JAJFJN010000074.1 GCA_021773975.1 Gammaproteobacteria bacterium | reverse complement strand
GGCATTGGGGAATGAACGATTCAAGGAAGAAGTGGAAAAGCTTACAGGTAGGAGATTGAAGCCGAAAAAAGTAGGTAGACCGGTCGGATGGCGAAAGGAAAAAGAGTAAAGCTGTTTTAATTTGTATCTGACCCCAGTTATTTCTGACCCCAGTTATTTTTTGGCCAAACAGGTAAAGCAACGGGTGTGATGGATTATGCTATTTCATATGGGAGATAATGGTGAAGGCATATAAGAATTTTGGTATATATTTGACAGCTATTAATATGATCCCAATTGCAATTGTTACAGGCTTGGTTAATGATTTTATACTAGAAACAATTATAGCAGTTGGTTTTTTATTATTATGTGCATATGTTGTTTTCCCATTAATGAAGAAGATATATAAAAGAGGCTCGTTGGGTGCAACATTTGTACTTGTTTATGCAGTAGTAACATTTTCTATGTTTGTTGTTTTATTGATTATGAAATTAATTGAATATGACAATGGACTAATTGTTATTTTGTTTATGTTGCTTGGATTAGTGGTTTCGTGGGTGTATATGAAGAGCTTATATTGTAATGATGACTATAGAAAATTGATTAATGAATATATGGAATAACAACAAATGGGGTAAGAGTAAGCGTTTTTCTAATATAGGTTTTGTTTGAAGTGAAAATTGGGCCAGAAAAAACGGGGGAAGCCTCGATTGATTCACGGTTAACCTGTATTTAAAGCAAACTCAAAATGGAGTAATAAATAAATGAGAGTATCAAAAATAGTTTTTTTGTTGTCGATGATGTTTCTTTCGCATGCTGCCATGGCAGCATATAAGGATACAAGCAATGTGACGATACAGTTGATATCGGTTTGGACCAGCAGTGGAGATATACTGGTTCAGACTAACCCAAAGCCAGACATTACTGGGCTTACTTGCACCAATGACTATTGGCTAACTCTAGATAAAGATGACTTGGGATATCAGGCTACCCTTTCTATGCTACTTTCAGCCCAAGCCACTCAAAGAAAAGTAAACATAAGTGCGCAAGATAATAATGGAGACCAGTTCTGTAAGTTGCGCAGAGTGATTACTCTAGCAAATTAAATAATGAATAAACGGAGTCAGACTCGATTGATCTTGTCAGAACAATATTTTTAGTGCCATGAAATAGAGCTTTTGGCATCACAACAAGAGGAATAAATACTATGAAAAAATTACTTACCTTACTCGCACTGCTGTCTTTTCATTCTGGAGCTTATGCAGTTGGAGAGGCTAGTCGCTATATCGCTGATTATGTTCGTGCTGATAAAACTGGATTTGGGTATGTGAAATTTACTCAGCCTTTGGCTGGGACTCCCGCAGCCTGCATAGGTGGTGGCCATACAAATCATCTTGCGTTTGATACCAATACTGATGGTGGCAAAGCAATTTTGGCTGTAGTGCTTTCAGCACAGGCAACCGGTAACCCTGTAATTGCGCGGGGAACAGGTACCTGCGATCAATATACCATGGTAGAGAGCTGGAGCTTTGGTTATGTAGTAAAGCCATAAGATCTGTTTTAGCGTTTAGGTGTAACTAAGAAAATGGAATCAGATTCGATTGATCGTGTTGGTCACTGGGGGCAGAAATGAAAGGAGTCCAATCAAAGGGAGCAGAGTAAGTGTTTTCCAGAATAAATAGGATAAGGTGTGAATTAATTAGCCATGGCTATGAGTGGTGAATGAATAACTAAATCATAGATAGATAGGTTCCCGATAGCAGTAACGCAAAAACAGAATAGAGAAGAATTCTTTCTATCGGTTGTAATAGGTCTTTTTGGGCCACAAAAATGGAGTGTTTATGAAAATTAAATCTATTGCTACATCTGCTCTTTTAATGGGTATGTTTTGTTCAACTTCCTTTGCAGGAAATATGGTTGGTACGGTTACTGGTCTCAAAAATGCCGCAGCTTCTACAAGCAAAGTGATTTATATTAAAGTTGCCCCAGCCCTAAACGGTGATAATGGTGCTGCATGTGCAACTCATATTACGTGGGATTTCGCTTTTGACGTCACTACCAATTTAGGTAATTCTATATTGAGCATGGCGCTAGTTTCTTACTCTACAGGTAAGCCAGTCCAAGTTAATGGAACAGGGGTTTGTGATTTACATGGTCAAGTTGAAACACTTGATAGTATTATTCTTCAATAATAATAAATGGAGCCAAAGTAAGCATTTTTTTAAAATAAGTTTTTAATTAATGCGGAATCAAGCGTGGAAGAGTTTGGATTTTTGGTTAATAAAAGGGGACAGATCTATTTTTTAGACTGAAGAGAGAAGCATGCCAAGAAAGATGAGGTTGTTAAAAAATAGATCAGTCCCCTTTTTGGTTGAGAATAAAAAACGGCCTCTAAAAAGAGGCCGTTTTTTATGAAAGCTTGAAAAGTTTAAGCAATTAGCTGTGCTTTAATTTTATTCATCGCATTCTTTTCGATCTGTCGGATGCGCTCGGCTGAGACACCGTAATGGTCAGCCAGTTCGTGCAGGGTGGCTTTTTTCTCTGAGAGCCAGCGTGCTTGTAGGATCTCTTTGCTGCGTTCATCCAGATCTTCTAGCGCGGTATATAACAGCTTCTCTTCATGGCTGCTGCTGTCTGATTGCTCTAGTTGGGTTGCCGGTTCCATGCGCATGTCTGGCAGGTAGGATGCCGGGGCGACGGGGCGTTCTTCATCGCTGCTCTCTTGGGGATCAAAAGCCATATCCTGTCCGGCGAGACGGGATTCCATCTCCAGCACGGTTTCAGGTTTTACGCCCAGATCTTTGGCGACGCCTTCTATCTCTTCTTGTGAGAACCAACCCAGGCGTTTTTTGGCGCTGCGCAGGTTGAAGAAGAGTTTGCGTTGAGCTTTGGTGGTCGCTACTTTGACGATGCGCCAGTTGCGCAGGACAAATTCGTGAATTTCGGCCTTGATCCAGTGGACGGCAAATGAGACCAGGCGGACACCCATATCAGGATTAAAACGACGGACGGCTTTCATTAGGCCGACGGTGCCTTCTTGAATGAGATCGGGTAGTGCCAAGCCGTAGCCAGAGTAGCCACGAGCAACGCGGATGACAAAGCGAACATGAGACATAACCATGATGCGGGCAGCTTCAAGATCGTTGTTGTCGCGTAGACGAACAGCGAGATCATGCTCTTCCTCAGCAGTTAGCATGGGAAGTTGGTAGGCGGCACTGATGTAGGCATCAATACTACCTGTAGGTAAACTGGCTGGTATAGCGAGTTCTCTGCTCATAGCTCTCTCTTAGTGTGATTTAACAGTTGTCTACACCCTATTTTTGTGTTCAGTGTAGGCTGCTTTTTAGCAGTCTACTATAGAGAGTGCTAATCTCCAAAAAAGTTCTCAGTAATCTCAGCTTGGTTCAATGTCGCTCAGGTGGCGACCCACCGCAATCCAGGAGCCAAATAGCCCCAGTAGAGCGCTACCTAGTAGGAGAATGCTGAGGGTATAAAAATCGATAGCTGAGAGGTCAAATTCACTGCGGTAGAGACCTGCCAAACGCTCAATGGGGCCATTGAGCATCCATAGTGAGATGCTAACCAATAGCCAGGCGAGGATGCCACCGGAGAGTCCGTACCAAAGGCCGTTGTAGAGAAAGGGGCGACGGATGAAGGCATCGGTTCCGCCAATCAGCTTGGTGATTTCGATCTCGCTTTTTCGGTTTTGGATCTCCAGTCGAATGGTATTGCCTACAATGAGCAGTACGGCCAGCCCCAGTAGTATGCCAATAACCATGACCCCGCGTCGGGCAATCTCTGTGATGGCATGAAAGCGGCGCACCCACTGAAGATCGAGCTGGGTAAAGTCTACCTCTGCAAGTCGGTTGAATTCTGTCATTAACTCTTCGGCAGCTTCAGGGGTGCTGTATTGTTGCAGGGGTTCAATAATAAGTACGGTTGGCAGTGGGTTTCTGTCCAGTGCTTTCAGTGCGCCTTTAAAACCACTCAACCGCTGGAATTCTTCCAGTGCAATATCAGGGTTGATCAACTGTACTTCAGCGAGTTTAGGGTGCGCCCCCAGCTTGTTTGTTAGCTTAATGATCTGCTTCTCATCGACCTCTTGTTTTAGAAAGAGTGACAGGGTGGCTGCGCCATCCCAACCACCGGCCAGCTGTTGGATATTGCTCAGGGCGACATGCATGCCGGTGGGCAGTGCGAGTGCGATGCCGATTACGGCGGCTGTCATGAGGGTGGCCAAGGGTGTGCGGTAGAGTCGCCCCAGGCTGGATAGTGCCACCTGTAAATGGCGCAGCACCCAGGTATCAATGCGTAGATGTGATCTACCGAGCTTCATGATGCTCTTCCTGCAACATCCCGTTTCAGTCGACCGTGGCTCAGGGTGAGAATGCGTTTGCCCATGCGTGAGACAAGATCCAAATCATGGGTGGCGATTAGCAGGGTAACGCCGACCTGATTGAACTGACAAAATAGATCCATGATCTCTTGAGAGAGTTCGGGATCCAGGTTGCCGGTGGGTTCGTCTGCCAATACGACGGGGGGTTTGCTCACCACGGCTCTGGCGATGCCAACGCGTTGTTGTTCGCCACCAGAGAGTGTTACCGGGTAGGCGCGCTCTTTGCTGAGCAGGCCCACCTTATCCAGGGAGGCATGCACGCGACGCCCGATCTCTTGATGACGCAGCCCAGCTACCACCAGTGGCATGGCGACGTTGTCGAATACGGTGCGGTCGTGTAGCAGCCGGTGATCCTGGAAGATCATGCCTACTTCGCGGCGGTGGTAAGGAATATGGCGGCGTTTGACTTTGGCCAGGTTGCGTCCGCCCACCAGTACCTGGCCGCGAGTACAGCGCTCAAGCAGGCCAATCAGGCGGAGCAGGGTGCTTTTTCCTGCGCCAGAGTGGCCGGTTAGAAATACCATCTCCCCCGGAGTGACGTGGAAGTTGGCATTGCTCAACCCCTCATATCCGCCGGGATAGCGTTTGGTGACATTCTCGAAGTGGATCATGGGATATCAGTTAAGTGAGTTACTCTTCAAACAGCGCATTAACAAAATCTTTGGCGTTGAAATAGCGTAGATCCTCAATCGCTTCGCCCACCCCAATAAACCGGATGGGGATGTCCATCTTGTCAGCGATAGCAAACAGGATGCCGCCTTTGGCTGTGCCATCTAGTTTGGTTATGGTGATGCCTGTTAGTGGAATTGTCTCATTGAATTGAAGCGCCTGGTTGAGCGCATTCTGTCCCGTGGTGGCATCTACGACCAGCATCACCTCATGTGGCGCTTCAGGGTCAATCTTTTGCATGACGCGGGCGATTTTTGCCAGTTCATCCATCAGGTTGCCTTTGGTGTGCAGTCGTCCGGCTGTGTCGGCAATGAGTACATCGACCCCGCGAGCGGTGGCAGCCTGTAGCCCATCAAAGATAACGGAAGCGGAGTCTGCTCCCGTGTGTTGGGCAATGACCGGGATTTTGTTACGTTCGCCCCAGGCTTGAAGCTGCTCTACGGCTGCGGCACGGAAGGTGTCTCCAGCAGCCAGCATGACGCTGTTGCCCTCTTCCTGTAGCTGCTTGGCCAATTTGCCGATGGTCGTGGTTTTGCCTGCGCCGTTGATGCCGACCATAAGAATGACTTGGGGTTTGCCGGGAGCTGCTTGAAGTACCGGTTTATTGCACTGTTCCAGAATATCTTGCAGTTGTGTTTTGAGTGCAACAGAGAGTGCATTGGGGTCAGATAGCTCTTTGCGGCGTACGCGGCCATTGAGCTCATTGATGATGCGGGTGGTGGCTTCAACGCCTACATCTGCGACCAGCAGCATGGTTTCCAGCTCTTCAAGCAGTTCGTCATCGATCTCTTTATGGCCGAGAACCAGATTGGCCAGACCGTCGGCAAAGTTACTGCGAGTGCGGGTTAGGCTCTTTTTTAGGCGTTTGAAGAAACCGGTTTTTTTCTCTGGTGCGGGTTCAGCTGCCGCTTGACGTGGCTCAGGGGCTGTTTCGGTATCTTCTTCTTTGGGTGCATCTTCTGAGGTTGGCTCTGCGGCTTCAGCTACTATCTCTTCTTGAGCCGTCTCAGGGGGCTCTTGAGGTGCAGTCTCAATAACTTCATTTTGGGGCGGCTCTTGCGCAACAGCGGCTTCGGCAGCAGGTGCCACCCATGCGGCCTCTGAGGTGGGTGTTAGAGAGGACTCAGATGGTTCTTCTACAACGCTTTCTTGAATTAACTCAACAGGTGCATGAACAGCTGGCGCTTCGCGAGAGACAGTCTCTTCTGTGGCAACCGGCTCTTCCTGAGCTGTTTCACTCGGGGCTTCTGCTGCAGCCTCTGAATCTGTAATCTCAACGGCGGCTGTTGGTGCTGCTTCAGGTGTGGAGGCAGCTAGAGAGTCAGCAGGTTCTGCGGGTGGTTCTTCAGCCTCTTCTTCAACATCCGCTACAGCGGCCTCTTCCGCCAGTTTTTTTGCGGCTTCCTCAGCGGCTGCCTTTGCTGCGGCTTCTTCTCTTTTTTTCTTTCGTCTGCCAAATCCAAACATGACTTGTTACCCAAGTGGAACCTTAATTAAAATCGTAAGTCTTTATGACTTTGGACATCTGCCCCAGGCTCTGAAAAAATGCCGGGTTCAGATCCAATCATCTGTAAAGTGTGAATCCTAACATTTTGGTGGGAATCTCCCTATCTCAATCATTACCTAGGAAGGCTAAATGAGACGTTATATTTGGGTATTGTTGCTGTTCTGTTGTAGCACTTTGGTATTGGCCAGTAGCGAGGTGCATGAATTTAAGCTGGATAATGGCATGAAGGTGATTGTAAAAGAGGATCACCGCGCGCCGATTGTTGTCTCGCAGGTCTGGTATAAAGTGGGTTCCAGTTATGAGCACCGGGGCATTACCGGGGTCTCTCATGTGCTGGAACATATGATGTTTAAGGGGACGAAAAAACATCCGCCGGGTGAGTTCTCACGCATTATTGCGGCTAATGGCGGACGGGAAAATGCCTTTACCGGGCGAGATTACACGGCCTATTTTCAGACACTCTCCAAGGATCGTCTGGCGATCTCTTTTGAGATGGAGGCGGATCGCATGCGCAACCTGATTCTGCTGCCGGAGGAGTTTGCCAAAGAGGTAGAGGTGGTGAAAGAGGAGCGACGGTTGCGTACTGAAGATAACCCCACCTCGCTGACCTATGAGCAATTTAATGCCGTAGCCTTTCGCAGTTCACCTTATCGTAACCCCGTAATTGGTTGGATGAACGACCTGGATAATATGGAAGTGGAGGATCTACAGGCCTGGTACCAACGCTGGTATGCCCCGAATAACGCCACTATGGTGGTGGTGGGGGATGTAGAGCCAAAGGCTGTGTTTGCTTTGGCAAAGCAATATTTTGGTGCCTTCAAACCTGAAAAAATCAATGGCTTGAAGCCCTCAAAGGAAGCGGCTCAGCGAGGAGTGATTCGGGTTAAGGTGCGTGCACCAGCGCGTGAGCCTTATTTGATGATGGGATATAAAGTGCCTGTGGTAAGTACGGCAGCAGAAGCGTGGGAACCCTACGCTTTGGAGATGTTGGCGGCTGTGTTGGATGGCGGATCCAGCGCGCGTTTTGCGCGTAATCTGGTAAGGGGGCAGGAGATTGCGGTCTCCGCAGGCGCAGGTTATAGCGCGTTTACCCGGCTTTCAAGCCTGGTGCTGCTGGATGGCTCACCTGCTGAGGGTCAATCCATTGCAGATCTTGAAACAGCACTGCTGGCTGAGTTGGAGCGCGTGAAAAAGGAGCTTGTTACTCAGCAAGAGTTGGAGCGGATTCAAGCGCAGGTGATTGCTGGCAAGGTTTATGAAAAGGATTCTGTTTTCTATCAGGCAATGCAGATTGGCATGTTGGAAACCATCGGTCTGGATTGGCGGCTGGAAGATGAATACGTTGATCGCCTAAAGGCTGTCACCGCTGAGCAGGTTCAGGCGGTAGCAAAAAAATACCTAGTGGAAGACCATCTGACGGTAGCGGTATTGGAGCCACTACCCATGGAGATGAAGCAACCCGTTAAGGCTGCTGCTGGAGGTCGTCATGCTCATTAATAAAAGGGGCGTTACTGTGAGATTTTGGATTCAATCTGTTTTTTGCATGGTTGTTTTGTTGTGCTCATCCATCCTGTTTGCAGGGCCAAAGATCCAGAGCTGGGAGACACCTAATGGTGCAAAGGTGCTGTTTGTTTCGGCACCTGAGCTGCCTATGATGGATATTCGCGTGGTGTTTGATGCAGGCAGTGCGCGTGATGAAGATAAGCCGGGACTGGCACAGTTAACAGCGAGCCTGTTGAGCCAGGGTGCAGGAGAGTGGAGTGCCGATCAATTGGCTGAACGGATGGAGGGTGTTGGGGCAAGTTTTGGTACCGGTGCTGCGCAAGATATGGCGTGGGCAACGGTGCGCAGCCTGACAGAGCCTAAGGCACTCAATATAGCTTTGGCGACGCTATCGACTGTGATAGCCAAGCCTCGATTTGAGGCGGCAGATTTTAATCGTACCCGTGAGGCGATGCAGGTTGGGTTACGGCAAAGTGAGCAGAATCCAGCATCCGTGGTATCAAAGGCTTTCTTCAGCAAGGTTTTTGCAGGGCATCCCTACGCTTCTCACCCTAGTGGCACCCAGGAGTCATTGGCAGCGATGGTGCGGGATGATCTTGTCCAGCTGCATAAAACCTACTATGTAGCGCGTAATGCTGTAGTGGCCATTGTAGGGGCTATTGATCGGCAGCAGGCTGAAAAAATAGCTGCGCAGGTCACGGCGGGTCTGGCGAAGGGGCAGCATGCACCTGCGTTGCCAGAGGTTGTTATGGCAACTAAAGGTGTGACAGAAAATATTGCCTTTCCTTCGTCACAATCGCATATCCGGTTAGGGCAGCCTGGCATACGCCGGGGTGATCCCGATTACTTTGTGCTCTATGTAGGCAACCATATCTTAGGCGGTAGTGGGCTGGTCTCGCTGTTGAGTGATGAGGTACGGGAGAAGCGTGGTCTTTCATACAGTGTCTACAGCTATTTCAATCCAATGCGTAAAGCTGGCCCATTCATCATGGGCGCACAAACCAAAAATGTGCAGGCGCAAGAGGCGTTGACGGTGATGCGTAAAACGTTGCAGGATTTTATCGATAAGGGGCCAACTCAAGAGCAGTTGTCTGCCAGCAAGCAGAATATTACGGGTGGCTTTCCGCTACGTATTGCCAGTAACAAAGATATCGTTGGCTATCTGGCGATGCTGGGTTTTTATGAATTGCCACTGGATTATCTGGATACCTTTGTCGGTAAGATTGAGACAATTACAGCAGAACAGATTCAAGATGCCTTCCAGCGCCGGCTGCATCCAGATAAATTTGTAACGATTGTGGTGGGAAATCCGGAAGTAGCTCCCGGTAGCTAAGTGAGGTCAAAGCGGAAAATATCCAATCAGGTTCGCATCATTGGTGGCCAGCATCGTGGCCGCCAGCTGATATTTCCTGATCTGCCTGGATTACGCCCCACAGGTGATCGGGTGCGTGAAACCCTGTTTAACTGGCTGCAACCCATGCTGCCTGGTGCCCGCTGTTTGGATCTTTTTGCGGGGAGTGGGGCCTTGGGGTTGGAGGCCGCATCGCGCGGGGCGGGAGAGGTGGTTCTGCTGGATCAATCTCTCCAAGTAGTTCGTCAGTTACAGAAACATATCGTAGATTTGAAGCTGGATCAGGTCACTGCAGTGCAGGTAGATGCGCTTGGCTGGCTGCAAGCGCCGCCTCTAAATCTCTCTTTTGACGTGGTTTTTATTGACCCACCATTTAGTGATGGCCTGCTGGAACCGGGTGTTCAACTACTTGCATCAAGTGGCTTGTTGGCAGAAAATGCGCGGGTCTATCTTGAGATGGATGTGCTAGAATCGCTTCCTTTTTTTCCTCCAGAGTGGCAATTATTGCGTGAAAAAAAGGCAGGGCAAGTGGCTTATTACCTGTTTGCTTATCAATCAGAGAGGTAATAATTGAGCAGGAAATTTGTTCTTCAGCCAATCTGGAACTATTATTCGTTTCATTGTGAGTAGATTAAGCACATGACCATAGCGGTTTACCCAGGGACATTTGACCCAATAACCAACGGTCATAGCGATATTGTTACCCGTGCAGCGATACTGTTTGATAAGGTTATTGTTGCGGTGGCAGCCAACCCAGGAAAGGGGCCGATGTTTTCGGTGGATCAACGTGTAGCACTTGCAAGAGAGGCGCTGGTTGATGTTAAAAATATTGAGATTTGCCAGTTTGATAATCTGCTGGTAGATTTCGCTAGTCAGCATGATGCAACAGTTATACTGCGTGGCTTGCGGGCCGTGTCAGATTTTGAATATGAGTTTCAATTGGCGGGTATAAACCGTCGATTGGCACCGGATGTAGAGACACTTTTTCTACGACCGGCTGAGCAGTACGCTTACATCTCATCCAGCCTGATTAGAGAGGTTGCAGGGCTTGGGGGAGATGTATCGGAGTTTATTCACCCTGCAGTTCAAGCAGCATTGAAAAGCAGGAACACCTGAATTTTTACCCATTGTTAGGAGAAGAAAACCATGGCTTTATTAATTACTGATGAATGTATCAACTGCGATGTATGTGAGCCTGAATGTCCAAATGACGCTATCACACAGGGTGATGAGATCTATGTGATCGATCCTGCTAAATGCACCGAATGTGTTGGTCATTATGATGAGCCACAGTGTGTAGAAGTATGCCCAGTTGACTGTATTCCAAAGGATCCAGCTCACGACGAGACTGAAGAAGAGTTGCGTGCCAAGTATGAGCGCCTCACGGCTTAATCAGGTAGTTACCGGCTTGTTACCGGATACAAAAAAGGCTCCTTCATGGGGTCTTTTTTGTGTCTTCATTTTATTGTTGCTGGCACAGGTAGCTTTAGCGGTAGAAAAGCCGCCTGCCGCAGCAATTGCCAGTGCTCATCCGTTAGCCACCCAGGCTGGACATGAGATCCTGGCAGCAGGTGGAAATGCTTTTGATGCTGCGGTGACCGTCAGTGCCGTTCTGGCCGTGGTGGAGCCTTATAGCTCGGGCATGGGAGGTGGTGGCTTTTGGCTGCTGCATCGTGCCAAAGATGGTTTTGAAACCATGCTGGATGGCCGTGAGCGTGCGCCACTGGCAGCGCATCAAGATCTGTATCTGGATGATCAGGGAGAGGTTATCCCCAATCTCTCTATCAATGGTGCATTGGCAGCCGGTATCCCAGGGCAGCCAGCAGCCCTGGTTCATCTGGCTGAAAAATATGGTCAGCTTCCATTAAAGCAAACGCTTGCAGCTGCCATTCGACTGGCTCGTGAGGGGTTTCCGGTGGATGATTATTACCGGCGTATGGTGAAGTGGCGACTGGATGCGTTACGTCAATCGCCGTCTGCTGAATCGCTCTTTTTGCAAAGCGGGGAGATCCCTCAGGTTGGGCACAATGTGCGTCAACCTGATCTGGCTAATACATTGGAGCTTTTGGCTGAGCAGGGGCGGGATGGATTTTATAAAGGCAAAGTGGCACAGAAACTGATAGATGGAGTACGTGCTAATGGTGGCATTTGGACGCTTGAAGATCTGGCCGACTATCAGCCTATCGAACGTGTCCCCGTGCGTGGCAGCTATCGTGGCATCTCTATTACCAGCGCAGCACCGCCCTCGTCTGGAGGCGTGATGTTGTTGGCTATGTTGAATATACTCTCTCGTTTTGAGCTTGAAGCTTACCCAGTAGTGACGCGCAAACACTTAATGATAGAGGCAATGCGACGAGCTTATCGTGATCGGGCTGAGTATTTAGGTGACCCTGATTTTGTGGATATGCCGATTGAGCAACTGATCCATCCGCTTTATGCAGCGGGGCTGGCTAGAGATATTGCACTTGGCCATGCCACTCCAAGCAAAGCACCTTACTCCACCGTTCAAAGTGATGAGGGGCGAGATACCACGCATTTCTCGATCTTGGATAAAGAGGGCAATCGAGTGGCTGCAACATTGAGCATTAACTACCCCTTTGGTTCTGGTTTTGTTCCGGAAGGCACGGGTATTCTTCTCAATGATGAAATGGATGACTTTTCTGCTCGCCCTGGCGTGCCAAATGTCTATGGTTTGATTGGTGGAGAGGCGAATGCCATAGAGCCGGGTAAACGTATGCTTTCAAGCATGACCCCCACCTTTATTGAAACAGCGGAAGGTGTGGCGATTATGGGAACACCCGGTGGCAGCCGAATTATAACGATGCTACTGCATGGCATATTAGAACTTCAGGCGGGTGGAGAGCCAAAAGATTGGGTGAACAAACCACGCTTTCATCATCAATATTTACCGGATGAAGTGCAGTTTGAGCCAGGGGCTTTAACGGCTGATGAAGTAACAGAACTGACACGCCTGGGGCATCAACTCAAACCGCTAAAGCGCAGCTACGGCAATATGCAGGCTGTTTACTGGAATAAAAAAACAGAAGCAGTCTCAGCTGCCAGTGATCCACGAGGCATTGGTAATGCCGTTGTGCATTAACGTTTGTCTCGATGTTTTAAGGTTTTTATAAAAATATGGCTCTGCACTAGCTTGCTGTTCCGCGCTAATTTACTTAATAATCCATTTATATTACAGATGTTTAGATAATTGCAGTGCGAAGGGCTTATGAATCAGTAGCTTTTAGTGCTGATTCAATGCTTTATGCTCTCGGAGCAGGAGCATAGTGCAGAGCCATTTAAAAAATTCAGGCAACCTTGGCCGTGGATTGCTTGATGCAGTCTTCATTCCAGGAACAGTTAACCTGATCGCATGCTCCTGCTGTAGCTGTTCCAAAGCAGTCAAAGTTCCCTTCATTTAGTTGAATGCTTTTTACAAGCGCTGCTTTGTTTAGTTTTTTTGGCTGAATGCCTTGTGCCATTGCGATTTTACGAATTTCACTGATCTTCATGATGGTGTGCGTCCCGGTTAGGTTGAATATCAAATACTTCTCCTTTAAAAAGTAGCATGAAAAAAAAAGATGTCATGAAAAAATGGCATTATTTAATAATAAATTTATTTTAGGGGTGAGCGGGGGATCAAATAGCTGGATTATAGGAATGAAGTTCAGGAAATATCCCTTAAAATATCGATGTTTTTAGGGGGTGTTTTTTGTGAGTGATTTAGTTGTCTCCAGTTGGCTGGCTACATAAAAAACATTGAAATATTTGTAATAAATGCCGGAGTTCATATTTTAAAAAATCAAGTATTACCCTACGTTTAAGCATGCTTATAGGGGGTGACAGGCGAAATAACAGGGCGTGCGATACTATGCTGAAAAAACTCCTTGGCGTTTAATGATGTGTATCAGGTGTGAGTTTATCTTTGATTTTAAGGTGGCTATGAGGGAAGAGCAGGGCTAAGTGACGAGGTTAAGCGGGTGTTATTTCCAGATAAAAATTCCGGAATGAAGATATCTGGATGGTATACTCGTCGCCAGCTTGCCTGCGGGTATTTAGGCGTAAGTTAATATTGGCGGATTTATCGCATGCTGGGTCTGGGTTGATGGAGCATTCTATTATTATGGCAAAAGTAGAACGTATAAAATTTAATGGACAAAATGGTTCAAGCAATGAAGCTGCGGGTTCTTTGTCACTGGTCAGCGTGAATCGCAGCATAGGCTACAGCATGCAGGCTGTAATGATGCGGTGGTTGCTATTTGTTATCTTTTTGCTGTCCTTTGTACCCCATCTCTCTTTTGCTGCATTGCCAGACATTGAAACACTCCCCCCTATTACTAATCATCTCGCATTGCCATCGGGGGTTGCCGTCGGTGCTGATGAAACAATCTACGTAGCAGAGTCAAATAACAACCGGGTGCATCTGTTTAATCGATCTGGTCAGCATCAGGGGGTTATTGCAGGGCTTGATGGACCCACGGCAGTAGCTGTAGATAGTGCAGGACAAATATATATAGGTAACACCCGAGAAGACAAAAGCAAAAACAAAAACCACGTTGAGATATATGGTGCTGATCTTCTACCCATCGGCAAACTTGGATCAGGTGACGGTGAATTTAAAACCCCCGTTGGTATTGCCGTAGATCATGCGGGTTTGATCTATGTGGTTGATAGACGTGAGCACAAGGTTAAAATTTATAACGCTGACTACTCCTTTCGGCTCTCTTTTGGTGGCGAAGGATCAGCAGATGGTCAGTTTCAGTCGCCCACCTCAATAGTTATCAATGAAGCAACCAGTGAGATCCTGATTCCAGATTTGACGGTATCAACTGGAGCAGCTCGGGTTCAGGTATTTGACCTTAACGGTGTATACCTGCGTAGTTTCACAACAACAGGCAGTGGTGAGTTTGGCAAAGCCGTTAATTTTGTTAGCCCCTCTGGCATTGCGGTAGATCACCTTGATCGAATCTATGTTACGGACAGCCAAGAAAATGCAGTAACAGTGTATGGCACGCAAGGAAACTACCTTGGTCAGTTTAATGGCAGTGCTCAAACGCTACGAGTCCCTCAAGGCATCGCTTTTGCACCAGGCACCCACCGGTTGTTTGTAGCATCACAGAATACCCATACGGTTGAGGCATTTGGCATTGATAGCGCCTACGGCCACATTGCTGTTACTCCCCAATCTTATGGTTTTGCTGATGTTGCTATTAATAGCACTTCAATAAGCCAGCGTTTTGACCTCTCTAATGATGGCAATGGTGATCTTGCGATTGGAGCTATTACACTAACCGGTGTTAATGCTTCTGAATTTTCTATCGCTTCTAATGATTGTGTCGATGCGACCTTAGGCACAGCGGCTCAATGTTCGGTTGATGTGCAATTTAAGCCAGCCTCAGAAGGTAGCAAGAGTGCATCGTTATCGATCGCCTCAAATGATATTTATCTACCAACACTGAAGGTGACGTTGAGCGGGAACGCAGCCTCACAACAATCGGGATTAACGCCTTCAGGTAATGTTGCAGAATCAGGTGGTTTAAATTTAGCTTCACCTGCTACCTATTCTATTACCGTCAACTCAGGTGCTAATGGCAGCATTAGCCCTACCGGCTTGGTAACTGCTGATGCTGGCTCCACTGAAGTTTTCAGTATTACAGCAGATACGGGTTACCGTATCTCAGATGTGCAGGTTGATGGTGTCTCCGTTGGCGCTGTGAATAGTTACAGTATTAAAGAGGTCGATGCCGACCACACTATCGCAGCCAGCTTTGTTGGGGCTGATACCTTCTCACTTGCTTCAATTGAAATGGGTGAAGTAAGTGTTGGAAATGAGTGGAAGCGAGTTGATCTGAAAAATGCGTTTGCTGATCCTATCGTTGTGGTCAAGCCTGCCAGTCGTAATGATGCATCATCTGCGATAGTTCGGGTGCGTAATGTTACTAGTGCAGGCTTTGATGTGCGCATTCAGGAGTGGGATTACCTTAAGCATTTGGATGGTGAGTCAACAGAGCATGCTGAAGAGTGGGTTGGATATGTTGTGATGGAGAAGGGTAGTTATGCCCTGAAAGATGGCACACGGATTGAAGCTGGTAGATTTAATACAGATGCAATGTCTAGTTTTGAAGTAGTTAACTTTGATCAACCATTTGCAGTGACACCTGTTGTGATGTCAAGCGTTGTTACAATAAATAATGATAAGACAGTAATTGGTCGAATGAGTGATGTTGGCGTTACGGGCTTTGGTTATATGTTGCAGGAGCAGCATGTAAATAGCGAACTTCACGGTGATGAAGCAGTCTCTTTTATTGCTTGGGAGCCATCGCAGGGGTCACAAGATGGGGTGGGTTTTGAGGTTGGTACAAGTGGTGAAGTTACAACGCAGCAGACCGTAGCGCTTGAATTTAGTGGCAGCTACTTGAATCAACCACTATTGATTGCAGATCTACAGACAGCGAATGCCAGTACGGAAGATCTGAAGTGGCCTGCGGTTAATCTTCGCTGGAGTGATAAGAACACTACAGGTGTCAATATACTGCTTGACCAAGAGGATTCCCCTAATGCTTTTGCTCGCTTGCTTGGTGGTTCCGAGTCTCCTCTGACATCTTCTCAAGAGAAATTAGGGTATCTGGTTCTGTTGTCAGTAAGTCATGCATTAACAGTAGAAAAGAGTGGGTCTGGCAGTGGTCAGATATTGGTGCAGGGTGTTGATTGTGGCGCAGACTGTAGTGAAGGCTACAGTGCTGGAGCTTCAGTCACGTTGTCTGCCGTAGCTGATAACGACTCTGTTTTTTCCGGCTGGTCTGGTGGTGTATGTAGTGGCGTAGCGGATTGTGTTGTAACCATGAATCAGGCAAGAAAGGTGACGGCAACCTTTAATATGCTTTATTCCATAACAGCCAGTGCAGATGCTCATGGCAGTATTAGCCCAGCAGGTATGGAGTCTTTTAGTGCAGGTTCGACAGCAACCTTTAATATTGTTGCAGATGCTGGATACCACATATCAGATGTACTGATTGATGATGTTTCTATCGGTCCAAAAAATAGCCATACCTTTTCAAGCTTAGACGCGAATTATACGATCAAGGCAACTTTTGCTATTGATGTTGTGACTCCTGATTTATTAGAGCCCTCTTTATTTGAGATGGGTGAAGTTAAGGTTGGGAATAAGTGGAAGCGAGTTGAGTTGCGTAAGGCCTTTGTACATCCTGTGGTTGTGGTCAAGCCCGCTAGCCGCATAGATGAGTCTCCTGCTGTAATTCGAGTGCGAGATGTTGATGATCAAGGTTTTGAAGTGCGCATTCAGGAGTGGAACTATCTTTTAAATTCAGGAAACAGTGTTACGCATGCCGAAGAGCAGGTTAGTTACATTGTTATGGAGAAGGGTAGTCACACCTTGAATAAGGGTGTGCGGGTTGAGGCAGGTCAGTTTAATACGAGTGCAGCGTCAGCCGGATTTGCCCAGAAATTTTCTAATGCGCCTGTTGTAGTGTCTAGCATTGTTACAAGTGAGAATGATGACGTGCCAGTGATTGTGCAAATGAGCAATATTGGTACTACAGGTTTTGATTATAAGTTACAGGAAGAAGCGTTAAATAATCATATTCTTGAAGTTGAAACGGTCTCTTTTATTGCTTGGGAGCAATCAATAGGGTCTCAGGATGGTGTCACTTTTGCAGTTGGTTTAATGAATGCTGTGCCACAAGCGGTCACAGCGATTGAATATGACAATACCTTTGTGCCACCCTGGTTCATTGCAGATCTACAGACCACCAATGGTGGAGTGGTTAATCTGCGTGTGGATAATAAGAGTGCCACGGAGTTAGGTGTTTTAATTGATCAAGAGCGGTCGCTTGGTGACTCTGTGGCTATCTCATCTTCGTCAGAGAAGATCGGTTATTTTCTACTTTCTCGATCAGATACTGATTGCGATGGTTTGTCTGATGAGGAGGAGATAAATACCTATGGGACTGACCCGCAAAAAGCTGATACAGATGGCGATGGAAAGATAGATGGTAAAGAGGTCTATTACTGGCTTGGGAATTGGGCTGGTGATATTGATGGAGATGGGTTGATTAACCTGTTGGATATGGATTCAGCTGGTAATGGTACTCGTGATGGTTCAGTTCAGCCTGTTGGTGATGGTACACCAACAGAGATTGGGGATGTTTGTAAAGGAGAGGTTGCTGGTGGGTCAGGTGGTACTGGCGGAAGCAGTGTAGGTAGGAATAGTTTTTCTCGCTCAGATAGTATGAGCATGGGACGCAGCAGAAATGCCCCTGCTTTTGATAGAGGTGCATTGAAAGGGTTTGGTGGGCAACGAAAATCTTTTAGTCGACCTGAAAATGGCTTTTCACGTAAACCGTTATCGAAAGATGCCGCGCCAAAATTTGATCGTTAAAAGAGGTAGGTTTTAGCTAAAAAAGAAGATGCGCGCTTCAAAGTGAGAGGGGGTTGATTGCTAATCTTTGCAAACAGGGCAGTTAGGATCAACAGAGAGTTTTAGGGTGCGCCACTGCATATGCAGGGCATCCAGTATCAGTAATTTGCCTTTTAGTGGAGTGCCTGCGCCTGTGAGCACTTTTATGGCCTCGGTAGCCTGGATGCTGCCGATTATGCCAACAACCGGACTCAGTACGCCATTTTCAGAGCAGGTCTGCTCAACCTCAATACTGTCGCCATATAGGCAACGATAGCAGGGGTCTCCAGGTTTTCCGGTAAAGACAGATACCTGCCCCTCCATGCGGATAGCCGCACCCGATATTAGAGGTGTCTGCGTGGCTACACTGGCTTCATTCAGCGCAAAGCGAGTAGCAAAATTATCACTGGCATCAACCACAAGATCTGCCTTTGCAACCTGTTCAGTAAGTGCTTTGCCATCTAATTGTTGATTGATGCAGTGAATATGGCAGTTGGGGTTTATATTCGCCAATGTGTCACGGGCTGACTCTACCTTTGGTTGGCCGATGCTGTTGGAGTTATGGATGATCTGTCGTTGTAGATTACTTAGGTCGACCTGATCAAAATCCACCAGTACCAATTCACCCACACCCGCAGCAGCCAGATACATGGCGGCAGGCGAACCCAGTCCGCCCAGTCCGATGATTAAAACCCGGGATTGGAGTAGTTTTTGTTGCCCCTCAAAACCGATTTCCGGCAGCATGATTTGGCGGCTATAACGTAGTAATTGTTCGTCATCCATCGGTTTTAGATTTCGTAACAGGTTGAGGGTGATGTGACTATAACAGTCTGTTGAAAAGCCTCAAGTGTGTGAGATTAAAATTGCCCTTTTGATACGCGATCCTGCCCAGCCAGATCCTGCTGTGTGCTGGTTTGTTTGAAGCCACCCGCCTTTAATAGGGCGCATACGGCGGCCCCTTGATCATAACCATGCTCTAACAGCAGCCAGCCATTGGTAGCAAGGTGGTTGGGTGATTGCTTGATGATGCAGCGGATATCATCCAGCCCGTCTGCACCTGAAGCCAGGGCATGATGGGGTTCCCAAGGCAGATCACCTTGTTTGAGATGAGGGTCGCTGTTCGGGATATAGGGCGGATTGCTGATAATAAGATTAAATTTATGGCCTTGAGGCAGGGCTTTGCACCATTGGCCTTCGCCGGTGTGGATATTGGTAAGTTTAAGTTGTCTAAAATTTTCTTTGGCGGTGTTGAGTGCTGAGGCTGAATTGTCTGATGCAAAGATTTGGCAAGCAGGCCGTTCAGATGCGATAGCCGCAGCGATAGCTCCACTACCTGTTCCAAGGTCAGCGATTGTGAAAGGTTGGTTTGCTGGAATGAGTTCCAGTGCTAGCTCAACCAATAGCTCGGTCTCGGGGCGCGGGATGAGCGTGTCTGCTGAGACTTTTAGATCCAGTGACCAAAACTCTCTATGCCCCGTAATGTATGCAATGGGTTCACCTTGGATTCGGCGTGCAACCAAAGCTGAAAATTGAACGAGCTGCGGCGGCTCAATCGGTTTATCTGGCCATGCGTACAGATAGCTACGTTGTTTGTGCAGGCTGAAAGCCAGCAGAATTTCTGCTTCTAATTTGGGTTCAGTTTCAGGAAGAGCGGTGAGTTGCTGTTGGGCTTGCTGAAGTGCATCTCGAATAGTGCAGTGGCTCAATACTCGCTCTCAGCCATGGCGGTGAGTTGTTCTGCCTGATGCTCTCGGATGAGCGGGTCAACGACCTGCTTCATCTCGCCCTGCATAATCTCATCCAGCTTGTAAAGAGTGAGATTGATGCGGTGATCGGTGACCCTATTTTGTGGGTAGTTATAGGTGCGAATGCGTTCGGAACGATCGCCGCTGCCCACTTGAAGTTTACGCGCGCTGGCCTGCTCAGAAGCCTGTTTGTTTTGTGCGCTTGATAACAATCGGGCTTGCAGCAGAGACATGGCTCTGGCTCGGTTTTTGTGTTGTGAACGCTCATCCTGGCATTCAACGACTACCCCACTGGGTAGGTGGGTTAAGCGTATGGCAGAGTCGGTTTTGTTGACGTGCTGCCCGCCAGCGCCTGATGCGCGAAAGGTATCGACGCGCAGGTCTTTGCTTTCGATAGCGATTTCATCAATTTTTGCAGCTTCGGCTAAAATGGCAACCGTGCAGGCAGAGGTATGCACGCGCCCCTGTGATTCAGTCTCTGGTACGCGTTGCACACGGTGAGTGCCGGACTCAAATTTAAGTTGAGAATAGACATTGCGGCCACTGATGCGGCAGATAATCTCTTTATAACCGCCTTGGTCTCCCAGGCTTTCGCTGATGGTCTCTGTCTGCCAGCCTTGAGATTCAGCAAAGCGCAGATACATGCGATGCAGGTCACCTGAAAATAGCGCCGCTTCAGCACCTCCCGTGCCAGCACGAACCTCAAGAAAGATGTTGCGCTCATCATTGGGGTCGGGCGGAATCAGCAGCCGTTGCAGTTCAGGCTCAATTTCGGCAAGATTTTGTTTGGCCTCCTGAAGTGCTTCTTTGGCAAGATCAGCCATCTCTGGGTCAAGCAACATCTCGTTGGCTTCGGTGATCTCTTCTTCTAATCCTTGGTATTTGGCATAGCAGGCCACCAAAGGCTCTAGTTGGGCGTACTCCTGACTGAGGGTGCGAAATCTGTTTTGGTCGCCTTGAACTTCAGGCTCTGCAAGTAGCGCGGTGATCTCTTCGAAGCGCTCAGCAAGCTGCTCCAGTTTACTGCGTATGGATTGTTTCATTCTTTATTGGATGTGGGGTTGTTGATCTGAAACAGCGTATTGGCGGCTTTAAGTAGATCAGACTGACCATCAAAGCCTGCTTGGCGAATACTCGTACTGGGTGTGTGCAGGAGCTTGTTGGTCAGTGTATGCGCCAGAAATTGGAGTGCTTCATCGGGGGATTTGCCACTCTCCAACAGGCGTTGGGCGCGTTGTAAAACCTCGTCTCTAGTTTGTTCTGCCTGGTTTCGATAGTCCCGAATAATATCGAAGGCATCCAGTGAGCGGAGCCAGCCCATAAACTCATCAACGTGCAGCTCGATGATCTCTACCGCTTGTCTGGCAGCTTCTTGGCGTGATTGCAGGTTTTCTTGAATCACCTCTTCCAGATCGTCGACTGTGTACAGATAAACATCATCCAGGTTACCAACCTCGGCTTCAATATCGCGAGGAACGGCGATATCTACCATAAACATAGGTTTGTGGCGGCGTTTTTTCAGGGCGCTCTCTACCGAACCTTTGCCGAGAACAGGCAGTGGGCTGGCGGTTGAGGAGATAACGATATCAGCTTCAGCCAGGTGTGCAGGTATCTCAGTCAGTGAAATGGCATAGGCATCAAACTGGCTGGCCAGATTATGGGCACGCTCGACGGTGCGATTGGCAACAATCATGCGCCCAATGCCGTGCTGATGTAGATGCCGGGCTGCAAGTTCAATGGTTTCGCCTGCGCCGATCAGCATGGCGGTTTGGGTGGAGAGGTTGCTGAAGATCTGACGAGCCAGGCTGACAGCGGCAAAGGCCACTGAAACCGGGCTGCTGCCAATAGCGGTATCGGTGCGCACCTGCTTGGCGACTGAGAAGGTGTGTTGGAACAGTCTGCCCAGAAGTTTACGGGTAGATCCTGCATCGTTGGCGGTTTGGTAGGCGGCTTTAACCTGCCCTAAAATCTGGGGCTCGCCCAGTACTAATGAATCCAGGCCGCTAGCCACCTTTAGCAGATGCTGTACAGCATCCTTGCCTTCATGTCCATAGAGATAGGGGCTGATGGTTTCTACTTCCATGCCATGAAATGTTGCCAGCCAGTTGTAGATGTCTTCTTTTTCACCGCCAGCCAGGACGCAATAGATCTCGGTGCGATTGCAGGTAGAGAGGATTACTGCTTCAGTAACGGACTGTCGTTCCAATAAGCTTCGCAGAGCAGCTACTATAATATCGGGGCCAAATGTCAGGCGCTCACGAATATCGACAGGGGCGCTTTTGTGGTTGATGCCTAATGTAAGCAGTTGCATGGCTTTATTTTATTATGGATGAATCTGAAATTGTGAATTATCAACGTGTTAAATTCAAGCATTAGTGATGCCTCAAATACAATATAAGTCTACAATCACTCCTGATTGAGGCGGCTATCGCCTGCTTAGGGGCGGATAGGACTAAAAAGCATCAATTTTAAGATGCATGGATTTAATAGGTGATGAGAATAGTGTTCATTCGATGGTTGGTGTGCTTTGTGATTGTGATGATGCTAGCAGGTTGCGGTGCTGTTGCACATAAAGAAGAGTCAGAGCAGGTTTTTGATAAACCGCATGAAGAGATGGCTTCAAAGCCATTGAACCCCATTGCGCTGCCATTTCCAGAGCCGGAAGCGGTAGAGGATAAAGCATTAACCCCGGATATTGTGTATAGCATTTTAGTTGCTGAGCTGGCTATTCAGCGTAGTGATCTAGAGCTGGCTTATTCTCACTATATCTATGGCGCTAGCTTGTCGGGTGATGCGCGGGCAGCACAGCAGGCTACGCATATCGCAACAAGCATGAGAGATATGGATCGTTCAGTTGCAGCTGTAGAGCAGTGGATTGTGTTGGCTCCAAATGTTTTACAGGCCAGGGCATCTGCGGTGATGCTGCATCTACAGGCTGAGCAACTGGATTCTGCTGTCGAGCACCTCGTTGCATTGGTAAAGATCAGTCAGGCACTGCAACAAGATGGGTTTATGCGAGCGGTTGCGGTAGTTAGCCGGTCGGGAAGCCGTGAGCTGGCGTTACAGGCGATGCAGCGTTTGGTGGATAAATTTCCAGATGAGCAGCAGGCACACTATGCGTTGGCATTGGTGGCAGTTGCTACAAAGCAGTATGCAGTGGCTGAAAAAGAGATTCGCAGTCTGCTGGATACCTATGCAGATAAAGCCAAGATTTATATCCTGTTGAGTAATGTCTTGCACTCACAGGGTGATGCTGAGGGCGCAGAGCAGGTCTTAGAGAAGGTGTTGGCTGAGGATTCAGAAAATCGTCTGCTACTTACGGCGTATGCACGCATCTTGATGGAGTCTAAAAAGTTTGGCCTGGCCTATGCGCAATTCCAGAAAATTGAGCAACAGATGCCGGATGACCCTGATGTGCTCTATACCTTAGGCATTTTATCTATAGAGCTAAGGCAGTTTACAGATGCGCGGGATTACCTCCAGCGCTTGATAGATATGGGAAAAGGAAAGCGATTAGGGGATGCCACTTATTTTATGGGGCGCACCTATGAGGTGGAGGAGCAGTCTGATAAGGCTATCCCATGGTATGAAAAAGTCTCCAGTGGAGATTATATTGTTGAGGCGCGCACCCGGATCGCTAGAATAATCGCGCTTTCCGGAGATCTGAATAAAGCCAGAGAGATGCTACAGCAGATGCGAGCTGCTATGCCGCATCATTCTGAACCCCTGTTTTTAGCTGAAGGCGAGATTCTTCAGGAGATGGGTTTGTACAAAGAGGTTGTGGCGCATTGTGGGGATGCTTTGGAGCAGCACCCAGACAGTCAGGCTTTGTTGTATCTTCGTGCATTAAGTGCAGCATCGTTAAATCGATTGGATATTTTAGAGCAGGATTTGGCAAAGATCCTGCTTAAAAACCCTGATCATGCAGATGCCTTAAATGCCTTGGGGTACACCCTGGCTGATCAAACCGATCGATATCAAGAGGCATTGGGCTACATTCAAAAGGCATTTGCACTAAAGCCGGACGCTGCGGCCATTCTTGATAGCATGGGTTGGGTGCAGTATCGTCTGGGTAATTATGCAGAGGCGTTGCGCTATTTGCGTCAGGCAATGGATAAGATGCCTGATCCAGAGGTTGCGGCCCATCTGGGAGAGGTGTTGTGGATTTCTGGTAAGCATGAAGAAGCGGAAGGGATTTGGAGAAATGCTGCAAAGCAGTACCCAGAAAATAGATATCTGCTGGACGTGATGCAGCGTTTTATCCCCTGATTTGTGAGCTATTTTGATGCCTGATTTTAAGCCTGTGATGAATGTACTATCGAGCAATGTTTGGCCGGCACCGGCTAAACTTAACCTGCTGTTGCGTATCGTGGGGCGCCGATCTGATGGGTACCATCTTCTGCAAACGGTTTTCCAATTCGTCGATATAGCTGATCAGCTAACGTTTAATGTGCGTGCAGATGGTGTGATAACACGGGTTACTCCGCTGGAAGGGGTGACGGAGAGCCAGGATTTAGTTATTCGTGCGGCTCGCCTATTGCGACAAGAGACGGGAACTTCACTTGGTGCGGAGATTAAACTGGATAAGCAGTTGCCCATGGGTGGCGGTTTGGGCGGCGGTAGTTCAGACGCGGCTACCACATTAGTAGCGCTGAATGCTCTTTGGAATACGGGGCTGACTGAAGATCAGTTAGCTGGGTTAGGTCTGATGTTGGGCGCAGATGTACCTGTCTTTATTCGAGGATATGCCGCATGGGCGGAAGGGGTTGGAGAGACACTGACCCCTATTGGTCTGCCTGAGCCTTGGTATTTGATCCTGGTTCCATCCTGTCATGTCTCAACGGCTGAAATCTTTTCTGATCCAACATTGGAACGAAATTCACCTCCTATCACACAAAAGGAGTTCTTTTTGGGTTATGTTGACAACAACTGCCTGCCGGTTGTGGCTCGGCGTTACCCTGAGGTGGCGGATGCGCTGGAGTGGCTGAGTCACCATGCGGAAGCCAGGCTTACAGGGACTGGGGGTTGTGTATTTGCCGCCTTTGAGGATGAAGCTGAAGCTGCAGAGGTGTTAAGGCAACTCCCAGGGCAGTTTCAAGGATTAATTGGGCGGGGTATGAATCGCTCGCTGCTATTCAAGAGTATAAAATAAAACAGTTGAGGGAAATTGTGCTTCTGGTATGATTCCCGACCTCGTAAATGGCCCGTGGAGCAATTGGTAGCTCACCAGATTTTGATTCTGGGTGTTCCTGGTTCGAGTCCAGGCGGGCCAGCCATTTTCTATTAGTTGCAAATCCAAGCCTCGCTCTGCAGGCTTTGGCTGCTTTTGCAGCGTGAATTTTCAGTCGATGTTAAGGTGATTGCCGTGCATGACAGCAGCATGATGGTCTTTTCAGGTAACGCTAACCCTGAATTGGTATCAGAAATCGTGGGTCATCTCAATCTACCACTGGGTAAGGCGGTTGTTGGTCAATTCAGTGATGGTGAGGTGATGGCTGAGATTCAGGAAGATGTCCGTGGTAAGGATATCTTTATAGTCCAACCTACATCGGCTCCCACTAATGACAATCTGATGGAGTTATTGGTGCTGATTGATGCCATGCGATGGGCCTCTGCAAAGCGTATTACCGCAGTGATCCCATATTATGGTTATGCGCGGCAGGATCGTCGCCCTCGCTCTGCCCGAGTACCCATTACTGCGCGCCTTACTGCCAAAATGATTGGTCGGGCAGGTGCTGATCGGGTGCTGACGATGGATCTGCATGCGGATCAAATTCAGGGTTTTTTCGATATCCCTGTTGATAATGTCTACGCCTCTCCTATTTTGTTGGGTGATGTCTGGCGACAGAAGCACCCTAATTTAATGGTGGTGTCACCTGATGTGGGTGGCGTGGTTCGTGCCAGGGCGTTAGCCAAACGGTTGGATGATGCGGATCTGGCCATTATTGATAAGCGTCGACCACAGGCCAATCAAGCTGAAGTGATGAATATCATCGGTGATGTTGAAGGTCGCTCTTGTGTGATTATTGATGATTTGGTTGATACCGCAGGAACACTTTGCCAGGCAGCTAAAGCGCTGAAGAAGAATGGCGCTGTCCGGGTTGTAGCCTATTGCACGCACCCTGTGTTGTCCGGCCCTGCAGTGTCGAATATTACAGGTTCTGAATTAGATGAGTTGGTGGTGACCAATACAATCCCATTGCAGCCTGATGCTCGTGCCTGTGATCAGATTCGCCAGCTGAGTGTGGCAGAGCTTTTGGCAGAAAGTATGCGCCGTATCAGCGCAGAGGAGTCAGTAAGCTCCCTGTTTGTTGATTGATGCGCATCAAGAATTTCAAGTGAGCTTTGATGGGTTCGCTTAAATAGTAGTCGCCTCTCTGGTCGCGGGTTGGCGGTGTTTTTTAAATAGAAGTTGTTTGGAGAGAAACCTAATGAGCAATAGTTTTGAATTTAATGCAGAGCTGCGTGACGACACGGGGAAAGGTGCGAGCCGCCGCCTGCGTCATGCGGGTTTAGTGCCGGCTATTATTTATGGCGCGCATGCGGACCCAGTAATGATCACGTTGCCACAAAATATATTGGTCCACAATCTTGAGCAGGAGGCCTTCTACTCCCATATTCTCAGTATTAAATTGGGGCCTAAAAAAGAGAAGGTCATATTGAAGGATCTACAGCGTCACCCAAGCAAGCCTTTCATTATGCATGCTGATTTCTTACGCATTGATGAAAAAGAGGCTATTCGTGTACATGTGCCGCTGCACTTCATGAATGAATCAACTGCGCCAGGGATTAAGGCAGGAGGCAGAGCTTCACATACACTTACCGATGTTGAGGTAAGCTGCTTGCCTAAAGATCTACCTGAATTTATTGAAGTTGATATGGCTGCAATGGAGGTTGGTCAGGCACTTCATTTGTCAGAGTTGGTACTGCCAAAAGGTATTGAGATTCCAGCATTGGCTCAAGATGCTTCACATGATCTGGCTGTTGTATCTATTCATGCTGCGCGCGTTGCTACAGATGATGATGCTGAGGCTGGCGCTGAGGGTGATGGCGAAACTGAAAGTTAACTGTATGATTGTTAAATGCGGGGGCAAGCTAGTGTATGGCTTGCCCCCGCTTTTTTCTGTTCAGGAATAATACATGAGCAGTAAAAAATCATCAGGTATTTCACTTGTTGTCGGGCTGGGTAATCCGGGTAGCCAATATGAAGAGACACGCCACAACGCAGGGTTTTGGTTTGTTGATCTGCTAGCGCAGCGCTTTGGTGCTGATTTTAAGTCGGAGTCCCGCTTCCATGGCGCAGCATGCCGGATTCAGGTAGATGGGAGAGAGTGTTGGTTGCTAAAGCCGTCTACTTTTATGAATCGCAGTGGTCAATCAGTTTCCAGTTTGGCGCGATATTATAAAATCCCAGTGGAAAATATGCTTGTGGCTCATGATGAGTTGGACTTTCCTGCAGGAGAGTCGCGCTTGAAGAAGGGCGGCGGCCATGCCGGCCATAATGGTCTGCGAGACATAATCAGTGCCATGGGCGGTGATTTTTATCGCTTGAGGATAGGGATAGATCATCCGGGTGACCGGGATCGAGTGTCTGACTATGTTTTATCTCGCCCCTCCCGGGGTGATCATGAGTTTATCTGTATAGGGCTGGAAAAAGCAGCTGATACCCTTCAGTTGATCGTGGCCGGTGAGATTCAGAAGGCGATGAATTTACTGCATGGCAAATAAAAGCTTTGCATTATTGGGTTTGCTCAAACAAAAAGACCCTGTTAGTTGGCTGCTTTACCCAAATAAAGTAAATTTTATCAAAATCAATTCACTGTGGCCTGGAATTAAGTCGATTTCGCTGTTGACACCAGCTGGTTGGTCAATCAAAATAGCGGGCTAGTTTTGGAGGGGTTCCCGAGTGGCCAAAGGGATCAGACTGTAAATCTGACGGCTCAGCCTTCGGAGGTTCGAATCCTCCCCCCTCCACCATGCAAATGGTGACATAAGATTTGAGTTGCAACTTATGTCTATTAGCCCTTCCTTGGGGGAGGATGAGAACCGTGAGAGGTACGACAAATTCGCCAGGAGCGAATTTGATCGGTCGTAGACCGACCCCGGAGGGGTGAAGGGCCGGATGCCCGGAATAATCCTCCCCCCTCCACCAAATTTAAGCGGCTGATAGGGCCACAAGATTAGCGCGGGTGTAGTTCAACGGTAGAACCTCAGCCTTCCAAGCTGATGGTGTGGGTTCGATTCCCATCACCCGCTCCAGGTTTGGCCCATGTAGCTCAGTTGGTAGAGCACACCCTTGGTAAGGGTGAGGTCAGCGGTTCAAATCCGCTCATGGGCTCCAGATTTATAGTTGGCGTGCGTTTTTTATGCACGGATTTGTCTTTAAAAATTAAATGAAATTTCTTTAAATGAAAGTTTTCGGAGATCACTCTCAATGTCCAAGGAAAAATTCGAACGCAATAAACCGCATGTAAACGTCGGCACAATTGGCCACGTGGATCATGGTAAAACCACATTGACCGCTGCCCTGACGAAAGTCATGGCAGAAGTTCACGGTGGTGAGACTAAGGCTTTCGATCAGATCGATAACGCC
>JAJFJN010000073.1 GCA_021773975.1 Gammaproteobacteria bacterium | reverse complement strand
TGCATGGTGTAAATCCTTACGAATATCTTGTTGATGTATTGCAGCGTATAGAGACTCACCCCGCTTCAAGGGCCATTGAACTGACCCCAAGGGTATGGAAAGAGATGTTTGCAGATAATCCATTGCGGTCGGATTTAGCGGTAAGAAGGCTGACGCCTTAGAATGACCGGTTACTGCCCACCTACAACAATACTGGGCCTATAGATGACTATCTTAGGTGTGCCATCTGAGGAGATATTATGGAGATATGATTCAGCTTCAAACTTGGATTTTTCGTAAGGATTTCTAAACCCCTGACCACAATCCAAATCACTCTCTTGCCAAACATGATCACTGGTTCCTGCAACAAAGGCCGTACTGAGGTGATGAAACTCTGGAATACCTAATACAGCGCACAGCTCATATGCATGTTGGGTTCCTGCTACATTATGCCGTTTGAGATCATCAGCCAGATGAGCATCAAAGCGCGTCAACCCTGCACTGTGCAGAAAGGCCAATGGCTTTGCCTGCTTTAGCTCTGATAACAGGCCATCAGTAATGCCACACAGGGGTTGAGATACATCCCCTTCCACTACAACAAGCTGCCCTGACCAACCGTTATCAAACGGCGCAAGCAGATCAGTCAGCCGCTGTTCTAGCTGTCCATTACGGCGGCGCACAATAGCAAGAACTCGGTAGCCAGCCTGAAGAAGAGCAATCAGAAGATGGCGACCAACGTAACCTGTCGAGCCTGTTATTAGGATGGTTCTGGGAAAATTCATTGAAATCAAATATACGGGCAGAACCTTAATTCCAGCTTAAGCTGAAATTAAGATTTTGCAGCTATCCTACTCGTCTGTAAGAGGATTTGGTAAACCATACGCATGACCTATGAAAAGTAGCAAACTGACCCTGAGTGGCATACCAAATGAGTCCATTGAGCGGAAATTATTACCCACCAGAGGTGCCCCAGTTAACAGAATCTTTATAATCTACCCCTTATGTTCGTAAATGTTCTTATAATTGCGAATGTAAGCGGTTTTATCTTTCCAACAATTACGGTGCGAAACTAAAATGTATAGCAATCACAAATGGCTGAATCTCATCGCTGGACTCTGTTTAACCGCGTTTTCAACGGCCCTCTTTGCTACTTCCGTCAGTAGTTTTCCTGCAACAGCCCAGCTAGTCGGTAAGGATGATCCCACCAACATATCAAAGCTCTTTCAGAAACGGCCGGTTTTTTTACTCGTCAATTCTCATTCAACTGCTGATCTTATAAAAGCCGTTCCCGTAGCATGGTTAGATCAGGGGCTCAATATCTCAGCAGATCAGCTTGTTTCAGTAGCTGCCGTTTCAAAAGCACCCTGGCTGGTTAAAAAACTATTTATCGGTTCAGGACTAACCAAGTTGGTTGAAGAGCGTACAAAGCTCGTTGGCGATAAAATCCCAGGCATCCAAAATTCAGCTGTCATTGTTGATCTGGAGGGCGATATGGTCTCTGCCCTTCAGTTAAATGATTTGGGCAAAAAAGAGTATGCTGCATTCATCATCAACCAAGCTGGAGAGGTTCATTCCCTAATTAGAGCAGAGCTGTTAGATGATTCAGACGCAGGCATCAATGCTGCTGCTAAAAAGATAGTGGAAGCTGTTCAACCTCACTTTGGAGCCAAATAAGCAATGATGCGCTACATCCTACCGCTTTTTTGTGGGTTACTACTGTTATCAGGCTGTACAACACTACCATCTCCTCATAATCGACTAGAACACATCGATGAGCAGGATCAGCTGTTTCGTGACATTGCCGTAACTGATGCACGTTATCAGGATATCTCAGGTTTTGAACATATGAAGATTGATCAAAATCTGCGTGACCTCGCAGAGAGATATCCTTACCAGTCTAATTTTGACACCCAAAAAAACTTTATCTATAACTTTCTGATGGACGCTGCCGCACTAAACATTCGATTGGTATCAGAAAATATATTGCGGATACCACAGGATAAATTAGAACACTTTTTAGCAACCAAACATGAAGATATGGATCTATCTGCTGGTGGCAAAACCGCCCAAGAGAAATTCCTAAAGGCGTACCGTAAACACGCCGAGGAAGAACTCAACATAGAGATAGATGGCTTGGCCAGCATACAGGATCAACACGATCTAGAAACCTACTGGTACAACATCATCAATGGTATTGAGCAATCTATTAAAACAAAAGGTAGAGAAGCACGTCTGCTTGCTACTGCACCACTGGTTCCATTTATCCAGGGCTGGATTCTCTATCATGCGTGGACTGATGATCCTGGCCCACGTGCTCCAGATTTTGCTGACAGCCAAACCTATCTTCCCCCAACTCCACAACAAGCAGTCAATCCTGCGCAACTTAAGGATTGGGCATTATTGGAGCATTATGCGCCAGTGGTAGTACAAGAGCGGGTTGATAAACCAAAATATGCAGCAGAAGCCGACTATTTTGGTGAAGTCTATCTTTCAGGTAACTCACTGCCAGAAGCCACCCCCGGCGTTCATGCTGATCGCCCCACCCTTTATGCTTATCAGGTAGACAAGACCATTCAAGGCACCAAGACGCAGCAACTGATTTATACCTTATGGTACCCAGAACACCCTGCAATGAAAGGGTTTGATCCAGAGGCTGGCCTAATGGAAGGCTGGACATTTCGCATTACGCTGAATACCAGTAACCAGCCGCTGATATATGAATCCGTCTCAAACTGCGGCTGTTACTACAAGGTGTTTCCTACTGAGCAGATGGAAGCATGGAGTAAAGCAGAATATCCAAATGTAGAAGATGACAAGAGATTCCATCTTGAACATGATTTGTCTAAAAAGATTGATGCCATTGTCCCAGAGCTGGTTGCTGTGCCAAAAGGCGCACCTCAGCGTGTCAGCCTGTTCTACTCTGCAGGCCATCACCAACTCATCACTGTGCGACTGGAATCACAGCTTGCAGAGAACGGTGCTGCTACAACAGGCCAGCGTTATACTTTGCAGCCTTATGAAAAGTTAGAGAAGCTTCCATTTAATGATCATCTTGCCAGTCTATTTGGTGAAGATGGACTGGTCAGAAAAGCTGATCGTCCAGAGTGTTCACTACTTACACCCTCTGGCCTCTATCATGCTGGACATCCTCGGCAACGAGAGACCCAGATGATCTATTTTGATCAGGCTGATTTTGATGATCCCAAGCTGCTTGAAACCTACCTTCACTTACCCAGCAAAGCGTTTGGACGCGCCCTGTGATTGAGGAGTCTATCTCCTTCAAATCAGATGGATTATTGATTGAAGGTTTGCTCAGTTATTCTGAGACAACTCAAAACCCCAAGGCCAAAGCGCTGCTCTGCCCTCCCCACCCATTCCTGGGTGGGGACATGCAGAATAATGTCATTGCATATCTGAACGCACTCTTAGCAGAGCAGGGTTACCTAACCATGTGTTTCAATTACCGGGGCATCGGCAATAGTGAATCTCATCGCAGTTTAGAGGCTGATCAACAGATATTCTGGAATGATTCACGCTGCCCTGAATATGAATCAGAGATGTTTAATGACTGCCAGTCAGCCCTGGAATGGCTAAAGATTCAACTTGATCAAGCGCTACCCATTCTGCTCGTGGGTTACTCCTTTGGATGCCTTCCAGCGCTAAAGATGGTGCGCTTGGACAATACCATTGCAGGTTGTGCTCTTATCTCACCACCGTTGAATAAATGGTCAATCCCTGCTGAAGATGTACAGTTTAAAAAACCTAAAGGACTATTCTATTCACCTGGGGATTTTGCCTGTGATACCAATCAACTTGAGACACTATTTGAAAGCATGTCAGCCCCCAAAGAGCTGCGGGAGATTCCAGATGCCGACCACTTTTTTATAAAGAAAGAAGCGCTTCTTGGAGAGCAGCTCATCAGTTTTTTGGCAGCGGTCTAACCCATGTTGATTAACCTGGCCTATTCACCCTGCCCGAATGATACCGCACTGTTTGGCTCCATTGCCTGCGGTGATCTTTCAATGCCCGGCGTTACACTAAAAACCCATCTGCATGATATTGAAGCCCTCAATCAATATGCACAAACGGGGCATTACGATATCACCAAGCTATCAGTTTTTGGCTATCTAAAAAGCCAACAACACTATCAGCTATTAAATGTTGGTGCGGCTCTTGGTTTTGGTTGTGGACCACTATTGGTTTCAGCCCTTGATCAACATCCTGATCTATCAAAATGCTCTATTCTATTTCCTGGCAGACTAACTACAGCCTATCTGCTTTTTCGCATTTTAAACCCTGACTCACCTGTTCGTAACCACCATTTTGCACCCTATAATGAGGTTGCCCAACGAGTGGCGGCAAAGGAGTTTGACTGTGGCGTCATCATCCATGAAACACGATTCACCTATCAAAACTATGGGTTAAAAAAACTTATGGATCTTGGGCAAGCCTGGGAGAATCTAACACAACTCCCTATCCCTTTAGGTTGCTGTGTTATAAAACATGACTTAGCACCGAGCCTAAAAGAACCCTTTACTCAATTAGTGCGCAAGGGGTTTGACCAACGCGGAAAAGAGAGTGAAAAAGTACCAGACTATATTCAACAGCATGCCACAGAGTTGGAACCTTCAGTTATTAATAAGCATATCCATCTTTATCTTAATGACTACACCCGTGACTTGGGTCAAATAGGGCATCAGGCAATTCAAGCACTTACCCAAAGAGCTGAATCGGCTGGATTACTAGATGAAATAGCATGTTCCCAGTAGAAAATAGATCGCTTACTGCCCTGGTTTTCGCCACTCAGATTGAAGCTGAATCAGCAATAGAGTATCTTCAGGCCAAGCCTGTAAATAACAACAGTAACTTATTGACTGGCATGCACCCTGAGTCCCATCAAAAAATAGCACTACTGATAACAGGCATGGGGCCAAAGTCTGCCTATAGAGCCATAACCTCACTGCTATCTACACACCCTATTTCAAAGGTTATCAATCTTGGCGTTGCAGGGTCATTGCAGTCTAATCTACAGATCAATGATCTATGCACAATCAACAGCGCACACATGGAAGAAACATCAGATAAAATATTTCAAGATTTCAGTCAAATAAAGCTCACCCCATTTTTCCATCTGCCTCAACACCGTTTAGTCAGTGTCCACACCCCTCTCTTTGAGAATAAGCGCAGAGCAAAATTAGCAACTGATGCAGACCTGGTCGACATGGAAGGTGCTGCCATTGCATGGGGCTGTCAGCAGCATGATATTCCTTGCCAGATGCTCAAAGGCATCACTGATTTTGCAGGGATTGATGATAAAAAGATATTGCATAAAAACCTATCTAAGGTAAGCCATAAATTAACCGCCAAACTCTTTCAACAGGAGGATGTTTTTGTTGTCTGAACGAATAAACTGGGATGCAGCCATTGCTCTATTTGGCGATGAATCCACAGAAAACCGAATGCACATTAGCAAGCTGGCAGATCAAGTGCGTGAAAAACAACACGGACGACGCACCACCTTTGTCCATAATCTGCAAATCAATCCCTCTAATGTCTGCGTACGTGACTGTGATTTTTGTGGATTTGCTGTACTACCCGGGCAAGCGGGTGGTTATAGTCTGGATGAAGAGAGCATACTGAATGATGTTGCCAATGCCGAACCTTCCGAGGTACATATTGTTGGTGGACTAAACCAGGAGTGGGGTTTCAATCGTTCACTGCAACTTATCAAACATATTCGCACTGCCTTTCCAAAACTGTACATCAAGGCCTTTACTGCTGTTGAGATTGACTGGTTTGCCAATCAGTCAAAAACATCACTTACTAAGGTACTTGAACAATTAAAAGATGCAGGGCTTGACTGCCTGCCTGGCGGCGGCGCAGAGATTTTTTCTGAACGTATAAGAGATAAACTTTTCCCTCGCAAGATCAATGCTAATCGCTGGCTGGAGATTCATGAAACGGCACACACACTTAACATACCCAGTAATGCCACCCTGTTATATGGTTTGAACGAAACACTTGAAGAACGCTTAAGTCATCTTTTTAGGCTACGGGAGCTACAGGATAAAACAGGCGGTTTTGTAGCCTTTATCCCTCTAGCGCTGCAAGGTGGAAAAGAGGAGTTAAGCCCACTGGATAACTTATCTGTTATCGCAATGTCTCGGCTTATTTTGGACAATATTCCTCATATCAAAGCCTATTGGCCAATGCTGGGATTATCTACAGCCGCTGTTGCTCTCTCTTGGGGGGCAGATGATTTGGATGGCACGCTTGGATTAGAAAAGGTAGCCCATGCATCTGGTGCTGATTCGCCAAAGGCTATGGTCAGCAATGAAATGATCCGATTAATCCAAGAAGCGGGTTATGAACCACATGAGCGGAATGGGAGATATTCATGAGCTATTCAATTGGGATAGTTCCGTATATCAACATGCGAGCTTATTCGTTGATGCCGCCTCCAAGTGGCTGTGACTTATTACAGCTGTCACCTCAGGATATGGTTCAGGAATTCAAACAAGGCACGCTCACTGCCGCTGCTGTTCCGATTGGAGGTCTTTGTGAACTAAAGGATAGATACAGCTTTCTATCCTCTTTTGGCATTAGTGCCAGAGATCGCATTGACAGTGTACTACTGTTTTCCAACCAACCTTTTAATCAACTCAGTACGGGTTGCAGAATCACCCTATCACGAGAGTCTGCAACATCTAATCGTCTGCTCCAGCTACTACTGGGATATGAAGTGGGTTTTGATAACCTTCCCTATTTTACTTTACCGGGTGAACAAGCTGATGCAGAACTTATAATTGGCGATACAGCTCTACAACGCTTACACCACGCTCCTACACCTTATGTTATTGACCTTGCCCAACTCTGGTGGGAGCAACATAGTCTCCCCTTTGTTTTTGCCCGTTGGATAATCAGACCTGACATCTCTGCTGTATTAAAACAATCACTGTTAGAATGGCTGGAATCTGTCTCTGCATCTCGCCACCAATGGTTGCCTCAAGTGGCACAGGAAGCAGCAACAAAGCTTGGGATTGCTACAGAAGCTAGTGAAGCCTATCTACACAGAGTTCATTACCGTATTGATGATGCTGAGGAAAAAGGCCAAATGCTATTTCAGCAGGAGTTAATAGAACATGGCTACTCTTCTGCACCTAGCCCCGGTGGAATCCCAAAAAATGCTGACTCCTGATTCATGCATTCACTAACTGATAACAACCAGCGCCTCACTCGCGCTGAAGGCATCAAACTGATGCAGGAAACGCCTTTGGGGCAACTTATGCGCCGCGCCCATGAAGTCAGAATGAAGCGGCACCCAAAGGCACGGGTTACATATGTCTGTGACACTAATCCAAATTACACCAACGTCTGTGCAACACGCTGCCATTTTTGTGCCTTCTGGCGAGCTGAAGAATCACGTGATGCCTATACACTAAGCTCAACTCAACTAGCTGAACAGGTATCCAGGGCTGCTGATGCTGGTGCCACTACTGTTCTAATGCAAGGTGGACATAACCCTAAGCTAAAATTGGCAGACTGGCTGATCTATATCCGAGCCATTCAAACAGCTGTTCAAAATATTCACATCCACCCTTTTGGCCCACCTGAAATTGCCTTTATGGCAGAAAATGAAGCCACGAGTACAAAAATCATCTTGCAACAACTCTGGGATATAGGTATCCGCACTATGCCTGGTGGCGGTGCAGAGGTGCTAACTGATCGGGTACGCAACGCAATTGCCCCTAAAAAATGCAGTGCGCATACCTGGCTGGAAATCATGTCACAAGCGCATAAAATTGGATTTAAGACAACAGCAACACTCATGTATGGGCATGTGGAGACTCCAGAAGATATCATTGATCATCTTCTCGCCTTGCGCGAGCTACAGGATAAAACAGGAGGATTTCAATCCTTTGTTCCCTGGTCTTTTAAACCTGGCAAAACGCCACTCGGGCGAAAAATAGAACAGACAGCTTCACCCCAAATGTACCTCCGCATCATCAGCGTAGCTCGTTTGATGCTGGATAATTTCTCTCATATTCAAAGCTCCTGGTTTAGTGAAGAGCGACAAGCTGGGCAACTCGGGCTATTAGCCGGAGCTGATGATTTTGGCGGCCTATTGATAGAAGAGAATGTGCTGGAAACTGCCGACCATTCACCCACCATCTCAATTCAGGATTTAGAGCAGGATATTCGCTCTATGGGGTTTGAACCAGCACGCAGGGATTCTTATTACAGATATATTGGTTAGTTTTAACTCTCTAAAAAATCCACTACGAAACCGAATAACCACACCCAGAACATGTTTTCTCTATGCGTGGGTCAGTTATCACACCCAGGTGGTCAAGAAGGGTTTTGTTTTCATCAGTTTGGTTTTTCATCGCTGACCGCCATGGAGAGCGCAGCGAGGGCGGTCTGGGCATTATAGGTTGTCGCGTTTGCGAGTCGATTTTGCACAGGGAAGTGCAAAATCTATCATGATGTAATGGTCTCCTCCCCCTTATAATTCGGCGTCTATGCGCCATGATGGAGATAGAAGCAACCATCAATGTAAGCAGGAGAAGACCATGAAAAAGATTACAACAATCGGACTGGATTTAGCAAAGAATGTATTCCATGTCATATGCTGCAATGAACATGGCAAAGT
>JAJFJN010000072.1 GCA_021773975.1 Gammaproteobacteria bacterium | reverse complement strand
CTAATTATTGTGTATGAATTCGCTAAAGTTGAAACATTGTCCCATGCTACTATCCTCTAAATATATAGTTTCTTTGTACGGTTCTATATTAGCATATTCTATCATATTATCAATAACTTAGCGCTTAACTTAATGACATTGCGTTTGACCCCATTGATCCGGCTTTGTGACAGAAGATGCCAAGGTAGGATCATTCTCTTGCAACAAGGCTACAGCATGGCGGAAGGAGATCCCTTGGCGTTTCATTATTCACTGGATAACATCCCCACCCTCATTGCAGGCTCCCAAACAGTGCCAGAGGTTTTTCTCAGGCGAGATAACCAGAGAGGGTTCTTTGTCATCATGGAAGGGGCATAGGCCCAGATAGTCCTTGCCGTGCTTCTTCAGCTCGATGCTGGAGGATTCTGCCAGGCGTATCAGGGAGACTTCACGCTTTATACGGTCAAGTTCAGCATTTGAGATACGGGCCATGAAAGATATCCTCTCAGATTGATGTCAACGGTCTATTATGATATTTTTAACATATCATATAGCATCGTTTCAACCACTCATGCTAGAACCTAGGGGTACACTAATGACGCTTAAAACATTGATACTGGATATGCTGGATATGAGTTTTCCGGAACGTGTTGTCATGCTGCGTAAGCAAAAAGGTTGGACTCAGCAACAGCTAGCTGATCAGGTTGGCGTGAAGGTTTTACAGATTCGTCGCTATGAGAGTGGTGCATCACAACCCACGCTGGATGCCATCCGCCGTTTGGCGCTGGCCCTGGGTGTTACCACCGATGAGCTGATTTTTGATAAGGATGAGCGGGGGCCGGATGAGGATTTGAAACTGCAGTTTGAAGCCCTTACCCGATTCTCACCCGAAGAGAAGAAGGTGGTTAAGGCGGTATTAGAGAGCCTGATTCTCAAGCATGATGCCAACCGCTTCTCAGCAGCGGGATAGTGTGGGAATGGAGCAGTTTTTTAACTATCATTTTGAATGGGATGCCACCAAGGCCGCCCGTAACCAGCGCAAGCATGGGATCAGCTTTGATCTGGCGGCTACGGTGTTTAATGATCCGTTGATGCTCTCAATCTCCGATGAGGAGCACAGTGAGAGTGAAGAGCGGTGGATCACGATGGGAGAGGCTGAGAGCAGCAAACTACTGCTGGTAGTCCATACTTATATAGAGATCAACGCTAATGTGGCTAATATACGGATCATCTCCGCCCGACCGGCCACTAAACATGAACAGCGCCAATATGAGGCAAGCACATGAAGCAAGAATATGATTTTTCTAAAGGCGAACGCGGGAAGTTTTTTCGCAGGAATGCCAAGTTAAACCTGCCCGTCTATCTGGATGATGAGATCCAGAGTTATTTACAGGAACGGGCCAAGTCAAAGGGGGTCGCCGTTGCTCAGCTTGTTAATGAGATGCTTAGGCAGGATATTAAGTTGATTGAGGCGGTTAAGTAGAGAGGCTGCTTAACGAGGTGTTGTATTTATATACAGCCCAGCCACGGGCTTAAATAATTTTCACTCTGACCCCAAACACTCTACTCAGCCTTGATTGCTGGTCTTAATATCCAAAAAGCCTATCAGAAGGCAACAGGGACGCTGGAGCCTCGTAATGCTTACCGCTGGCTTGTGAAATTAGATCAGCAGTTAGTGGCGTACAGGGGTATCCTGAACCCCAAGTGGGGGCCATGTGGTGATCCATTCTTCTCCCGATCGAGGTGGTTTCAGTTGTTGCTACCCACCTTGCAAGTGCTTTTTTCTATCCTCGGCGATCCATCTTGTATGCATTACCAACACCTGCAGCAAACCGCCTTTATATAATCTCTGTTTCAATACTTTGATAGGGCTATTTGACCCTGCTATTGATGGCCTATTGAATAGAGGTTGAGTGAAGGCGAGCCGTGTTTTTTTCCAAAATGCCATCATTTGACTGAAAGCACTTTCAGTTGAGCGACCTCAAGACTCAGTGCGCAACAGAACGTGTCACTACCACCTCCTCAACATCCACGGCTAATCCACTCTAAGCTGTTTTTGCAGGTAAAAACAAGTAGTTGAGCGTCAATCTGATAAGCTTTAGAAAAATGCGCTATGAAACAACAGGTTGCATTGAGCTTTACGCAAGATCTAACTACAAATCAATAACTTACAAACTAGAACAGATTTGCCGTGCCTCAACATCGCCCATAGCATGCCTTGGACATTGTTACTGACCAAGGAATCTTTATGGCATCAAAAACCAAACCACCGTTTGAGCTTCGCCTCAGGGTATTGAGTGCGATTGATTATGCACCGGGTCATTCTATTCGGGAGCGTATTAAAAACGTTGCCGAACGCACGTTTTGTGATGCGCAAACGGGGGCTGAGTACCGCTTCACTTGGCGCACCATCAGCACCTGGCTTTATCGGTTTAAGCAACACGGTATCACCACACTGGAAAACAGGTCCCGATCTGACAAAAACAGTTATCGCAAAGTGCAGGTTAATCAGTTGGCTGAAGCCATTCATGAGGTGCTGCTGTTACTTTCAAAAAACAAACGGGGCACCTTGCCCAAAAGCACCCTTTATCGGGTGTTGCTGCAAAAGGGGTTTTTCAGTCGAAGCCAGCTCTCACCTACCACCTTTTATCGCATGGTGAGGGGTAACCAGTTGCTGGATGAAACCGTCACTCAGAAGCTGCGTCTCTCCTTTGCCATGCAGTTTGCCAACGAGCTGTGGCAGGCTGATACGATGTATGGCCCTTCGATTAAGCAACCCGATGGCAAATGGCGCAAGACCTTTTTGATCGCTTTTATTGATGATGCCAGTCGTGTCATTACACATGCTGAATTCTTTTATCGTGAGAGCCTGCCCCACGAAGTGTTTTGGGTATAATACGGAAAACATGATTGAGGCGTTCCGTACGGCACTGTACAAACGAGGAAAACCAGAGCGGTTGTATTTTGATAATGGGGCCAATTATTCTTCTAAAGAGATTTTGCAGGCTTGTATTCGGCTGGATATTCATTTGTCGCATGCCCCGGTGCGGGATGGTGCGGCTAAGGGCAAGATTGAGCGTTTTATTTACAGGATGTAATGTATGCTGGTTTTGCAGGAGCAAAAACCAGTGCTTTAGAGGGTTTAGGGATCGTTTTCTAACGCTACATACCCAATTTGATTCACTCGATATGCTGAATGAGAAGACACACCAATGGGTTGAGCAGGAGTACAACACAAAACATCATACCGGTATCCAGATGATCCCTGTAGATCGCTTTAATCTGGATAGAAACCGTATCCACTTCCTGACCGATGATGAGTATTCCGAGGAGATCTTTTTTATTGAGGAGACACGTAAGGTCAGTAAAACCAATGTCTTTTCGATTAACTCACAAAAATATGAATGCCCTGTCGATCTGCGTGAGAAAAGGATTGAGGTGCGTTTTGATCGCAATCGACGGCACCGTTTTATTGTCTATTTTGATGAAAAGCGTATGGGCGATGCTCACCTTCTGGACTTGCATCACAATGCAAGGTTGATACGGAAAAGCCACGCCTCCAATTCACAACCGCAAGGAGGTCAATGATGATTAAGGCGATCTTTGGTATCAAACAAGGACCGTTCGGTGGCATTGATCTGAAACTATTACCGCAGCAACAGCAGATCATTGACATCATTAAGATTCATTCTCAGTTGGGTGGTTTTTCTGTCGTTATTGGTGATCCAGGAGTAGGTAAATCAGTAATACGTGAACATGTTGAACAGCTGGGTCAACAGCGTGATACGGTGGTGGTCTCTTTTTCCAGAACCATGCACACCTATCTCAACATCCTAAAACAGTTGGCGGAATCATTTCAGATCAACGTGCCAATGAAGGCATTGGAAAAGGCGCTTATCCAGGTGGCTTACAATCATGTACGGGATAAAAAGACGCTGTATACCGTAATTGATGAGGCGCATTTGTTGGATATGGCCGTATTACGAAAGCTCAGGCTTTTGTTTGATCGTTTTCCCAAAAAGCACAATCTTGTTTTGCTCGGCCAGCGGGATCTGTTGTACTACCTATCGATGATGGCTAATGCCGTATCAAAAGCCGAATTACCTATTCACAAACATTGTTACCACTGAATGACAGCGATCTTGAGCAGTATATCGTGCATGAATTGGAAGCGGTACGGATGGGGGTTAATACCTTTGATTCAGCGGCAATCGAGCTGATCATACGCTCAGCACAAGGCAATTTAAGGCTGTGTCATAACCTCTGTTATGGCAGTTTGATTGAAGCCTGTCGCAACAACAAACGCAGTGTTGCTATTAGTCATGTCAACGATGTACTGGTGCAGCCACACTGGCGATCACATGAGGAGTTGATCAAACAGCAGGTGAGCTAATGCATCCTATTTGGTGCTGAAGAGCGATTAAGCAGAGGTTATTATGACAATGAAATTCACCCAACTGATCACTTATTGGGAGCCTGATGAAGCACTCGAAATTATCGTATTGATCGATCAGCTAAGAGATTTACTTTGGGCAACCTATGGTGAGGATAATATTCGAATGCAGCAAGAGGGCCAGCATGATCACGCCGCGAGTGAAGCACAATTAGATTTGGATTTTAATGATCAGATACCTTTTTAGCGAACCGATCATGTTGAACTAAATCCATTCTGGGGGCTTTATGCCCCCATCTTTTTGTACGTTATAAACTAACATTAGCAGGAATTATTTGTGATTAACTGAGGTAGGTGCATCGACCTTTATGATCATAAAGAAGGGATATTTATAATCGTAATTGGCCGAATGTATAATTTTAAAAGAGCGGTTCAGAGGATCACTATGATCATAGTGCGGAAATTATGCACGGTTTTAACTAAATCGTATGATGAATAATTTGGTTTATTGTGTGATGGGAGTTTGGGACGCTACAGGAAGTCTTGGCGGTATTCGGTTTTAGTAGTGATACCTGTTGGACCCGTAGATTCCATCCAGGCAAAGCCGAGTAGGCCACGGCCTTTTAGGTGGGCCTTTAGGCCGCCATATTTGTAGGTGGTGCTGTTGGTGCCACCCTGGTCATTGTCAGTATCGACTTAGGAGGCGACATACATGGGGATTTGGAGGTCAAGTTCTTCAGGTTTGCTGGCGGTGGTGCCCTTGGTATAGACCGTGGCGTCAGTGAGGGGCTTGTAGGTTATTCAGTGAAACTGAGCCAAGACCTGTCATGATCTCAGATACAAGGCCACCTGGACTGCCCTCTGCTATTGATACAAAAGTGCCGCCGCCTCCAAACCCCACCACGCCCTGGAGGCCATCCCCGTTGACATCAGCCATCATGCGTGGATGTTGGCCATTGATCCAACTACCTGCATTTGCATTTGAACCATAGGCCGCAGCCCATAGGCTTGGCTCAGTGAAACCAGTTCCTGTGGACAGTGAAACATTAACGCCACTGCCTGCAAACCCTACTACATCCTGGAGGCCGTCCCCATTGACATCAGCCATCATGCGCGGGTGTTGGTCGCCGATCCAGCTACCTGCGTTTGAGCCAAAGGCCTCTACCCATCGGCTTGATGCGGTGAAAGAAGTTCCCGTGGACAGCGAAACATAAGTGCCACTGCCCGCAACCCCCCCACGTCCTGGAGGCCATCCCCGTTGACGTCAGCCATCATGCGCGGGTGTGTGCCCACCCTCCAGCCTTGATTATAACCGTACTGCGTCCCCCAACTGTCCATCGAAGTAAGGCTATCTGCCTGTGGACCTTGCCAGTGCAAGTTAGTCTCGGGTAAACATCCCCCTAATGCATCACACTCCTTAAGTATTGTCAGTCTGCTACGGCCAATTTCATCACCCGGCTCAATAGCCTCATAAGATAACTGGTAATCACGAACCATAGTTGCAGCATAGGGTTTTATATTTTTTAAGCGCCGAGTTGTACTGATCTTTGAACCGGCCACATAACCAACAATTAAATCCGGGCGAACTTCAGTGCCATAATCAAAAACCACCTTGTTATAAGGAAAGAGAGCCTCATTTGTATTGCCCGTATAATCAATCTGAGTGGGATAACTCTCACCAGTAGTATTATCTTCAAAATAAGAAACTGTAAGATAATTACCTACCGTATCGCTGATTTTATTTACAGCCCAGGATATTGCCTCTGACTTACCCTGTGCCTCTATACGTGAATCAACTGTATTGCCATATTCAATAACTTGTCCAGATTTAGTCTGAACCTCAAACCAATCTGGGTCATTGGGTGTTATGCCATGGGAGATGATTTTAGAGAAACTATCAATTTCCGTACGGTACTCAGTACCGCTTGCACCATAGGCTCCTATGACAGCTACCAATCGCTGTCCATCAAGACAGAATTTATCGTTGCTATCAAAATCGACACCGTCGATTACGCCGTCATAATCACCATCCTGTGCACGATTTGTGGGACAACGAGAGATGGCAGATAGTCCACCCAGTGACCAACCCATCCCCAGCAAACCATTGCCGCCCTGACTGCTGTAATTAAGTGAGAGGCTGGGCTGCATTCCAGCTGTACCCGGTGGAACAGCAATGGGAATAGAGTAGTTTGCGCCACCACCTGGTGATATAGATAGTGTCTGGCCAGAAACAGCCTTTTTACCCAACCCGAATAATCAACGGCCACCAATAGACCAGGTAAAACCAAGAGACTGTATGAAAACATAGTTGCCAACTGCTATTTTACGATAAATGTCAATTTTCTCATAGCATCA
>JAJFJN010000071.1 GCA_021773975.1 Gammaproteobacteria bacterium | reverse complement strand
TGTGACCTGAGAGTATTGAAAGAAACAGGGAACCCAGTACATCTACTTTCTTTGGCGCATTATTGCTCTGGTAATGTAATGGACAGTCGTTTACCCAAGGTTCAAAGCGCCCACCTAATTTTAAGAATTGGATAAAAAAGGCAGCTGCCCCATGGGGGTGACTGCGGCCTCTTGATCCCACTCTATGTGTATCTTTCCAGCATAGGTCTCAACCTGAATGGCCTCAAGGAGATGGTTTTTAGCAGGTGCCGGCATTTCATCTTTTGGGTGATTGGGTTTGGGGGGAAGAGCCATGGTTTTATCCATTGTTTCAAATGCTTACTAGTGTAATTCCTTTTCAACTGATTTTTATAGGATCAATGGCTTTAAAAAAATCATACAGGGATAACATTTGTTTGGCAGTCAGCTTCATTCTCGCTTTTCCTGTCTGGTAGCGCTCATTGAGTAGGGGGCGAGAGAGCAGCGCACATGCATTACGTTGTAGTGGCATCATGAAGACCAACTTGGTTGACTCTGTCTGCTGGCTATATCCTTCTCTGGTACGCCTGTACCCTTTAGTGGAGTCCACCAGCTTCCAGTTTGAAGCGCGATAGATCGTGCCGCGGAAACGCTCAGGATCCACAAAAGTCTCTAGCAGTAGAAAAGGGGATAACCAAAGCGCTCCAACCAATCATGCTGAATACGACGTTTACACAGTGACAAGATCTGTGAGGCCAGATTCTTGTGATGACAGTCAGGCAGAATGAGAAAGCGTGAGTTATTGGCTACCAGATTGAGTCGATCATACTGGTGACGATATCCCCATCCGATCCACTGATCCCGTGCTGAACATTTGAGTGCAGGGGCTGAAAAGCTTAATAGTGCAAGCCATTGGTCATCTACAGTAGCGATATACCAGATGGTATTGCCGATCTTGGGTAATGCGCCAAGATAGTGATGGGCCTGCATGAGCTGTTGAAAATCATGCTCTTGAGAGGGGTGAGCTGGTATCACTTTAAGTGAAGAGTACTGCAATCTGTCTCTCTTGCGGCTATTTAAAAGCCCATGTTTTACCTCAGATTGCAGGTGTTGTACAGAATTTAGGGGTATCTTTATGTTTTTATTGGAAATGGCGGCTCAGTATGAATTTGTCGTGGGGCAATAAAGCCCACAACGTTCTTTCTTGTGGCATTGCCTTTACGGCAACGTCTATTAAACATCTCTAAACAGCATCAAACCAACGGCACACTCACGCCGTAGCCATCGCCCCTTTTCCAACACCTTCAAAAGCACGCACCGTATAATTAGACGATGGGTTTTTATCTTTTAATGCATCTGCCACATGCTGCGCCAGATTTTCCACTGTGGAATCACTGCTAACAAGGTAACAACGGGCTTTAGGTAGCTCAAGTTCAAATGCCCCCTGCCCTGAGCGGTAGCCAAATCGATAATAGGCAACCTTATCCAACTGCCTCTCTTCTAATAAATCAGCCTGTGTACCTATGTAGATATCACGCCATCGGGTTGCCCACTCACTCTCTAATGCAGTTGATCGTCTCCCATTCTCAAAGATTTCAATATAGGAACGATGACCATGAGCAATGCGCTGACAGTTGCCTGCATGATGCTTCAGCCCATGACTGACATGATAAAAATAACCATCTCGCTGCTCTGCTCGCAGCCTGATTTTTATCTGTACCACATTCTCAGGCAATCGTGGTTGTAGCCGCTGTTCAATAGCTGTAGCTACAGACTCAAATGTAACTTCATCGGTATCAAGCAGGCAGGAGGCACTGTTTGGGGCGCTATGGCGGATTATGCAATTAGTTTGAAAATGGTAAATAACATCCTGCCCTGATCCATTTATTTGCAGCTCTGTTCCAGAGTAACCACGTGGAATCAGCAGTTTGTGGTCAAACTCATCATCAACCATCTGCTTAACCTGTTTCTTCACCTCGCCGAAATCAAGCACCATGCCTTGAGAATCAAGCGAACCATCCAGTTCAATATCCAACAGCCAGCTTTCACCCAGCAAACCTCGTTTTGGGTGCAGGTAAGAGAAGTCGATGACAGTCAGACTGTCTACAAAAAGTTTTGTCATACCAGGGGATTACTTGGGGTCAATGAGCAGATTCAAACCGCAAGCCTGCGCATTGTGAATCCAGTGTATTCAATAAATTACAGCGAATAACAATAGCAAAATCGATCGGTTGATGCATTTCATTTATTGTAAAAATAATATTCAATCTATTTAAACTACACCTTACGGTGCACTTCATAGACCTCTGGCATTTGAGCAATTTGATTTAAGACGCGGCTAAGCTGGGAAATATCTAGTATTTCTACGGTAAACTGCATACTGGCTGTATCATTTTTACGATTAGATCGGCAAATAACGCCAACAATATCAAGTTTTTCATTGGTAAAAATAGATGATATTTCTCCCAACAACCCTTTGCGATCCTGTGTATTAACCTGTACATCAACCGGATAGGTTGAGCTGATTTGCTGATTACTCCAAGCCACGCCAATCAAACGCTCCAGCTTTGGTGCTTCCAATCGGTTTACCATTGAGCAATCTTTTCGATGCACCGTCACTCCTCTTCCTTGGGTGATGTAACCAATAATCGGATCATACGGCACCGGTTTACAACAGCGTGCAATATTGGTCATCAAATCATCAACGCCATCAACAATAATTCCTCCTCTTGGTTTATCCTTTTGCTTGCCACCTGAAGGTTTCCTTTTGCTAGGTGCAACATGTTTACGCTCGCCAGTTGCACCCGCAACCTGAATGGGGGAGATATCACCGCGGCCTACTGCAGCGATCAGATCTTCGCCCTTTTGCAAATTAAACACGGCTGCAAGCTTATCAAGATTAGGCTTTTCCACACCCAGCCGGTTGAACTCACGATCTAAACTGGAACGCCCCATCTGCACATGCTGCTCAAAATCCTGGTGCCGAAACCACTGCCTTACCCGGTTGCGGGCGCGTGCTGTTTTAATATAGCCATGATGAGAACTCAACCAATCCCGGCTGGGGCCACCCTCGCGGACAGTAATAATCTCTACCGTATGACCACTCTCCAATTGAGAAGTAAGCGGTACAATAGATCCATCCACTTTAGCTCCACGACAACGATGTCCTACATCTGAATGAATCGCATAAGCAAAATCAACGGGGGTTGCGCCCTTGGGCAACTCAACCACCTTACCTTGGGGTGTCAGCACATAAATCTGAACGGGTTCAAATTCTGACTTAAAACGGTCAAAGAAGCCCTCTGCCCCGCTCTCTTCCTCTTTCAACTCAAGCCAATTGCGCATCATAATAATGCGTCGCTCAAACTCACTATCCTGTGCTTTACCCTCTTTGTAGGCCCAATGCGCCGCTACGCCCAGCTCTGAATGCTGATGCATGGCATGCGTACGAATCTGCACCTCCATGGTTTTTCCGCCTGGGCCTACTACTGCGGTATGCAGTGATTGATACATATTCGCTTTGGGGGTAGCAATGTAATCATCAAACTCACCGGGGATGTGTCGCCAAAACCCATGAACAATGCCCAACACGGCATAACAATCAGCTACCGTATCGACCAAAACACGCACGGCACGAAGATCAAAAATCTGGTCAAAATCTACTGCTTTGCGCTGCATTTTGCGCCAGATGCTGTTGATATGTTTAGGTCGCCCGCTGATTTCAGCCTTGATCTCATCTTCACGAAATTTTGCTTCCAGCATTTTGATGACATCAGCAATAAAGCGCTCTCGCTCATCCCTTCGCCCATCCAGTTTACTGGCCACATCTTGATAGGCATCTGGCTCAAGATAGCGCAGTGCAAGGTCTTCCAATTCCCACTTAATCTGCCAAACACCCAGGCGATTAGCCAGTGGCGCATAGATATCTCGGGCTTCAAGGGCAACCCGCTGTCGTACATCATCAGGAAAATTCTTTACTGTACGCAACCCATGCAGACACTCTGCCAAGACAATCAATACCACCCGCACATCGTCTGCAATACTCAATAGCATGCGCCGCAGGTTTTCTGCATGCTGACTGTCTGTCCCTTTGGTTATATTCCGTTGAATACCCGCTACCAATCCAATGCGGGCCATATCTTCGACCATTCCGGCCACGCCTTTGCTAAAGCGCTCACGCAGAAGCTCCACATCAATCGCTTCAGATTTAAGCGAACCATGCAGCAGAGACGCAGCCAGCGTCTCATAATCCATTCCCAACCGAGCCAGAATATTAGCCACTGAGAGCAGATGACGTACCGTACACTCACCCGACTCTTGCAGTTCTCCCTGGTGAATTCGAAATGTCAGCTCACAGGCATCACGCAATAAATCACGCTCATGCTGGTCAAAGCGCTGGGTAATAGAGTGAATCCAGGCTTCTATTGCCTGCTCATCCAGCTGCTCATTTAAAGGAAGATTGGATACAACACTAACCATGGTATTTTGCTTTAACTCTTATAATTAGTGATAGCTTAGTCTAGCAAATGACTCACTAGTCCATCTGCCAATTTTGGCTCAAACCAGGTGGACTTGGGCGGCATAATCTCATCGGCATCGGCAACGGCCATCAGCTCATCCATTGTGACGGGGAATAGTGAAAAGGCCACAGCCATATTGCCGCTATCCACAGGGTCTTCTAAGCCTGCCCGACCACGGATTCCACCAACAAAATCAATACGACTATCACACCGTATATCTTTGATACCTAATATGGGGTCAAGCAGATTATCAGTCAGCAGGCTGGCGTCCAGTTTAGCTACCGGGTCTTCTGTGGGGATACGATTCGGATAGAGTGCCAAGCGATACCAGCGCCCTTTTAGATACATACCAAACTCGCCGTTGCAGGTTGGCCGGTAAGGATGCGGGCTGGGTGTCACCTGAAAACTACCTTCAAGCTTATCAAGAAAGGCCTGCTGAGTTAGGCCATTGAGGTCTCTCACGACTCGATTGTACTCAAAGATGTGCATATCACAATGAGCAAACATCACGCTCAAAAAATAGTTATAAGGCTCATCACCTGTATGACTGGAATTTGCTGCTTTGCGCTGTGCAGCCACCCTTGAGGCAGCAGCAGCACGATGATGCCCATCAGCCACATAGAGTGATGGCATCCCTTCAACCGTACGGGTAATGCTGTCGCAGGTTGCTCTGTCTGTAATCAGCCAGAGCTGATGCATAACATTGCCTTCAGCAATAGCGTTTACGTCAGGTGGCGCCTCTGCTGCTTTGGCCAGAATAGTATCCAGTGTCTTATTAGCCTTATAGGTCATAAGCACCGGCCCAGTCTGCGCATTGAGGGCATCAATCTGGCGCACCCGGTCATCCTCTTTTTCTGGGCGAGTGAGTTCATGCCGCTTAATGCGCCCTGAGTCATACGCCGCCACTGAGGCCACTGCCACCAGTCCCGTCTGAACATGGGTATCTACCCAGATGCGGTATACATAGTAGTATGGCTGCGGGTCGGAGGATAAGATACCAGCACCCCGTAGAGAGGCGAGCATCTCCGCTGCTTTGGCGTAGACCTCTGGAGCATGTTGATCGACATCATCAGGCAGATCAATCTCAGGTCGAGAGAGATGCAAAAAACTCCAGGGGTGCCCAATGACCTTCTGTTTTGCCTCTTCCCTACTCAAAACATCATAGGGTGGAGCCATTACATCTTCAGCGCGTTCTCGGGCCGGACGCAGACCAGCAAAGGGTTTAATTAGGGACATAGTAATTTCTCATTATCTTGCAAATTGTAGACTGGGCGCATTGTTTCAAAGGATTAACAGCGGCGCAAATCGTATCAAAGTAAAGACTGATAACTGACACCCAGCACATAATAAACTGCCTTCCCTGCCGGTATTGGCACCTCTACCTCATCATCTACACCCTTCTTTATCAATGCTTTAGCCATGGGGGAGTCCATACTGATAAAGCCTTTTTCCATATCAAACTCATCAGGACCAACAATACGGTAAACCACCTCTTCACCTGCTTCATCTTCCAGCCGTACCCAAGCACCAAAGAAGATACGGGACGGGTCACTTGACGGCTCTGTTACCACCTTTAAATCAGGTAGCCTTTTTTGTAGGTAGCGAATACGTCGGTCAATCCCACCCAGCTCCTTCTTACGATAGATATACTCTGCATTCTCTGAACGATCACCCTCTGCTGCCGCTGCAGCCAATGCCTTAGTTACCTCAGCACGCCGCACCCAAAGCGCCTTTAACTCGGCTCTAAGGCATTCATAGCCTTCTGCAGTAATATATAACGATGAACGTGGCTGGGGTGGACGGTAACGACCCATTGTTGGCAATCTCTCGCGGTTACAGATTAATCCAATCTATTTTAGGCTTAAAACAGAAAAGGCGCAGAGCACACAGGTATCTCACCATTCATGCACTCAGCGCCTAATATGTAGATTGTTTAGTAGATGTCGACTTTAACTTTAATCTTTCTCATCAATCCAAGCCAGGGTGACACCCTCTAAAATACGCTCACCGCAATGTGCAGGATCATCATCAAAATCATCCAGCGCCATAATCATATTTCTAAGATCAACAAAATTAAGATGATTGGGATCTACATCAGGATGGGCTTCATCCAGTGCAATAGCAAGATCCAGCGAATCAGTCCACTTAAGGCTCATAGCAACTCCTAACAGTTTTCTACTCTATTGATTTGGCTAGTGTAACAAAAATTTTGCGGCCATCACTCATCACAGGTGGTTTGTGATAATTGCGCGGGGTTTATCTACCGCTTTTTCCGGCATGTCATGCGGAAATGTGGATTAAGGCTTCTCTCTCAGGCGCATGAATGACGCAAATCGAGGGATTCCATTTTTTGTGAAACCCTGATGCTTGAATGTAATTATGCTGCCCATTGGGGGTGGTGATGTCCGCTCCCGGTCTGTCAGGCCGGTTCCAATATAGAAACGCTTGCCTCCCTCAATCTCCACCCATAGGGCACCGGTCATTCCCCGGTATTTTCCTTTGCCGGGCCGGTAGCCGACCACCTTACCCTCCATATCATCGAAGGATTTTACTTTGAGTGCATTGGGGCTGCGGTCGGTTTCATAAGGCATGGCGGGATTTCGCAATACCAATCCCTCGCCACCGGCAGTTTCTATTTCCGTCAGCCGCACCTTGAGATGATCGGCATTTCGGCAAACAGTTTGGGGAATGATGCGAAGATGAGTCACCGAATGGCGTTCCAGGTATTGCCGCAACTTCTCCAACCGGGCATCCAGCCCACCTGGCACATTTGGCACCTCGAAAATATTGTAAGTGATTTGCTGCCATTTAGGGTGGGGGTTATCACGGGAGACAATGGAGAGGATCTCTTCAAAGCGCCTCCTGGCAACCCATAGTTCGCCATCCAGTTCAAAAGGGGGCAGTTTCTCGGTAAACCAGCCGGGGGCGGAAAACCGATTGCCTTGGCGCGAGAGTAGTTGTCGACCATCCCAGTAGGCCCGCACGCCATCGAGTTTCTCACTCATGTACCAACCGCTGACATCCATCCCCGACCTATAGTTGGTCAGTAACAGGAGTTGTGGTGGTACGGCATGGACCACCGACGAGATAAATAGTGCCAGCAACCACCCTAAACAGAGGCTTGTTCTTTTCATGGGTTACATTTCCCTATCGAGCATCTTCTGATCCCCTTCCAGAACGATACCCTGCCTGCTCCTTACCCAATCAATCCATTTAGGGGACTCAGAAAAAATATTTTTTGGCACCCTTAAGGCTTATAATTCAGCCTATAAGATAATCCCTATCAATGACCTAGTGCTTTTCTGCCACCATATTGATGGTGTATTTAGGGATCTCTACCACCAGATCTTCATCACCAACAATTGCCTGGCAACTCAGGCGGGATTCTGGCTCCAGCCCCCAGGCTTTATCCAACATATCATCTTCAAATTCATCCGACTCTTCCAGCGAGTCAAAGCCTTCACGGATAATGACATGGCAGGTGGTGCAGGCGCAGGACATTTCACAGGCATGCTCAATCTCTATACCATTTTTTAAAGCCGCTTCACATATATGCTCACCTGGCTCTGCTTCAATTACTGCACCTTCTGGGCAGAGTTCCTCATGCGGAAGGAATACAATTTTAGTCATTGAAGTTCTCCACCTTTTGTCCTGCCATCGCTTTGTGAATATTGGCATTCATGCGCCGCTCAACATAGAATTCACAGCTCTTTTCAAGTGCTTCAACCGCCTGTTTAATCGCCTCATAATCATCTGATTCACTGAGTGTAACAAGGTGTTGAAATGGTTGTTTAATCGACTCTTGCTCTTCTTTTGTCAATAACTGCTCACCATCCGCAGCCAGTGCAGAAGCAAGTGCCTCAATAACCCGTTTGGCTTCCACCTGCTGTTCACGTAGCCGGCGGGCATCCATATCTTCCTGCGCATGAGCCATTGAGGCACGTAGCATGCTTTCAACCTCACTATCTGTCAGACCATAAGAGGGTTTGACCTCAACACGCGTCTCTACGCCACTGCTCTGCTCTTTGGCTGTCACATGCAGCAGACCATCTGCATCCACCTCAAAGGTAACGAGGATATGAGCCGCTCCTGCGACCATTGCGGGAATTTCACGCAGCTCAAAACGCGCCAGTGATCTACAATCAGCAACCAGCTCCCGCTCCCCTTGCAAGACATGGATCGCCATAGCGGTCTGTCCATCCTTAAAGGTAGTGAACTCTTGAGCGCGCGCTACTGGGATGGTGGTATTGCGAGGGATAATCTTCTCTACCAGGCCGCCCATCGTCTCAATACCAAGAGAGAGCGGATTCACATCCAGCAGTAGCATCTCATCGTCGGGCTTGTTGCCAATCAGGATATCCGCCTGAATCGCAGCTCCCAAAGCTACTACTTTGTCGGGATCGATATTCACCAGTGGTGGCGCACCAAAGAATTCACCCACTTTCTCTCGCACATAGGGTACGCGTGTTGAACCGCCCACCATGACCACATCTTCAATCTCATCTGCGGTCAAACCTGCATCACGCAGGGCGCGACGACAGGGTGCTAAAGTCTTGCGGATCAGTGGCTCGACCAGCTGATTGAAGGTGGCACGATCCAGCTCGCCTTGCCAGTGGCTTCCATCCTCAAGCTCAATATCCAGTTGTGCTGTCTCTGCATCGGTAAGTGCCTCTTTAGCTGCACAGGCATCCCGCATTAATCTACGTAGCATGGCATGCCCTGCATTATCTTCAATACCGGCTTGCTGCATAATCCAGCCTGCCACTATGCGGTCAAAGTCATCTCCACCCAGCGCAGAATCTCCACCCGTAGAGAGTACTTCAAATACACCTTGATTCATTCGCAGAATAGAGATATCAAAGGTACCACCGCCCAGATCATAGATGGCATGTATGCCATCCTGGCCATGATCAAGCCCGTAAGCTACAGCTGCAGCTGTTGGCTCATTAAGCAGTCGTAGTACGTTAAGACCTGCTATCTGCGCTGCGTCTTTGGTGGCTTGGCGCTGGGCATCATCAAAGTAGGCTGGAACAGTAATGACTACACCATTCAACTCACCATCCAAGCTAGCCTCTGCACGTGCCGCCAATACCTTTAAGATTTCAGCAGAGACCTCAATGGGACTAACGTCACCGCCCACCGTATGGATGCGCGGGACAGCTGAGTCCTGCTGCTGAAATTCATAGGGCAGTCGATCACCGAGGGTTTTTATATCTTCAACACTTCGACCCATCAGACGCTTTACTGATGCGATGGTATTCAGTGGATCGGTAGTAGCCGCTGATACGGCTTCATAGCCAACCTCAATCTGTTCACCCAGATAGCGCACAACAGAAGGCAATAGATGGCGGCCTTGTTCATCTGGCAGGGTTTCTGCTTGTCCACTTCGCACAGTAGCAACCAGCGAATTAGTCGTGCCTAAATCAATACCTGCTGCCAGCTTATGTTGATGTGGCGCAAGTGATTGGCCAGGTTCTGAGAGTTGTAAAAGTGCCATAGATTTAATCAGTCATTAATTAAGGTTTACAGTGCTCCACTGCAAATATTTATCTAAAAATTATAGTGGGCATGATTCCAGGGGAAATTTCACTTAAAGCGCATCATCAAGCTCTTCTTCAAGCTCTTCAATTTGATTGCTAAGTTTATAAAGAAATTGCAGTTTACTTACGGTCTCTTGAGCTTGCATCAAAGCTTGTGGCGTATCAGCCTCAAACTGTTCACTTATCTCTCTAAGTAGCCCTTGAATATTGCTCTTGATGCGGTTCATCAGGCTGGCAACAGCATCATAAGGGTCAGCCTGTCCCTTGATACCCGCTAACTCTTCACGCATCTCCATCTGCTCCATCAAAAAGCCACTATCTGTAATGCTAGCGCCTTTTGCGCTCAAATTTACACCTTTCAATTCCAATAAATACTGCGCCCGCAGCAGCGGTTTCTTCAGTGTATTTAGTGCATCGTTGAGGCGAGTTGAACCCTGCATGGAGAGACGTTTCTCCTGCTCAGTTGCATTAGCATATCGGTCAGGATGAACAGCGCGTTGCAACTCCCTGTAACGATCAGCAAGCCTGTTACTATCCACCTCAAACCCAACAGGTAGACAGAACAACTCAAAGTAATTCTTCGAGAAATCCAACATAATTTATTTAGCTATCGAAATCAGAACGCCTGGAGAAAACCAGTTTAACGTTATCAGCCACAGAGTTACTGGGTAAAGTTGAATTATATTTTCAACATCATACCAACATCAACGTGACAAGAAACAATCAGACGGAGAAGCTTTCGCCACAGCCGCATGACTCTTTAGTATTAGGGTTATTGAATTTAAAGCCCTCACTCAATCCCTCTTTCACAAAATCCAGCTCCGTGCCATCCAAATAGAGGAGACTTTTGGTATCAACCAATACCTTGATATCTTTGTCTTCAAAGACTGAATCACCCTCTTCAACCTCATCAACAAACTCTAGTACATAAGCCATACCAGAGCAGCCTGAAGTGCGCACACCTAAACGTACACCAATGCCCTTTCCTCGGCTTGCCATAAACTTATTAACGCGAGCTGCAGCTGCTTCAGTCAGTGTAATCCCCATAACTATTTCTTTCCCTGCTTTGCAGTGTAATCGCTGATTGCTGCCTTGATGGCATCTTCTGCCAATACAGAGCAGTGAATCTTTACAGGTGGCAATGCCAACTCTTCAGCCAGATCCACATTTTTAATCTGGGTCGCCTCTTCCAGTGTTTTGCCTTTTACCCACTCGGTTAAAAGACTACTGGAGGCAATAGCAGATCCGCAACCATAGGTTTTAAACTTGGCATCTTCAATGATGCCTTCATCGCTAACCTTAATCTGTAGACGCATTACGTCGCCACAGGCTGGAGCACCAACCATGCCGGTACCTACATCGCTATCTTCTTTATCAAGAACACCTACGTTACGTGGGTTCTCATAATGATCCAGGACTTTTTCACTGTATGCCATGATTCAAACTCCTATGCTATTTAATAGTTAAAAATTCAACTGTAATAAGCATCTCTTGTTCAACAGTTTAGATAATAATTCCAACGATGAGTTCCTGATTTTAAGATTCAGAATCTCATTGTTTAATGTTTAATGTTTAATGCGCCGCCCAATCGATCTCTTTTAGATCAATGCCGTCTTTGTGCATCTCCCACAGCAGTGAAAGCTCACGCAAGCGGGTAACCTGCTTCTGTAGGTCAGCAATCACTTCAGTCACCTCATCATCTGTCGTAAAACGACCAATGCTAAAGCGGATGGAGCTGTGTGCCAACTCATCTTCACGACCGATGGCTCTTAGTACATAGCTAGGTTCCAGGCTAGCAGAGGTACATGCAGACCCAGAGGAGACCGCCATATTCTTCAGCGCCATAACCAATGACTCGCCTTCAACATAATTAAAACTGACATTGAGGTTGCCCGCTACTCGATGCTCCAGATCGCCATTAAGGTAGACCTCTTCCATCTCTTTGAGGCCATCCCATAAACGATTTCGCAAGGCCATAAGGCGGGTGTTTTCACCATCCATTTCTTCTTTGGCGATGCGGAAAGCTTCTCCCATGCCCACGATTTGATGTGTTGCCAGAGTACCTGAACGCATGCCACGCTCGTGGCCACCACCATGCATTTGCGCCTCAATACGTACACGGGGTTTGCGTCGTACATAGAGTGCGCCGATACCCTTAGGCCCATATATCTTGTGTGCTGAGAGAGACATCAAATCCACTTTCATCTCTGCCATATCAATCAGAATCTTACCTGCACTCTGAGCGGCATCTACATGAAATAAAATCTTACGCGCCCGGGTAATATCACCAATTGCTGCAATATCCTGAATCACACCAATCTCATTATTAACATGCATGATGGAGACCAATATGGTGTCATCCCGTATAGCATTTTCTAATTTTTTGAGATCAATCAGGCCATTGGGTTCAGGATCAAGATAAGTCACCTCAAAACCCTCACGTTCTAACTGACGACAGCTATCTAAAACCGCCTTATGCTCTGTTTTACAGGTTATGATGTGCTTGCCCTTTTTCTTATAAAAATGGGCAACACCTTTCAGTGCAAGGTTGTCAGACTCGGTTGCACCAGAGGTCCAGACAATTTCACGGGGATCAGCATTGATAAGATCCGCCACATTACGGCGCGCTTTATCCACTGCTTCTTCTGCTTTCCATCCATAGTGGTGTGACCGGGATGCTGGGTTCCCAAAATCACCATCCGGAGTCAAATACCGACACATTGCCTCAGCAACGCGTGGATCGACCGGTGTGGTCGCCGAATAGTCCATGTAAATAGGTGCCTTCATCTATTGCTCCACTAACTATTTTCTATATCTTGTATGGGTAATATTTTAATTAGCTGCGCTAGGATTTGGTGGTAAATCTACTGCCAAATCAGTGCTGCAAACTCCATCCTGACGCTGTGAAACCTTCTGCACGCCCTGTGTGGCCATTAAACTTTCCAGGCTGACCTCTTTCAGATAGTCATAAATGCGATTGCTCAAATCTTCCCAAAGATTATGCGTCAAACAAACTTCATTATTTTGGCAGTTATGTGCACCATTACACCGAGTAGTATCAACACTTTCATCTACAGCAGTAATGATTTCTGCTATAGAAATTTCAGAAGTTGCACGTGCTGGACTATAGCCTCCACCTGGGCCACGAACACTATAAACGAGGCCCTGTTTACGCATTCGAGAAAATAACTGTTCTAAATAGGATAGAGATATCCCCTGGCGCTCAGCAATATCTGCCAGCGTAATTGGCCCTTTCTTATGATGTAGCGCCAAATCCAACATTGCTGTTACAGCATAGCGACCTTTTGTTGTCAGCCTCATAGTTCAGTGCCTCAAATTTATCTCAAGTAATTACCGTCTTTATAGCAAGACTATATTCTACAACTGCACATTAATGCTCTATTTCATCTATACCAGCTGGCTTTACCTCAGCCAGCTCATCTGCCTCTGAAACAATCTCACAGCTCTCCATTTCTGGGATTTTTGACTGGCTGCTGTCTACCCCTATATCATGCAATTTCTCTGACATGGTCTCCATGCGTTTATCCATGAGATGAATATGATCCAGCATATGATTGATAGCATGAGCAACGGGATCTGGCATGTCTGGCGAAGTACCATAAGCATCAAACCCTATCTTTTTGGCGATTGCCTCTCTCTCTGCTGATACCTCAGTATGAAGCCCTACTAAATGGCCTGGAACACCAATAACTGTCGCATTTTCTGGCACCGACTTAACTACTACAGCATTTGATCCAACTCGAGCACCATCACCTAGATTAATAGGTCCCAGCACTTTGGCGCCAGCGCCAACTACAACATTATTTCCAAGTGTAGGATGGCGTTTTCCAGCATTCCAGCTAGTGCCACCCAACGTTACACCATGATAAAGCGTGCAGTCATCACCGATTTCAGCTGTCTCACCAATCACGACACCCATCCCATGATCAATAAAAAAACGCCGTCCAATTACTGCGCCAGGATGTATCTCAATGCCCGTCACCAAACGTGAGAAATTTGATAACACACGAGCAATCCAACATAGTTCGTGCTGCCATAACCAGTGCGAAACGCGATGAAATAAAACTGCATGAATGCCCGGGTAAGTTGTTACAACTTCAAAAACATTACGTGCGGCCGGGTCCCGTGTAAAAACACAGCCAACATCTTCTCTAATACGAGAGAACATTATTTCATTTACCCACTACATCCGATAATTTCCGACTATTTTACTCGATAATTATAAAATGTGCGCTATAAATTTCCTACAAACTCACCGGTTATTTGTATATATCTGATTATATTAATATTTTCTATATATATTCAGGCAGGTTAGCGGCATCATTTTTAGGATTAATCACACTAAAAATCAGTAAAAGCAGGGGGTTTAAAATCAATAACTTTATAATTTACAGTTCTGTGCTGCACTTAAAATACCACGAAGAATGTTGAGTTCATCATTATCTGGCTGGGCACGGTTAAATAAGCGACGCAATCTTCGTAAAAGCCGTGTGGATTGGCGTGGATCTGAAAAACGGATGTCTTGCATAGTCTGCTTAAGATGCTGAATAAAACCCTCCATCTCATCAGCTGTAGCAACCTGACGATCAGACTTTGACTCTGAAGAAACCTTCTCCAATGAGGTCATCCGTAACTCATAAGCTAGCACCTGCACTGCCATAGAGAGGTTTAAAGAGCTATATTCCTCATTAGCTGGGATGTGCACTAGATACTGACAACGGTCCATCTCTGCATTACTTAGCCCAGAGTTTTCACGACCAAAAACAAGAGCCACAGATCCTTGTCTTGCCTCGCTTAATAATTGTGATGCGCACTCTCGAGGGGCAAATTGAGGCCATTCAACACGACGCAACCTAGCGCTCGCACCCACCACCAAACGACATCCATCCAGAGCCTCATCCAAACCTTCACAGACTTTAGCGTTATACAGCAGATCATCAGCACCTGAAGCACGAGCAGTAGCTTCCGCACACGGAAACTCCTTAGGTTGCACTAAATAGAGCTGACTCAAGCACATATTTTTCATCGCTCGAGCAGTTGCACCAATATTTCCAGGATGGGTAGTGCCAATCAGTACAATACGAATATTATCTAAGCTCATAATTACCCACTGTTTTTATAGGAAAAATTAATAAAAGAGCGCAGAGTACTCAGCCTCTGCTATCGGGTCAATTGAAAATCTCCTTTATCCTTGGAACAGCTTGCTGTATCTTTGCCGCCCATGCATAAACACCCAATGATTAACATAGCCATTCGAGCAGCCCGCAGCGCAGGTAGTATTCTACTGCGCAATTTTGACCGGGTTGATACTCTTACTGTGACTTCCAAAGGATTAAATGACTTCGTCAGCGAGGTGGATCGCTCTGCAGAACAAGCGATTATTCAGGTAATAAAGAAATCATATCCGGATCACGCCATTCTAGCCGAAGAGAGCGGCGCTCATTCAGGCAATGAGTACCAATGGGTCATCGACCCACTAGATGGAACCACGAATTACCTTCACGGCTCACCACACTTCTCTATCTCAATCGCACTAAAATATCGGGGTGAACTGGAGCATGGTGTCGTTTACGATCCCCTTCGTGAAGAGATGTTCACCGCAAGCAAAGGCAATGGCGCATATCTAAATGATCATCGCATTCGTGTCACAGCACAGCCAAATTTAAAGGGCGCATTGCTTGGCACAGGCTTCCCATTCCGTGATCAGCGCCACATGAATGCCTATCTGGGTATGTTTAAAGATCTATCAAAAGAAACGGCCGGAATTCGCCGCCCTGGATCAGCAGCGCTGGATTTTGCCTATGTAGCAGCAGGGAGATTAGATGGCTTCTGGGAGCTAGGGCTAGCAGAATGGGATTTCGCCGCAGGGGCGCTTATAGTGCGCGAAGCAGGTGGCACAGTAACCGATTTAGCCGGTGGTAGCCGGCACTTTGATAGTGGAAATACTATTGCCGGCGGGCTCAAAACACATTCTGCCATATTGAATGCAGTTCGCCCTCACCTTAATGAAAAACTAAAATTCTGACATTCGGGAACTATTTTCCCTTCACTTTTATCTGTAATTACCGCTAAGTTCAGTTAAGAGATCTAGAGTTATTTAACTCAATCTCTTTAAGTACATGTAGGCATTGTTAATTCGATATTTTGTGCCTCTGCTATAAACCCTGAATCAACGGTAATCACATGGCTAATAATAGAAAATACACTTCAGACTTTAGTAACCGTGCACTGGAAATGATCATGCGTGAGGTGCTGAATGGTATGGAAGAGTGTCTACTCGAAACGGCCTATGAAGATCCTAAAAACGCGGGTTTTGAGATTATAGATATCCACCCGGCACGAAAAGCCAAGCAACCCACTTTAATAGAAAAAACAAATGCTTCAAAGGCAGAAATAATAGATTTCCCTGCTAAAAAACAGATCTACAACTAGAAATCCTTGGGTCATCAACATCTTTACAAATGAATCAAATTTTCATGCTGCAATCTTTGCCTCCAAGATCATCTGATCAATTGCACTATCAAGCTGTTTCATTGCGCTGGCAACAGACCTCCTTGGTGCCTTCGGACAGCCATCCATAACT
>JAJFJN010000008.1 GCA_021773975.1 Gammaproteobacteria bacterium | reverse complement strand
AGCGAGGGAAAGCCATTTTGAGTCAGATTTTTTGATCAAATGAGGCGAATATTGGGCATATTTAACGAATTTGATCGGAAAATCTGGCCGAAATGGCTTTTCCGCAGTAGGTTTTTCTATTCTCGGACAGCCTCCTAGTATGTATCTTCGATCAGTCTGTTCCATGTGATTGTTATTTTGCTGATGATTGCATCCAAATATGCACATTATGCTGCTGTGTTAGAAAATTTTATATTTATCCTTTGAAATAGATCTGTCCTTATTGGTTTCAGCTATCAATTTAATGCACCAGAAGGAGGCATGGCATTGCTTTTTTTGCACTTAAATGGTGCGTTTAACTGGCTTGTTAGAGCTGATGGGCTTCTAGCACATTGATTATTATAAAAATAACAAGTCGGCATAGTTCGTGCTTTGGGTGGGTGTATCTGTTTGTTGGTATCCACTTATTTTTGCTTATAGCGCATTTAAATCTGATTAGATGGCTATCAGTTGGGGTTAAGGAGTTTATGTTATGCCATTGATGATCATGAGAAAGCTTGCGCTATGGGGGGCATTGTTGCTCTTAATTCCGGGTATGGTATCGGCTGAAGAGGCAGCTATTAATGGTGCTAATACGGCTTGGATTCTTAGTGCTACAGCGCTGGTGCTGTTTATGACGCTGCCTGGATTAGCGCTGTTTTATGGCGGTCTGGTGCGCAGTAAGAACGTGTTGTCAGTTGTTATGCAGTGCTTTTCGATTGCGGCTATGTCCTCTATTGTTTGGTTTGTGTTTGGCTACAGCCTGGCTTTTGGTGAAGGCAATGCGCTGATCGGTGATTTTAGTAAAGTTATGCTGGTGGGTATTGGTAAAGAGACACTTGCAGGTGATATCCCCGAATCGCTCTTTATGCTGTTTCAAATGACCTTTGCCATTATCACTCCTGCCTTGGTTGTCGGGGGCTTTGCGGAACGTATGAAGTTCTCTGCCATGCTTCTGTTTAGTGCGATTTGGTTGGTGCTGGTTTATGTCCCTATAACCCATTGGGTTTGGGGAGGAGGCTGGTTAAGCAGTATGGGGCTGTATGATTTTGCGGGTGGTGTTGTGGTGCATATCACCGCGGGTGTCGGTGCATTGGTGGCAGCTATTGTGCTGGGGCCTCGCCGAGGCTTTCCAGTGACAGCTATGCCACCTCATAGCTTGGTAATGACTGCTACAGGTGCAGGTATGCTCTGGGTTGGTTGGTATGGATTTAATGGTGGTAGTGCACTGGCAGCTAATGGTGATGCAGCTATGGCTATGTTGGTTACACATATCTCAGCAGCAGCGGGAGCCATCACCTGGGGTGCTATTGAGTGGAAGCGATATGGCAAGCCGAGCGCATTGGGTACTCTGACAGGTGTGATTGCTGGCTTGGGAACCATTACGCCTGCATCGGGTTTTGTTGGGCCAGGGGGGGCGTTGGTGATTGGTGTAATGGCAGGTTTTGTCTGTTATTTTGCTACCAGTTATATCAAGCGTGTGCTGAAGATTGATGATTCACTGGATGTGTTTCCAGTGCATGGTGTTGGAGGTATCTTAGGTACTTTGATGGCAGGGGTTTTCTCAGCTACCACGCTGGGTGTCTTCAGTGGGTATGGGTATGCTGATGGCATCGAAACCATGATGGAGCAGTTTGGGGTTCAGTTGGTTGGAGTCGTGGCGGGTGTTGTGTATACCGCACTTATTACTTATGGGATTTTAAAATTGGTAGATTACTTGTTGGGTCTGCGTGTATCTGAAGAGGATGAGATTGAAGGCTTGGATGTTAATCAGCATGGAGAGCGTGGTTACACGATGTAGTATAAGTTTAGCCTCCTCCTTTTGAATAAAAAGGGGGGAGGCTAAAGCATGATGTTTATTACAGAGCTAGGCGTGTTTCTTTTCTAGTGAGTCCGCATGGGCAATCAGCGTTGCCATATGTTTGTCGATGTCGGCTAAATGTCCAGCCATTTTGTCGAGATCATTTTCATCCATTCTTTTTACACCTAAGTGATACTCCAGGTGATCCATTGCCTGCCTAAGATCTTTGTGAAGGTTTTTGATGTCGCTCTTAAGATTGGTGATGTCTTCTTTTGTAATAGCCATAATATAAACGCCCTCGGTAATTTGAAAAAACCACTTCCCTACATAATAAGTAGCAGTGGTATGCGGTTTTTACAAACCAAAATAAAAACAAGGAAATAGAAAAAACCAGGTAAGGTTAGGCTGAAAATAGGTTAAACAAATAGGTTATGATATAAATATCATGTGTTTGTTGGGTTGTAGTGCTAAGCAAATACCTCCTTTCCATATAATCTATCGCTATAAAATCAATGGCTAAATATTCAAAAAAAGAAATTATTTCTGAAGAAATAAAGGAAGAGGCGCTAAAGATTGCGAATTCTATTCAAAAACCGGGGCAGACAAAAGAGCAGACAAAACTGATTGCCCAGGGGATTCAAAAAGGCATTAAGCAGTATAAAATGCAACAAAAATCAAAAGCGCGGGATCTTGATAGGCGAATTAAAAAGGTATCTGATTTAGCTGAAATTCAAGCGTCAACGGCTGAGATTGCACCGCTTATTATGCAGAGTAAGCAAAGCAACCTGCCTTGGGTTTTGCTGGTGTTTTCTTGGATCTGTTTTGGACTCTATTTCTTTCTATTGAGGTGATGTGGTACTGCGCTATTCATATCCACTTACCTATAATATTGTGGATATGAATAGCAACGCTTAGATTAAGGTCTTAGTGTTTTGTAAAAACGGTTGTCTTCCCATCCTTGCTAAAAGCCAGTACATCATAATCTTTTGGGGGTAGATGGGTTGCCTGCATGCCAGGCGATTTCATCGGCATGCCTGGTGCAGTCAGGCCGCTGATATTAGGGCGGGTTTTTAAGAGCTTTTTAATGTCAGCAGCCGGGACATGCCCCTCTATGGCGTACCCTTCCACTAATGCGGTGTGGCAGGATTGTAGGTTCTCTGGTACGCCTATTGATTTCTTTATTGGATCCATATTCGGATTATCGTGTGTGATGACGGTAAAGCCTTCGGTACGTAGATGATCCACCCACCCCTTACAGCAGCCGCAGGAGGGCGATTTATAGACCGTGATCTCAATAGGTTTGGTGATGCTGGCGGGTACGCTATTGCTGCTGTTAGCCGCATGAGTGTTGGTGGTGAATCCTATAAGAAGAGCAGCCATGATAGCGGCTATTGATGGGTATGTTTTTGTCATATTTATTTCCTTATGGCGTATTGCCGTTCATACGGAAGTCACGTCACTGAGCACCATGAAGATTAATAGCCCCTCAATGGGTGCAGCAAATACGCCTTGCCCCTGGTAGTGATCGCAGGCCATGGCGGCAATCTCCCATGCTGAACTTTCGTCTGCGGGACATGTTTCAGCGCTAAATATTTCATTGCCTGTTTTATCTTCCAAAACCTTGATGGTTTCGGCTTTTTCATTTAATTCGCCGGTTACACCGCCATTTGCCCATGCCCACATCCAGGTCTGTAGCTCTTCATTAAAGGAGCCAACGGGAATAAAATTAGCCGTCACCCTTGCAATGGAACCCTGCTTGAATTCAAGCGTGCCTTTGTTCATGTCGAAATCAAATCCACCAAATGAGTCAATCTGATATTCATCTACCAGTGCGGCCTGCTTCTGCTCAAGTGCTGTGTAACAATCGTCAAGATACTTGCTGTTTGCCATTTCTAACATTCAAAACACCTATAATTTATGAGAATGGGTTAGGCTGGAGTGGTTGTGAGTGTTTACTCTCTGCTTTATGACCCTCCAACAATCATGCGCAATATAGGTGATGTTGTTCAAGATGTCGATTTTTGAGCAATGGGTTAGGGACTATTTCTGATGTTTTTTGATATAGAAACCGGACATGTTTAGAAAACAGCTTGCACTATGGGTCTGTTGCTTATTGGGTATTGTTGCTTGTGTTTCAACACCCTCTGATCGATATGTGCGACAGCTTACGCCTGAGCTGATGTTGCAGGAGAAGCTGGAGCAGCAGTTGGCAGTGCTCGCTGCAGATGAGGCTGTACGACAGCAGCTTAACCTGGCAATGAAATTTCGCACTCAGATTTGTCAGCGTTGTCATGGGGTGGATGGACACTCTCGTAATGGGCGTTGTCCAAATTTGGCGGGTCAGAATCCGGCCTACCTGGTGCAACAGCTTGAGCATTTTAGTGATGGCCAGCGTCAGGATTTTCAGATGCAGAGCATGGTTAGAAAGATGACAGATGCGGATAAGGTCGCCGTTGCTATCTATTTTTCCAGTATGTCACCGTATCCTACGGCTACAAAAAAAGATGATCAGGCGGTTAAGGGGCAAGCAATTTTCCACATAAAATGTGCGCAGTGCCATGGTAAGCAAGGTCAGGGGCAATACGGTTATCCAAGGCTTGCGGGGCAGTTGCCTGGCTATATTAGTATGATGTTGCATGAGTTCCGTAAGCCAAATAGCCGGCGACGAATAACGATTATGAGAGAGATTGCCAGCATCCTGTCAGAGGCTGAAATCAAACTGTTGGCAGCCTATATCAGCACAATGGAGTAGGGTTGTGATAGTGGAGCCTAAATTATGTCATTTATTTTGATTGCCCCAGGGGTGCGGGATGTATTGGCCTATCCAGAGGTCTTTGCCCATCGCCCTGTTGAAGAGACTCAAGCCACCGCCCGTACTCAAAAAATTGCTGAGCGAGAAAAGGGGCAGACTAACACTACGGCGGGGCAACAACTTAAAGCGCAGCATGCCCATAGTTATGAGCAGCTGGCAGGGGGTGCGCATGAGCGTGTGCCTGCAGTTTTAGCAGAGCAGATTATGAGCGCACCGGTATTGATGTTAGAGCCTGATTCGTCGGTAAACAGTGCCTGGGCTTTATTTCATGAGCATCGATTTCGACATGCCCCGGTGGTGAACAGGGATAGAAAGATGGTTGGCATTGTTTCTGAGCGTGATCTGTTGCGTGATGCAGCGGGGCTAGGGGTTGCCCATGCTGCCCCGCATACAACAATCCGTCCGCTGATGGAGCAGCGGGTGCTGACGGCTACGCTTGATACAGAAATACGTGAGCTTGCTCATGTGCTATTTGATCGACACATTGGTGCTATCCCTATTGTTAATGACAAGGATTTTCCCATTGGTATAGTTTCACGCAGTGATATTCTTCAGGCACTGGTGAAAAAAGCGCCTTTGGAGCTGTGGGTCTGATTGTTGGGGTGCTTTGCTGTTATCGACGTATGCGCCTGGTAATCTGATCTATCCACTGCCCAACCTTGCCCCATAGCTCCTCGATGAGTCGTTGGTATTGAGTGCGCAGGTGCCACTCTTCTAATGTAATCTCTCTGCTTTGACTGAAATCCTGTAGGAACATCTGCTCAACATCTTCCGTAAAGGCTTGATCGTCTACCTCAAGATTGGCTTCCTGATTCCAGGTGAGTCCCCACTGATCAAAGTTATTGGAGCCTAAAGAGACCCAATTATCACACATCAAGGTTTTGGCATGCAGCATGCGTGGTTGATATTCAAAAATGCGCACACCGCTACAGAGTAGCAGGTAGTAATAACGACGACCGGCATGTCGAATTGAGCTATGGTCAGTGAATGAGCCGGGTAGCAGTAGGCGCACATCAATACCGTTACGTGCGGCATGTCGTAGGCGCTGTCGGAAACGCCATGAGGGTATGAAATAAGCGGTGCAGAGCCATATCCTGTGTTCGGCATTAGCCGTGCGTTTAAGCAGCTCACGCTTGATCTGATTGCGGCCTTTGCCCTGGCTGTAGGAGACACGAGCATAACCCTGGTGCGGTTCTGTCAGAGCAGGTGGGTTGGGTGTAGGTAGAGCGAGTGGTGTTGCTGCAAATTTGTCCCATGATTGTTTAAAGAGTCGGAACCAATCAGGAATAATAGCACCTTCGATTTTGACTGCATTTTCTCGCCAGCACGTTTTGGGATTTTGTTGTGAGTCGAACTGATCAGTAAGCCCGAGTCCGCCAATAAAGGCGATGGTTCCATCAATTAATATTAATTTGCGGTGATCACGGTGCAGATCATAGCCCGCTTTATGCCACAGTATTTGATAGAGATTCAGTAGTTTGTTGCGCGAACTGAGAGGATTGTAATAGGTTATTTGAATCAGTTCGTGCTTGAGTCGGTTACGGTCGTCCTCTCTTAGTTCTAATGCGCCATAGTCGTCCAGCAGGATAAATATCTGCACGTTTCGTTGAGCAGCCTGTAATAGAGCTGATATGAATCGGTTGGTTACTTTGCCAGATTTCACCAGGTATAACTCAATAATTATGAGCTGTTTTGCTGATGCAATGGCGGATAATATCGCAGGAAAAAAGCAGTAGCCATCTTGTAGAAGCTGATATCTGCATCCTTTTTGCCATGAAAAATGGTGATTAATGTCTGTAAGACTCACTTTAGGCTGATCCTAATTCCTATTGTATTGTAGTGGAGGGGTAAGAAATAAACACTGTTCCCCCTTATCTAAATAATATGCCAGAATTGGGTAATGACAAATTATAAAAAATTAAGTTGGATAGGCATGGTGGTTGTTATTGGTTTGTTATTTGGCTGCTCAAGTCTTCTTCCCAGCGGCAATACGGTAAAAAAATCGCCATGGAAATTGTTTGATGAAGCTAAAGCATCTTTTGACAAAATAATCATTAATCAGACCACAGATGATGAGTTAGTGCAGCTTGGTTTTGATCCACACAGCACCCCTAATATTGCCATTCTGAGCTACCTTGATGTGCGTAGATTGTTTAATTATGAGTTGGATCGGAATGAGTTTTATCACGAAGGCGTCAATCTGTGTGTGGAAGCGCGTGAGTCCTGTTGGGCTTATGATGTAGAGATAGAGGATATTAGTAAAAAACGTGTGGGGAATTTTTGGCTTGATCTGCTTGTGGTTAAGCGCCAGGAACAGACAACAGGATGGCGCTTTCGTGCTTTGATTTTATTGGTTAAGGGTAAAGTGGTTTATAAGCTATGGAGTGGTAATCCTATGCTGGATGAAACCAAGGCCAAAAAGAACCCACTGGGGCCTTTGCAGGAGATGGGGCCATCTATATTGGAAGAAGTCTTTCCATAAGTACTTGTTAAACCTATATGTGAAAGATTATATGTCTGATAACAAAAAACGGAGTCCAGATGAACAGCTGGCGGCATTGCGGATGACGTTTTATAAGCAACTACCTGAAAAGCTCGCTCATATTGAGCAAACCTGGAAGGCTGTTGAGCAATCGTTAAATGATGCGGATATAAAAGAGTTGCATCGTAGTGTTCATAGCTTAACAGGATCTGGAGGCACCTTTGGCGCCAATGATATTAGTCAGGCCGCCAGAGAGATGGAGGTGTTACTTAAGTCGATTATAACGGCGGGTGGTAAAGTGGATGCCGTATTGCGGCGGCAGATTAGTGACAGGGTGGCGCACCTTAAACAAGTAGTTAATGCGTGGCGGGTAACGGCTCCATTAGCTGAGTTGCCAAAGCAGCCGCGAGCCACCCTGGCACCTCAGGATAATCTGGTCTACCTCATAGATGCTAATGCTGAGCTGTCAAAAGAGCTGGCAATTAAACTTAAGCAGGCGGGGTATGAGACGAAGCTGTTTTCATGTCGACAGGATTTTGTATCAACCTGCGAGCAAGCCACGCTGTCTCCTGCGGTCATTTTAATGGATATTGCCTTTGCAGAAGGGGATATTGCAGACATTGAAGCGTTTGCTAAGTTGCGTAAAGAGATGAATTGTCGCGCCCCCGTTATTATTATTTCAGCACGTCAAGATATAGAGGCACGGCTAGCTGCCGCTAGAGCAGGTGCTGTGCGCTATTTTACCAAGCCGTTGGATTTTGGCAGATTAATAGAAACACTGGATGGATTAACAGCACGTGTGCCTAAGCGACCGTTTCGTATTTTATATATTGAAGATGAACAACAGCAGCTTGATTACTATACCTCAGTAATGGAAGAGGCAGGCATGGTGGTAAAGCCACTAAGTGACCCGCTTCAGGGCTTGCAAGCAGTTATTGAGTTCAAACCTGACTTGGTGTTATTGGATGTCTATATGCCGGCCTGTTCTGGTTTGGAATTGGCTCAAGTGATTCGCCAGGGGGATAGCTACGCACAAACACCGATTGTTTTTCTCTCTACAGAACTGAATCTTGATCACCAATTGGCTGCAATGAATTTGGGGGGGGATGATTTTCTAACAAAACCGTTAGATCCAGATCGTTTGGTTATGTCAGTGACGGTGAGAGCAAAACGCGCTCGCTGGATGAACAGGCTTAATAGAGACCTTAAAGCTGCATTGCGAGAGAGTGAGTATCGGCGTGTGGCATTAGATCAGCATGCCATTGTATCTATTATGGATACAGAAGGAACGATCACCTTTGTCAATAATAAATTTTGTAGCACCAGTGGTTATTTGCGTGAAGAGTTGATTGGGCAGAATATGCGAATGATTCAATCTTCACATCATTCCGCGGACTTTTATAAAGAGCTGTGGCATACCATATCGCAAGGTGTTATTTGGCGTAATGAGATGTGTAAAAGGCGTAAAGATGGTGAGCTGTTATGGCTTGATACGACCATTGTCCCTTTTTTAGAAGAGGATGGAAGACCCTCTAAATATGTTTCACTCTCTACAGATATTACAGACCTAAAGTTGGCACAACAGGCGCTGATGCAAGCCAAAATAGAAGCAGAAGATGCCAATCATGCAAAGTCCCAGTTTCTCTCTAGCATGAGCCATGAACTCCGTACACCAATGAATGCCATTATGGGCTTTAGTCAATTGCTTCAGATGGATGCGTCGGCAGCACTTTCCCCTGAGCAGCTTGATAGTGTACAGGAGATACACCGTGCTGGAGGGCATCTGTTGGATTTGATCAACGAGGTGTTAGATCTTTCTAAAATCGAAGCGGGACGCATTGATCTATCTGTGGAGTCGGTCAATATTAATTTGGTGCTTATGGAATGTATCAGTTTGATTGTTCCACTCGCTGAAAAACGAAAAATAGTTATTGCATTTGAGTTGAATGGAAATCCTGTATCAATGGATCATTTTGGTGAAATCGATCTTCAGGTGCTGGCTGATGTTACGCGCGTTAAACAAGTGCTTTTAAATCTATTAAGCAATGCAATTAAATATAATAGTGAACAAGGAAGGCTGACAATTGCTTTTAATACTGCAAATAAAAGACTGCTGCATATTGCTATTACAGATACAGGTAATGGCCTTACAGAAGAGCAGCAGGGAAAGCTTTTTACTGCATTTAATCGATTAGGTGCAGAGCAAACAGAGATTGAAGGTACAGGTATTGGGCTGGTTATTACCAAAAAAATTATAGAGCTAATGGGAGGGGATATTGGTATAGAGAGCAAGCCCGGCCATGGTAGTACGTTTTGGATTGAGTTAAATACCAGTGCGCAGACTATAGAGCAAAACTCAGAAGAGTCGCGGCATGCTGATGCGGCAGCCAATGTAACTCATGATAATAATAACCAATATAGTGTTTTGTATGTAGAAGATAACCCAGCTAATCTGCGAATGGTTACCCAGTTATTAAAACGCCGTTCTAATATAAGAATGTGGAGTGCACATGAACCATTGTTAGGTTTGGAGCTGGCTTTGGAGCATCGTCCCAACCTGATTTTGTTGGATATTAATCTTCATGGCATGGATGGTTATGAGGTGCTGAAACGCTTGCGTCAGCAGAAAGAGACTTGTCAAATTCCAGTGCTTGCGCTGAGTGCCAATGCAATGGCTTCAGATGTTGAAAAGGGATTGGCAGCGGGTTTTGAAGCGTATCTAACAAAGCCAGTTGATGTGCATGAATTGCTGCTGGCGGTGGATAATTTTATAAAGCAGGATGATTGATTATTAAGCCTTAGTGGCTGTGGATATTTGATTTCAACTATTGCTTGATAATTCTGACCTAACTGATTTTATTAGCCCCTAAAAGTTATTGTTTGATGACAAGGTGTTTTATCGGTATGTGGAATTGGCATGATTTCTCTATTAAAAATAAGCTGATATCAGTCATATTGCTCGGTAGTTTTTTGAGTGCAACGGCGGTCTTAGCTCTATTTTTATACATCTCACATGATTACCACCAGGATGATTTGGTTGATGATATCAGTGTGTTGGCCGCATTGATTGGCGGTGGAAGCAGCGCTGCATTAATAAATGATGATAAATCACTTGGTAGCCAAAACCTTGCGTCATTAAAAATGCATCATTCAATATTATCAGCTTGCCTTTATACAAAAGAAGGCAAAGTCTTTTCACAATATGTGGCCGATGTTAAGTATTCAACTTGTCCAGCTACTGTGGGTGTTTATGGACACCAGCTGCAGAGTGATGCGCTGATTGTTGTTGCACCTATTTTGTTGGGTAAAAAAAGCGTGGGTTCAATATATTTGCTTGCCAGCTTGAATGTGGCCAGAGAACGCCTTTTCTTTGAGTTTGTTGTTATAGCGATGCTGTTGATATTTGGTATTCCTGTGTCATATTTATTTGCAGTATTTATGCAGCAATTTGTTTTAGGGCCTATCAATCGATTGACTGGATCCGTTCGTGACATAACTAAAAACAGTGATTATTCAATTAGAGTAAAGAAAGATGCAGAAGATGAGGTTGGCCTCCTTGTGTCTTCTTTTAATAATATGCTTGATACCATTGAGGAAAAAAATCTAGAGCTATTTAAGGTTAACAGTCAGTTAGAAGTGTTGGTAAATAAACAGAGCTGTGAGTTGAATATTGCTAGTCGTGCGCTCTTGGCGCAGTCAGCTGGGCAGTGTATTTTAATCCATGCGCAAGACGAATTAACCTTGTATCAAGGTATCTGCCAGGCACTTGTTAATGATCTTGGGTATTGTTTGGTTTGGGTTGGGTTGATAGAAACAGATGGAAGTAAAAATATTTATCCGATTGCCTATGCAGGTGATGAGGTTGCATACCTTGATAAGGTAAAGGTGACATGGGGTGATGATGAGTTGGGGCTAGGCCCTGTTGGTATGGCAGTTAAAACAGGTGAAACACAGAGGGTTCTTGATACGCATGATGATGCCTGTTTTGCGCCTTGGCGATCCACATCAATAGCGCATAATATGGGCTCCATCCTGACGGTACCCCTTGTTTATGGAAGTGCTACATTTGGGGCTATTGCAGTGTATGCCAGAGCACGTAAATGTTTTGACCCAGAAGAGACCCGTATCATTGAAGTGTTGGCCAAAGAGCTTGCTTATGGCATTTTCAGTTTGCGTGAGGCTGATGCAAGAAAACAAGCAGAGAAAGAACTGCTAGAGGCCAAGGAGCATGCAGAGAAAGCCAATCAGGCAAAGTCTGAGTTTTTATCATGCATGAGTCATGAGTTGCGTACACCTATGAATGCCATTCTAGGCTTCAGTCAACTGATGATAACGGATCAAGATGATGTGTTGAGTCAGCAGCATAAAGATAATGTTCAAGAAATATTAACGGCGGGCAGCCATTTATTAGATCTTATTAATGAGGTTCTTGATCTGGCAAAAATTGAAGCGGGCAAGCTGAGTGTCTGTATGGAAACTGTCCCTCTAAATCAACTAATAGATGATTGTATTAACCTGATTCATGCGCAAGCATTGAGTCGAGAAATTAAAATCATCAACAAACTGGATAAAAAACCAGTCATTAGATTAAATGCTGACCCAATTAAGCTTAAACAGGTGATATTAAATCTGTTATCAAATGCAGTTAAATATAACTGTGACAATGGCGTGATAACATTGGAATGCAGCCAACAAAAGAGTAAGCGATTATGCATAAGCATCTCAGACAGTGGTGTGGGAATGACAGAGAATGAGTTAAGCAGACTTTTTGCCCCTTTTGAACGTTTTAACAATCAAGGAACTATAGAGGGGACTGGTATTGGATTGGTTATTACCAAGCATCTTGTTGAGATGATGGGAGGCAAAATTTGGGTGGATAGTGCTCCCGGTAAAGGCAGTGTGTTTTCGTTAGAATTGGTACTGCAGGATTAGCGAGATGCGAGTTGAGTAGCGTAAAACCCAATGAGCTACACTAGCATGAATGGATAAGTGATTCTAAGCTGTAATGAGTTAGAAAAAATAATGGCATAAAATGGCAGATGTACCCATGAATGAATTCGAAATCAATACAAAAACGGCCACCATCCTGGTGGTTGATGACGAAGCAGTTAACGTAAAGCTGTTGTTGAGAACGTTGAAAGCTGCGGAATACAGCAATGTGATCTCTACTCAGGATCCACGTCAGGTGTTGGCGTTACAAAAGGCACACAATTGCGATCTGATTTTATTGGACATCAATATGCCATACATGGATGGTTATGCGGTTATGGAGCAGCTTAAAGCAGAAGTTACAGAGCCTCTGCCCCCCATCCTTGTGTTAACTGCTCAGCATATGCAGGAGTTTCGGCAAAAGGCATTGGACAGCGGGGCGCGGGATTATGTCACTAAACCCTTTGATAGTAATGAGTTGCTCTCCAGAGTGCGTAATCTTCTTGAAGTACAGTTGTCACACAAATATATACGTCAGCACAATGAGATTTTGGAGAAAAAAGTAGAAGAGCGCACACAGGAGATACAGAAAGCTAATGCGCAACTGCATAAAAGCCGATTGTTGATTGTGCACAAATTGGGGCGAGCGGCTGAATACAGAGATGAAGAGACAGGGCTGCATATTATTCGTATGAGCAAAATGGCAGTGTTGCTAGGGCGAGCAGCGGGCATGAATCAACAGCAGCTTGATTTGTTGCTTAATGCAGCGCCGATGCACGATGTCGGTAAGATTGGTATTCCAGACAGCATTCTCTTGAAACCTGGCAAGCTTGAACCGGATGAGTGGGAAATAATGAAAACCCATGCGCAGATTGGCGCTGACATACTGGATGGAGATGAATCTGTGCTATTGACCATGGCGCGTGACATTGCATTAAACCATCATGAGAAATGGGATGGTACAGGTTACCCTAATGGTCTCAAAGGGGAGGCTATTCCGCTGGTTGGACGAATTTGTGCCTTGGCAGATGTGTTTGATGCATTGACTTCAAAACGTCCTTATAAAGAGCCATGGACAACAGAAGATGCTGTTGCTTTGATTAAAAAAGAGAGTGGCCAACATTTTGATCCTCAGTTAGTAGCGCATTTTCTTATGTTATTGCCAGAGTGTTTGGCCATCAAAAATAAATATACTGAACTGGAGGGCGATGACTAAATGGTTGCTTTGAATAAAATTCTTTATGTTGAAGATGAGCCTGATATCCAGGCTGTTGCTCAGATTGCATTAGAAGGTGTGGGAGGATTTACGTTACAGATCTGTAGTTCTGGGCAGGAAGCTTTGGATGCTTTTGAATCCTTTGCCCCCGATATGCTTCTGCTAGATGTCATGATGCCTGGAATGGATGGTCCATCAACCCTAAAGGCAATACGGAAACAGCCACAAGGGCGTGATATTCCAGCTATCTTTATGACGGCCAAGGTGCAGCCGTCAGAGGTGGCAGAATACAAGGCGCTGGGTGCTATAGATGTTATCCCTAAGCCCTTTGACCCTATGGCGTTGGCTGAGCAGATAAAAGTCATTTGGAATAAATACCACCCAGTGTAGTTAATTTATGAAATATCAATAGAGGCTGTTATTTGTTATTTTGATGGCTTTTCTGGTGGGTGTGGAGCTACCTGCTGAATGAAAAAATCCCTGAACATCACTTTACGCTGGTGCCCACTCTTAAGCTGCCGGGTGTAACGATGGCAGCCGGAAGGGGTGGCTTTGAGTTTGTACTTACTAACCCCTCATCATATGCAGAGATTGAGATGCTGCATGATCTGGCAGAGCAGGTTAAAGATGCGTTGCGGCACAAAAAGGTAAATATGTGGGCTGGTTGTCACCCTTGGATTACAAGCCGGTTCATGAGCTGATGCGGCGGGGCCTTATGCACCATGATGCGGCTCTCTCTAAGTCGTGATTCTGTCATGTTCATATGCTGACTTCTCTGGAGTATTGAAATGAGGCTATCCATTGCCCATAAACTCATTATTCTTTCTGTTCTATTGGTGGCAGTGACTGCGGGTGTGGTTAGCCAGGCATTTTATAGTCGTACCTCTGAATATCTGGCAGAGCATGCGCTGAATGATCTTTCGCGTGAGGTTGAAGTACAGGGTGAGGTGTTTCGTGAGCACATTGAAGATCAGCTCAAGAAGGTTCTTATCACGTCTAATTCACCCCCCATCCAAGGTATAACCCGAGTCCTGCAAAACGAAAGACATTATGACGTAATAGAAGGCTCTAGCTTGCAACAATGGACTCAGCGGTTGGAAAAAATATTCCACGCTACCATAGCGGCAGAGTCGGATAATCTCCAGTTGCGCCTTATAGATGCCAAAGGGCAGGAGGTGTTAAATGTTGTTCGCCGGGGTGATCAGATATTGATGGTTCCTCCGGCTGAGCTGCAAAATAAGCTGGATCGCCCCTATGTGCAAAAGACCCTGAAACTGGCTCAGGGAGAGGCATATATCTCTGAGCTTAACCTCAACCGGGAGCATGGCCAGATTATTGAGCCCTGGCAGGAGGTGTTGCGAGTAGCAACACCGCTGTATGCGGACGAGGACCGTGTGTTGGTTGGCATGCTGGTCTTGAATGTGGGGGTTGGCCATGCGCTACGTAAAATACAGGAAGCTGTTCATTCGACTGGCCGTGAAATTGCTATTACCAATGACCATGGTAGCTATCTGCTGCATAAGGATAGAACCAGAACCTATGGTTTTGATCTAGGTAAACATTACCGTGCTCAAGAGGATGTTCCCCAGCTGGCCCCTTTCTTTTTGCCGGATAATACCCAGAGTACATTGCTACTAAAACCTGAGCAGACAGGGTCTGAGAATGTCGTGGTTTATACCAAGATACCCTTTGATCCATTGCACCCCGAGCGCTTTGTTGCGGTAGGTGTTAGTCAGTCCTACGCTGGGATCATTGCAGAGCAATCCGGTATTTTTCGAGAGACGCTAATACTGAGCTTGGGGCTGCTTGTGCCTGCTATCGTTATGGCGGTGTGGTTATCAATTCGTTTGGCAAAACCTATTCAGTCTATAACAGCCGTGGTGCGTGATTTCTCGCATGAACAAGCGATGCCGGTAGTGCTGCCTGTCGATAGACACGATGAGATAGGAACGCTGGCCAGGGCTTTCGGTGAAATGGCGAGTCAGGTGCAGGAGGCGCAGATAGCACTACGCAAAGCAAACAGAGAGCTGGAGGCGCGGGTAGTGGAGCGAACCCAGGCGTTACAGGAGAGTGAGGCTCATCAGCGAGCCATTGTGGATAATATTGTTGATGGTCTGATTACGATTGATGAAAAAGGCATTGTTCAATCTGTTAACCAGGCAGTAGAGATAATCTTTGGTTATGGGCCTGATGAGGTTATCGGTAGCAATATCAATATACTTATGCCTGAGCCTTACTGCAATGAACATGATGGTTATTTAAAGAGCTATCTACAGACGGGTGAGAAAAAGGTTATTGGTATTGGACGTGAGGTAGAGGGTGCGCGTAAGGATGGTTCAACATTCCCCTTGGAGCTTGCGGTTAGTGAGGTTAATGTCAATGATAAAAAGATATTCAGCGGCCTGGTGCGTGACATAACAGAGCGCAAGCGAGTGGAAAAATTGAAGAATGAGTTTATCTCCACCGTAAGCCATGAACTGCGTACCCCCCTTACCTCTATCCGGGGTTCGCTGGGCCTGATTTCTGGGGGGGGCAGTGGGGGATTTTCCGGATAAGGCCAAAGAGATGCTAAAGATTGCCAGCAGTAATACCGAACGTTTGTTGCTGTTGATCAATGACATCCTGGATATTCAGAAGATTGAATCAGGTCAGATGGTGTTCAAATTTCAACCCCTGGATCTGATGCCCTTTCTGGATCAGGCGCTGGAAGACCATGCTATCTATGCTGAACAGCATGGTGTGCACTTTGTGATGAAGAAAAGACTGGATGATGTTCGGGTCTATGCAGATAAGGATCGTCTGATGCAGGTAATGGCCAACCTGCTCTCTAATGCGGCCAAATTCTCACCGAAAGGGGAGGTGGTAGAGATCAGCGTGGCTCACCTGGGTGAGAGCCAACTACGTATCTCTATTACGGATCATGGTCCCGGTATCCCTGAATCATTTCAGCCCAAATTGTTTGAGCGCTTTACCCAGTCAGATTCGTCAGATACCCGCCAAAAAGGTGGAACAGGGTTGGGGCTGAGCATAGCTAAAGCTATAACCGAAAAGCATGGTGGAACTATCAATTTTATTACCCGCGAAGAGATAGGGACTACTTTTTATCTGGATCTTCCGTTGCAGGTTATGCATGAAGTGCATAGTGAATTATCCCAAATGAAGCCAGAGAGGATGCAGCGTAGCATCCTGATTGTAGAAGATGACCCAGATATAGCTGTCCTGCTTAAACGCATGCTGGCGGAGGAGGGGTTCAATGGGGATATTGCCTACGATACAGATGAGGCCAGGAAACTGCTACAGCTCAATCCTGGCCACTATCAGGCAATAACGGTTGATCTACTCCTACCGGGGCAGGACGGTATCAGTTTTATTGATGAGCTACGCAAAGATAAGGCGACCCGTAATTTGCCTGTGGTCGTGGTTTCGGTTATGGCAGATGAGACCAAGCGGGATTTGAGCGGTGGGGCGATCAGCGTGGCAGATTGGTTACAAAAGCCTATTGATCAGCCCCGTCTATTGGACGCAATTAAGCGGGCAACAACCTTGGATCGTATTCCACGAGTGCTACATGTTGAAGATGAAGCTGATGTGCACCGTGTCGTTAGTGTGATGTTGCAGGGGCTATGTGAACTGACCTGGGCAACCACGCTGACGGCGTCACGTGAAGCGTTATCGGAAGATGTGTTTGATTTGGTGTTGTTGGATATTGGCTTGCCTGATGGGTCAGGCTTGGATCTGCTGGACACCATTGAACAGTATGTTAAGCCACCGCGAGTTGTAATCTTCTCAGCTCAGGATGTTAGCCAGGAATATGCAGATAAGGTATCTGCTGTGCTGGTTAAATCACGTACCGATAATCCAGCGCTAGCAAAAATAATTGCAAAGGCCATTGAATCATAAGTGATTTTGATTAAAATCAAGCATGGAAGGCGAGCAGCAGGTGCTGACAGAAATAGGGGTTATGCCACTCTATAACGGCACTGGTTGTGGTACGACGCGCAGTTTAACTGGGATATTTTTTAGCCGGATCACGCCATCAAAACCTAAGACATCGTGTTTTGCCACCTTTCAACAGCTTCCGTTGCTATTTTGCAGTCTCTTTTATTTAGTGTTTAATTTTCTTGAAGAGTAGGAATATTCCTACAAACAGTGCGGACTTAGTAGTCTATTCATATGGTGGCAATGTGCCAGAATTTTAATCTCAGTCAAGAGAATGTCAGCGGGTGATTTTTAAGGAGTGTGGTACGCAGGGATTGCATAAGAGTCATTAGGAATGTTGTACAAGGGATATTGAGCTTATGGATGGCTCATTTGTATCAACACTAAAGCCCCCATCACAGGGATACTGATGGGGGCTTTATTTTGCCCTAAATAATCACAACGGTTACAGCTTGATTTTTAGGGTTACTCTCGCCTATTGTGATTTTCATGTCACAACTCATTCTCTTCAATAAGCCCTATGGTGTCTTGACTCAGTTTACAGACCAGGATCAACGTACCACTTTAGCAACCTATATTCCCGTTAAGGATGTTTACCCAGCAGGGAGGCTGGATCGTGATAGTGAAGGATTGCTGTTGTTGACAGACAATGGCAAGTTGCAGCATCAGCTCGCCAACCCCCAGTGTAAAACCTGGAAGCGCTATTGGGCTCAGGTTGAGCGAATCCCGGAAGAGTCAGATCTGGATCAACTTCGCCGAGGTTTAACATTAAAAGATGGCACCACCCTACCAGCAGAAGCAAAACTGATTGCCGCTCCTGATCTATGGCCACGTGACCCTCCCGTACGTTTTCGCGCAAAAATACCGACACAATGGTTGGAAATTAAGATATGTGAAGGGCGTAATCGCCAGGTTCGCCGGATGACAGCAGCTATTGGGTACCCTACTCTCCGCTTGGTGCGAGTTCAGATTGGAGAGTGGAAGATGAATGAGCTGCAACCAGGTGAGTGGGTGAAATTTAAGGTGTAAAAGCAATGCTTGACATTGGAGGGTTGTTCAGAGAGAATCGCGAACTTTTTTGCAATGAACCGTCCACGCTAGTGGGTGCGGGCATTGCCCACATATGGATTAAGAGAAACCAGTATGAATATGAAAGAGATTCGCGCTATTGCCAAAGCTCAGGGCGTGAAACCACTGAAACGGAAAAAAGCTGACCTCATCAGGTCTATTCAGTTAAGTGAAGGGAACGTTGACTGCTTCGCATCATCTCAGCAACAGGCGTGTAATCAAATGAACTGTCTTTGGCGTGATGACTGCTTTGGGCAAGCAATTAAGGCGGCCTAATTATCTGAATGGGGTTGTGATGCCCCGTTGGATTCACGGCCAATGAAGATCATGCTCGCTCCGATGGAAGGGGTAGTCGATAGTCGCATGCGTGGCATGTTAACTAAGATTGGTGGGTATCAGAGCTGTGTTTCAGAGTTTATTCGCGTTACAGACCGGGTTCTTCCAGTAAAGGTATTTCATCGTCTTTCACCTGAGTTAAATGATGGTGGAATGACCCCCGTTGGCACGCCTGTTATTATCCAACTATTAGGCGGCAATCCAGAGATGATGGCAGCTAATGCCAATAAGGCTGTTGAGTTGGGTGCGCCAGGCATTGATATTAATTTCGGTTGTCCATCACGTTTGGTTAATCGCAAGCAATGTGGTGCTGCACTGTTAAAAAATCCAGCAGATCTTCATGATATTGTAAAAGCTGTTCGTCGCGCTGTTGTACCTCACATTCCTGTTTCTGCCAAGCTGCGTTTGGGTTATGACAATACAGATCTTGCAGTAGATAACGCCCTTGCTGTGCAAGAGGCGGGAGGGGATTTTATTACGGTGCATGCGCGTACACGAGCAGATGGATACAACTTCCCTGCGCGCTGGGAGTGGTTGGCACGTATCAATGAAAGCACAAGCATCTCTGTGGTTGCCAATGGTGATATTAATAGCGTTGAAGACTATCTACGGTGTCGTCAAATAAGCGGTTGTGATGATGTCATGATTGGCCGGGGTGCTATTGCAGTGCCTGATTTGGCGAAACAAATTAAATGCCAGCAGCAGGATGTTGTCTACGCTCCCATGGTATGGGGAGAGGTTTGTCATCTACTATTTCAGATGGGGATCTCTATGGAAGAAGACGTTCAAGACAAGCATATTGGAATGCGGATTAAACAGTGGCTTGTCTATTTAAAACGCGACTATATTGAAGCGCAACACTGTTTTAATCGCATTCGTAAAATGAGTGGTTTTGCGGAGATGAAAAACGCCTTGTAGAAACTTGATTGGTGCATTGTGTACAAACTTAAACCTGGCAGTTGCCAATGGACATGGCTACTGCCAGGTTTGATCGTTTATCACAATTAACTAACAATTAACTAGGGTCAAATTAACTAGGGTCAGAGTAAAATTACATCTCATCCTTGGTCTTTCGCCAACCAATAGGCCGCCCAACCTTCTTGGGTATTAACCTCCTTCCTGTAAGTGTTGTTATTTGCTCCTTAAAACGATCATGCCCGACTGCCATCCAGTATTTTCCAATTAAGAAATGAGTCTGAAACAGCCCCTATCATTCAACTGGTTTTATCCTGCCTGGAAATCAAGAAGACAGCCATTTCCCAGGAGCCGCTTACACTGTTTTCTGATGACTTCGCCCAGGATCAGGGCAAACAGAAGCAGTGGCAGGCATTTCTAGGGAAAAATAGTATTGAAGATGTATCGAGTTTTGTTGAAGTGATGCAAGA
>JAJFJN010000070.1 GCA_021773975.1 Gammaproteobacteria bacterium | reverse complement strand
TAGCGAGGGAAAGCCATTTTGAGTCAGATTTTTTGATCAAATGAGGCGAATATTGGGCATATTTAACGAATTTGATCGGAAAATCTGGCCGAAATGGCTTTTCCGCAGTAGGTTTTTCTATTCTCGGACAGCCTCCTAGCTTCACACATTTAGAAAAAAAATGGTCTCGAACAAAAAGATACCTGCTACTTCAGTTGGTTAAGCAGCTGTTTTACATCATTTATAACGGATGATTTAGGATAATCCCGAAGGTTTCGTTTTAGCATCTTTTTTGCCTCATCTCCACGCCCTGCTTTATTTAGGGCATACGCTACATGATAGGCAATCTCAGGATTCGTCGGTGCGCTTACAAATGCTTGTTGAAGCATTTGTAAGCCTTTTTCCAGCTCTCCAAATTGCACCAGTATCCACCCATGAGTATCTACAATTTCTGGTGTTTCAGGTGCCAACTCATAAGCTTTTTTGCTCAGTATAATGGCTTTTTGATCGCCCTTTATTTGATAAAGCCATGCTAGATTATTAAGTATCAACAGATTTTTGGGCGCTAGCTTATGCACTTTTTCATAGCTATCAATTGCTTTTGAGTTCTGCTTCATTGACTGATATTGCATACCTAGCATGCTTAGCACAGCAATATTTTCAGGCTCTACCTTTAACCAGTCATTTAAAATCAGGACAGCTTTATCAGGTTTTCCAATAGCGCTATATTGCCTAGCTAAAACAGTTGCAAGCCGAGCAGACGGTTGTGCCTTATAGCCTTTTGCATACATCTCTACTGCTTTAATTTCTTGCTTTTTATTTTGGAATACAGTGGCACTTATCTCATAACCCGCTGAAAGCTCAGGATGCTTTTCAATTACCGCAGCTGCTAATTTTAATGCTTCATCATAATTACGATCTTTCAATTCCAAGCCTGCCAACATGATTTCAGCTTGTGTGAAATCATCTTTAAGCGCTAATGCATGCTTTAAGCTTGCCCGCGCATTTTTAATCTTTTCTCCCATTAACTGTGCACGTGCTAACAATAGCCACACTCCAGGGGCTGCTGTCTGTTGCTCAGTCAACATTTCATAACTACGGATGGCACTGTCAATTTCACCAGCAGCTAACTGTGCATCACCAACGACCTTTAATACATTTGGATTTTTAGAGAACTTTTTCAACAGCGTATTAGCCAACTGCAATGCTTTAGCTGATTTTTTAAAGGTTAAGTAATAGCGGGTTAATGCGATACCAGGCTGAGGAAGATCAGGATTAAGTTGATATGCTTGATCCAACCATTTTTCTGCATCCTCAGGTTTACCTTTTTTTGCAGCTACGTCTGCCATACCCAGCAATGCACCAAGGTGTTTATCTGATTTTGCCAGGATACTTTTATACCGCCGTTCCATAGCTTCAATATCATTATTGGCAAAATCAATTCGAACCAAATTCATCTCTGCCGTGAAAAAATTTGGATCAATAGCAAGTGCTTTATTAAATTGCTTTGATGCAAGCTCAGCATCACCTTTATAGAGATAAGCCAGCCCTGTCAGATTAAAAGGGACTGGGCTTTTTGGCATTCTTGCTTCCAATGCTTTGCTTGCTTCCAGGGCTTTTTCATACTCTTTCTTTTGTAGATGAGAAAGTACTAGTAATATATCTGCTTGAACAACGCCTTGCCCCAGATCCACAGCTGATTTTAACTCGGTTATCGCCTCTTCAGTTTCACCTTGAGCCAATAAACTCATTGCCAGCTCTGTACGCAATATTGCCAGATCAGGCTCAATGGCAATGGCTTTACCCAACATCTCAGCACCTTTTTCCTGCTCACCACTGTGTAAGTAGGCACTACCGAGCAATGCCAACAACTGAGGGTCATCAGCATGTTTGACTAAAGCTTGTTCCAAAACATCAATAGCTGCTTCTGGCTGCTTAAGTTTCATTCTGGTTGCTGCCAAAAGCTTAATTGCCTGAATGTTCTCAGGCATTGCTGCAACAGCAGCTGATAGATATTTTCCTGCTATTTCCAGATCACCTTTTGCATAACTAGTCATGCCATATAACCACTGGCTTTGAATATGATTTGGATTATTGGCAAGTGTAAGCTGCAAAAGCTCTGCGGCTTTATCGTAATCTTTTTTCTCAAATGCCAGCAAGGCTCTCAAATATTGTGATGCAGGATTATTTGGATGTTTTTTCTCTACAACTTCCAGATCTTCAGCAGCTCGATCAAGATCACGTTTTGCTAAACGAATAGTCGCTCTAACAAGGCGTGCTTGTATATGATTTGGCTTAAGAGAGATGACTTTTGAAAAGTCATTTTCGGCTTGATCAAGCTTCTGTGCCTGTCGTGCTAAATCACCCCGAATCATTAGTGCTCTAATATTTTCAGGCTCCTTCTCTAATACCTGATTAACTAATGCTGCCGCAGTATCAGGCTTTGCTTGCTTTACCGCTAACTGTGCTAAAGCCACCCGTGATGCGCTATCTTCAGAGTTGAGTACACGTGACTCTTTATAGGCTTTTTCGGCTTCCTCCAACTCATCAAGTCCTTGATGAGCTAATCCTCTTATAATCAACAACTCAGCCTTGAAGTGACCAGGGTCTTCCTCATTAAGCTTTACTGTTTCAAGCACCTCTTTATTTTTTCTCTGCAATAATAATGCATGCCCCAGCTCTTTTAGCCATTTGTCGCGAGTAACATGCAACTTGGCCACACGCCTAAACTCTTTCTCAGCTGAAGGCAGATCTCCAGCCTGCAGATAGATATTGCCCAGCAAAATGCGAGCATCAACATGTGTGGGCTCTCGTTGTAATGCATTTTTAAGCTCGACAACTGCTGACCGCACCTCACCATCGGCCAGATATTTTTCAGCTTTATCTACATACTCTTGTGCATTGGATGCCGCTAACAAACTAGCGGAGAATAGTAGCGCAACTATCATAAAAACAGAGTGCTGCCACAGCATGGCGCGTTTAGTCATTTGTACTTACCTTTAGTATTAATTAATGGCTTTTAAATCACTTATATTTCAATGTTGAATTTACGCACTAAGTTATAAAGTGTTGGTCGTGTTACTCCTAACATTTCAGCTGTACGAGATACATTGTTATCCGTGTGACTGAGTGCTCGAAGCACAGCTTTACACTCTGCCTCCTCTCTTACAACACGAAGATTAAAAGGTGTAACTTCAATATCTAAATCTTCAAGCTCAAGATCTTCTGGTGTTATCTGCATCTCATCAGCCATAACCAGAGCACGTTTGACCCGATTCTCTAATTCACGCACATTTCCTGGCCAACTATAGCTTTCAATAGCCTCTAAAGCCGTTTTAGAGAACTCACGTGCAGGCAGGTTTAACTCTTGTATAAAATGCTGTAAAAAAGTTCGCGCCAACACAACCGCATCTCCCTGCCTATCTCGCAGTGGTGGCACAATTATTGTCGCTTCATTGATTCGGTAGTAAAGATCTTCTCTAAATCTACCTTCTTTTATCTGTTCCGAAAGGTTTTGATGAGTAGCGCAAACCACCCGAACGTCAACCTCAATGACACGCCTTCCACCCACTCGTTCAACCACCCTTTCTTGTAGAAAGCGCAGCAACTTTGCCTGAAGTGGTAGTGGTAAATCGCCTATTTCATCTAAAAACAGCACACCTCCATCAGCATGCTCTATCTTGCCAGGTGTTGTTTTTGCTGCACCCGTAAATGCACCTTTTTCATAACCAAAAAGCTCACTCTCTAACAGGTTTTCTGGAATTGCAGCACAATTAATGGCAACCAATCGCTTATCTGAGCGATCACTTAAACCATGCAGTGCTTTTACAAGCACCTCTTTGCCTGTTCCACTCTCTCCCAACAACAATGTTGATACATTGGTTGGTGCTAGTTTTTCTATAGAACGACAAACCTTTAACATCTCGGGACTTGCTGCAACCAGTCCCTCTAAAGGCATTGCCGCATGCTGCTCTTCTAGCTGGCGGTTCTGTTGTTCCAGGTGAAATAAACGTACTGCTCGCTCTAATACCAGGTTTAAAAGATCAGGGTCAATCGGCTTTTCATAAAAGTCATAAGCCCCTAAACCAATTGCTCTGACAGCATTATTGCGATCATTATGTCCCGTCACAACTATAACTTTTGTATCGGGAGCCAGCGCCAATATCTCTTTTAATGTAGCAAATCCCTCACTGGTTCCACCTGGATCTGGAGGCAATCCTAAATCAAGCGTCACCACACTTGGCTCAAATCTACGCAATTGGGCAAGTGCTGCATTTCGATCAGCTGCTACTTCTATTTCAAAACCTTCAAAGCTCCAACGTAACTGCCCTTGCAGCCCAGGGTCATCCTCAACAATAAGAAGTTTTTTTGGTTTATCGCTCAAGTTGTTTCCTTCTGTTTTTCTGTAAAAGCAATTAGCACCAATGGCAGCACCATCGTGAATAGAGTTCCTTCACCTGGCGCACTTGAAACATGCACCTGTCCACCGATAGAGTTTACAAACTCCCGGCATTCATATGCTCCAATCCCCATCCCAGTAAGTCCTTTAGTTGAATCAAATGGTCGAAACAGACGCTCCCTAATAAATACGTCATCCATCCCTAACCCTGTATCATGCACTTCAACTACAGCTTGGCCAGACTTTGAATATAGCCTTACCTCAACGCTACCATCGGATTGTGTTGCATCCTGAGCATTTTGTATGACATGTCCAAAGACCGCACCCATACGATCCCTATCTGCATGTATTATGATCTCTTCCTCTACTCCATTAAACACAGGCACAGGATTCTGGCTGGATCGCTCTATCATCAACTCATGAAACATAGCGTTGAGTTCTATCTGAGACCGACTATCCCCCGGCATTGCACTACGCATTTGTGCCATCAATCGGTTCATTTTAGTGACTGAATGATCAATAGTATGCATGGCATCATCAATAAATTCTGGATTATTTTTATGCCGGACAGCATTCTTTGTGACTAATGAGAGTTGTGCAATCAGATTCTTCAAATCATGGATCACAAATGCAGATAGCCGGTTGAACCCTTCAAACTGCTGGGCTTCTGCCAGAGCCATGGCGGCTCTATTTAAAGCCAGATAGCTGGCAACCTGACAACCTGCTGTCTTTAATAAGTCCATATTTTCCCAATTGAGAGAATGCTTTGCTCGTGGCGTAGCCAGCAAAACAAACCCTTGCAATTTTGTATCGTGCGACAATGGCACCAGCAACCAAGCACGATCAAGCTCTAACAGCCAGCCAGGCAGCTCTAGATCTTCATAAAATGAGGGATCAGCAATATACTCTTCCAGATTAACAACCCACTGCTTTTGTTCGAAAAACGCCATTAACGACTCGAGCCCTGAGCACCCTTCCATACCGACTTCAGGCAGATTCCAACATGCCACATTACTATACAATCCTGCATCCTCTCGCAACCAAAGCAGGCCAGCAGGGCTTTCAACTATTCCAGCCAATGCCACTATAGCTCTTTCTTGCAATGGCCTATCACCCTCTTCACCCGATAAGACCTTTATAAGGCGCAGCCACTCTTCCCGGTAATCATAACGATAGTTAAAGAAGTGCTTATTTAAAAAAACCTTTGTCTTTGCTCTCAAAGAACCAGAGAAGAGAATGGCGAGCAGTGCTATGGCCGCTGCAAATATAAAGGTAATTTGAAGTATGGCACCCCATTCACCACCATATAACTTGATATAATAGCCAGCCACGGCCATCAACAGCATATAGGTACCAGCAGTAAAGAGTGAGGTAGTATGAAAGACCATTCGCCGGGAGACAAACAGATCAACTGACCATTTGGGGTTACGCGCGGAAGCAACAGCTATTAACGGTACAATCAAGGCATTAACAGCGCCTCTGGCATACCAGATATCACCATCAATCCGCCTGAACAGTAAAGCATCTGAGAACAGGTAAAAATCAAATATAAATACACCACCTAAACCCAGGCAGAGATATTTTATCCCCCATCTTTCATCAGCCGGTGTATTCCTGAACAGCTGTTCAACTAAAAGCACGCCACATAGTGCTAATAGCACTTGACCAAAAAACCTTAGATCAAAGCCGAAATTAAAATATAAAACTTCAGTATTGAGTATCGAAAAATCATCGAAGGGGACAATGAGGATAATGCAAAGAAAAAAAACCAGCCCCCGTACAATTCTCAGTGATTTAGCATATGCGCCTTGCTGCCCGGCAGATGGTAATAGCAATCTCATCAGAAAAAACAACCAAATAAGATTGCGCAATACTTCAACAGCCCAAATCAAAGCCACAGGTACAATTTGATAAGCGGCTTGAATAGCTAGAACTGCAGCCCATGTAGATGTAATTAGAGCAGCAAATAGTAGTACACCGCCCTGAGTCTTACCTCGCCAACTGATTAACAATAATAGCACGAGAACAAAATACGCAAGTGCTGCAGTTGAATAGCCTAAAACCCCAAACTCAAGCATTTATAAAAGCTCATCCATAATCAATATTTAAAAACGTACGTAATACGCAACTATTGTCCTTTACCAAACAATACAACTTCAACCGTCTGAATAAGCACACTTAAATCAAGGAATAGACTGGCATTTTTCACATAATAAAGGTCGTACTCTAACTTGCGCCGAGCATCTTCTGTTGTAGCGCCATATGGATATCGCAGTTGAGCCCAGCCTGTTACACCTGGTTTCATACGATGCCGTTCATGATAATAAGGAATTTCTTTAGATAACTGTGTGATAAATTCTGGTCGCTCTGGACGAGGGCCAACCATACTCATGTCACCCACTAACACATTAGCAAGCTGTGGCAATTCATCCAATCTTGTTTTACGTAAAAAACGCCCTAAAGCAGTTACTCGAGCATCATTTTTTGTTGCCCAACGAGCCACACCATCTGCCTCAGCATCTGCACGCATGCTTCTGAATTTATAAACATTAAATGGCTTTCCATTTTGCCCTGTACGTGTCTGTTTAAAAAAAACAGGGTCACGGAATCGAGACTCTACCAGGCTAGCTATAGCAACAAGCAGCATGATAGGACCTATACAGACCAACATTGAGGAACTCACAACAATATCCAATAACCGCTTGCCGTACTTAGCAAAAACGCCCATATTAAAACCACCAGAAAACAGAATCCAACTTGGATAAAGATGGTCTATATGGATGCAGGCTGTCTCCTTCTCTAAAAAATCCAACAAATTATAAACTCGAATACCGCTCATCTTACAATCAATAATATCATCCACAGGCAAGCGCCTGCGCCGGTCATCAACAGCCACAACAATCTCATCAATTCCCTCTCTAAATGCGAGTGATGATAAAGAACCTTCCAACTCAACCTGTCTCGACTTGGGAACCACATCATCTTTATCATAGAGATGAAGGAATTTAGCGATTGTAAAACCCACTTCTCCATTTTCCAGATCATGTATCAACTTAGCATTCTTACCCGTCCCTAAAACCAGCAAGGTATGTTTAAATGCTTCAGCACCTGCAAGGCGCATATAGACCTCCCTGACCAACATCACCATAAGGAAAGAGAAGAGCAATGCAAAAGCAAAAACACCGCGCCCAAGTGATAATTCAGGAAAAGTAAAAAAAGCCAGAGTCGAAGCCATTGAAGCAAATAGAAAAGCCAATCCTGTGCGTAACACAAGATCCGCCCTATCTTGAAGCCCTCGTTGGTAGGACCCCATCGATATCATTGATATTGACATTACAACCGCAAATATTGTACTTACCAGCAGGAGATGTTGCTCTAATAACGCCAACTGAAGCTGTTCTAATGGATAGTGAGTAAGGCAACCTGCAAGTAATGACAGAAAAAACAATAAAAACTCAACAGCTCCAAGCAGCAGAAAGTGTCTTGATATATAATGTCCGAATAATCTAACCATCAGCTAATAAATGCCTCATGCATAGGGCTGTATATTTAAAAATAAATTTAAGTATCAAATACTTTAGATGAGTATACAAGACCACAACATTAAGAACCATGGAACAAGAAGCAAAGTTCGCCTCCTTGATAAGTGGGTTCACTCAAGTCTTATTAAAACAATATAAACATCAAAGTAAAATAACTCTTTAATTAATGCAAAAACATCAACTTAAGGAATAACAGGCCTAATTATGTTTGATTCAAATAACACAAAAATAGGTATTATCGGTCTTGGCTATGTAGGGCTGCCTCTAGCCGTAGAATTTGGGAAAATCATTCCAACCATCGGGCTTGATAATAACAGCGCGCGCATTGAAGAGCTTAAAAAAGGAAAAGACAGCACACTGGAAGTTGACTCAAATGAGCTTCAACAAGCCAGTCAGTTAAGTTTTAGTGACCAACCTGATAGCCTACATGATTGTAATTTCTACATCATCACCGTTCCTACACCCATTGATGAGTACAAAAGGCCTGATCTATCTCCACTAGTTGGAGCCAGCCAGACCCTGAGCAAGCTAATTCAACCTGGTGATGTGGCCGTCTTTGAATCTACCGTATACCCAGGAGCCACTGAAGAGGTCTGCGTACCCATACTTGAGCAAGGTTCAGGACTAAAATTCAACCAGGATTTCTTTGTCGGCTACAGCCCAGAGCGTATTAACCCTGGTGACAAAGAGCATCGTGTCACCAACATTCTAAAAATCACCTCTGGCTCAACGCCCGAAGTCGCGGACTATATTGATGCCATCTACCGCCGTATTATCACTGCTGGAACCCATAAAGCGAGCAGCATCCAAGTCGCTGAAGCAGCTAAAGTCATTGAGAATACCCAGCGTGATGTCAACATTGCACTAATCAATGAGCTGGCAATCATCTTCAATCGTCTAGGCATTGATACCGATGAGGTACTTAAAGCCGCTGGCACCAAATGGAACTTTCTACCCTTCAAACCCGGTCTGGTAGGCGGTCATTGTATTGGTGTCGACCCCTATTATCTAACCCATAAAGCCCAGTCCATTGGCTATAACCCTGAAATCATCCTTGCTGGACGGCGCATCAATGATGAAATGGGGGTATATATCACCAACAACGTCATCAAACTAATGATTAAGCGTGGCATACAGATCAAGGGAAGCAATATACTGCTACTTGGTCTGACTTTTAAAGAAAACTGTCCCGATCTGCGCAACACACGTGTAGTAGACATTATTGCCGAACTCAATGATTACGAAACAAATGTAGACGTACATGACCCCTGGGTGGACACATGTGAGGCTGAAGCTGAATATGGCATTCAACTCACTAAAACCCCTAAAAGCAACCACTATGACGCCGTTATTCTAACGGTTGCACATCAAGAATTTGAAACCATGGGCAGTGAGAGGATTCGCGCCTTCTGCAAACCTGGTGGAGTACTCTTTGATGTCAAAAACATCCTTCCAGCAACTGATGTAGATGGCCGTCTTTAAGCAGGAGTAGAAATGAAAATACTAGTAACAGGCAGTGCTGGCTTTATTGGATCAGCCCTCTCTCTCAGGCTCCTTGAAAGAGGTGATGAGGTTATCGGCTTAGATAACCTAAACGACTACTATGATGTCAACCTAAAAAAAGCACGCCTGGCTCGTATTGAAAACCACAATAACTTCACAGATATACGACTAAACCTGGAAGATCGTGAAGGCATTGCAGAGCTTTTCAAAAAACACAAGCCAGATCGAGTGGTTAATCTTGCAGCACAGGCCGGTGTCCGCTATTCACTAGAAAACCCTCTGGCTTATATAGATAGCAATGTGCTTGGCTTTGCCAATATTCTTGAAGGGTGTCGGCACAATGATGTTGAACATCTAGTCTACGCCTCCAGCAGCTCTGTCTATGGCGCAAACACTAACATGCCATTTTCAGTACACCATAACGTTGACCACCCTTTGAGCTTCTACGCTGCAAGCAAAAAAGCCAACGAGCTGATGGCTCATACCTATAGCCATCTATACGACCTACCCACTACAGGCCTACGTTTTTTTACAGTTTATGGCCCATGGGGGCGGCCAGACATGGCTCTATTCATGTTTACCAAGAGCATACTGGAAGGTAAGCCCATAGATGTCTTCAACTATGGAAACCATCGCCGTGACTTTACCTATGTTGCCGATATTGTTGAGGGCGTCGCTCGAGTGCTTGATCAGCCAGCCACCCCAAATCCAGAGTGGATTGGAAACACCCCTGATCCCGCAACCAGCTTGGCTCCATATCGTATTTATAATATAGGTAACAACAGCCCAGTTGAACTGCTACGTTATATTGAGATTTTAGAAGATTGCTTAGGTAAAAAAGCAGAGAAAAACTTACTACCTCTACAACCTGGTGATGTGCCAGATACCTACGCAGATGTGGCCGCCCTTATTGATGACACCGGCTACAAGCCAAACACTCCAATCGAAGATGGTGTTGCGCGCTTTGTTGAGTGGTATCGTGCCTACTATAAGGTCTAAACACTAAACAAATGCGTATTCTTCACACTATGCTTCGCGTGGGTAATCTTGAAAAATCAGTCCAGTTCTATACTGAGATACTGGGTATGAAAGAGCTGCGTCGCAAAGAGTATCCGGAGGGTAAATTCACCCTGGCTTTTCTAGGTTATGGAGATGAGTCAAAAAACACCGTACTTGAACTCACCCATAACTGGGGGGAGGAAAACTATATCTTAGGTGATGGATTTGGCCACATCGCAATTGAAGTCGATGATGTCTATCAGGCTTGCGAAACCATGAAAAAGCATGGTGGTAAAATCATTCGCGATGCAGGCCCCATGAATGCAGGAACCACCATCATTGCATTTCTAGAAGATCCTGACGGCTACCAGATTGAATTAATTGGAAGCACACACTAAACCCCGGCTACATAAGCATCTAGCTCAAACATATTAGAGGTATTACTTTCCATCTTGCAACAGTAACTGTGGCCTTTCTGACAAATCCTTGCTTATCCATTTTGCATAGTGCTCTTTGTATTTTGATTGAATACCCGCCATATTGCTATTCAACCAATCATCAGAGGCAGGTGTTTTTTCTACCCATTCACAATTATTCAACTTACTCTCAAATTGTGAAGAATAAAGTTGATTAATCGGCACTGGATAAAGAGAGAATCGAGCTATCCATCGCCCCATTTTTGGCATAACAAGCGCGTAATATGTCTTATTCGCTTTTAATTCTGCCAACATAAAATCTACGTTTTTCCCCATCACCATAAAAAGGTGCTTCCCAGGTTCTAACTGATAAGCAACCTTCTCTTTTGCTGTAACAATCCCGACCAATGAAGGAGGATTGTTTTTTTTAATTTCAAATAGACTAGAGCGGTATGCCCCACCAAAATCTGATGGCCGCATAAATACAACCATTGATTTACCTTCTTTTGGTGCAGCAACAATCTTATCAAGCGGAACCACCCGCATATTTTCCACTGTACCTGTACAGCCTGATAAAAATAATGCTGACAATAATACAGCCGCCAACAATTGAAAGTTTCTCTGTTTATTACGCATAATTCATATTCTTTCAAGTAAGAAAACGCACTGTATAGAATAAGTATGATGCCAAAAAATCCCGGTATAACTTTTAATTCACACCGGGATTTTATTAGGAAATATTTTACTATTCCGAAACCGCCTGCGCAGCTCTTTTGGTCAGATACTCATTTAATCGATCGGGTGGTACATAGCCTGGTAGTTTTTCGCCATCATCAAGTACTAATGCAGGGGTTCCACGAATACCCATCTGCTCACCCAGAGAGTAGTGGCTGCTGACAGGGTTATCACACTCTTTCATCTCAACTTTCTGACCACTTTTGGCAAGGGTCATCGCTTCATTTCTATCATCAGCACACCAGACAGCAACAGCCTTTTGATAGGACTCACTCTTTAAACCCGCTCTGGGAAAAAACAGGTAACGGATGCGAATGCCATATGCAAGATACTGATCCATTTGACTATGTAACTTACGGCAGTATCCACAATCAATATCAGTAAAAATAGATATGGTATGTTTGGCCTCTTTCGGCTCGTAGATCACCATATTTTCTTCGCCAACACCCTCTATGGCATTGGCTGCAGCCTGTGCTGCTCTAGGTGCCGTAAGATTCTGTCTTGCCTCAAGGTCAATAATGCTACCCTGAATCAGATAACGTCCATCCTGGGTTACATAGAGCACATCTGGCCCGGCAATCACTTCATATAATCCAGGTACAGGCGCAGGGGTCACTGTTGCATCTTCCAGCCCTGGAACCATCATCTTCAGGTTTTTAGTAGCAGTCTCTATCTTCGTTTTATCTAATTTGGCATCAGCGATAACCGGCTGACAAAAAGCCGCCAACATCAGCAATGGGGCAATGCCAAGCACTGCCCGCTTTTTCATAGGGGTTTTAATTAAATGCATTAGCTAGTCTCTAAAATTTATGTATTGAATTGGCAGACCAAAATCGGCCCCTTTAAGTAGTGCAATGGCCTGTTGTAGATCATCACGTTTTTTACCCGTCACCCGCACTTGTTCACCCTGTACTTGAGCCTGTACCTTCAGCTTGGCTGCCTTGATGGCTTTTACTACTTTTCGACAGGTATCTGAATCGATTCCCTGCCGAACAATAACCTGCTGGCGTGCTGCATTGATTGTAGTCTCAGGCTCGTTAATATCCATGCTTCCGATATCAACATTACGTTTGACCAGCTTTAGCTTCAAAATATCCATCATCTGTTGTAATTGAAACTCAACATCAGCCCGCAATATGATTTCAGCGCCCGTCTGCTCAAATTTAGCATTCGCTTTTTTGAAATCAAAACGCGTACCGACCTCTCGGCTGGCTTGATCGACGGCATTGCGTACTTCCTGCAAATCCACTTCAGAAACAACATCAAATGAAGGCATTGTTCACTCCCATTGTTATTTAAATCTGAACGTAACTATTCAGGTGCCTAGATTCACAAACGCAGGCATCTCGCCCTGAAACAGGAGTCTGAGTGCCTCAGTTGATGATACCCCGTTTTTTCGACAGGTGGATATATAGCTGCGAATTCGACAGAAATACTTTGCCCCCATCTGAGAGCGGAAGCATCCAGACACTTTTTGATGGACCTTGGTCATCCGCAGATCTCTCTCACCCTGATTATTGGTGAATGGGGCCTCCTTCACTACCATGAATCGCAAAACATCTCTTTCAAAGTCTCGCAACCGCTCAAGCAGGTTACGCGCCTTGCTTCGTTTTAATCGACCACGTTGCCCTTTCTTCCATCCCGGTGAACTTTGGCAATATCCCCATCTCATCTATTGCTTCACCACCCCGTTTGGCGTGTGGCATGAAATAGGTGAGCGTTGAGCTGGAAGCACAATGAAGCCAATGCTTTTTGCTACCAATTTTGATACCCGTCT
>JAJFJN010000069.1 GCA_021773975.1 Gammaproteobacteria bacterium | reverse complement strand
GGTTCCTATCATGGGATCAATGTTAAGAAGTATGCTCAGCGGTATCTTGGTGAAGTGCAGTATCGGTTTAATCGCCGGTTTGACCTGCCAAGCATGATCCCCAGGCTACTGTATGCCTGCGTGCAGACTTCTCCATATAATGAGAAGAAATTGCGCTTTACTGAGCTTTGTAACTAATCACCAAAAGAAATAGTAAGAGCTACAAAACCAGCTGGATCGGATACAAGCTTCATATTGATTCTGCAGATGGAGGCATTCCTATCAGCTGCATTCTAACTTCAGCATCCACCCATGACAGCCAAGTGGCTCTCCCATTGGGAGAGATGACAAGCCGGCGAGTATCAAGCTGCTATGACCTGATGGATGCGGCTTATGATTCACCACAGATCCACGAGCATAGCAGAGCATTAGGGCATATCCCCATCATTGATATAAATCCCCGCCGGAACAAGCAACTCAAAGAAGAGCTAGAAGAAGAAAGCAAACGTCGTCATGTAGCAAACTACAAAATGGCTGAGGAAGTACGCTATAACGAGCGAAGCACGGTTGAACGCGTTAATGGTCGTTTAAAGGATGAATTTGGTGGTCGTATGGTGCGGGTGCGAGGCCATGCCAAGGTTATGTGTCATTTGATGTTTGGGATAGTCGTACTCACAGCAGACCAGTTGATGCGTTTTGTAGAATAGCGCGCTCGTTGCAGGTAAATATTGATGAACCGCCGACATCACCCTGGGTGTCAGGGATAGAGGTGCCCAGAATGTAGCGAACCTCAGCAGTTTTCGAGAACTAAGACAAAAAAACGCCTTTATAGCCTTTGGCATGAGAAACATGGGTAGGAATTAAATTCCCTGTGCCTCTGGCGCATAATTTTTGAATAGTTTTGCAAGAGGCTCTATTTAGTAGATTTATTAAATTTATCTAAAAAAAACAACCCACTTACCATAATTATTGGCCTTCAATTTACCGTAATTGCTCAAGTAATAAACCATCTGTCCCTTTTTACACGTCATGTGACCGGCTTTTATAGCATTTTGATATGAAAAAGAAAAAGTTGAATTTACTGTAAGAAAAAGCCTAAACCACTCTTTCTATATGGAATCAATCAACCCATAGCGGTAAATTACTGCTGGTTTCTTCCAAAGAGTTTAACCAGGATCAAAAAAACTTAGTGCTAACTAGAACATGGCATTTACTTCTCAAGATTCACGCCATTAGCCCTGCCAATCCTTTATTCCCCCATATGGAGCAGCATTAAAAGAGAGCGTTCATATGCTCATTCAACTTAAGGAAGAATACACAATGAAAAAAATATTCTATTTTACCTGCATTTCTATTTTGATTATTTGCACTTTTTCAACTGCAAATGCCACAGTTTTGATTAATGAGATTGATTATGACCAGCCAGGTACCGACACTGCTGAATTTGTTGAGCTATTCAACTCAGGATTAGATGATATATATTTAGATAACTACCACTTAGACTTTATCAATGGTGGGTTAGCAGTTACTCCTACATACCACTCTTTTGATCTAACCGGCTACTCACTTGCTGCTGGCAGCTATCTGGTTATATGTGGTGATGCATCAATGGTTATGAACTGCAATTTTGATACTGGTAAAAGTAGCAATATGATCCAAAATGGATCATCTGATGGTATTGCTCTGTATAGTGGCAGCATACTCATTGACGCTATAACCTATGAAGGAGTGATTGATGGTATTACAGAAGGATTAAACGGTGCCTTACCAGATGATCCATCAAACACCATGAGTATTGGTCGCTTAATGGGCCATCAAGATACCAACGACAATGCCTCTGACTTTGAAAGTGGTTGCATTACACCTGGAACAGCAAACATTACTGGTAGTGGTAACTGTTCAGTAGCCGCTGTACCTCTACCATCTATTATTTGGCTATTTGCCAGCGGATTAATAGGGATGGTAATAAATGCGAAAAAAATAAAAATGGTACAAAAATAACTCCTGCAATAAATAGAACAGGGTGACTCAATGAGTTACCCTGTTTTTCTCAGATACCCCCTCCTAATTTCAACCAAATAGCTACACAACCTTAAAAAAGCCTTCTACCCACACCATGATCAATTGCTTACCAAGCAAAATCATTGCAACCTGCAACGGCAAATTGCAATGATTGGCATATTGCATACATTATAAAACAACAAAACACTTGTAATATATTGATATATAAGTATATTATACATGGCACACCAATTGCGGCTACCTTGTTAAGGTTATTAATACAGCCTGATAAAAGTAAAATTAAGCATGTTTATTTTACTTTGGATTAGTTGATATAAAGGAGAAAAAGATATGTTGATCTTAACTCGACGAGTAGGAGAGAGCATTATCATTGGTGACAATGTTACAATTTCAGTGTTAGGTGTAAAAGGAAATCAAGTACGCATTGGTATTAATGCACCACGCGATATTAGTGTACATCGAGAAGAAATCTATGAACGCATTAAACGCGAAGCCTTGCAATCTGAAGAGGCTGAATAGATTTAAATAAAAATTGCTAACTGCCAAGTTATCTTAAATATAGGCAGTTAGTGTGATTTTGTTTGTACAAGCTCAGATTTAACCTGACAGCACCCAGTTCTTAGGGCTTCTGTTAGTTTAGATTTGAGTTCGTATGGTTTTTAGGCAAACCATAAACACCACACAACCTATAATTCAAATGAAAACTCTTCCTGAGCTAGATAAAATTCTGGGTCACCGGATTGGTTAGGATGTTCATCCAAAGCGTCCTGAAACACCTTCTCTAACTTTTCATCACTACGAGTAGGTTCGTGGTGAGTAAAAAAACAATGTTTTACTCCAGCCTCTCGAGCCATCGCTATCGAAGATGAAAATGAGCCATGCCCCCAGCCTTTTTTTGCTGGATACTCATCATCGGTATAGGCTGTATCTACAATCAGTACATCTACCCCTCTGACTATATCAATAATAGACTTTCGCTTCTGTGCAATATGATCTTCAAAAAGCTGGTAGTCATCATCATCCGGATCATAAATATTATACGCCCACTCATGATCTCCAGTGAAAAACAGTGATTTATCACCGCAGGTAACTTTGTAACCATAATTAATTGCTGGGTGATTCATTAAAACATTTGTTACCTGAGCATCACCTATATTTACCACCTGATTTTCTGATAATGAGATGTATTCCAACTCTGCACTTAATTCTGCCTCTCGAATGGGAAAGAATGCATACTCCAGTTGCCTGGATAGAACTTCCTGTACACCATTGCCAGTTATCGGGTCTTGTCCGCCATATATCTTTACTCTATTGCCTGCTACAAACATTGGAATAAAAAATGGTAGACCCTGAATATGATCCCAGTGAGTATGAGTAATAAACACATGGCAGGTTAAAGGGAATTCAGGAAACAATGTTTGAGAAAGCGGAAAAATTCCAGTGCCAGCATCCAGTATGATAAGTTCGTTATCTGTACGAACTTCAATGCAGGTCGTGTTACCTCCATACTTCACTGTTTTAGGTCCAGGCGAGGCTATTGATCCACGCACACCACGAAACGTAAACTTCAGCATGGGTACACTCCAGGCTTATTATATGCGTATAAACGCATTCGCTTTTTCCAGCTCTTCATCAAGATCTCTTATCGAGTTCTGAAGTTCATATAGCTCCATACCAAATCGCGCTGAGACGCGATCAGGCAATCGATCTTCAATCAAATTTCCAGCACTACCAAATTCAACTTGCTTAACAATTATATTAGCGGCTATCACACAATCTAATACTTTATTTGAATCATTATTTAATTCAGGGCTATGGTGCTCTTTAATGCAGGTGACGAGTGCATGCGGCAACTGCCATTTCTCTGCTAACATACCCCCTAATTGAGCATGATCTGCTCCAATCTCAATCGTCTCAGCGATCGACAGAGAGACACCTTCTGACTCTACCCTCTTTAGCGCTCTTTCCATCTCTTGTGGCATAAATTGGGCAAAGACCACCTTCCCAATATCATGCAACAAGCCTCCTACAAAGTAATCAGTCGCTTTATCTGGTGTCACACCCAGTCGCTTTCCTAGTAGTTTTGCAATAGACGCTGTGCCTAGTGAATGCAATAAAAATTCATTCATATCAAGCCCTGCCGGCCCAGTTTTTGGGAGCATACCCATAGTGGCAATACTTATCGCAAGATTTTTAATGGTATTGAGGCCGACAAATACCACACCGTGTTTAATAGATGTAATTTCGCGTGACAGCCCAAAATATGCTGAATTTACCAGTTTTAGTATCTTTGCCATCATGACAGGATCATGCTCAATAACCTGAACCAGATCCTTAGGAGCACAATCAATAGCTGATGTCATCTGAAGGACTTTATTAACGCTACCGGGGAAGGCAGGCATCTTATCCACCATCTGAACCAGTTGTTGATGGATGTCATCCATAAATATGAATCATCTTAAGTAAGATATCTTTTTTATACGATAACCTCATGTTTTTTAAAAACTTACCTCATAAATTAACTGTTATTTCTATAATAGCAGGCTTAGACCAATTCTGTTGAAAGCAATCCATAACTGCTTCTTAAGCCGCCTTCACTGCCACGACATAACAACAAAAACCAAGACCTTACGATAAGTTTAGGCATTTAGTTGAGCCGTTTACTATTTACTTTCAAAATTGCGCGTGAAATCGCACAATAGAGATCACTTACTAGACTAAAGTTTCACGCTTTTTAATGAGCCTGGGATTTTGTTCGTACGCTCTTTATCCGAGATTGCGAACTGAGAATAACAACCATAAAATTAGTCAGGTAAGTAATCGAAAATACCCTTGGCAAACAATAGCTTATAGTTGCTCTGGCGCGCCAAGTTTGTTCTAATTTCTGGTAACTTCTCAATAACCTGTGGCAGCAATAGCCCGCTGCTTTAAAAGTGCTGATAAATCAGGTACCCGATGTTTTTGCACATCCAACCTATCCTGTAGATATTGCCAGAAAGAGATACCCTGCTTTCTACATGCCTTCTTCAGGCTGGCAAAGGTATCTCTGCATCTTCGCCCCTCATCACTTCGAGTGCCACCACTGATCTTCTTTTTCTTCACGAAGTCTCGAATATCCGTTTCACTACCATTGGTATGCAGCGGCACCTCAGGTCTCTCTAAAACAAGCAACAACTCTGATTTCTTGTGGTATATCCGTTTAAGCAATTGATTCAACATTTGGTAAGTGGTTTTTCGGGTAAAGATTGGATCAAAATCTTGCCACAATTGGACCGCTTTTTTGGGATCAGGATTGAGAGTGAGCACAATAATTGATGGGGTTTCCCAGAGTTCTGATCAAATTAACTAATGGGTAAGAAAATCCCCCCTCAAATAGCTTGAAAGCTATCCCAGGGGGGTGTCTCCTTAGTTCTGCTAAGAAACAAACGGAGACAATCCCAGTGTGCCACAACTTTTTATCAGACAAAAACATCTTTCTTTTCTTACTCCAAATTGATCAACAGATAGCTGAGTCAGCAAGAGACAAAGGCTGTTCATGTGATGGAGTACTGCATAGCGCAAACTATCAACGTAAGCCCCGTGGTCCTCACTATCGAAGCGATGAATTCAATACGCGTTATAGCTTCTGCTGCAATCAAGATGGCTGTAGGCAGCGCTGCACACCGCCGTCAGTACGTTTTCTAGGCCGCAAGGTGTACCTGGGGATCTGGATCATACTTGTTACGGCCATGGAGCATGGGTTAACACCCCAGCGTAGAGCTAAGCTAGAAGATATTTTAAATGCCGGCCCACAGACACTTGCCCGCTGGCAACAGTGGTGGAGAGCGCATTTTCCAACCAGCCGTTGTTGGCAAACCAATAAAGGACATTTCATTCCGGCAATTACAGCTAATCAACTTCCAGGAGAGCTACTTGGGCAATTGACCGGGACAACACTTTGCCAGCGATTATGCCAACTGCTTTTTATATTGACCCCCATAACGACCTGCTCATCAGACATGACCTGTAAACCACCTGACATGTATCCACCCTGCTGCCAAAAGCAGGCTAAATAATGGGGGTGGTTATCCCGCAGAAGATGTAATCCCTACTATCGACAATACCCATTAGACTTCAAGTTTTCTGGTCATTAAGAGAAAATCAATGGGTCATAATGAAGATTTGGATAGCTGGGCACGGTTGCGGCTCATGGTTATTGGGCCTCTATTTGCCACGCCTCCGGCAGCTGGAGAACTCCGTAAAACACTTCAGGCATTAGCTGATACAAATTACACGCATCCCAACAATGGAACGACAGTACGCTTCAGCTTTTCCACATTAGAGCGATGGTACTATGCGGCCCGCACCAACAGTAGGCGCTTTAGGCGAAGCCCAAGACCCCATCGCTGAGTTACGACGGAAACGGCGCAATGATGCAGGATGCTTTCGCTGTCTCCCAACGGCATTAATCCCCGCCGCCAAGGGTCTCTATCAAAAATATCCTGGCTGGACGGTGCAATTACATTACGACAACCTTATTGTGCTCGCTGAGCAAAATGAGGCGATGCAACCCATGCCCTCCTACAGCACGCTACGGCGCTATTTTAAAAGCCAAGGGTATCACCGTAAAAGCCGCTTAAAACGAAATACTCCAGGTGCCAAACAAGCTGCAAAACGGCTGGATCAATGTGAGGTACGCAGTTATGAAGCAGAATATGTCCATGGCCTCTGGCATACCGATTTTCACCATGGTTCGAAGCGGGTTCTGACAGCGGATGGTCGCAGGGTCACCCCCTTACTGCTGTGCATTATTGATGACCACTCACGCTTGGTGTGCCATCTCCAATGGTATTTGGATGAGACGGCTGAGTCACTGGTACATGGTCTTTCTCAGGCGATACAAAAACGTGGGCTTCCCCGTGCCTTGATGACAGATAACGGGAGCGCCATGCAAGCGGGTGAGTTCAGCTCAGGTCTACATATTCTGAGCATCCTGCATGAAACAACACTGCCTTATAGCCCTTATCAAAATGCCAAGCAAGAGTGTTTTTGGGCGACCCTGGAAGGGCGCTTAATGGCTATGCTTGCAAATGTAAGCGACCTGACGCTTGATAGGCTTAATGAAATCACACAGGTTTGGGTTGAGCATGATTACAACCAGGTTCATCATTCTGAAATCAACACCTCTCCCCTGCAACGCTATCTTGATGGGGCATCTGTTGGGCGTGAATCCCCTGATAGCCAAGGTCTGAAACGCGCCTTCCGTACCACCGTCATCCGGCGTCAACGGCGCAGTGATGGCACCCTCAGCCTGGAAGGCAAACGCTATGAGATACCCAGTCAATATCGTCATCTAGAGCAGATCCCCCTACGTTACAGTCGCTGGGATCTACGCTTTGTTGAGTTGGTTGATCAGCATACCCATGCATCACTGTGCCGCTTATATCCATTGGATAAACAAAAGAATGCCAGTGGGCAACGGCGTACCTTGCCTCCTTCAACAGAACAGGAGGAGCCACTGGCATCAACACAAAACTGTTCAGAATTACCCCCACTACTCAACAAATTATTAGCGGAATATGCAGCCACGGGTCGTCCACCTGCCTATATCCCAAAACACCCTCAGGAGTCTGAAACATGAATAAAAAGTTACTCGCCCTCTATGGTTTGAAATGGAACCCATTCATACCCGATGTGCCATCAGAAGCACTCTATATTTCCCCTCAAATGGAGGGTTTTTGTTGGCGTATTGAACACAGCCTGATTCGTGAAGGGGGGTTTGCGCTGATCACGGGTGATCCAGGTACCGGCAAAAGCGCAGTTTTGAGGCTTTTGGAAGCGCGACTCAGTCCCATACGTGATGTGACTATCGGGGCGATCACCCATCCCAGCGGTAAGCTCGCTGATTTCTACCGAGAGATGGGCGACCTGTTCGGTATTGCACTTAAACCGCATAATCGATGGGGAGGTTTTAAGGCTTTACGGGAGCGCTGGCAAACACATATGGAAAGCACGCTATTGCGTCCTATTTTGCTGATTGATGAGGCGCAGGAAATGCATCCAGCTGTTTTGAACGAATTACGCTTATTGTGTAGTGCACAGTTTGACTCCAAGATACTTTTGACCGTTGTCTTTGCGGGAGATAAGCGACTGATCACAAAGCTATGCCATGATGATTTGCTACCCTTGAGCAGCCGAATACGCATGCGCCTGTCTATGGAATATGCTGAACGAGATGATTTGATGGCATGCTTGAAGCACCTTATTACAAGGGCTGGAAATGCAGGATTAATGACCCAAGAGCTCATGCAAACACTCTGCGACCATGCGCTTGGAAACTACCGTGTACTTACTACGATGTCTGCTCAGTTGCTCACTGTAGCGGCACAGCAGGAGTTGAACCAATTGGATGAAAAACTCTACCTACAGGTATTTGGCAGCCCCGCACAAACATCCAGAAAATCAGCTTAAACCCTGAGATGAGGAGAAACCCAGATGAACCACGAAGCTCTTATGCTAGTAGACCCACCACAGCTATCTGATGAAGGTGCAGTAGAGGTAGTGGGCTTTTTGCATGAACTCACGTTGGCCTTTGAAAATAGCTATCAACACCAGATACGACGATACAATAAAACAAATATCAGCGTGACATATTTGATGATGATATGCCAGAGTTCTGATGCCGCTTATTTAATTGCCAATAGATGCCGGCAAGGATGCCGGCTCTTGTTCATATATTTGTTACCAACAACCCCATCAAATTAACTGAACATAGGCACATCAATTATTGTGCTCACTCTCATCACGTCCGGTTCTGTGAGCTTTCTATTACCCATAAATATTACTATGGATTCGCATACCCACCATCATGTCGGCTAATTTTGCCAGACCTCTCCAGATATGTGTAATACCAGGGCTGCCATCTCCCTTTCTCGCTAAAAAACCTCCTAGCTGTGCTATCCACATAGTAACCTTTCTCAGTGAAGGCGGATGTTTTGGGATTCTGCTTGCTGGATTGAATCTCACAAATAGAACTTTCCATTCGTCCTCTGCTAGAAAATCCGAAGCAACTCCATTTGGCACTGTTCTAGATACCAAGGTTAACCAGAATACTCTCCAAGCCACAATGCTAACAACGGCTAGATATCGGATAAGGCGGTCTGCTGTTTCTAATCTACAGCGCTCCACATTAAACCCGGACTTTATTACTTTGAAATAGATCTCAATTCGCCATCTTAAGCAATACCAGCTCACCTTTTCAATAGCGTCCTCATAGCTATGAATGGGTATATTTGTATGCAGAATCCAATCTATCTTGCAAACCTCATTAGGAGGATCAACTTCTACAACCTGGATAGAATACAGTATCAGTTCTGCTACTTTTGATTTTTCTCCTTTGAAGCTTCGCGGCGGAAGAACGCTTATCTTTCCTATTTTAACATTGCAGGTTGCTACGCGTTTTGGCTGGTCGTCTTTGGCAGGAACGTTCACCTGCACCTCCCCTTCGGTTTTTTGCTTGCTCATGAAATCCCAAAGCATTTCTCCAGAAACATCAGAGTAGACGGCTGACTTGTTGACTTTCCTATTATGAGAAGCTCGAACTAAATAATGAGTACCGATTTCTTCTGCTAATAGATACAAATCATAAATGTCAGCCTCTCTATCGGCTACGGTAACCACTCTTTTATCTTGATCGCCAAACAGGGATGCAGAGACTCGCATTGAATCGAGCCAACGTATACTTTCCTTTTCTTCAATAGGCAATGCTATGTTATGGGATCTTTTCTTAATCTCAACCTTTTCTCTCGGCAATACTTCTCTTGCAGTGATCTTTTGATCCAACAGTCCCAGCGGAAGACCGTCAGTATTTACAGCCATAGTAGTATGCATATAGAGACCGCTTGTGATGATGTCCTTTCTATATTTTCCCGTAAATCTTGACAATATTCCAAGTCCCTTTGTTTTTGGATGGTCAGTGTAATTGTAATAAGTCGTATCTTGAATCGCTAGGATAACGTCTTCGTTATCAAATCTCCCCTTTGTAATTTGAGCATGATGCCCAACAATGTCTTTATAGTCGACATTATCGTTTTGAAAGAAACGGTATGCAGCTTTTGTTTCTGCCCAACCACCACATGCTTGATTTATTGGACTCTCCGTAGAGGACATGAACTGGCCAGTGATTTTTACGAGGCGTTCATTCAATCTCTTATCACCTAGATCGACACCATCAAATTCTGTATTAGCCCAGTCGCATGCATTCACGTAAAGTCTCCTAAGATTAGTCTTGAGGTATTATATACTTCAAGATAAACTTAATTCTATGAATAAGATGATTTTGCGCTTGAAATCCAAAATAGAGTCAAAAGAGCACATTCTTAATGGCTCGTTAGCCAAACAATATAAACAATGCGGCAAACTAAATTGCCGATGCAATGAAGATAAGAAGTATTGGCATGGTCCATACTTGATTTGGACAAGAAAGGTAAATGGGAAGACGGTTACAAAAACGCTTAACAAAGATCAGGCGGCAGCAGTTAAAAAAGCCATAAAGGAGATGAAGGAATTAAATCAAATTATAGAAAGATGGA
>JAJFJN010000068.1 GCA_021773975.1 Gammaproteobacteria bacterium | reverse complement strand
ATTTAGAGCCGTCAAGGCTGATATGCCCCAATGAAGCCAGTTTAAGCTCCATCGATAGCTTCACCGTTTGCTTAAAGCAATCCTGGAAAAATGCAGGATGATTTTTTCTGAAATCACTCAGCACTCGAAAGTTGGGGCAGTGATCGCCCGCTAGATCAGCAGATAGTGCTTGAATTTACCAATCGAAATAAAAACACTGGTATTGATTCTCCAGCAACAATGAACGTCAACAGTTTTGTTTTTGACACAGGCAATTTCGCTATGAGTACGTTTGGTGTTTACGCCAATGCCGTAGAAATGAATGGCGATATTAGTGGCGGTATGGCGGTTCCGGGCGCATTTAAATTCAGCGCATCGGACAGTGCACTGATCTTTACTCCAGAACCGGGCGCTTTAGCGGAAGGTGATGTCGTCTATGTTCGTTTAACAGACCGGTTAAACAATGTTTGTGCGAACCCTGTTCAAACCCCACCGATTGGTGTGAAGTTGTTCAAGTTTGAAACAATATTTACTGACCCACCAATACAGACGATTACCGATCTCTACGCAAGGGCTAAGGGTAGTAAGATTGATATCGTATGGACACCGGTAGCCGGTGCTGAAAGCTACAATGTTTATCGAAGTACCACTCAAGGTGGATCATACACTCTCATTGCGGAAGGGCATGTGACTGACTACGCCGTTTATGCAGATTTCGGTCTTACCAATGGAGTCACCTATTACTATGTGGTTAATTCAGTTACAAACGGTATTGAATCTCTAAGCTCTAATGAGGCGAGTGCAATGCCTGTATCCGGCAGGACAAGGAGGAGAAGGTAAGGTGCTTTTTATGCATTTGTAGGCTTGGGCCTCTTTACAACTGGAGTCTTGATTTGTCTTACGCACTCCCAAACTCTTCGTACGTGGATTAGTCCTGCATAGTTATGCAATGTTGGCAACGGGCATCGCGGTAACTATACGATATTAAAGATTATTAATTTTATTGACCGGTCTCTTAAACCATTGGTCGGCTGTTCAAACCTTTTTTGACTGTGGTGGTTACTTTAATCTTCCAGTTTTCGCAGTCCTGGCTCCTGGGAATTAACATACAATTGCGAAATAGTGGCATCTCCCCTTGGGGATGCCATAAGTAGCCGGCTATCTATTCCACTGTCATTTGGGTGTCTGATGCAGCACCTATCTAATAGACACGTATTTGAAGTTTCAACTACAGGATGTAGCAGTAGGCAAATCCATGCAAGCATGTGGCATTTACTGTGCTGAATATCATTGGAATACGATGTACGTATTAGTGGAGGTGGCGCGAAACTAACCCTGCAGTGGTTTTACAAAACTTGGGCTTGGCTACGCCAAAATTACGCCGTGAAGTTTGTTAAGTTGTTGATTAACAAGGAGATCATGGTGCCGAGAAGAGGGCTTGAACCTCCACGGGGTTTTCCCTCCAGTACACGTGCGTAGGAGACATGAAGGTCCAACGAAATACAGTCAATTTAGGCGCGAGCTTCCATACTGACCACCAGATTCATGCCTAGTGCTTCAAGGGCGGCCTCAATCCGCGGTAGTTTCGATTTATGATGGGGATCCAAGAGGCGACGAACCTCTTTCTCATCGGCACCGAGCCGTCGGGCTAATTCGGTATTTCTGATACCGGCCTCTTTGACTGCCAGATAGAGAGCTGCCTTGATGGCCATCTGGGCGGGGACTGGCACTATCGTTTGCCCACGCTTAGTCTGGGAGGGGTGAGGGATATTGTCTCCCCGGTTGATCCGTCCGGCAATTGCTTCTTCTAGGGCGTCGGCAGCCTCATGGAGGGCTTCTGCTTCAGATCTTCCATCGGTTGCGATCTCGGGGAAATCTGGAAAAGTCACCAGATAGAATCCGGCCTCATCGAGTTCGATGGCTACTGGGTAAGCAAACTGTTCACTCATGGTATGCCTCTTTATGGATACTGCAATTCCTATTCAATATCGGACTTCTCTAATCCCAAGTTTGCAAGCATCTTGCAAAGTAGTCCGGGGCCGATCTCCTTTTTGCGGTCCTTCATGACCGTGTATCTATCGCCAAGATAGAGCGTGCCATGGCTGCCTTTGCCGCGTTCTCGGATAAATTCCAGGCGGAGATCCCGCTCCTTGGCGATTTTTCTGAGCTTCTTTAGAAGTTCGTTTCCGTTCATTGTATTTAAGTATCGGACAAAAATGTCCGTTAATCAAGGGGCGTGACTGTCGTCCCTACCAAAGAAACTGTCCGTAGCTGGTATGGGTGGGATGGAGATATCAGAGGTGTGCCGGATAATGTGCGGTAGTGGGACTCAATAGGGCTCATTATGGTGTTGGGCGGACGTCGTAACTAGTTGATAAATAAAGGTTGTTAAAACGCCAGTGAGACTACGAACCAGGGGGTCGGAGGTTCGAATCCTTCCGGGCGCGCCATTTTAGTGTTACAAATCAAGCGGTTAGAGCATAAGTTCTGCCGCTTTTTTGTTTCAACAACACCAGTGCGGGACTTTTGCGGGAGCTATCCCCGCATACACTGTCGGCAGCCTTTAATAAGTTCTCTAGCTCCGCTGCTGAATAGTGTGTCGTGATCCTTCCTGACTTGTGTCCCAGCAGATCCTGCCGATCCTCAAAGTTAACTCCTGCTGCCCGTAACCGGCGACCAAAAGTGTGTTTGATATCATGCACTCGTACTTGGCAAAGATCTGCTCGCTTCCTTGCGTTCTTCCATGCTGTGTTATTCATCTTGGTCATATGATGGCCTCTATAGGTAAACACATATTCAGGATGTTCCCCCCGAAGTTCGTTAATTACCGATAAGGCTATCCGGTTGAGCACTACCAAGCGCTCTTCACCATTCTTTACCCATCCTTCAGGAATGATAAAGACACTGGTATTCAATTCCGGCACTGGCACCTCCCATTCCCACCGCAGGAAGCAGACCTCTTTGTCTCTAATACCGGTATTGACCTTAAAAAGCGCCATTCTAGCTAGGTGAGGGGGCAGTTCCTTGAACAGACGTGTTTGCTCATCCCAAGATAATGGGTAGGGTTTACGTGCGTCATTTACCTTTAGCAGCCTAATTTTGGGAGGTGATTGCAACCATGTTAGATTGTTTTCATCCAGCCATTCAGAAGCTGATACGTTCAGAATATGCCTTACTATACCTAGGGCCAGGTTGATGCTTTTTGTTTTAACCCCCTGTTTTTGCCGAGCTTTTATGAAAGGCTGCAATGCACCCAAGTGAACCGATTCAAGGGGTAAATGACCGATGAATGGGTCTAATTGTCTGAGATGCAGCGCTTCATCATGAAGTCGGCGCTTGTGCTGATTCTCGTTCAGGTATTTTGTTGCAGCTTTTCGAAATGCGCGTTTCGGTCTTATTCCATAGACAGCTGCTTGCCTGACTTCCTCAGCTTTCTTTGCGAGGTACTCTTCCGCCCTTTCAAGGTCGCTTTCTCCAGTGCTTTCGCAAACGCGGATTCCTCTGATTTGCTTGTCGATATGCCAGACTCCGCCACGCTTGTAGAGTCCGGGTGCTTTTTTTCGTCCCATGTCAATTCTCCTCTGAGTTGACCGGAACGCCCGTTGCGGGACTTATAGTGATCTACCCAGATATCTAAATCAAGCCTGTCGAAGGCAATGCCCTGTTCACCGATGCGAATTTCAATTAGATAGGGACGAGCCTCTGCGTTGAAGCGGTTTCTGTCCATGCCAAGATAGAAAGGTGCATCCTTCAGTCGGATAAGCCGGGGAATGATGCGTTGAAAGCTATTTGCGCCCTGGTTCATCTTTGAAGGAAATGAGAGAGAGTCGTCATTTCCATAACCTGTATTCTTTTCTGCTGCTTCAGTAGGTTCTCCATGCTAACTAAGAGGAACCCAATAAAAACGTCTGAAAGCGGCTGATAAAAGCCTGCTTTCGTGTTTTGAGGCATAAGTTGTGCTTTTTTGTTCTCGTCCCATGCGCCCAGTGCTCAAAAAATGCTGACAACATGTGTGGTCGGTACTTACTTTTTGGCTAAGTGGGGGTTTGGGGGCGGCGGCTGGCTTGGAAACAGGGTGGAACTATCTTGGATCAGGAGGCCGTTGATTGTGGAGGACTTCCGCCCTCCAGTTGTTCGATAGTTATGGATGTTTGTCCCTTGCGGGGTCTTTTCATGAAGCCCCAGTTTTTGGAAACGCTTCTGGACATGATTCCAATCATGGTCGGAGTGGCGGGAAAAATCCTTGAAGATGGCAGGGCTGACAATGAGGATACCTTCCGGCACGACATGAACCCGTGCACGTACATCATTGGTGATGATGTCACCGGATGCCAGTCCGGTTTGTAGCCAATTTAGGAATTGCTCCCCGGCATCCTCTTGCTCTATGAGGGAGACCTTTTCGAGAGGATCTGGCTGCTCAATGGGTACAGATGGGATTCCAACATGCACTTCTCCTTCAACCTGGGACTCTTTTCCTCTGGTGTAGATGGTGTCGGAATTATTTCCCCATTTGTGGAATTAGAGTGAGTGGCTGCAAAGGATGGCAGGTCGGTTATTGTCTCGGGATCAGCGCAGTGCTTGAGAATTTCGGCTTCCTTAGTGGCCTGAGGTGATCCTCCATCTGTACTAATTGTTATTGTTCCAGAGAACGGCTCCGGTGCGGCTTTGGTAACTTCCAACCCATGATCCAGCATCCCCCCAGGTGCAGAATGATGATGGATTTCAGATGCCGGTAGCTCCTGAACAAAGCTGGCGTAGTTTCTGATTGCAGTTTCAAAGAGTGCCCTGTAATGCTTTGCTGGGATACTTACGAAGCCTTGGATTTCCTGTAACAGAATTTGCCGATGCCTGGGGGCAAGTAGTTTTTCAGCGGTAAACACCAGCCTGATACCGTTTTTTGAATCATTGGCCGGGGCTGATTTGCTATCCTGCTTACGAGGCCAGAACATTCTGCTCTTGAACTTGCATGCAATCATGCAGTTGAGAGAGCCAATCAATAACCCGTATTGGCTCTATTCTTGGGTCTGGGGACTCGAAAACAGTAATGCAGCCATGTCTTGCGGTGAAGTCCTGTAGAGGCTCTTCAAGGGGATTCCAGTGATACCCATTGCTGATCACATGAAAGTACCAAATGGGTAATTCTGCCAAAATAGAAAGAAGGCGCTGATCACGACCATCTGAGTCTCGGGTTTTCTCCTTATCGAAAAAATACTCCAATCGAAATAGCAACCTGTCAGCATCTTCATCCATCAGCTGCTCAATAGAGGCGACTCGATTAAACAGGAGGGTGATTACTGGCAACCATGCAGATAATTCAAGTGCTATCAGTTTATGGAACACGCTGATCGCCAGGTGCTCTTTTCTCAGGTCATATTCATAGATTGCCTTCATGGCTGTATCATCTTAGATGGAGAGGGTATGTCCATAAATAACCCTTTCATCCACTTCCAAGGGTTTTTCTTATTTTTGGCAGCTGCCTCAAATTGAGGGTTTTATGCAGGCCTTTTACCCCGTTGCCGGGGTCATATAGCCTTTTTGGATAAGGCCTTTCCATTAAATTCCCCCTTCCCTTGATTTGCCCTTTCCAGCCTTTATCTCATTACCCTTTCTGCCAACAGGCCTCTTCATAAGAGCTTAAAATAAACCATTGAACCTTAAGGTGAGGGTTTTTTGTTGAAAGTCTGTGGTTTCTTTGATGAAGTGAAATGTTACAGAGCGAAACAAATGATTGCCTGGGGACGTATGACCAGCATGTGGCTGGGTATCATAGAAATTGTTCTGGTGGGAGTGGACAAAAGTTGTCTTGGGCACTATTCTTAAAATAGTATCGATAAGTGATATCATTACAGATGAACCGAAAGCAAAAAAAGACCTTGAAGGCCATCTTCGAGGAGCCAGTCAAAGCGGGGATCGTTTGGACTGATATTGAAGCATTGTTGAAGGCATTGGATGCCGAGCTTTCGGAGGGGCGTGGCTCCCGTGTCCGGATTGCGCTTAATGGTGTACGGGCTGTCTTTCACAGGCCACACCCGGAAAAAGAGACCGACAAAGGGGCCGTAAAGGCGATGCGGCGTTTCCTGAACGAGGCGGGTATAGAGCCTTGATCAGATTGTGGCTAAACCCAGAAGTGGCATAGAGAAATGTTAGAACATAAAGGTTATATAGGTTGTGTCGAGCTTGATGATGAAGCCGGGGTTTTTCACGGTGAGGTTATTAATACGCGCGATGTGATTACTTTCCAGGGTACATCTGTTGAAGAGCTGGAGGCAGCCTTCCGTGGGTCTGTGGATGATTACCTGGAGTTTTGTGCTGAGCGCGGTGAGCAGCCAGATAAGCCGTTCTCAGGCAAGTTTTTGCTGCGTACCACTCCAACTATTCACCGCAAGCTATTTGTGGCTGCAAAGCTGGCAGGAAAGAGTTTAAATGCCTGGGCTGAAGAAGAGCTTAAACGGGCAGCGCAAAGCTAATTTGAATGGATATTAGGAAGAGGTGCATTGTCTATTTTCTATGCAATCCACTCTAGGCCTTAGAGAGTAGGATCAGAAACTAAATTTACACAAGGTTGTCCACAGAAATTGTGGAGAAGTTCTCGGTGGGCTAAAGTCAGACAGAGCAGAAAACAGATAGAGAAGAATCTGGGAATATCATCATGATTAGGCAAAAAATCAAACTGGCATGGAAGACACTACCTTCTGGGATCAAGCGTGCGATTGGGTTGGCCGCTGGTGTTGCTGGATTACTGTTGGAGTTAGCAGCCGATGATGACAATAAAGAGCAGCAAGGTGACTCATTTGCAGAAATGTACCTTGATGAAAAAGGAAACGTTACGCATGAACCTACTTCAGTAGAATTTGATCCATGGGGAACTAATTCTTGAATAAGTAGAAGTGGTGACTGCCGAGTCTATTTTTTTGCAGCAGCTTTAGCCGCCATCTCACCTGATTTCCTGCCAGCTTTCCCCCCCATTTGGCCGCCACGTTGTCCTGCACCTTGTGCCGCAGATGTACTCTTTCCGGTAAAGTTGCCAATAGCATGACCCACTTCTAATCCCGCCCAGCCAACAAGCGTTGTCCAGACAATCGGCAACCCTAAATACATCCCCATCACCACAAACTCAATAATGTCATCACTAAGCGTGGTGTCGTTTTGTACAAACACTGCCAACCAACCAGGCTGTACAGCCTCGATGAGGTTGTTGTCCAACCAATAAGCCACAGCCCAGAGAAATGTCCAGAACTTCACAGCAAAGATAACCACTGCCATGAGGATCATCTTGTCCCAGGCAAAGCCGGAAAAAAGCAGCACAAACGGCAACAGCATATAGATGGCCATGAGTACCACAGCCTGCACCACCACCACGGCCTCCCGCACCATATACATCTTCGGATATTCAGTAAGCTGCGTGACCACGGTGCCGACCACGGCGGTTCCGTGATTGTAGAAGCTGCCTAACCAAGAGCCAACTCCCTCATTCTGGCCATAACCGGAAAAGGTTTGGCCATTCGGCCTGCCGGACTCAGTGACATCTAGCAGTCGTCGGATGGTGCTGTTTTCCGCCTCGGTAGCCGTTATGCCTAGCCAGCCGGGTAGCAATGTCTGTACCTGGGTGAGAAATGTCGGTTCCACCTCATCCAGCAGTTGCTTACGCAGTCCTTCAGCGCCATCACTCCACCATTCACGGCAATGGGGTCTTCCCCAGGTAGGGATGCTTGAAGCGGGATACTCAGTATCCCTTGTGGCACTATAAGAAAACCCAGGCACCTCAATGGGTGCCCGATAGGCCGTATCGTTGTAGTATTTTCCTGCTGTACCTAGAAAGAATGCTGATCCCAACCATTCAGTATCATCTTCCGGTATGCCTGCTGGCAGTGTGGGTTTCTCAGCTAGGTAATCAGACCGTGATGGCATGTAACAGGCAGTTGCAAACTCCTGGAGTTCCCGTTTCAGTTTTGGGTTCTGGATGCTGTCAGTATTCAGTTTATGGCGAACCATCCGGTAGTCATTGGTGCAAGGGATTGAA
>JAJFJN010000067.1 GCA_021773975.1 Gammaproteobacteria bacterium | reverse complement strand
CTTAATGAATGCCTGCATTTTATCATGCGTTTTCAGAGGCGGTTTTAAAGCGCTGAACGTCAGGATAAGGCGATTAATGATTTAGCCCGTAGTCGGGGCGACAATGTTTAAATGGCATCCTTAATGGCGCTTCAGCAGGCGCTATGCAGGCCAGTTGCAGTGAGGCTTACATGCGGGGATTTTCGAAGATTTTTACGCAAAAAGCGTGTCAAGTACTTTTTTGTGTTTTTTGAAAAAACAGGTACCTGAATAGTTACGTAAGAATAATATCTGCCTTTGGTAGTTGGGTGCCGGGTAGACCGAGGGTATTACCAAGATGGACTACTCCTTCATCATCTCCCTCCATGCCATGGAGAAGACAATTCATCAGAGCAAGGCGGCGAGTACCTGGAACCAGCTCCATGCCAATGAAGGCTTTATTTTTCTGGAAGGTGCGCTCTCTTTGCTTTAGCTCATAAAGATCATCAGTTGCGGCTTTGATATAGGCATCTGCTGCAATGAGAAAACCGGCTGTACCTGCTGCTGGATCTTGAACAGTCTCTCCAGTCTGCGGCTTCACACAGTGGATGATGCTATCGATGAGAGGACGAGGAGTGAAGTATTGCCCTGCGCCTGATTTAGTCTCAGTGGAGTTCTTCTCTAGCAAGCCTTCATAGAGGTCACCCAGGCCATCTTTTTGGGCACTGAACCAGTCGATGTTATCCAGTGCTTTGACGATTACTTCCAGATGGCGTGGCTCTCTTAAACGGGTTTGTGCATCGGCATAAATGGCTGCGATAAGATGATCTTTGCTCTTGGAGAGATCCAGCAGCATCTGGCGGTAGTGGTTGAGCAGATTAAGTCCTGATAGTTTTGTAAGATCTAGCCAACGGCAACCTTTGGGCAGTTTATGTTTTTGCAGGATACCTGCCTCAGCATTCTCATACTCCATTTTGATGAAGAGCAGCAGCACCAGCTCAGTGACATAGTCGGAGTAGTTGATGCCATCATCCTTTAGCACATCACAAAGGTTCCAGAGTTTTTGTACGATTTCGTTGTTGCTCATCTTTTTCTCAATTCTTCTCTATCTATGTCAGGGTGCTGATCGCTTCCCAGCGATTGAAGAGTAGTTCTGTTCGGTTGGCATCTTGCAAGTTGCCTTGTACGGCATAGTCAAAATCCGGGTGTTGTAGCAGTGCTGAGAATGCTTCCGCAATGTAGTGGCGAACGGTTTTATTGCTCTGCTTTATCTCTTCCCCCAGGGTGGGGCGGCCATCAACTAGGTTGATGATATCTTCCAGGTCATGGCTACTCATTGGTGCATTGTTACCACGCCCCTGATAGGCCTCTAACTTGGTGGCGATAAAATAAGCTGGTGTGAGTAGGTTTATAGTGATTGCATCGGTTAAGGCGTAAGGCTGGGCGGTCGCCAGTGCGGCTTTGTACCAGCGATTACTAAAACCGAGGATTGATGCATCATCTGGCATGAAATCGACTTTTAGGTTGTTCAATAACATGCGACAGGTGAGGTTCTCCTCCATGCTCTCTTTGAAACCCCGCGCACGAAGCTGCTCTTGAAAATGGTACCAGTGGGCTTTTGAGTCAACACTGAGAATGAGGTCAACATCTTCAGTAAAGCGTACCGCCTGGCGAGTGACGAGGTCTGTTACCAGTAGTGCGGTGGTTGTGCCACCCACAAAAGCAACATGGGGCAATAGCTCTTCGCCCAGTGCTTCTGCTACAGGGAGGAGCATCTCCATCATCACCTGTGGAATCTTATTGGCCATCAGGATTTAAGCCGCTTTGCTAGTAGCTGTTGTGCAAGATTGGCTTCACGAGCGTTGCCGATACGCAGGGCATCAATCAGTGCAAGATACTCATATAGGCGTTCATCTTGAGCCACGGCATCAGGGACACTTTTAAAGAGTGGCTTGATGGATTGCCCCATGAGTTGGCCGTTTGCTGCGGGCCAAACATAGGGGTAATCACTGTGGCTCTTTAGTTTGCTTTGTAGTTGGGGGGCATCAAAGGTAGTGGGTATGCCTCGTACCAGTTCAGCGGGTTTTACTGGAAATACATATTTAATACCACTGGAGAGAAACTCAAGCAGCGCACTCACATTAGCTTTGGGGTAGCCCAACTTGCGATCTTTATGGGCCAGACCGGCCTCTATGCTGCGGTTTATGGAGGCGTTAGCTTCACTCTTACTGATACCTAAAGAGGACTCCAGCGCACGTGCGCTGCTCTGCTCTTTGAGTTGATCATCTTCCAGTGCTTGCTGCTGGAGAGAGATTAGCTTCAGTAGTATTAGGATATCTTGGCTTTTCATTTGTGTTGCTCGCTAGAGCGTCCGCAGTCCTCGGACAATGGACACTATAGCACTTCGTGTGTAGGTTGCCACTCATTTGAGGTTTTAGGTTTAACCCACTCTCTCCCATAACCCCTCTGCCAGGGTTGCCATCACCTCATCCAGGTGTGAGTTGAGGCGCTTATCTAAGCTTTTAGCACCGCCATCATTTGCAAAGGCGCGGTTGACAAATTCATGGTCGATGATCACTTCGTGAGTGAGTTGTTTGGCCAGCTGATCCAGCCATTTGCGCTGTACGGGCGTCCAGCTATGCAAGGTGTATATCTTTTGCATGGCCTGGGCTACACGTTGATCAAATGGGATGAGAGCTTCACCGAGTGCGGCTTGGCGAATATAACCAATGATACTGGCAGCAATCTCCTGATTGGTCTGGTTACGCCAGGCGGACTTTAATATCGCTTCACTGTAGCCATGCTGATCGAGCAGTAGGCGCACCTCACGTAGTTGCTCACGGGTTAGATCTTTGGGTTTGTTGACGACCACGGCTAGCGCGGCAGATTGGTTGATCTGCTTATTAATGAAGTCGCTAAAGCTCTCCAGATAATCTGCTGGTTTCTCATTGATCCCGTAAGTTTGGGTGCGATCTTTGAATTCATCTTCACCTTCATAGATCAGCGGTAAGCGGTCTGATCCAAGGAGTTCATTTACCTCACCGAGTTGTTGGATGAGGTTGTTGTGGGTATTAACAAATTCTCCAGCTTTTTTTGGCCCCATCAATAAAGAGTGGCTATGGTAAACACACTTAAGGGTGTGAGTGAGGATGTGGAAATTCAGATTATGATGGGGCTTGTATTAGAGTTTTCTACCACGTCACTTTGCTATGCCAGGTTTCACAACTGCCAGGTGATATTACGTGTGGGATAAGGATCTGTTAGATTTGGTGCAGGGTATTATAGATCATCCTTGCATCTGCCCTTTGTGAAGATGCCGCTGCATCCCAGGCGCTTGGGAAACGGCTGGCGACCTTTGCAGAGATTGGGGAACACTATTGTCTTGCTCATTTACCTTGCCTTCTATCTGCTCCCATAATTTTCTATCATATTCACACTCAAGTGATACCCTAACCCCTTTTTCTATAGCTAGTATAAAAATCGTTTTTTTGAACTCATCCTCACCACAAACTTTAAGCTCATTCCATCCTTTTAACCTGGCTAATTCAAGTGCAGCGGCAGCGGCTGGCATGTATGAATTTCCTTTTATAAAACCACTGGCCTTTACATCAATACTGCAGCCATGATCAATTATCTCACCGGTCCTATTGCTCAGTTTTAATGAGCCGTTATGTTGGCGTTTTGGGCGCCAATATTTGGTTAGCTCTGATTCATCAATCTGTTTTCCGTAATAATCGGACAAAAGATGCTGTTTCCATTTATCCCTCTCATGTTTATCATTTTTTGCTTTTGCATTCTCAAGTTTGCAACCTATCAACTCATCCTTTTTGCCAGTTGCTGGTTGTAACTTTAAAGTAGTTGATTCATCCATTGGCTGAATCTTAGTTCTCTGAGTCTGGCGCTGTTCAAGCTCAATCTGTACTTTGTGTATGGCATCCGGATCAAGCACAAACACCGGCAATCGTTCATCCAACTCAGCTTTTTTAATCGGTGCAAGCCCCAGGGCTTTTCGGCCAGCATTGATTGAGCGCAAGAGCGGATATTTTTTACCATCCGCATCAACAGCAAGTGGCACTTTATTACCATGGGTGAAAGCATAGTCATGTTCTTCTACGGCCTGCTTAAATCCCTCTGGGTCATCTGAGATCCGCCAGGCCTCAGCCAGATCGGTTCTCACCTGTTTGAGGGGAGTTCGTTTGACCTGCTGAGCCTCAGCATGGGTGAGGCTTACCACGGCTGGGGCAACCGTAGCCAAGTGGCGCAGCTTATCAGCTGCCTCTTTTTCTCCTTCTTTTTCAAGTTGGTGAATTACTGCCCGGTTATTTTTACCAGGTATGATCTGGTGGCCAAACTCCACCTCCAGCTGCCGGCACACTCTCTCATTCTTTATTTTTGTCCAACTTAAATTTTGTGCAACCAACGTATCTGGGGAGACCCGGTTATACACTCTATGCCAATGAACCCGCTCATTCTTTTTATGCATAACCTCCAGAAACTGAAGATCTTGCAGGCCGTGTATTTGCTCATATAATTCGAACATCCTTACCAGTTTTTGGTTATCCTACGGCTGGTTAGGTTGTGGAGAATATTGGACATGGTAGAGGGGTTTTTGTGCTCTCGATCCCTTGATCAAGGCCTCCATTTCCGCCAGCGCCCCAATTACATTTTGGGATGCTATGCTCCGCGAATCAGTGAATTTAATACTTTCATTTTCATCACTCACAAGATGAACGGCAAGTTGCCGAGGATTTGATCGCTGATTAGATTTTATATTCATCTGGCAGAAATACCTTCAGATCTTGCTGCCTACAACTACCTAGAAGCGTGCTTTTAAGCTCAGCATTTCTGGCTCGTTTCCAAATAAAAACATGACCAATTTCACCAATTCCATCGCCTTTTAAGTGCCTGATTTCGAGTAGCGAATTCAACCCTTCCCGGTTCACTACCAATGGAGCCCCCATTTCATTGGGATTATTCTCTATCTGATCCTGATAGATGAATACGCCATCTCGCCATGTGTGGATAACAGGCAGCTTCATTTATTAATCTCTTTATTCTGATCCCAGCGAATCCCCAGTGCATGGCGAACCTGTACGCTGATATCTGAAAGTTGCTCATGTATGCCTGTTAAGCCTGCAGCAATTTCAGCGCTCGGGGGGATATGAGCGCTGTGGATCGCATGGGCGATCTGATTTAAATTGTTTCCTTGTCTACCCAGCTGCCCGATTACCTGGGCAAGGGCCACCCTGTCTGCCGTTGGTCGTGGAGTTACTTTCACTCGCTCCCATCCAAAGTAGGCGACTCTTAACAGGTCGCTCATTGTGAGACCGGAGGCGCGGACCGCCTCAGTCAACTCAGCTCTTTCTTCGGGATTTAGAGATACCCTGATACGCATATCTTTCTGCATTGAATATATCTCATTAGTTATTACCAAGTGCATTTTTAGGGAGCCAACGAGGGGCACCCTCTTGCAAGAATGTGTTTGGCCCACGATGACCCACTGCGGAGCATGTGGGTCATCGTGGGTCGAACACACGACTTGCAACTCTCACAATTCATCAACTAAAACGCTAAACTTAACCCAAGTTTGCGCACCAACAAAAAATAACTCAATAAAAACAATAAGTTAAAATTTATTAAGTGCCGTTATGGCACTACAAACTTTTTCCTCCTGTGTTTTAGACAGTGGTTCGCTGGGTAACCCCAGCAACAGAGG
>JAJFJN010000066.1 GCA_021773975.1 Gammaproteobacteria bacterium | reverse complement strand
GCCAATAGCTCAAACTGGTCTCTGAAGAGCATCGATCTGAGTGCCTATGCAGGACAAACCATACGCCTGGGTTTTTATCACAGTGCGGGGCGGAATCCGTCATATAGTGCATCGGAGAGCCATGGCTGGTTTATTGATGAGGTGGGATTATTTGATGCTAATGATATAGATGGTGATGGGATGGATAATGCCTATGAATTATCTAACAATTTTGATCCATTGGATTCAGCTGATGCTGAATTTGATTTGGACAATGATGGGCTTAGTAATCTACAAGAATATAAAAATCATACAAACCCAAGGAAGTCTGATACAGATAGAGATGGCTTGAGTGACGGGTGGGAGCTTGAGCATGACCTGGATCCATTAGATAGTTCTGATTGTCCGAGTTGGGTTTGCATAAGTGGAATGTCAGGGTGGCGGACGGCCATTCCGCTATTAATCAAATAAGCTTTGAAACTCCTGACCTAGTTTGATATTTCCTTCCGACAAATTTCCAACATCAGTGCTGCAGAGTAGTTCATTATCTGACAAAATGGGCAATGAACATCGTTTTTGAGCCATTTAAAAACAATGATTTATATTTACTATGGCGGCTATGAGCCAGGGGGTTAGATATTAAAATTTTTCTGTACACACGAAATTATCCGTGCGTGATTTTTGCGTGGATTAGTCCTGCACTGTTATGAATAGTTATGCAATATTGGCAACGGGCATCACGGTAACTATATGATATTAAAGCTTATTAATTCCACTGTCAGGTCTCTTAAACCATTGGTCGGCTGTTCAAACATTTTTTGACTGTGGTGGTTACTTTAATCTTCCAATTTTCGCAGTCCTGGCTCCTGGGAATTAACATACAACTGCGGAATAGTGGCATCTCCCCTTGGGGATGCCATAAGTAGCCGGCTATCTATTCCACTATCATTTGGGTGTCTGATGCAGCACTTATCTAATAGACACGTATTTGAAGTTCCAACTACAGGATGTAGCAGTAGGCAAATCCATACAAACATGTGGCATTTACTGTGCTGAATATCATTGGAATACGATGTACGTATTGGTGGAGGTGGCGCGAAACTAACCCTGCCGTGGTTTTACAAAATTTGAGGCTGGCTACGCTAAAATTACGCCAAGAAGCTTGTTAACTAATTGATTAATAAGGAAAAGATGGTGCCGAGGAGAGGACTTGAACTACCATTAATGAGACAGAAAAAATATATAAAACAAGTAGTTATATGATTTTTATTTTATTGCGTTCCACTCACGTTCCAATAAGTAAATGCTTATAGACTGAACAGGTTGCCAATCTCATTTTTCTCTGTCTTAGTCTTTATCAGGTAGTGGAGACTCGAGATTGATTTCAACATCACCTGCCAATGATTGCACCCGTTTGACTAGACTGCTGCTTAGAGCATGTACATGCCGGGGGTGCTCTGCGACATCCTTTGCAAGGAAGCTTAGAAATTGCTCGAGAACTGGATCAACCTCAATGTCGTCGGCACGAGTCAGTATGACCTTCCCATCCGGTTGAAGGGAGAAGCGAATTTTGTCACGTTTTCTGAGATGCAGGGTGCTGCGCACGGATTCAGGCAACGTTATCTGATAGCTGTCCGTGAGAGTTGATTCCACAGTCAGTGTTGCAGTCATTGTGACCTCCAACAATGTCTATATATCTTAGGTAACCAATGTAAATGTATTACCACATCAAATGTGTCAGATGATTGATCCATGGAGGCATAATACTCTTTAAAATGTTGATGAGTTGCATTGGCAATATTGGCACATATGGTTGCTAATGCCACGAAAAATGGTAATCATAGGTTCCAATTCTCTTCTTTACCAAATACATAATGATCACTATAATTACCAATATTCTAGATATTGGTAAATATAATGCCTGATACGACCAAGAAAAAGCGTAGTGCGCCAGTTTTTCCCAAAAACCGTAAAACACTAATCCAGCTGGGTGAGAACATTAAGCTCGCCTGTAAACGCCGAGGATACACTCAATCACTCATCGCTGAGCGTACGGGCCTGAGTCGGCTTACCGTCCGTAAGATTGAGCAGGGTGATCCAACCGTATCCATTGGTCACTATGTGGCAGTACTCAGCGTGCTTGGAATGGTAGAAGATTTCGCCTTGGTTGCCCGTGACGATGAGCTGGGGAGAAAGCTTCAGGATATTAAGCTGATGGGGGCATCACAGTGAGCCGAGAGATCTATGTGTTTGCCGATTGGGAGGAGTTTGAGGAACCCATGTTGGTTGGCACGCTACGCTCTGACATCGTGAAGGGCAAAGAGCATTTCAGCTTTGCTTATGATGACGCCTGGCTTCAGTCTAAATTTGCGCAGCAAATTGATCCTGATTTGCATCTCTATGTGGGCAATCAGTTCAGTCAGGGTGAGCAGAACTTCCGTGTTTTTCTGGATTCTTGCCCAGATCGCTGGGGGCGCTTGTTAATGAAGCGGCGGGAGGCTGTTCTTGCCCGCCGGGAAGGGCGTAAGCCCAAGGTATTGAATGAATCAGATTACCTGCTGGGAGTGCATGATAGATACCGCATGGGGGCATTGCGATTCAAGCTGGATATGGATGGAGACTTTCTGGATAACAATGAACAATTGGCAGCGCCACCCATTACATCACTGCGTGAGATTGAACATGCCGTCCAACAGCTAGAGGATGCTCAGGATATTGATGATCCTGATTATTTGAAGTGGCTGAATATGTTGATTTCCCCTGGTTCATCACTGGGTGGCGCCCGGCCAAAGTCCTCTGTTGTAGATAATGAAGATAACCTGTGGATCGCCAAGTTTCCGAGTCGTCATGATGACTATGATATCGGGGCTTGGGAGTACGTTACCTACCAATTAGCACTGGGTGCTGGAATCAATATGCCGGAGTGTCGACTGGAGAGATTCAGCAGCCAGCACCATACGTTCCTAACCCGGCGTTTCGACCGTACACCAGAAAGCCGATTGCATTTTACCTCAGCCATGATGCAACTGGGTTACTACGATGGTGATTATGATGCAAGTTACCTTGAGCTGGCGCAGTTCTTAACTGAGCATGGCTCCAATACCAAAGAAGACTTGGCAGAACTGTGGCGTCGAATTGTTTTCAATATTGCCGTCTCAAACAGTGATGATCATCTGAGAAACCATGGTTTTATCTACCACAAAGGTGGTTGGCTACTCTCTCCAGCTTACGACATCAATCCAGTAACGCCTGCCAATGGACTGCATTTGAATATAAGTGACTGTGATAACAGTATGAGCTATGAACTGGCAATGGAGGTGGTTGATTTCTTCCAACTTCCCGAAGAGGATGCGTTGCAAATTAAAAGTGAAGTTCTGGCCAGTGTCAGCAACTGGGAAGCTGTTGCGATGAAAGTCGGGCTGGACAGAGCTGAGCGGCAGGCTATGGCATCTGCTTTTAATCTGTAGTCTGCACTCGTTTTGTTACTGCTAATGCGGTGAATAACAGGCCTTAACTCCGCACAATATGCGGTGAACCTTGATCTTGCGGAGAATACGAGCCATAATCTCCGCATGAATAGCGGTAAATATATCTGGCAATGCGCTGACTGGCCTCACTGGCGCTATAATCCTAAGCGGCTTGTCCATTTGCTGGCTCAGGTCCACCATGCCCAGGGGCATCTCCTTGGGCGCATGCAGGATATCGGCATGGGATTGCGTGACCAGGCTACGCTGCAAGTATTGACAGAGGATGTGCTCAAGACCAGTGAAATTGAAGGCGAACGGCTGAATCCGGAAACGGTACGCTCTTCTGTTGCTCGCCGCCTGGGAGTTGATGTGGGTACCCAAAACATTCGCTATGCTCATGGGGCAGGCTCTGCTTTGGCTCCAGCCGACCGACATGTGGATGGTGTGGTGGAGATGGTGCTGGATGCTACATGGCGCTTTGATCAGCCCCTTACCGATGAGCGTCTATTTGGTTGGCATGCTGCACTGTTTCCCACCGGATACAGTGGGCTTAACAAAATACGTACGGGTGGCTGGCGTGATGATGCCTCAGGACCCATGCAGGTTGTTTCTGGTCCTGTAGGACGGGAAAAAGTGCATTATGAAGCGCCGCCAGCTGATCAACTTGATGCCCAGGTGTCAGACTTTCTGCACTGGTTTAATTCCGTTGATGAACCTGATTTTATGATAAAGGCGGGTTTGGCCCATCTCTGGTTTGTGACCATTCATCCGTTTGATGATGGCAATGGGCGTATCGCAAGGGCCGTCGGTGACATGGCATTGGCCCAGGCCGATCAGTCGCCACAACGCTTCTACAGCCTCTCTGCGCAGACCCAGCGGGAGAGAGAAGACTACTATGACCGGCTGGAGCAGACACAAAAAAGCTCACTGGATGTGACGAATTGGCTGGAGTGGTTCCTGGGTTGTCTGCTGCGTGCTATGCAAGGCGCAGATATCACCTTGTCTGCGGTGTTGACCAAAGCTCGCTTCTGGCAGCATTGGTCTGATACACCAATGAATGAGCGGCAAATCAAGCTGCTCAACCGACTGCTGAATGGGTTTGAAGGAAAGCTGACAACCAGCAAATGGGGAAAGATTGCCAAGTGCTCACCCGATACCGCACTTCGTGATATCACTGATCTTCTGAACCGAGGTGTGCTGCTGAAATCAGATGCCGGTGGGCGCAGTACCAGTTATGAGTTGACACCCCTTGACTGACTTATTCTGGTAGATGCTGGGTCTGTTTGTTTGAGATATCCTCTGCGGTAGGTGTCAACCTAAAAAAATCAGTTGACCCTACCGAGAAAGCTATTCTGGCATACGTTAGCAAAGCGTTGAGCCCTCGATAGGCTATGTGGGTAAAAGTGGCCCCATTTGATTGCCATCCCCAACATTAACTCTAAATTTCTCCAT
>JAJFJN010000065.1 GCA_021773975.1 Gammaproteobacteria bacterium | reverse complement strand
GTCATTGATTTGTTGTTCAATTTTACAATAAAATTAACCATAACTTATTGTTTTTCTTGATAATTGGCGGGCACATGATTAGACTTCCGTTTAACCCATTGTTTTTAATATAGAAGTAGCTCAGGGTGAATCAGCCGTGAGTCCCAAAGGCTTCTGTGGAAAATCGGGCATGCATCTGCCCAGATGTGGCCAAATACAATTACTGTAAATCACTCCAGGAGTTCCTGTGAAAGAAAAACCAAGTAAGTGGGTGATTATACTGCCCATTCTGGCTGGGGTGGCGGTTTTGGTTCTACTCAAACAAAATCAGGGTGAGCCTCTACAGGCAACCGCACAAGAGCAATCTCGCCTGGTGCGAGTGATGACAGTATTCGAAGCGACTGTAATACCCCAGGCTATTGGGCATGGCACGGTTAGACCCGCCAAGGTTTGGGAGGCGGTTGCTCAGGTTAAAGGTAAGATTCTACAAAAACACCCTGAGCTTAAAAAGGGTGCCATTCTTGAGGCAGATAGCCTGCTGCTACAGATTGATCCAACTGATTACCAGCTTGCCATCGCTCAAACTGAGGCTGATATTGCGGCCACTAAGGCACAGTTTGATGAGTTGAGTGCGCGTGAAGCCAATACCCGTAAATCACTGGTGATAGAAGAGCAGGCTATGGCGCTACGTGAAAAGGAGCTGACACGCAAAAAACGCCTTGTAGATGATGGCAGTATCAGTCGCTCACAGATGGAGGACCAGGAGCGTGCTTTGTTGATGCAGCAGCAGGCTGTTCAGGGTCAACGAAATACACTAAATCTTGTGCCGAGTCAGCGTGCGCTGTTACGTGCTCAGCTGGCGCGGCAGGCGGCTCAATTGAGTACGGCACAGCGGGATTTGGCCAATACTGAGATACGACTGCCATTTGCAGGTCGCATTGCAGCGGTACATGTTGAGCAGGATCAATATGTGCGGGAAGGTGAGAATTTAACCGTGGCTGATGATCTTCAGTTGGCTGAAATAGAGGTTCCCATCCCTATCGAACAGATTCGTGGCGTGCTACATGCGGATGGCCCTGTGGATCTGCTCAATACCCCTTCACCTGCACTGCACAGCCGGCTTGGACTTGCTGCTAGAGTTGACTTGAAAGAGGGGCTTATCAATGCCAGCTGGCAGGGGCGTTTTGCACGTATGAGTGATGCCTTGGATCCTAAGACACGCACTGTGGGGGTGATTATTGAGGTGGATGCCCCCTATGCTGGAATGCGCCCTGGTGAGCGCCCGCCCTTGGTAAAAGGGCTGTTTGTTGAGGTTACCCTGTTGGGTAAACCGCTAAATGATCGCTTGATTGTGCCGCGTTCTGCGTTGCATCAGGGGCATGTTTATATTGCTGATGCAGATAACCGTCTGGTTATTCGCCCGATTAATATCGCTCTATTGCAACCGACATTTGCTGTTGTTGCCTCTGGACTGAAGCCAGGTGAGCGGGTTGTTCTTTCTGATTTAGTGCCCGCAATTGAAGGCATGCTGTTGCAATCGCAGGAAGATCTGCAAGCGTTAGCGCAGTTAAAACAGCAGGCGAGTGCTGGCGTTGCCCCATGATTGAATTTTTTGCTCGCCACTCCACGGCAGCTAATCTGCTGATGGCCTTAATGGTTATTATTGGCCTGAGTGCATTACCTGATTTGCAGCGTGAAACCTTCCCTGATTTTGCAGCAGAGAAGCTGGAGATACGCCTTGCCTATCCGGGGGCTAGAGCAGAGGATGTGGAAGAGGCGATCTGCCAGCGGGTGGAGGATGCGCTTGACAGCATTAGCGAAGTAGAGGAGGTGGTTTGTGTTGCCAGAGAGGGGGTTGGTAGCGCGGTTGTTGAGATGAGTGATGGCTCTGATATGGCTCGTTTTATGGATGAGGTGAAGAGTGAGATTGAGGCCATTGATGACTTTCCAGAGCAGGTAGAGTTAGCCGTAATCAATGAGTTGGGTCGAACGGATAAGGTAGTTGCAGTGGCGGTTACTGGCCCAATGTCGGTTAGTGATCTGAAAGCCTATGCTGAGCAGATAAAGCAGCGAATGCAGCGGACTCCTGAAATTTCTCAGGTAGATGTATTGGGCTTTTCTGACCACCAGCTGCGCATTGAGGTTTCATCGCAGGCAATGCGTGGCTATGGGGTCAGCATGTCTGATGTGGCGAATGCTGTGAAGCGGCAAGGGATTGATCTCCCGGCTGGAACCTTGCAGACACACGATCAAGATCTGTTGTTACGCTTTGCTGATCTGCGGCGTTCGCCAGAGGCGCTGGCTGATTTGGTTGTGGTCAGTGCCAACAGTGGGGCTGAGATTCGGCTGGGGGATATTGCCCAGATCAGTGATCGCTTTGAATTGGATGAGCAGAAGACGCTTTTCAATGGCCGTCGAGCTGCTGTATTGCAGGTGATAAAAACCAAGCAGCAGGACTCATTGGTTGTGATGGCGGCTGTCAGTCGTTTTCTTGAGGCAGAGCGCCAGCGAGCACCACCTGGCGTGAAGTTTACTGTTACTCAGGATCGCTCCTCTATCGTGAGTGACCGGCTCAATTTGTTATTGAAAAATGGTGGTCAGGGGCTGATTCTGGTTTTTCTCACCATGTGGCTCTTCTTTCAACTGCGTTTTGCCTTTTGGGTGGCCATGGGGTTGCCTGTCTCTTTTCTTGGTGCGCTCTTTATCATGGGGATGCTGGGGCTGACTATCAACATGATTACCATGGTTGCGCTACTGATTGCCATTGGTCTGTTGATGGATGATGCCATTGTTATCTCAGAGAATATTGCCGCTCATCTGCGTAAAGGGAAGAGTCCCATGCAAGCTGCAATTGATGGTACCCGGCAGGTTGCGTCCGGAGTCATATCTTCATTTTTGACTACGGTGGCGGTGTTTGGGCCATTGGCTTTTCTTTCGGGGCATATGGGTAATGTGCTGAAGTTTATCCCGATGGTGCTCTGCCTGGTATTGGTGGTGAGCTTGATCGAAGCCTTTATGATTCTGCCACACCATTTAGCTTATTCATTGAATAAGCAAGAGAAAAAGGAGAGTCGTTTCCGTCAGCGTTTTGAAGAGCAGTTGGAGTATTTTCGCCAGCACACACTGGGGCGAATGGTTGATTTTGCGGTGCATCAGCGTTACTGGTTTGTCGGTGGTGTTATTGCGCTCTTCTTGTTAAGTGTGGGAATGGTGGTGAGTGGCAAGCTTAAGTTTCAAGTCTTTCCCAGCATTGAGGGGGATATTATTGAAGCACGTGTTTTGCTACCTCAGGGGACACCGCTTTGGCGTACAGAGTCAGTGGTGCAGCAGATTACAGATGGACTTGAGGGTGTTGATGATCTCTTCTCGCCTCACCAGCCTGATGGGCGACGGTTGATTCAGAATGTACAGGTGCGTTACAGCACTAATCAGGATGCAGGTGAGTCTGGGCCGCACCTTGCTACAGTAACCGCAGACCTCATTACAGCAGAAGAGCGTTGGGGGCGGCTGGATGACATTATTAGTCATTGGCGTAGAAATGTGGGTGATATTCCTGACCTGGTGGCTCTTAACTACAAGGAGCCGGTGATCGGGCCAGCGGGTATCCCGTTGGAAATACGACTCTACGGTTCTAGTCTTGAGCAGCTGAAACAGGCATCACTGGAGCTGCAAGGGTGGTTGGGGCGCTATCAGGGAGTGTTTGATCTTTCGGATGATCTGCGCCCAGGCAAGCCCGAGTTGCGCATGCGATTGCGTGAAGGAACCTTGGCGCTGGGATTAGATGCCACAACCATTGCTAATCAACTGCGCGCTGCCTTTTTTGGGGTGACTGCCAGTGAGATTTTGGTAGAGGGTGAGGCCTATGAGATCGATGTTAGGCTGGCTCGCGGTGATCAAGCTACTCTGGCTGATCTAGAAACCTTTCGGGTTGTAACGGCTAAGGGTGATCAAATTCCATTGAGTACGTTGGTGCATATTGAGAATGATCGAGGATTTTCACGTATAAAGCGGGTAGATGGTGTTCGTACGGTGACTATTTCCGGTGATTTGGATTCTCGTGTTGCTAATGCCCAGGAGGTGGTTAACCACACCCGTCAGTTTTTTCTGCCAGATCTATTGTTGCATTACCCTGATGTAAGAGTTGGGATTGAGGGACAATCTAAAGAGTCGAATAAGACAGGCTCATCTATGATGCGTAGCTTTGCAATTGGGTTGGTTTGCGTCTTTATTTTGCTTAGCTTCCAATTCCGCAGTTATTTGGAGCCATTGGTGGTGATGTTCGTTATCCCGCTATCGCTCATCGGTGTGATATGGGGTCATCTACTGATGGGGGTCGCACTCTCTATGCCAGGTGTTATTGGGTTTGCCTCGCTGGCAGGAATTGTGGTGAATGATTCTATTCTGCTAGTGGAGTTTCTAAAACAGCAGGTATCTAAAGGGCATAGTACGGTTGAGGCTGCAAAAATTGCCAGTAGAGCTCGTTTTCGAGCAGTGATGCTAACGTCAATTACCACCATTGCAGGGCTCTTTCCGCTGTTATTGGAAAAAAGCATGCAGGCTCAAATTCTTATTCCATTGGCGGTTAGCATTATCTTTGGCATGCTCGCCACTACGTTATTGGTGTTGCTGGTTGTGCCTGCGCTGTTTAGTATATTGGATGATTATAAAGCCACTAAAAATAGGGCTGCTTTAGCTGATACAGAATAAAGAAGGTTAATTTCGGCTTTGTATTTGGGTATGAGCTTTCTTTGTTAAGTAAACCCAGTAGCACAACATCAGCAGTACTAGCCAGGCAGCAGCTAAGTAGCCTGTAATCCCATCGTATGTGCCAGTAAGGAATGCCAATTCGCTAGCATGATTGCTGCTGGTAAACTGTTTGGTGCATTTGATGATGAGCACCCAGCCAGCATGCAGGCCGATGCAGTAGGCGATGTTTCCAGTATGTTCCCGTACCAGCCCAAGAAACGCGCCCACAATAAATAGAGCAATAAAAGAGTCAAGGCTTGCTCCATCTCCAAGCTGCCAGAATGATCCGCTAAGAATGTGTAGGCCGCTAAACCAGTCTACTGGTTCGGTTAGTCGTACGGGGTCAATAAAGTGTACCGCCGCATAGAGAAGGCTGGTGTAGGTGATGGCAGAAAATGTGCGCCCTTGGCGGCGGATAGCCTGATACATTGCACCACGAAAAAAAATTTCTTCAATTAATCCGATGAGTAGTCCGCCAATCAGTCCGCTGAGAAGTGTTTTCGTTAGATTAAACAAAAAATCATCCTCAACGGGATCAAGAGTACGGATGCCTAGACTGATTAACATTCCAGAGAGAAGGGTGAGGATTAAAACTCCATATAGCCAGCCAACAAAGATTTGATGCAGGAATGTCGAGCGTGTCACCCCAAACCCAAGTGCTTTTCGGTTGTATAGTCCAAGCCAGGCAATGAGCAGAAAAAAACCTGGCAGGGCAATTAATTTAGCTATTCTAGATACTTGTTTGTGAGCGGGTACTTCCAAAAAGCCATCAAGTAACAGGTGGAGAGGGTAGTGAAATAGGGCGCTAATTAGAAGGCAACAGGCAAGAAAACCTGTAAAAACAGCAAATGCCCGCATGTAAAAAACCCCCTATATATTAAAGGTATGAAAAGCGTTTTTTTTGTTGCCAATCTGGAACTGCTCCGTACAATATACTGTTCTTAACTCTTGCGCTATTGGCAGTGAAACAGCTGTGGAAAAAAGTAGGCAAATTTAAGTGGTTAAGCAATAGAATAGCTGGGCAGCAATAGGTATAATGCACGCCTAGCCAGTTGAGGTGCCATAGTATAGTTAAGGCGCTTTAGTAATTTGCGAAAGTGGCGGAATTGGTAGACGCGCTGGATTTAGGTTCCAGTGGGGCAACCCGTGAGAGTTCAAGTCTCTCCTTTCGCACCATATTCTCTACCCACCCTACACTCTACAGACGCTGTTGAAATCAGCAGTGATCTGGCGAGACGTGTGAGGTGGGTGATGTTCTGTATTGGTATATTATTTTTTGTAGTGGCGATATTCGCCCAAGAGGTTTTTTATGCAAGTTTCGGTTGAAGCAAAAGATGGGTTTGAACGGCGTATGACCGTCGAAGTGCCTGCAGAGCGGGTTAACACTGAAGTTGAAAAACGTCTAAAAAAGATTGCAAGTACCGCGCGACTAGATGGATTTAGACCAGGCAAAGCGCCCATCTCTGTGATTCGTGGTCGTTATGATGGTCAGGTGCGCGAAGAGGTTTTCAGAGAGATGCTGCAATCAACTTACTTTGAGGCACTCTCCCAAGAGAAACTTCAGCCAGCCGGTGAGCCGCGTATTGAGCCTTTAGAAAAGAAACCTAAGGATGGTTTTGGTTATACTGCAACATTTGAAGTAATGCCTGAAGTTGCACTGAATGAGATGTCGGATATCACTATAAAACGCCCAGTAGCTAGGGTTGAAGAGAGTGATATTGATGAAATGGTTGAGAAACTGCGCACACAGCGAGCAACCTGGACAGCAGTTGATCGTGCTGCGGAAGACGGCGATCAAATCACAATTAATTTCAAAGGCTATATTAATGGTGAGCTTTTTGACGGCGGCTCAGCTGATGACGTTCCATTGAAGCTGGGATCCAGTCAGATGATTGAAGGTTTTGAATCAGGGCTGGTCGGTATCAAAGCAGGAGAGAGCCGCACTCTTGAATTAACCTTTCCTGAAGATTACCAGGCTGCAAATTTGGCAGGTAAAGAAGCAAAATTTGAAGTTGAAGCCACAAAGATTTCAATATCTGAGATGCCTGAAGTAGATGAAGAGTTTGCCAAGATGTTTAGTGCAACAGGTAACCTTGCCGATTTGCGAAATGATATTCGTTCAAATATGGAACGTGAACTCAAGTCAAGAGTGAATAGCAGTGTAAAAGAGCAAGCTATGCAGGCCTTATTGGATGCTAACAATCTTGATGTTCCAGGAGCATTGATTGAAGAAGAGGCAGCTACTCTGAAAAAACAAGCAGAAGCTGAAATGGCTGGTAACGCTACAGGAGGTAATACAAAGCAAGAGCTTCCTCTTGAGCTTTTTATGGAAAATGCAAAGCGCCGGGTCTCTTTGGGTTTAATTATGGGTGAGGTGATTAAAGCACACAGCCTTGATGTTGATGCCGATCGCTTAAAGGCAAAAATAGAGCAGATCGCTGCTGATTATGAAGACCCTAAAACGGTTGTTGATTGGTACTACAATAATAAAGAACAGCTCAATCAGCTTGAAAATGTGGTGCTAGAAGAGCAAGTGGTAGATTGGGTGCTTGATCAAGTCAAAGTTGAAGAAGAGCAGGCTAGTTTTGCTGGTTTGACTAGCGGTGGTATGTAATTGTCAAGTAAAAACGCTTAAAGGAATCATTCAGATGACCGATAGAGGCAATATGGGTGCATTAGATGCAATAAATTTGGGTTTGGTTCCAATGGTCGTGGAGCAGACTGCTCGAGGTGAGCGTTCTTATGATATCTATTCCCGACTGCTTAAAGAGCGTGTTATTTTTCTTGTAGGCCAGGTCGAAGACCATATGGCCAATCTGGTGGTTGCACAGCTGCTTTTTTTGGAATCTGAAAATCCAGACAAAGATATTCATCTCTATATTAACTCTCCAGGTGGTTCGGTGACTGCTGGTTTGGCTATCTACGATACTATGCAGTTTATTCGTCCTCACATCAGCACGTTATGCATTGGTCAGGCTGCCAGCATGGGTGCGCTGTTATTGGCGGGCGGGCAGGCAGGTAAACGCTTCTGTTTACCACACTCACGAACAATGATTCACCAGCCTTTGGGCGGTTATCAAGGACAGGCAACAGATATTGAGATCCATGCTAAAGAGATTCTTCTGGTTCGCGATCGTCTGAATCAAATTATGGTCAAACATACTGGTCAGTCGTTGGAAACGATTGAGCAGGATACAGAGCGGGATAATTTCATGAGTGGTGAAGAATCAGTGGAGTACGGGCTGATTGATAAAGTGCTTCTGGAGCGCACCCCAGAGTCAGAAAGTTCTTAAAAAGCAGATTAAGCACAAATGGGCAGAGTAGTATAAGCCCTATGAAAGGATTTAATCTGGTATAAACTCAAGTGATGCACGGCTAAATTGTAAGCCTGGATCTTTTGAGAGAGGCGATGTTATGAGTGATGAGAAACACGGTAAAAATGATGATGGCAAGCTGCTCTATTGCTCGTTCTGTGGCAAAAGCCAGCATGAGGTGCGCAAGCTTATTGCTGGCCCATCCGTGTTTATCTGTGATGAATGCGTAGAGCTTTGTAATGACATCATTCGAGAAGAGATGCAGGAAGGCGGTGTTGAAGAGGTAAGTAGTCTTCCAAAACCTCAAGAGATAAATGAGACGCTCGATCAGTATGTTATCGGCCAATTAAGAGCCAAAAAAGTTTTATCCGTTGCCGTTTATAATCATTACAAGCGTTTGGAGGCCTCATTAAAAGATGATGAGATTGAGCTATCTAAAAGCAATGTTCTATTGATTGGCCCCACGGGTTCAGGAAAAACGCTGCTTGCAGAAACTCTGGCAAGATTATTAGATGTTCCCTTTACTATTGCAGATGCTACTACACTGACTGAGGCTGGTTATGTAGGTGAGGATGTTGAAAATATCATTCAAAAACTGCTGCAAAAGTGTGACTATGATGTTGAAAAGGCTCAGCGTGGCATTGTTTATATTGATGAGATCGATAAGATTTCACGCAAATCAGACAATCCCTCTATTACTCGTGATGTTTCAGGCGAAGGTGTGCAGCAGGCGCTGTTAAAACTCATCGAGGGTACCGTGGCGTCAGTTCCACCTCAGGGTGGGCGTAAGCATCCGCAACAAGAATTTCTTCAGGTTGATACAGGGAATATTTTATTTATCGTTGGTGGTGCTTTTTCGGGGTTGGATAAGGTAATTCGTGATCGCTCTGAAAAAGGTGGCATTGGATTTTCCGCTGAAGTGCGCAGCAAAGATGAATCTAAAAAAGTAGGCGAAGTGCTCTCTGGCGTTGAGCCAGAAGATTTGATCAAGTATGGTCTAATTCCTGAGTTTGTTGGCCGCCTGCCGGTTGTCGCTACTTTGGAGGAGCTGGACGAAGAGTCATTGGTGCGAATCCTTGTTGAACCAAAAAATGCCCTGGTTAAGCAATATGGGCGATTATTTGAGATGGAAGGTTGTGAGCTAGAGCTGCGAGAGGATGCGTTGCATGCAATTGCTCGCAAGGCCATGGCTCGTAAGACGGGCGCGCGTGGGTTGAGAACAATCATGGAGCAGATGCTGCTGGATACCATGTATGATCTTCCCTCAATGGAAAACGTAAGCAAGGTTGTTGTAGATGAATCTGTCATTGCTGGTGACTCTGCACCTTACATGATTTTTGAAGGTGGTGAAAAACAGCTGGCGGCCTCTATCGATAAGTAGCGTTTTCCCACGTAGTAAAATAAACATAACTCCAATGGATGGAAAATATTGATTCAGGGTTGAAGAGTCTATGAATTGCCCCCACCATTACCGCATGCTCTGCAAATCACATCGGTCTTAAGATCGATGTGATTTGTAGTATCCTATTTTTAGTGCGTCTTGTTTGTTATAAATAGAGTCGTTTATTAAGTTATAAAGAGCCTGGGGTAACCCCAGCTGTTAGGAGGAAATCAAGTGCCGGATCAAGAAGATAAAGCTCCCAAAGCTGTTAGTGAATCTACGAATGCCTTGCCAGTGCTGCCATTGCGGGATGTGGTTGTTTATCCTCATATGGTTATTCCTCTTTTTGTAGGGCGTGAGAAATCAATAAAAGCACTTGATGCGGCTATGCAGGAAGACAAGCAGATTTTGCTTGTTGCTCAAAAGAGTGCTGATGTTGACGACCCTCGTGAAGATGACATGCATGAGGTGGGCACGCTGGCTAATATATTGCAGCTACTCAAACTTCCAGATGGCACGGTAAAGGTTTTGGTTGAAGGTGGTGAGCGCGCTAAGGTACTCAAGTTTGTGCAAACAGAGGACTATTTTTCTGCGCAGATATCCTCCATTCAGGATGATACTCAGCTTGATGAACAGGAAGAAGAGGTGTTGATGCGCTCTGCAGTTACTCTCTTTGATCAATATGTTAAGTTGAATAAAAAAGTCCCACCTGAAGTTTTAACCTCGCTCTCTAATATAGATGACTCTAGCCGATTAGCGGATACATTGGCAGCGCATATGGCGCTTAAGGTAGAGGAGAAGCAAGAGGTGCTAGAGATGTTTGGTGTGCGTGAGCGGCTGGAACATTTAATGGCATTGATGGAATCTGAGAATGATATCCTGCAGATGGAAAAACGAATTCGGGGCAGGGTAAAACAGCAGATGGAGAAGAATCAGCGTGAGTATTATCTGAATGAGCAGATGAAGGCCATTCAGAAAGAGCTGGGGGATTTAGATGAGGTCCCTAATGAATTGGAAGAGATGGCCAATCGCATAAATAAGGCCGGCATGACAAAAGAGGCTAAAGATAAGGCTCAAGCAGAATTAAACAAACTTAAGCTGATGTCTCCAATGTCAGCTGAAGCAACCGTTGTTCGCAACTATATAGATACATTAATCAATGTTCCGTGGAAAAAACGCACAAAAATCCGCATGGAGCTTGGTGGAGCAGAAGATGTTCTTGAAGCTGATCACTATGGGCTTGAAAAGGTTAAAGAGCGCATTCTTGAATATTTGGCTGTTCAACAGCGGGTGCAGAAATTAAAAGGTCCTATTTTATGTTTGGTCGGCCCTCCTGGAGTGGGTAAAACCTCTTTAGGTAAGTCTATTGCGCGTGCAACAAATAGAAAATTTGTACGTATGTCGTTGGGTGGTGTTCGTGATGAAGCCGAGATTCGGGGTCATCGTCGCACCTATATAGGCGCGTTACCTGGCAAAATCATACAGAATCTTACAAAGGTTGGCACACGCAATCCTCTGTTCTTGTTGGATGAGATAGACAAAATGGCGATGGATCTTAGGGGTGACCCTGCATCAGCCCTGCTAGAGGTATTAGATCCGGAGCAGAATAACTCCTTTGGAGATCACTATCTCGAAGTAGACTTTGATCTGTCTGAAGTCATGTTTGTTGCTACTGCAAATACACTCAATATTCCTGCGCCACTGCTTGATCGAATGGAGGTGATTCGCCTTTCAGGATACACAGAGGATGAGAAAGTAAATATTGCTCAGCGTTATTTGGTGGCCAAGCAGATGGAGAATAACGGGCTTAAGGATAAGGAGTTGCATATTCGGGAAGCATCAATTCGAGAGATTGTTCGTTATTACACAAGGGAGGCCGGTGTTCGTAATTTGGAAAGAGAGATTGCTAAGATTTGCCGAAAAGTAGTTAAAGAGATTTTGCTTAAAAAGAGCAACAAGCGCATTAATGTTACCCCAGTTAACCTTGAAAAATTTTTGGGTGTTAAGCGCTATCGTTATGGCTTAGCCGATGAGCATGATGAGATCGGGCAAGTTACCGGTTTGGCTTGGACTGAGGTTGGCGGCGAATTGCTACGCATTGAAACTGCAGTTGTTCCTGGTAAAGGAAAATTCACCTACACGGGTCAATTAGGCGATGTTATGCAGGAATCTATCCAAGCAGCTACAACTGTTGTGCGTAGTCGTGCAACTGCGCTAGGGGTTGATGAGGCTTTCTATCAAAAATTTGATATTCATGTCCATGTGCCGGAGGGAGCAACGCCAAAGGATGGGCCCAGTGCAGGTGTGGGGATGTGTACATCATTGGTCTCAGCGCTAACTAAGGTTCCTGTTCGGGCAAGTGTAGCCATGACAGGCGAGATAACATTGCGTGGTGAGGTGCTGCCTATTGGCGGGTTAAAAGAGAAGTTGCTGGCAGCCCATCGCGGCGGAATAACAACAGTGATAATTCCACATGAAAATGAGCGGGATTTAGTCGAAATACCTAAAAACATCAAAAAGGATTTAGATATTCGACCTGTTCGCTGGATTGACGAGGTGTTAGAGGTGGCCTTGGCTCAGCCTCCTGAGCTAACAGCACTTAAGAATAAAACTCCAGAAACTGATTCTAAGAATGCAAAAACAGATGCAGCGGATGAAAAAACAGGTGACCTAACAACACATTAAAAGCTAGTTTTGGAAGTAATGTGGTTTGCTAAATAAGTTAATTGCATATTTAGCATATTTAGCTTGTTTTGTGATGGTTGTTTGTTATATTACGCACAGTCGAAATACCGGGGTAGATATGGTTTGAAAGCCCATGCCACGCTGTTTTATGGCTTGACAGTGGCTTCCTTCACTTGGTATAAATTACCGTCTTTATTGATGGTGTTAGTTAACATCAGGGTTAGTTAGATTTACTTTCAATATGGCCAGTTTTGGCCTCTAGGGGAATTGATATAATGAATAAGGCTGAATTGACTGAGGCGATGGCAGAAGCTGCTGATATTTCAAAAGCTGCAGCAGCACGTGCACTGGATGGCATGGTTGAAGCCGTCACAGAAGCCTTGAAAAATGGTGACCAAGTTTCTTTAATTGGCTTCGGAACTTTTTCAGTTCGTGACCGTGCAGCACGTACAGGTCGCAATCCTCAAACTGGCGCAGCAATTGATATTGCGGCTTCAAAAAATCCTGCATTTAAGCCTGGTAAAGCGCTTAAGGATGCCGTAAACTAGCGCGCTCTTAACGACTCAGGGTGCTTAGCTCAGCTGGGAGAGCATCGCCCTTACAAGGCGAGGGTCGCAGGTTCGATCCCTGCAGCACCCACCAAATTGGAGCGGTAGTTCAGTTGGTTAGAATACCGGCCTGTCACGCCGGGGGTCGCGGGTTCGAGTCCCGTCCGCTCCGCCAACATAAGATGGCAGGGGTATCATTTGATACCCCTTCTGTTTTTCAAATAACAAATAATCAAAAACATCCTTTCGGACATTAATCATGCTTCAGTCCATACGAGATAAAGCTCAGGGCTGGTTCGCCTGGGCCATTGTTATACTAATCAGTGTTCCTTTCGCTCTTTGGGGTATTCAAGAGTATCTTGGTGTTGGTGCTGAGCCAGTAATGGCATCAGTCAATGATCAAGATATCAAAGAAAGGGAGTTTGAAAACACCTACCAACGATTTCGTGCAAGTTTACGCCAACAGCTAGGCGATGCTTATCGCGCAGACCTGTTTGATGAGTCACAGTTACGTGATGATGTATTACAGTCAATGGTGCGAGATAAGCTGATATCACAAACTGCCAACAGGATGGGGTTGCGTATCAGCGATTTACAGGTTCGCGGCGCTATAGCAGGAATTTCGGCTTTTCAGACAAATGGGCAATTTGATGCGGCGGCCTATGAGCGAGTTTTGCGTCAGCAGAATTATTCTGCTCAAGAATTTCAAGAGCAAATTAGACAAGCTTTATTGATTGAGCAGGTTACCGCAGCAGTTACAAGTTCAGAACTTGTGACGCAGTCTGAGTTGAATGAGATAAAGCGCTTGCAAGATCAGCAGCGTGAAATCAGTTATCTGTTACTTTCTTCAGCTGATTTCGTTGAATCTGGTGTGGCGAGTGCTGATGAAATTGATGTCTATTATGCTGCCAATCAGAATCAATTTATGTTGCCAGAACGAGTACGTATAGATTATCTGGAACTTAAAATGGCGCAACTTTCTGAGAAGGTAACAGCAACAGAGGAAGAGTTGCGACGATTTTTTGAAGACCGCCAGGCAGAGTACATTACGCAGGAACAGAGACGTGCCAGTCATATTTTAATCACGATTGATGGAGATGGGGAAGAGGCAGAAACTGCGGCACGTAATAGAGCGCTAGATGCATTAAAAAGAATTCAGAAGGGCGAAGATTTTGCCGCTCTTGCAAAAGAGTTGTCGCAAGATCCTGGTTCAGCAGAGCAGGGTGGTGATCTTGGGTTTGTTGAGCCTGGTATGATGGATATATCATTTGATAAGGCTCTGTTTCAGTTAGCTAAGGATGAAGTTAGCGAGCCAGTGCGTACCGATTTCGGGTTTCACCTGATTAAAATAACTGAGCTTCGAGAAGGCAGCAAAAAGAGCTTTGATGATGTGAAGGGTGCACTGCAATCAGCCTATAGTTCAAATCAGGCAGAAGGACAGTTTTATAAATATTCAGAACGTTTGGTTGATTTAGTATTCGAACATCCTGATAGTTTGGACCCTGCGGCTGAGTCGTTAGGGCTTAGTGTTATTACGAGTGATTGGATTAGCCGCGCGGATGCAGACAAGATACCAGGTGCTGATCGAGCTATTAGCATGGCATTTAATGAAGATGTGCTTGTTGAAGGAAATAACAGTGAGCTGCTTGAGATTACGCCTGATCATGTGATGGTCTTGCGTGTAAACGCTCATGAAGAGGCAGCTGTTCGTCCGCTAGATCAAGTGCGTGAGAATATTGCTTCTATATTAAAAGGTCAGAAATCTGCAGCACTGGCTGAAGAGCAAGGAAGATCACTGTTGTCTCGTCTACGCCAAGGCGAGAGTTTCGATCAGTTGGAAAAAGAGTTCTCTTTGAAGATAGAAGAGACACGCATGGTGGCTAGAGCAGATACAAAGCCTTCAGAGATTGTTCAGCACCTGTTTAGCATGCCTCGACCAGAGCCTGAAGCTGTTTCATTTGATGGTGTTACCATGTCGAGTGGTGGCTTTGCAGTTATCGCATTGCATAAGGTAACAGATGGTTCGCTGGACGGCGCGGATGAAAATGCTTTGCAGGCTCTTCGGGCTTCTCAAATAAAAGCCAAAGGGCGGGATAACTTCGGGTTTGCTGTCCAGCTTTTGAAAAGCTCTGCAAAGGTGGTTATCAACAAACCTCAGGTGCAACAGTAACAAGTAGTTGCGGGGGCAGTGTTTGGCTGCCCCCTACATTTATACGACTAAGCCATTCCCAGAATATGGTATCCAGTGTCGACATATAGCACGTCGCCTGTTATGCCTGACGCAAGATCAGAGCAGAGGAATGCCGCTGCGTTACCGACCTCTTCAATAGTTACATTGCGCCGTAAAGGTGTGCGTTCGGCTACTGCATTCAGCATGGTTCTAAAATCACTGATTCCTGAGGCAGCCAAGGTGCGAATAGGGCCTGCTGATATGGCATTTACTCGGGTTCCTTTAGGGCCAAGTGAGTCAGCCATATACCGAACATTGGCTTCTAAGCTGGCTTTTGCTACCCCCATCACGTTGTAATTTGGTACGGTACGCACTGCGCCCAGATAGGTCATAGTGAGTAGTGAGCCATTACGCCCCTCCATCATCTCTTTTCCGCCTTTGGCCAGTGCCGCGAAGCTGTATGAGCTAATATCATGGGCGATGGCAAAACCTTCTCGGGTGACGGCATCAATGTAACTGCCTTCAAGTTGGTCGCGTGGGGCAAACCCTACAGAGTGAACAATGCCGTCCAATCCGTCCCACTCATTGCCAAGTTCTTTAAAAACATCAGTGATTTGATCATCGCTGGAGACATCTAATGGCAGTACAATATTGGAGTTACACCGTTCTGCGAGCTTGTCGACGCGTTTTTTTAGCTTGTCTGCTTGGTAGGTAAAGGCAAGCTGAGCGCCTTCGCGAGCCATTGCTTCGGCTATGCCAGAGGCAATAGAGCGATCGCTGGCTACGCCAACAATGAGAATTCGTTTGTCTTGTAGGAAACCCATGGGGAAAATCCTTCCTCAGTTGATTCAAAGCTGGTACGTTACCGGAAAATGTCTGTCTGTAAAAGGATTGTAGCTTGAGAAAACAGTGGTTTTAATAATATCTATGCAATTAGTGAGCACTGCCATCAAAATTGCTGTGCAATTGAGCTGGATGATCACCTTGGTCATTTTGCTGGCTGCGTGCAGCAAAGGGCCTTGGAACGATCCTTACTCAGCCAGTGAGGCAGATAAGAATGTTCTCTATAGCTCGTTTTCAGAGCGGCCAAAGCATCTTGATCCAGCGAGATCCTATAGTGCGAGTGAATATCGTTTTATTGCACAGATCTATGAGCCGCCACTACAGTACCACTTTCTTAAACGTCCCTATGAGTTGATCCCGTTGGCAGCAACGAAGGTGCCTCAGCCACGTTTTTTAGATGTAGCCGGAAAGTTGTTGCCAGTTGATGTAGATCTAAAAAAAGTTGCATTTAGTGAATATGAAATCAGAATTCAGCCAGGTATTCGTTATCAACCGCACCCTGCTTTTGCTAGGGATGCCAGAGAGCGCTACCTTTATCATAAATTAACTATTGAGCATATTGAATTAGTTAATACGCTTGCTGATTTTCCAGAAACGACCACACGTGAAGCAACGGCTGAGGATTATGTTTATCAGATTAAACGTTTAGCAGATGCGCATCTTCACTCTCCGCTACGGGGCATGTTGGGCGGTTATATTGTTGGATTTGATGATTATTCCAAACGGTTGGAAGGGTTGCGGGAGCAGTTAAAAAAACAGAGCGACGAACCTCAATCTTTTTTGGATCTTCGTGATTATGCAATTGAAGGCGTAGAGGTGCTGGATCGTTACCGGTATCGAATCAGAGTTAAAGGCAAGTATCCACAGCTTGTCTATTGGTTAGCTATGCCATTTTTTGCTCCGATGCCGTGGGAAGCTGATCTCTTCTATTCTCAACCAGGAATGAAAAAACGCAATATCACACTGAACTGGTATCCAGTAGGCACGGGACCTTTTATGCTTACTGAAAATAACCCAAATTTGCGAATGACTCTGTCACGTAATCCAAATTTTCATGGGGAGATCTACCCAGTTGAAGGAACAGAGGAAGATCATTCAAATGGATTATTGAATGATGCGGGTAAGCCACTGCCATTTATTCAGAAAGCTGTTTACAACCTGGAGAAAGAGAGCATTCCCATTTGGAATAAATTTCTACAGGGATTTTACGATGCAGCAGGCATCTCATCGGATAGCTTTGATCAGGCGATTCAGTTTGGGAATCAGGGCGAGGCAGCACTAACGGATGAGATGAAAGGTCAAGGCATTAAACTGATGACTGCGGTAGAGACATCAAGCTTTTATATGGGGTTTAATATGCGTGATCCTGTTGTTGGTGGCCTTGATGAACGAGGGCGTTTGCTGCGTCGGGCTATATCGATTGCAGTTGATTATGAAGAGTATATTTCTATCTTTAATAATGGACGAGGAGTGCCTTCACAAGGCCCCATTCCGCCGGGTATTTTTGGTGTTAAGGAAGGTGAATTAGGTATTAATCGTTATATCTACAATGCTGTAAAGGGTAAGCAAAAACGGAAATCTATTGATGAAGCAAGAGAGTTGCTGGCACAAGCGGGCTATCCAGGAGGGCAGGATAAAAAAACAGGGGAGACATTGGTTCTCTATTATGAATCGGCTGATTCTGGACCTGATGGTAAAGCGCGCCTTAACTGGATGTTAAAACAGTTTAAAAAACTCGGCATCCAACTTGTCATTCGAGCAACAGATTACAATCGCTTTCAAGAGAAGATGCTTAAAGGGACGGGTCAGATTTTTTCTATGGGTTGGAATGCAGATTACCCTGACCCAGAAAACTTTCTATTTCTGCTCTATGGTCCAAACAGTAAAGCCGTCAATGGTGGAGAAAATGCAGCCAATTATAGTAATCCAGAGTTTGATCGATTATTCGATAAAATGAAAAATATGGATAATGGTTCTGAGCGGCAGGTTGTTATTGATCAGATTGTAGAGCTTGTACGCAAAGATGCACCCTGGGCCTTCGGTTTTCATCCAAAAACGTTTGCGCTTTATCACTCTTGGTATCACAACGTAAAGCCAAATCTCATGGCGAATAATACATTGAAGTATAAAAGACTTGATCCACAGCTACGTAAACAAAAGCGCTTTGAATGGAATCCACCTGTCGTGTGGCCAGTTATTTTGCTATTGGGTTTGTTAGTGGTGTCAGCGATCCCTGCGATTATTATGCATCGCCAACGAGAGAGGCGTGCAGCAAAATGATCGCTTATATTATTCGACGTGCTCTTTATGGCATTCCTATTTTAATTGGTGTCAATGTCATTACATTTGTTCTTTTTTTTGTAGTTAACTCACCTGAAGATATGGCGCGCATGCACCTGGGAATGAAGCGTGTAACACCTGAAGCGATTCAAAAATGGAAGCAGGAGCATAATTACGATAAACCCCTGCTATACAATGAGAGTGCCACGGGTTTTGATCGCGTGTTGAATACCATATTCTTTGAGAAATCGGTTAAATTATTTCAGTTCGAATTTGGTTCATCAGATAGTGGTCGTGACATTGGTTACGATATAAGTCAGCGGATGTGGCCCAGCTTAGCCATAGCACTGCCAACTTTGATAGTGGGGCTGGCAATTAATATAACCTTTGCGCTGCTTATTGCATTTTTTCGTGCGACTTATATTGATTACTGGAGTGTGGTTCTCTGTGTTGTCATGATGTCGGTTTCTGCCATGTTCTATATTATTGGTGGCCAATATTTTATAAGTAAGCTATTACATCTAGTGCCTATTTCTGGTTATGACACGGGTATCGGGGCGATAAAGTTTTTAATTTTACCAGTTATCATTGGTGTTATTGGAGGTGTTGGTTCAGGGACACGTTGGTATCGCACGCTATTTCTTGAAGAAATCAATAAAGATTATGTGCGCACAGCGCGCTCTAAAGGATTGTCTGAAAATAGAGTGTTGTTTCGGCATGTATTGAAGAATGCAATGATTCCCATCCTAACAGGTATCGTTGTGATTTTGCCTTTGTTGTTTATGGGAAGTCTGATCACAGAGAATTTTTTTGGTATCCCTGGATTAGGTAGCTATACCATTGAAGCGATCAGTCGACAGGATTTTGCTATCGTACGTTCAATGGTGTTTTTGGGTTCTGTGCTTTATATACTGGGCCTGATTCTGACTGATATCTCATACACATTGGTTGACCCCCGTGTGCGCCTTTCATAACTATTTGTCCTATAGATATATCCGTGTTGCAGCTGCTTTGTTATCCAGAAGGTGGGATAATAGCCAGCGATTATAATTTCAAATTTAAATTCTAGAGGGTGGGAAAAGATGGATGAAAAAAGCACCAATGTTGTCTGGCATCATGCAACGGTAACACGTGAATTACGTGAGCAGCAGAATAGTCATAAGAGTGCTGTTTTGTGGTTTACCGGGCTTTCTGGTTCAGGCAAGTCAACGCTGGCACATGCGGTAGAGGATAAGCTACATGCTATGGGTGTTCGGACATTCGTGCTGGATGGAGATAATGTTCGCCACGGTCTCTGCTCTGATCTTGGTTTTTCTGATGATGATCGTACTGAAAATATCCGTCGTATTGGTGAACTTGCAAAGCTATTTCTTGAGGCTGGTATTGTGGTGCTTACTGCATTCATCTCACCCTTCCGTCAAGACCGTGAGCTGGCCCGAAGTGTAACCCCACATGGTGATTTCTATGAGATTTTTTGTGATTCATCACTTGAGGTTTGTGAGTCGAGAGATGTTAAAGGTCTTTATGCTAAGGCGCGAGCAGGAGTGATCCCACAATTTACGGGCATATCCTCACCCTATGAAGAGCCAACTACGCCTGAGGCGCATGTAGAAACAGGCACGCAGGAATTGGATGCTTGTGCTGATCAAGTTATTAAACTCTTAAGTGATAGAGGCGTAATTAATTTGCAGTAGTCAGCATCGCTGAGAGATTTTTATGGATGCACAGTATTTCAAAGAGAAAACGACTGAGATAGAACAGCGTATTAATGGGTTTCTGGATGATGGGCTTAAATTGTTTATTGGCTCATCATTTCAGACCCATAGCATTCCATTGCTGCATATTGTTACATCAATCTCGAAAGAGATCCCCGTCTACTTTATTGATACAGGATTTCACTTTCCAGAGACTCTTATCTATAGAGATCAGATTGCAGAATTGCTTGGAATAGAGGTGATAAATACAAGATCAGTGGTATCTAAAAGTTTGCAGTGTGATGCCGATGGTAATCTTTATTTTGCATCTGACCCTGATCATTGTTGTTATCTGAATAAAATTCAGCCCCTTGAACCTGTGTTGATAGCGCATGATGTTTGGATTAATGGCATCAGGGCGGAGCAGAGTGCGCATCGAAAGACGATGGGGTCTGTTATAAAAGGGCCATTTGGCACTTTGCGTTATCATCCTGTTTTGCATTGGACGAATAAGGATATTTTTTACTATCGAAAGCTGCATAATTTGCCCCCTCATCCTTTGGAAGAGAAAGGGTATTTGAGTATTGGTTGTGAGCCTTGCACGCGAAAGGTGGATCCATCAGGTGATGAGCGAGCAGGTAGATGGTTTGGTATGAAAAAAACAGAATGCGGTTTACATACAGAGTTGGTTGAGAAAAAATAGATGAGAGTACTGATTACAGGTGGCGCAGGTTACATTGGAACTGAATTGGCCTACCGGCTCGCAGAGCGGCCTGATGTTACCCAGGTTATAATCTACGACAACCTTAGCCGTGGTAACTATAATCTGTTTATTGGGGTTAGAAAATTCCCCAGAGATAAGGTGACTTTTATTAATGGTGATTTGCTTGATTCTCGTAAGCTGCGCAAATCATTAAGTGGTGTTGATGTGGTTTATCATTTTGCTGCCAAGGTGACTAAGCCCTTTTCAGACCATAATCCACACCTGCTAGAGCAAGTAAATCATTGGGGGACAGCTGAGGTAGTCTATGCTGTTGAAGAGAGTGATGTATCACGGCTTATCTATGCGAGTAGCTCAGCTATCTACGGCAGCTCTGATCAGGAGGTAGGAGTAGGTACACCACCTGAACCCTCGACCTATTACGGAATATCCAAGCTACGTGGTGAGGAGCATGTTGTGCGGCTGCAGCAAAAAATGCCTGCATATATTCTGCGCACTGCAAATGTGTATGGCTATAGTAAAAGTATGCGATTTGAAGCTAGGCTAAATCGTTTTATGTTTGAAGCTGCTTCAGGGCAACGGATTACTGTCAATGGCGCTGGAACTCAGGCGAGGGCTTATATCCATATAGATGACACGACAGATTGCTTGGAAGCAATGCTTGCAACTGATCTTAAGCCTGATATCTATGACTTAACAACACGTAATCTCACTATTCAGGAAGTTGTTGATGGCGTTAAAACAGTATTTCCTGAGACTGAAATCCTCTTCGTTGATCAGCATGTGAAATTATGGGAACTCCGTGTTAAGCCGGATGCAAGATTGTCAGGTTGCCTGCGTTTAGATGAAGGCACCTTTCTTGAAGAGATCAAAGAATTTAAAAAACAGTTTACGCTTGATTTTCATGATTAAGGACCCCGTTCTTTGTTAATGCCTTTGGTGATTACGCAGGCTTGACGTAAATCCTAATCCCAGCTCTGGTCAATTTCTTCAGTAGTCTATTTCTTTGTGTTTTGAGCCAAAAATTGGCTGTTTGAATCTCATATAATCTTCAAGCTTTTTTAATCCTAGCCGTTAAACTGACAGAGAGGCAATTTGTAGTGCCAGATCTATAATTTTGATGCGCCACTTACGTGCAAGATTATTTAGTCGCAACCTTATGAAATACATGATGTTATGAGTAATGCGGATATTCTTATGGGGGCTCACCTTCGAAAGGTACGGGGTGATCCACAACTGTCTATTGCTGATCGTCAAATTCTAATCATTGATGATTTTTCTGATATGCGGATTGCTGCTCGCCGTATGCTTCGAGATCTTGGGGAAGAAAATACTGACTTTGCCAGTAATGGCAAGGATGCAATAGATAAGATCCAGCGCACCTCATACGACATAATATTATGTGATTATAATCTAGGTGATGGTAAGGATGGTCATCAGGTATTGGAAGAAGCCCATTATATGGGCTTTATTAAGCCTAGTTGTCTATTCATTATGATTACAGCTGAGACATCACGGCATCGTGTATTAGGTGCTATTGAGTGCCAGCCTGATGACTATATTGCAAAGCCTTTTACCAAAGAGCTTCTACAGCACCGCTTAGTCAAGGCGCTGAAGAAAAAAGATGCATTGATGGACATCTATGAGGCAATGTTTGCTAAACGCCTTAATAAGGCAATAGAAATTGCAGAGCATAAACTGACTAGCAAGTCACGATATACACTTGATATTGCTAAGCTTTTAGGTAGTTTCTACCTAAGAAGCAAGCAATATGAAAAAGCAGTTGAATTTTTTCAGAAAATTTTAGCTCAAAAATATATGCCGTGGGCCAAATTTGGTTTGGGACAAGTGTATTATCATCTTGAAAAATATACTGATGCTGTTGTGCTGTTTGATGAACTAACGGATGAATGTAAATATTACATGGAGGCCTATGATTGGTCTGCAAAATGCAATTTGGCCTTAAATAATAAAATTGAGGCACAGAAAAGACTTGCAGCAGCGGCACGAATCTCACCAAAAACCATATCTCGTCAGTGTGAATTAGGAGAGCTTGCCAAGGAAAATGGTGAGTTAGATATTGCAGGAAGCGCTTATCGGGCTGCCATTCAATATGGTACACATTCTTGTTTTAAATCCTCTAAAGAATACCTAGGAATGAATGATGTACTGCTTGAGAGAGGGGATACACTTAAAGTGCTAAGCAACCTAAAGGAAGCTCGAGACCAGCTTAAAGAAAATCCAGCTGACTTGCTTCAGGTTGTGACTGCAACTGCAGATGTGCATGCAGGAAAGGATGGAAAAGTAGAGGCAAATAAATTCTTAGGGCAGGCGGAAAAGATATACCAGGAAAATTTGGGTTCTATTCCTGATAAAGCCGCAATGAAGCTCGCTGCCACTGCATTGAAGCTTGATAATGTAAAACTTGGCACAACAATTGTTAGCAGTTTGGCAGAAAATAATCATGATGATGATGTGCTGCTGAGTAAGCTGAGAGATATAGTTAATGAGACTGGGCATGCTGATGAGCTGTCTGAGATTATTAATAAATCAACAGAAGCGTTGCGAGCTTTAAATAAAGAGGGCATCAGGCTGGCAGAGTCAGGCAAACTTAAAGAGTCGCTTGAGCTGCTTGAACAGGCATCTGAAAAGGCACCAAATAGCAAGGCATTTAATCTTAATGCTGCTTTAGCTTGTATTATGCTGATGAAGCAAAATGGTGTGGATGATCAGCTTTTATTTAAAGCAAAACGACATCTTGATCGCGTACAGAAAGCAGGCAAAGTCAATAAGCGGCATGCTGAATTAACAAAAATGTTGGAAGCACTAAAAAAGTAGTAAGAGATTACAATAATGACATCTGACTCACAAAAAAAACACTTTGAAGCAGCACTTGCACTTACGATTCATGATGTCAAAAATTCCTTAGCACTGTTTTTGGATAGAATAGAAGTTCTTCAGGCTCAGGATGAAATTGTGGGTAAAAAGTATGCTGATTTCAAATATGAAATTAAGCGCGTCAATAATAACTTAGTCCGCTTGTTAGCTTTATATAAGGTAGGTGCAGAGAATTTTGCATTACAAGATGATTTTTACTATATAGATGATTTTTTAGCTGAGATTGCGGCTGAGTATGCGGCTGTTTTGCAGGATAAAAGTATTAAGCTAATCATTGATTGCCCAGAAGGTTTAAACTGTAAAATGGACAAAGGTTTGGTTTATGGCGTGCTTGATAATGCAATTAATAATGCAGCTCGATATACCTGCTCAAAGATAATACTCAAAGCATTAGAAAAAGATGGTTTTCTGATATTAAGTGTAGAGGATGATGGGAAAGGTTACCCTGAGCATATGTTGATGGAGAACCAGCAACAGGAGCGCTGTAATACAGATATTGATGTCTCTAATAGTACGACGGGGCTTGGGCTTTTCTTTTCACGAATTGTAGCAGGGCTGCATCAATATAATGGAAAAACGGGTTCTATTTGCATGACAAATCAATCTAAGATTGGTGGGAGTTGTTTTAGTATTTGCCTACCTAGTGATGATGCCTCGCAAATTGAATTTTAGCCTGCTAATAGACTTCTCCAAAAGGCTTGCTCCCTCCTTGTGTGGCTGGTATTGTGTGGCGCAATAAGGTCTGACGTAACATTTCTTGTAATTTACCACAACGTTAACGTATTTCAGGTTGGCTATCTAATTGATAGTAAGGTGATTGCTTGATTTCTGCGCGGGTCGCAGCTGTGCGAAATAACGTTTAATGATTAGCCTGTAAATGAGGAGAAAATTATGGCAACAGTTACACTGAAAGGTAATCCATGTGCGCTGAGTGGTACTGAAATCAATATGGGTGATGTGGCTCCACAGGTCACTTTAGTTAATTCAAAAGGATTGGAAGATAAGGTTGTCGGTGGTGCTAGCGATAAAACGCAGCTAATTGTAGTGGTTCCTTCGCTTGATACAGAAGTATGTGCCGCTGAGACAAGGCGTTTTAATGTAGAAGCCGCAAAGATTGAAGGAGTAGAGGTTGTTGTTGTCTCTATGGATCTGCCATTTGCAGCGACAAGATTCTGTACAACAGAAGGAATTGATAATCTGACGGTTGTCAGTGATTTTGTAAACAAAAGCTTTGCTAATGCCTACGGTGTATTGCTTGCCGATGGCCCTTTAGCTGGTCTCACCTGTAGGGCTATCTTCGTTGTGAATAAAGATGGCCGAATTGCGTATAAAGAGATTGTATCTGAGATTACAGAAGAGCCTAATTATGATGCAGCTATTGCTGGAGCCAAAGGCACCAGCTCTCAGGGTGCTAGTTGTTGCGGAACCTGTCAGTAGTTAACAGCATTATCAGAGCACGGCACTGCATGAGCGGTGCTGTGCTTTTTTGTATCTAGCGTTTGATGCTTCATTTTTTGGCTTAAGCGATATAATAGTAAAAAGTTATAGATTTAATAAAAGCAGTCTATTTAAATAGCATCTAGCCTATAAACCCAAGCTGGCTTTAAGCCTATGATTCGCTTGTTTACTAATCTCTCTTCAAAACCACATAAGCTCTTCTTTCTTGGTGCTATTGCAAATGCTGTAGTCTACATGGGGCTTTTGGTGGCGCACTATATGGGGGCTGCCTCCGCTCTGATTGCACTGCCTGTTTATCATGTGTATGCCATGCTGTTTTTGGTATTTACACAGTTTTTTACAGCATTTTTATTTACGATGGCTCCCCGGTTTTTTGCGACACCACCCGTTGCTCGATCGCAGTATTTGCTGGTTTTTTTAGTTTTTAATCTCTCTTCTTTATTTTTTGTACTTTCACTGTACAGTGCAATAAAAATGATTGCTGCTGCAGGAGTCGGTATCTTTGTTGCCTACGCTTTGGTGTGTAAAGTGTTTGTAACCGCACACCTTCAAAGTAGTGTTGAAAATAGGTATGACACCAACTGGATATTGCTGGCTCTTGCTATGGGTGGATTGTCCCACTTGCTTTTTTTGCTGCCCTGGCTTGGTGTAACAGGGGATTTGTTGCAACGATCATCTATAGATATAGGGTTTTTTCTCTACCTCTTTATGATGATATTGACGCTAAGCCAGAAGATGATTCCTTTCTTTACAGAAGGAAAAGTGGAGGGATACAAAGCCAATAAAAGCCGGTTTTTTCTGGAAACTATCTTTACATTGTTAGTGGTAAAGGTTTTTCTGAAAACGCTACAGTTGGATCAGTATGGTTTTGTTGTAGATCTCTGTCTGGCTACAATTACACTGTGGGAAATTATTAAATGGCGGCTGCCATTTTTTAAAGTGGAGCCCATTCTGTGGGTTTTGTACTTGTCGCTTATGTGGATACCTGTTGGCTTTTTTCTATTCTTTTTGGAAGGGTTTACACACTATTTTATGGAGGGGAGACCACTGTTTTTTGAGAAAATCCCCCTGCATGTGATTGCAATAGGCTACTTCACGACCATCGCTGTTGGCTTTGGCTCACGAATTATTCTGGGACACTCTGGGCGCAAGCCCAAAGCAGATCGCTATGCCGTTGGGTTGTTTATGTTGGTGCAGTTGATTGTTGTTGTTAGAGTATTGAGTGGGTTAAGTCTGAATCTTGATGCCACCTGGTACGTTAATCTGATCCTTGCTTCGGCTGCTTTATGGATTGCGCTATTTCTGCTGTGGTCATTGCGGTATGTAAAGATGCTGTGTGAAGCCTAGCAAGAGAAAACAGTGACATTATGATCTCCGGCGGGGCTTGTTTTTTTGTGGTGTTTTCTTTTTAACCATTGTCCTTTGTTTTATCGCTGGCTTGGGTTTTTTTAGCGTGTCACCCCCTCTCTTTTCGCTCCCTGGTTGCCATGATGGTACAAGGTGGCGTTTTCCGTTTCCGATAAGATCTGCACGCCCCATCTCTTTGAGAGCCTCGCGCAGCATGGGCCAGTTCTTTGGGTCGTGGTAACGCAGTAGCGCTTTTTGCAGGCGACGCTGGCGTAGACCCTTGGCTGTAAATATCTGCTTGCTATCCTTGCGTATGGCTTTCAGGGTATTAAAGCCGGTGTAGTACATGTCTGCTGCAATAGCGAATGGCGTGGGCAAGAAGGCCTGCACCTGATCCAGTCGAAATCCATTCTTTTTGAGCCAGAGTGCCAGCTCCAGCATGTCTTTGTCGGTTGTTCCTGGGTGTGCTGCCATGAAGTAAGGGATGAGGTACTGCTCTTTACCTGCTGCTTTGGAGTATCGATCAAATTCACGTTTGAATTTGTCGTAGATCTCGATGCTGGGTTTCATCATTGTATCCAGCGGCTCTTGTTCGGTATGTTCAGGGGCTATCTTCAGGTAGCCTCCAACATGATGTGTAATCAGCTCCTGTAGGTATTCAGGAGAGTGGATAGCAAGGTCATATCTCAGTCCGGATGCAATAAACACCCTTTTTATGCCTTTAACCTGCCGGGCGCGCCGATAGAGGCTGGTTAATGGGCCATGATCTATTCCTAGTGTTTTACATATTTTTGGGTAGATACAGGAAGGTTTACGGCAGATGGATTCTATTTTTGGATCTTTGCAGCGTAGACGATACATGTTGGCTGTGGGGCCGCCAAGATCAGAGATGGTGCCGGTAAAGCCAGGTGTTTCGTCACGGATAGCCTCCATTTCCTGGATGATAGAGTCTTCGGAGCGATTTTGCACAATACGCCCTTCATGCTCAGTGATAGAGCAGAAGGTGCAGCCACCAAAGCAACCGCGCATGATATTGATGGAGAAGCGGATCATCTCCCATGCAGGGATCTTGGCTGTGCCATAGGCTGGATGGGGCTTGCGTGTATAGGGTGGTGTGTAGATCTGATCCAGCTCATGGGTTTCCAGTGGAATGGGAGGGGGATTAATCCAAAGGTCACGTTTGCCGTGTTGTTGAATCAGTGCGCGGGCATTGCCTGGGTTGGTCTCCAGATGTGCGATTCTAGCGGCATGTGCAAAAAGCACTTTATCGTTGGCTACCTGGCTGTATGAAGGCAGCCGTAAAACGGTATGGTCACGGTCAGCATTGACCACTGTTTTTTGTTTGATGGGTAGGGTCTGTTCCAGGCTGGCTGCATTGTCACACTCAGGTTTGGATGCATAAGGGTTGGGTGGTTTGACTATAGGGACAGGGGCATCGGGTAAGGTATGGTCGACCTCCGCAAAACCATCGGGTACACCGTTGCGCATGATGCAGCTGCCCCGAACATTTTGGATATCACTGATTTTTTCACCGTTGGCCAATCGGTGTGTAACCTCCACAATGGCACGCTCGGCATTGCCGAAAAGGAGCATATCTGCTTTGGAATCAGGGAGCACGGAGTGCCTGACCTTGTCAGACCAGTAGTCATAATGAGCAATACGGCGAAGGCTCGCTTCAATTCCACCGATGATGACAGGTACGCCTTTGTAGGCCTCTTTAGCGCGCTGAGAGTAGACAACGACTGAGCGATCTGGCCTTAGACCAGCGGCGCCGTCAGGAGAATAAGCGTCGTCACTGCGAATGCGTTTGTCTGCAGTGTAACGGTTGACCATTGAGTCCATGTTGCCTGCGGTTACGCCAAAATAGAGATTGGGCCGCCCAAGCTTTTGGAAGGCCTTTTTATCCTGCCAGTCAGGTTGTGAAATGATGCCCACGCGGAAGCCCTGCATCTCTAGTAAACGGCCAATTAGCGCCATACCAAAGCTAGGGTGGTCTACATAGGCATCGCCTGTGATGAGGATAACGTCGCAGCTGTCCCAGCCCAGTTGATCCATCTCCTCTTTTGACATGGGCAATACGGGGGCTGTACCAAAACGGTGAGCCCAAAATTTGCGGTATGAGAAGAGATCTGGAGCAGTGTTAAGCATGGTGTTGGCTATGTTTCTATTGAAAGGGTAATTAAACCATGAAGCAGGGTGGATCGGTGTGTTTTGGGGCTATTTTATGTGGAAAATAGTCTGGAAGAGACTAAAGTTACTAAAGGGAGTGGTGTGTATGCAGTAAAGCATCTTCCTTGACATGGAGGTTGCCTCTGAGCAGAATGGAAATCTTTGATTTTACTCTAGTTGTGGGTCATATTTTATATGCTGAATCCAGCTGTTTCTTATGAAAATAAAACGGTAAAAAACCTTAAATACTGGGTTTTTCTGCTGCTTTGCTTATTCATGCTTCCAATCTCAGTTTTGATTGCTTCCGCAGAGCAAAATGAAGGGGTATCAGAGATTCCTTTTCCGGTTGAATCAAAGAACGCTGTTCAGCAGGAGCGTATTGCCGACTATTTGGAAACAGGGCAGCCAAATTGCGCCCTCTGTCATGCGCAGCAGCAGCGTCCAGCCATTGATTACACGACAGATAAAGAGTGTCTACAGTGTCACAATGCCGATTATAGCCAGCGTTTTCTAGAGATTGATGGGCGCTACAAAGTGCCATTAGAGGATAGAGTCTACAAGGTTGCACTGGCAGGTGCTTCTTCCTCTTCTCAAGCAGTCAGCATCAAACCTAATCCCCCCAAGGAGATGGTATTGGTGCCTGCGGGTGAATTTACGATGGGTACAGATGATTGGTGGCCGAAATCGGGGCCGGCGCATAAAAAATATCTTCCTGATTACTATATTGATCTCTATGAAGTGACTAATGCTAAATATAAGGTTTTCGTTCAAGCAACTGGACATGTTCTGCCAGATGATTGGGTAAAAAATAATAACAGTATTCCAGAGGGCAATGAGGATTACCCTGTTGTATTTGTCAGCTGGCAAGAGGCCAATGATTACTGCGAGTGGGCAGGAAAACGACTGCCAACCGAATATGAGTGGGAAAAGGCAGCAAGAGGGACTGATGGCAGGGTGTTTCCTTGGGGTAATGAGTTTGATAAGAATAAAGGCAACACCCCTCAGCATGGCTTAGGTAAGACAATGAAGGTTGGTTCTTTTGAAAATGGAAGGAGTCCCTATGGGCTTTACGATATGGCGGGCAATGTCTTTGAGTGGACGGCCAGTTGGTACAAGGCTTATCCGGGAAGTACCCATAAAGACCCCAATGAGGGTGAGATGTATCGTGTAGTGAAAGGAGGCTCTTGGTACGACTGCACCTATTATCGATGTGGTATTAGTGCGCCAACCTATAACCGGATTTTCTTTCATCCCATGACAAAGAATTTCAGCTTTGGTTTTCGTTGCCTCCAGGATCCATAGTAGTGAATCTCTCTGGTATTACACTCGAAGATAAATGATAGAGACTGAATTAATGGCTTTAATTAAGAATGAATGCAAAATCCGGCGGGATGGTTTTTTTACGCGAAGAGTGTTTATAAAATTAAAAATGCTCGCTTGTGGAGTAGTTGTTGGCAATATGATGTTATTGACCTTCAGCTACTCGGCTCAGGCTGCTGCAAATGTTAATCAGGATAACGGCAAAGTTATCTACATGAAGTACTGTTTTTATTGTCATGGTAAAGAGGGTAAAGGTGATGGTGCTATTGGTATTGCGGTAAAACCAAAGCCGGTTGATTTTGTGAATGATGTAGAGCGAATGAGCCGAACAGATGCAGAGCTGATGAAGAGCATCAATGATGGCATCATCCAAGATCCTGATTCCCGCATGTATATGCCAGCATGGAAAGAGGTATTAAGTAAGTCAGAGCGGTTGGATGTATTGGCTTACGTCAGGATGCTTGCTGGTCAGAGTGGACAGCGACCCGTTGCAAGTGGCAAAAAGACAAAAATAGTTAAAGCAGAGGTAGAATCTATACCTGCTCCAGATGATATGGCCTATATTCCAGCAGGCGACTTCATCATGGGGAGTGATGCGGTAGATACCGATGCGATGGGGCTAAGATTTGGTAGCACCCCTTATTACCTAAATGAGAGACCTAAACGTACTGTAACGTTGGATGCGTATTATATCGATAAATATGAAGTAACCAATCAACAGTATGAAGAGTTTGTAGTAGCTATGCAGGGAAGGGTAAGAATCCCCCCCCCGGCATACTGGATAAACGGTGTTTACCCAAAAGACCAAGGGGATTTTCCAGTACACACTGTGCATTGGTATGCGGCCGCTGCGTATTGCCGATGGAGAGGAAAACGATTGCCAACGGAAACAGAATGGGAGAAAGCGGCCAGAGGAATTGATGGCAGAAATTATCCCTGGGGAGATGAGTACAGCCCTAAAAAATCCAACAATCAATCCAATTTTGGCGGTGCAGTAGCCGTGGGTTCTTATGAAGAAGGCAAAAGCCCCTATGGCCTCTATGATATGACTGGTAATGTCGCTGAGTGGGTGGATGACTGGTATAAGGCATACCCTGGTGGTGAAGATCATAAAGACCCCAAATATGGAGAGCATTATAAAGTGATACGCGGAGGAGGCTGGGGAGGAATGGGGCACTATAATTTACCGCTATACTACACTACCTCGCACCGGGAAAAAGGTATTCCTACGGATGGTTTTCGGGATGTAGGTATTCGCTGTGCTAAATAATAGCTGCCAATATGTGTTGAATTTTGATTTGGTTCTATTCAAGCCGCTTAGTTATAAAAAATTAAAATAAAAACGATGCTAGCAATAAAAAAAGGGTGTCTGCTTATTGTGGTTTTGATGTTGATGAGCGGAGCGCATGCGGGTAAAAAACAGAATCCCAAAGGGGTAAAGGTAGCACAGCAGGCATGTTTGCAAGTTGCCAAGCGACTTGCTTCTGTTTCTACCCGTGACTGTAAAAGCAGGAATGGATTGGCAACTACGGGAGATTATTCGGTAGAAGGTAGACCAATTCTGGAAAAGATCTATCCTCCACGCCCTCCTAAAAAGCCCAAAGCACGTGTAATGCTTATTGGCGGCATTCATGCTGATGAGCTTAGCTCCATCAGTATTGTCTTTAAATGGATGCGTATTCTTGATAAATACCATTCAGGCCTGTTTCACTGGAAGGTTATTCCCTTACTTAACCCTGATGGGCTGCTACGCGAGGGTGATGCACTGCGGGTAAATTCCAATGGTGTTGACCTTAATCGGAATTTTCCGACACCAGATTGGGATGCAAATGCTTTGGGTGCTTATTGGGCTAGGCGAACAGGTCGTAATCCTCGGCGTTATCCGGGGCCAATGGCATTAAGTGAGCCTGAAAGTTTGTGGCTAGCTAAAGAGATTGAGCGTTTTCGTCCAGATGTAATTGTTTCTGTTCATGCGCCCTATGGTGTTGTAGATTTTGATGGTCCTCCAAAAGGACCGGGTAAATTGGGCCAGCTTCATTTGAATTTACTGGGTACTTATCCGGGTTCATTGGGTAATTATGCTGGCCTACAAAAAAATATCCCGGTTGTTACTATTGAGCTTAAACACGCAGGAATTATGCCTCGTTCAAAAGAGGTTACGCGCATATGGATAGACTTGGTGAAATGGATAAAAGCTAATATCCCTAAAGATACGCCGCCTGTATATAAAGGATTGCAGGCATTTATGCAGGATTTGGAAACAATAGATGTGCCCAGTAAAAACTGATTTGATATAGATGGGTTGGGAGAAGCAAAAGGGGCAAACTTAGTTAGTTTCTAGCTAATGATGAGGTGTTGGTTGCCGGTCCTTCGTAAATGATGCGCCATATTCCATCATCTTCTTGTTTCCAGTACAGGCGTTTGTGTGCGTTACCACTGTAGTTATTGCTACTGTAATTTTGGTTAAAACGCACAACAGCTAAGCCATCTTCGCCAGGGTCAGAAAAAATACTGACATTAGATAAGCTGATTTTAATTTGAGTTTTTTCTTTGTTTATGACTTTTTTGTACGCGATCCAGCTTTCGTAATTATGGTGACCCACTTTGAATAATCGCGAGTAATTTGTCGCATATTGCAAAATATCGCGGCTCTCCCAGTTTTTGCGCCATTTCTCGATAGATTTTTCTAGCTCTTTTCGTTGTTGCTCAATAATTGATGGTGCTTGCCAATCTACTTTTTTGGCAAGGATAACAGGTGTTTTTTCAATATCAATAAGTGGGATAAGTGATTCAAAATCAGCATTTGCCAGTGCGATGCAGCCTTCACTGGAGCGTGGTGCTCTACTGTAGGTGTTGCTGGGAACACCATGAATCCATATGCCATAACCGGTATGCCCCAGTCGGAGATCCCAGGGGTTAGGGTAATCAATTGGAAATGCCCCGGCACCGTATAGATCAGGAAGTTTTTCTCCAGGAATATGTTGTGAAATAAAATAGACACCTACCGGTGTTTTTAAATCACCTTCAACTTGCTTTGCTGTGCCATTTTTACCGATAGATACGTAAAAGTTTGAGAGTAAACGTGGGGTGCCATTGTTATTTTCAAACAAGTAGAGGCGAGACATCTCCAAATCCACCACAATAATCCGCTTCTGGTTGGCAGATAGACGTAATAGATTGGCAGGTAGAGTGCCTTGCTGCGGTTGTGAGAGGTGGCTGCGAAGACGAGTCCGTGCTTCATCACGCAGTTCGTCAATACGTCCTTTGGTTTCTACTGAAAAATTGCCGAACCCACCAATTGGCTGGCTTTTTGCCAGTAGTAGGTCACCATATACTAGTTGAGCTAGTCGAAAATTAGGATTTAGTTCGACTAATGTTTCAATGCTTTGCAGTGCTTCATCCATGTGCCTGTCACGGATATGGTTGAGTGTGTCAACCAGCAGCGCTTCTTCCTTAAGTTGAATTGGCTGTGGGTGAACGCCTATTTTTGGCGCAGCTTCTGTCTGTAGTGACCAAAGACAGCTGATTAAAATTAAAAAGTAAGTAGTGGGTTTTGGCCTCATTGAAGCGATACTTCTCTTATGATTTTCCAGCTGTCACCATCCTTCTTCATCTGTAGGTATTTTCTACTTTCATCATTGAAGGTATTTGAACGGTAGGTCTGTAAAAATTCAATTTTAGCCTCATTTTCACTTATGGCCGTGATCTCGAAATCGAGCACTTCAACTTCGATAAAGCGTGGTTTGGCAATACGTTGCTTGCGTTGTTTTTCCCATGAAGATCTGGATAGGCCCTGTGAAGGCTTAAATTTTGGGTGGTAATTTCTGATATAGCTTACTGCGTCCTGATTAGACCATGTCCGCGCCCATTGGCGTGTTGTAGTTAGAATATCCTGCTCGAATGCAGATGCAGAATTGTCGCTGGCTTTATCGGAATCATCTTCCATCAGCATTGCCAGTTCAGAATCTTCTTCTTCAATATCTGGGGCAGCTGCGAGTACAGGTTCCTCTTTGGTGGTAAGCGGTGTTTTAGGTGTAGGTGCGGTCACTATGGCTTTTATTGGTGCAGATTTTACTGGTGTTTGTTCTTGTTTGATGGATTGGCGAGGTGCGCTATTTATCGTGCCCACAGAAAAAAGGTCACTCATTAAAGCTAGTTTATCGCGTGCAGCTGTGTTCTTGTCGTCCAGTGACAAGGCGTGGTTATAGGCATCGGCTGCCATCATGGCGTAGATATTGCCAAGATTTTCATGTGCTGTGGCATAGCTTGGGTGCGTGGTAATCGCGGACTGTAGCGCTTTGCGAGCATCATCAAACCGGCCGAGCGCAGAGTAGGAAACAGCTAAATTGTTATAAGGTTCGGGCAGTTCTGGATAGTCTCTAGTAAGCGCTTCAAATATCGTAATGGCAGCTTCCAGTTGATCTTGGTTAACTAGAATTAGGCCTTTAAGAAACCGAGCTTCTGCATGGTCAGGATTGGATGTAAGGAATTTGTCGAGCTGTTTAATAGCTTTATCTGGATTACCTTGCTCCATTAATATTTTAACCCCATTGAGGGTTTCTTGTTCATTGCTTGATGCTGGGGTGGCTATAAAAACTAGCAGTGCAACTAAGAATATACGTAACATATCAATTGTCGGAGCCTTAATTTTTAACTATGTATAAAATATCTAATTGTACCAATTTGGCGGTATATGTGAAGATAATTAAATTTTGTTATATGGTTGGTAATTAAGTATAGAGTAAAAGTTAAGATATTGATTTTTATGGTGTAATAAAATTCTATATCTTTAAGGCTTTTTAGCTTTGTCGCGCTGTTTCAAAGGGAAGATATCTAAAAGTAAATGACGATTCTGTTTAATAGTCAATAAGTTATCGTTGCATTTGGTGGGTTTGTATTTAATGCAATTAATGACGGCTTTCTGTGAACAGCTCGAATAGAATGAGTACCTGTTGATTTTTTATTTAAAGAAGCAGTATTTCGTAATCGTAAATGCAATATAATTAACAGATTAGCAAAGTCAAAAATCATATAATAATTACACTTATGTTAGCCGATGCACCAATCAAGTTACTGATCATTGATCCATCTAGAGATGACTCTGAGGCGCGTATTAGCACTCTACGCAATGCGGGGCTGGCGGTTCATACAAAAAGAGTTGATTCAGCGCATGAATTGATCGATGAATTAGGCAAAGTAGAGTTTGATATAGCGCTCTATGCCTGTAATGACGGAAATATATCGTTATCTGATGCATACAAAATATGCGCAAATGCCAAGCAGGATCTGCCATTTATTGTTCTGCATCAGGATGGCATAGCCAAAGAAGCGGATGTAACGGCCAATCAAGGGATTAGAGATATTATCCCTAAAAACGACCTGCAACGTCTACAACGTGTGGTAAAGCGTGAATTGAATGACCTCAGAATTCGACAGCAACTCAGTGGGTTGCAACGGCAATTACGGGAGTCAGAACAACGCTGCGCATCGCTGATAGAAAATTCTCAAAATGCAATTGCTTATATTCATGATGGTATGCATATAGGTGCAAATGCAGCTTATTTGGGAATGTTTGGTAATTTAGATGTGGAGGATATTGAAGGGCTGCCAATTATGGATATGGTGGCACCCATTGACCACAAAAAGTTTAAAAGCTTTTTGCGTAAGTTACCTACAAAAAGTGGCATTTCTGAATTAGATGTAAAGTGCCAAAGCAGCAGTGGTGTTCTGTTTGATGCCAGAATGGAATTTTCCAACGCCAGTATTGATGATGAACCTTGCACGCAGATTATTATCCGTGACCAATCTAGAAAAAAAGAGCTGGAAGAAAAGATAGAGCTTCTCAGCTTGCAAGATGCACAAACCAGTCTTCATAATCGTTCATTCTTTTCAAATAAACTAGATCAGGCAATAGAGCACTTTAATGAACCAGGTGGGGGTTCCTGCCTTTTATATGTCAGCATTGATCAGTTTCGGGCAATTCGAAATCATACAGGGATTGCTGCGGGTGATGTGCTTCTCAAAGTAGTTGCAGGCATTCTTGCCAAAGCGGTAAATGAGAATGACATTCTTGCACGTTTTTGTGATCACTCTTTTACGATATTAAGTCCATGCTCAGAAAATTGTGAAGCCGAAGAGCTAGCTAGACGTATATGTGAAGCATTGGATAAACAATTTACTGCGCCACATGATTATGGCTTTAATCCAACCTGTAGTATTGGCATTGCATACTCTGAAGGTAAGACTACGAGCCAGGATTTCATTGACCATGCTTATTTTGCCTGCGAGATAGCAAGAGCCAATGGTGGTAATCAATTTTCAATTTATGATGCTAATGCTGCATTACCTGGCTATGAAGATAATGCACCTTTAGATAGATTGCAAAAAGATAGCGTTGAGCCAGTGCAAGAAGAGAGTGAAGAAGCTGAAGAGACAGAAGAGATAACGGTTAATGTAGAGGGGTTGATCAAGAAATCATTACAAAATAATCGAATGCGGTTGCTATATCAATCGGTGGTTAGTCTTCAAGGTGATTCAAGAGAGAACTATGCAGTAATGGCTCGTTTGATTGATGACAATGATAAAGAGATAAAAGGCGCTAATATATTTGGAGAAGCAGAAGTATCTGGATTAATGGCCGATGTAGATCGTTGGGTTATAAAGCGTGCTATTAAGGAGATAACTAAGCAGCGTAAAGAAGGGCGAAAGGTAAACTTTTTTATCACGATATCTAACGCCAGTCTTATTGATTCATCAACACTGTTAATGATATGTGATAGTTTGCGTGAAGAGCAGGCTAAGGGCGCTTGGCTTACATTTCAGATTCGTGAGACTGACCTGCGCGCACATACACAGGAGGCTAAAGCTCTTATAATGGGACTGAAAAAAATAAAATGCCAAATTGCAGTGACACATTTCGGATTAGCTTCAAAATCAGAGTCCATTCTTAAGCGCTTGCCAATTGATTTCGTAAAACTTGATGCTTCGTTTGTAGAAAATCTTGCAACAAAACAAGAAAAGCAGGATGAGTTGACAAAAATCAATGCCAGTATTCAGGATCATGGTATCAAAACTATTGCTACAGCAGTCGAAGATGCAAATAGCTTGGCGGTATTGTGGACAGTGGGTGTAAATTATATCCAAGGATATTTTTTGCAAGAACCATCGGCCACCATTGCTTTTGACTTTAGTAGTACTGAAGGTATTTAATCATTCGCTATTCCATGAGGTACATGGCCTGTAGGTACATGCTGGCGTGCTGATTCACAGTGCCCTTTTTGATCATCAAAAAAGAAGTCAGCTCCAAAGGCTTTTAGAAACTCGCCTTTATCCATTCCCCCTAAGAATAGCGCTTCATCAATGCGAATATTCCATGCACGTAAGGTTCTGATAACGCGTTCATGCGCTGGAGCTGCACGTGCGGTGATTAGTGCAGTGCGGATAGGTGAGTTGTCTGCTGGTGCAGATGATTGTATTTTATGTAGGGCGGTTAAAAAGCCTCTGAATGGCCCGTCAGATAGAGGCTTGTGTGCTGAAGCTTTTTCGCTAGCTGTAAATGCATCCAGTCCTTCCATTTTAAAGATTCGTTCTGCCTCATCTGAAAACAGTACAGCATCGCCATCAAAGGCAATGCGTAGCTGATGAGATGGTGCTTTGGGTGATTCTCTGTTTAACGGCAGTATGGTGGCAGCAGCAAGGCCAAATTCTAATGCGCTATTAACATCAGCAGGGTTAGCTGATAGAAATAGATGCGCCCCCATGGCTTTAGCGTAGCTGTAAGTGCTTGAACCACCAGTAAAAGTAGCGCGTGTTATCGCCAGGTTATGGTGTTGTATTGAATTAAAAATTCTTAGCCCAGTATCTGCACTGTTGCGTGACAGCAGTATCACCTCTACAGAGGCTAATCCAGCTAGCTGTTCATTTAATCCCAATAGTTTTACTACAAGTGGAAAAGCGACTCCAGGTTCTAGGATGTTATCTTCGTGAGCAATCTGAAATTTACAGTAGGCATCAATGCCCTGAGTTTCAAAAATTTCATGAGAATCATCCAAATTAAAGAGAGCCCTGGATGATATGGCTACAACAAGCTTAGATTCTTCTCTGTTTGTGGTCATAAATATTGAAAATATCTAATGAGATGTTTTAAGGTCAAAGCACTTTCTGCAATGACTTGGGTACCTACTTTGGTGAGGCTGTGTAAGCCAGGTAATATGATCTGCCTAGTTTAAGTTTCAGATGCCTTTATTTCACGTTGCTACCGCATCAAAAAAATAGAAGTATAACAGCCATAATAGAACACAAAGTGTGATTTTTGTTAAATGGTAGAGTGGTTGCTCTTTTGTTATTAACCCTATAAATGTTGATATTTTGATAAATGTTGCTATCAACCTCCCCAAATTCGTTTTTTTGGGCATAGCTGGCATCCCTGTTATTGACATTGTGTATCTTTAACACTATGTTTTATCTATTCTAAAAAACAGACGAGATTTCCGTAGGTTTGGCCAATCAACACTGCTACCAATACCCACATCCAGCAGTAACCACAGATGTTGCTGTATTTACGATACGCGATCAGCAACTCAAGTTGTTGCTGGTGCAGCGTGCTGGAGAACCCTACCAGAACATGTGGGCGCTTCCTGGTGGCTTTTTGAATATTGACGAAGACCTGGAAGTTTGTGCCAAGCGTGAGTTAGAGGAAGAGACGGGTATCAGTGGTGTCTACCTTGAACAGCTCTACACCTTTGGTGCGCCCAATCGCGATCCTCGTGAACGCATCATCAGTGTCACCTATTATGCGCTAGTGCCTTCAGATCGATTGCAATTAAAGGCAGCGAGTGATGCTGCTGATGCACAATGGTTCGCGCTGGATCAGATTCCACCCTTGGCTTTTGATCATCAAAAGATAATCACTCTTGCGCACCGTAGGCTTGCTGCAAAATTAGATTATTCCACTATTGCTTTTCAGTTCATGCCAGAAACCTTTACTCTGAGTGAGCTGCAAACAGTGTATGAGATTTTAATCAATGAGCAATTAGATAAGCGTAATTTTCGTAAAAAAATACTGGCATTGAAGCAAATTGAAGAGGCTGGTGAATTGCGCCGAACTGGAAATCATCGTCCAGCTCAAGTGTATCAGCTAAAAAACCCGGAGCGGGTTGATATTATTAAATAAAGACTATTAAAAATCTTGTTTTTATAGTCCTAAATTGAGAATAGAGATCGTTATGGCCATAAGCAGTAATATTGCTCAAGACACAGCAACACAGCAACGCACTTTTGAAGTGCCAAAGCACCCACAGTGGCCTTTACTGGATGAGGGTGAGAAAGAGGCGCTCAAGGGACGTATCAAACAGCTATTAATAGAAAAAAATGCTGTTCTTGTTGCTCACTATTACACCGATGGTGACCTACAGGATCTAGCTGAAGAGACCGGCGGTTGTGTATCAGATTCGCTTGAAATGGCTCGTTTTGGACATGCGCATGATGCACCTACCTTGGTTGTGGCAGGTGTCCGTTTTATGGGTGAAACCGCTAAAATTCTTAGCCCTGAAAAACGTATTTTGATGCCAGACTTGAATGCAACCTGTTCCTTGGATGAAGGTTGTCCTCCAGATCAATTTAGTGATTTTTGTAAGGCACACCCTGAACATACTGTTGTGGTTTATGCTAATACCAGTGCTGCGGTAAAAGCACATGCAGACTGGATGGTGACATCAAGTATTGCCTTGCCTATTGTTCAGCATCTTAAAGAGAAGGGCGAGAAGATTCTATGGGCGCCTGATAAGCATCTTGGGCGTTATATTCAAGATGTTACTGGGGTCGAAATGTTGATGTGGAATGGCTCTTGTGTAGTGCATGAGGAGTTTAAATCAGTAGCGCTTGAACGGATACGCAAACTGCATCCAGAAGCAGCGGTGTTGGTTCACCCAGAGTCACCCGCTGATGTTATTGAACAAGCTGATGTGGTTGGTTCTACTACAGCGCTTATCAATGCCGTAACGACCATGGAAAATGAGGAATTTATTGTTGCCACTGATGATGGAATTTTCCACAAAATGGCCTTGCTGGCTCCAGATAAAGTATTGATTGAGGCTCCAACCGCTGGTCATGGTGCAACCTGCGAAAGCTGTGGTCATTGCCCCTGGATGGCGATGAATGCGTTACAAAACCTGGAAATGGTATTAAAAACAGGTAGCAATGAAATCCATATTGATGAAGCTATTCGTGAACGTGCTGTGATTCCTATTCAGCGAATGCTTGATTTTTCCTTAAAGCAAAAAAGAATTTAATAATGCGCCGCGCTATAGTTTAAAGCCCTGTATCTACCTAAATATCTTTTATTCTTTATAGGTTAGGCTGATCTAATTGTTTATGGCATTTTGCATTTAATGCAAATATGTTTTCGCATTGGTAGCTTTAATAAAAAAGATACAGTCTAAATTCTTCATCTATATCTTGAGGCTCTTTTATGGCACAAAAGCACGACATGACACTATTTAGTGTGTCTTTTAGCGCGCTCTTGTTGGGGTTGTTTTTACCAGAAAATGCGTGGGCCTCAACTGCGGGTGGTTTTATTGATCTAACAAACCATGCAGTTGGATATATTGCATTGTTTCTCTTTGTGGTGGCCTATGTCTTGGTTATGGCAGAGGAGTTTACTCATCTGCGTAAATCCAAGCCCGTCATACTAGCTGCTGGCATAATGTGGGCTATCGTTGCTGCTATTTATGTGCAGCATGGGGATATCCATACGGTAGAAGCAGCTGTTCGGCATAATTTATTAGAGTATGCTGAACTGTTCCTCTTCTTGCTTGTGGCGATGACCTATATTAATGCAATGGATGAGCGTGCTGTTTTTGATGCGCTGCGTTCATGGTTAGTACGTAAAGGTTTTAATTATCGTCAGCTTTTTTGGATTACAGGCTGGATCGCCTTCTTTCTCTCTCCTGTTGCCGACAATCTCACCACTGCACTATTGATGTGTGCGGTTATCCTCGCTGTGGGTGCTGACAATAAAAAGTTTGTTGGATTAAGTTGTATCAATATTGTAGTGGCAGCAAATGCGGGTGGAGCTTTTAGCCCCTTTGGTGATATTACGACATTAATGGTTTGGCAGAAGGGTACTGTAGGTTTTTGGACTTTTTTTCTTCTCTTTATTCCAGCTGTTGTAAATTTCACAGTTCCAGCGGCAATAATGCATTTTGCTGTTCCACAGGAACAACCTGAACCTTCAGATGAAACAGTCGCAATGAAGCGCGGTGCAGTTGTGATTATGTGCCTATTTTTACTAACTATTATCACAGCTGTTAGTTTTCATAATTTCCTACACATCCCCCCTGTGCTGGGCATGATGACGGGCTTGGCATACCTGCAGTTTTTTGGGTATTACCTGAAAAAAACACACTTACCAAAACTAGATATGGGGGATTTCAATAAAGATCAGGGAGTGGTTGGTGACTTTGTCCCTTTTGATATCTTCAATAAGATTGCACGTGCTGAGTGGGACACGCTGCTTTTTTTCTACGGCATCATCCTCTGTGTGGGTGCTTTGGGGCAGATTGGTTACTTAGCTATTACATCACAGGTCATGTATACCGATTGGGGTGCCACTTTGGGGTTGAGTGATGCCTGGTCAGCTACGCCAGCCAATGTAATGGTCGGTGTGTTTTCTGCAATTGTGGACAACATCCCTGTAATGTTTGCTGTATTGAGTATGAATCCTGACATGTCTCAGGGGCAGTGGCTGCTGGTTACACTTACCGCCGGTGTGGGAGGTAGCTTGCTGTCAATAGGTTCTGCTGCAGGTGTAGCATTAATGGGGCAGGCGCGGGGCAAATATACTTTTTTTGGGCACCTAAAATGGACCCCGGCTATTGCTGTTGGCTACATTGCCAGCGTTCTTGTTCATATCTGGATTAATGGGAATATTTTCTGAGTCTGAGATTAATTTAGTATTGGCATATTGCCTGTTTCGCCAGATAATATTTATCGATATAATGCGCGGCGTGCCCGGGTGGCGAAATTGGTAGACGCAGCGGACTTAAAATCCGCCGGTCATTGCGACCATGCCGGTTCGATTCCGGCCCCGGGCACCATCACTCTATCTAGCAATATCCACAACCGCCCAGAATTTCCTTATATTTCAAAGCAACTTATCTAAATTGCTTCCCGGTTAAATCCAACAAGATCCATTGTCATCTGAAAGATTAGGGGATATATCAGAGGGTATATGATTTGAGCCTTCAGAGGCTCACTGAATGGAACGAAGGCGTACTCCACGCGAGCTTTCAGTGGTTGATCCGAAAAATGCCAAGACCAGCGCGCTGACCGCCATGGAGAGCGCAGCGAGGGCGGTTAGTCCCAGATAAACAGCTATAGTTGCCGTAGAGTCATTGCGGTAGTCATGATGATATGTAACACAAGCAGCTTGCTGCAATGTGTTATATGTCATCGTGACGGACGATGTAATGGTCTCCTCCCCCTTATAATTCGGCGTCTATGCGCCATGATGGAGATAGAAACAACCATCAATGTAAGCAGGAGAAGACCATGAAAAAGATTACAACAATCGGGCTGGATTTAGCAAAAAATGTATTTCATGTCATATGCTGCAATGAACATGGCAAAGTCATCAGAAAGAGAATGCTGAGACGAAAAGAGGTTATTCTTTTTTTCACTCAAATGCCGTCATGCCTGGTAGGAATGGAAGCTTGTTCAGGCGCTCACTACTGGGCTCATCAATTCACTGCCCTGGGGCATCAAGTAAAACTTATTCCAGCGCAGTTTGTGAAGCCTTTTGTGCAGGGCAATAAAAATGACTACAACGATGCATTAGCCATAGCAGAGGCGGTTGTTCGTCCAAACATGCGTTTTGTAACGCCCAAGACAACAGCACAACAAGATATACAAGCACTTCACCGTCTGCGTGAAAGACGCCTTCAAGAACGTACAGCCCTCTGCAATCAGATCAGAGGGCTATTGGCAGAATATGGTTTAGTCTTGCCACAAGGCGTTAATGTTATCCGCCGAAGTATTCCTGAATTATTGGAAGATGCTGAGAATGGCCTAAGTGATTTATTTCGACAGCTTTTGGCACAAGGTTATCAGCAATTGCAGGAGCTTGATAAACATATTAGTCGTTGCATAAGTCTTGGCAGTAAATTTGCACATATTTCCAGTGAAAAAGCCTCATTTCAATGCCAATACTTATGCAACTATTAATATTAGCTTCTATACGCAGACGTTAGAGGTGCAAAATCAACAGAATGAAGCCTGCCAGAGACTGCAAACCATCCCTGGATTCGGTCCCATCACTGCCAGTGTCTTTTATGCCAGCATAGGTGATGGCAGTGCTTTTCGGCGAGGGCGTGATGTATCAGCTTCCCTTGGCTTAGTGCCCAGACAACACTCAAGTGGCGAAAAAGATACGCTACTGGGGATCAGTAAGCGAGGAGGCAGTTACTTGAGAAGCCTGCTGGTTCATGGTGCCCGATCAGTGGTTTTGCCATGCACAAAGAAAAGATGATCGACTGAGCTGTTGGATCAATAAAACCAGAGCTGAACGAGGCTACAACAAGGCTGCAGTAGCATTGGGCAACCAACAGTAGGCGCTTTAGGCGATAAATTTGCCCGTATTGGTTGGGCCGTATTAAGCCAGCAAACCGTGTATCGCACGGTGTAATGCCATGCGGCAAAAATGAATTAAATGAGCAAAGAGAACCTGCCAACGATTGCGAAGACATTGTAAATAGTGATGACACAACAGGTCAGACCGGCGTATTGAAAACCTGGACCCTGCGAAGGTCATAATAGACCGTACGGACGATAAGGACGATACGCGCATATTTCATCGAGGCCAGAGGATGATGTATTCCTCATTACAGGCCGGATATACGAGAGCAATCCTGTCCCTGTCATACGCATCAAAAAAGCCTTGCAAGCTGGGAGGAGACCATATACGAGGTAGTGATACTATTGTTAGGGATGCCAGTTGTGCCAAGGCAGTCATTTAACTATACTCGCCAATCTTCGCAGAAGGCCGATGTAGCTCAGGCGGTAGAGCAACGCATTCGTAATGCGTAGGTCAGCGGTTCGAATCCGCTCATCGGCTCCAGTTAATTCAATAACTTATAGTTATCCTGGCTTTTCAATAATTGAAATGGCGCACTATTGGGCAGTAAATCACAAAAAAGCGCACTCTATGTAGCGCGTCACATGGTTTGCGATTCCTCGACATTTGGTTTGCGACACATCAAAACAGGTTTAGTGTGCCTTGGGAGCGGCGTCCGGCGTGGGTGTTTTCGTTCCAGATTAGTAGTTCTTGAGCTGCGGCTCCTTTGCTT
>JAJFJN010000064.1 GCA_021773975.1 Gammaproteobacteria bacterium | reverse complement strand
CTCAAGCCAGCGCTGGCGGTTGATCTCTCTTTTCGATAAGCTCGGATTCATGCTGCACCCTCTGTATTTCGTGGTAGTGAGGGGACATCATGGTGGTTCTGAAAATATACGGAAAGATGTAATTCCCTAGACGCTTACTTTCATACGGAGCTGTGGACTAACCAGAAAATAGAGCTTCAAGTGACATGCACGCCAAAGATAGACATAAGCCAGTGTTACTAGACAGAGAGGATCTCGCGGCCACAAAAATCCTGATTGTAGATGACTCTGAGGATATGAGAGAGCTTCTCCGCACCTATCTCTTAAAAGCGGGCTATAGCAATATTTTCACTGCAACTTCAGCAGAGCAAGCATACCAACTGCTGCATTACAGTGAGGATAAAGAGGATTTAGCGCCAGAATCCCCCGCTGTTGATCTGATTTTAATGGATATCATCATGCCTGGAACCACCGGAGTTGATGCCTGCCATAAGATAAGAACCATTGCGTGTTATAAAGACACTCCTATCATCATGATATCAGCGGCAACTGATATATCACTCCTCAGTGCGGCCTTCTCCAACGGGGCCACAGACTATATCAAAAAGCCGATACGTAAAATTGAGTTGCTGGCCAGAATTTCCGTTGCATTGAGGCTACAAAGAGAGATGGCCTACAGAAACGCATGGGAAAAGGAGCTGGTCAAGCTGACTGAGCAGCTGCAAGAGGCCAATAAAAAGCTCAATAAACTTTCAAATACCGATGCATTGACCGGCATTGCCAACCGCCGGTTATTTGATGAAAAAATTGAATATGAATGGAAACTTGCACGACGATCACAGCAGCCTCTCTCTCTTATCATGGTCGATATCGACCATTTCAAAAACTATAACGACAGCTTTGGTCATCAAGCCGGTGATGAGTGTCTCAAGCAGGTGGCCGCTGCGTTAAAGCACACGCTTCGACGGCCAGCAGATTTCGTAGCCCGTTATGGTGGCGAGGAGTTTTCTGTGATCATTCCAGAAACAGATGGCAAGACCGCAAGTGAGATAGCAGAGACGCTGCGTAGTGCAGTAGCTGCATTACACATCCCACAGGCAAGGCCAGATAATAATGAGTGGGTCACCATCAGTTTGGGCGTATCAAGCTGCATGCCTAATGGGGAGCAGACAATCCAAAATCTGATCGCCTTGGCTGATAAAGCCCTCTACAAAGCAAAGCACGCTGGGCGAAACAGGGTTGTCATGGCATGAGAAGCGTTCTGTTTTAACCAGCAAAGGGACCGGCTATGGATAATGGTGGGTGGAGATAACCATGTACGATAGACGACTTATTGCCCTTGTGCTGCTCATGATAGCGATCTCTCTATCGGTTGGTGGAGCGGCAATCAGCCTGCTCTACCAAACCGCCTTTGAACAAGAGGAGGGGCGTCTTACAGAGGCGGCTCAGAACCAGGCGCGTCTGATGGAGGCCGTTGCCCGATTTGATGCCAAATATAACCAGGAGGCTATTCCTGGAGGTGCAGCCGCAGCCACCCTCTCTCAAATTGAAGATGCACATGCACGTCACCAAGGGCTTGGGGAGACAGGTACTTTTGTAATAGGCAAAAAAGAGGGCGATCACATTGTCTTTCTTAATGTCTACCAACAGGGTGAAAAAATAACCGTTCCACCCGCACCCTGGAATGGTAAACGTGCTATCCCAATGCAAAAAGCTTTGGCCGGCAACTCTGGCGTGATGATTGGAGTGGACTATCGTAACCAAGTGGTATTGGCTGCCTATGAGCCTGTATCAATACTGAATGTTGGTATTGTGGTAAAGGTTGATCTGGCAGAAATACGTCAGCCCTTTATAACAACTGGCATGATAGTGCTTACAATTGCCATTGTGACTATTCTGATTGGGAGCATGCTTTTTTTTTAGAATTGGCAACCCAATTCTTGCACAAATCAGAGGACAAAATAAAAGCTTAAAAGAAGCTAAAGAGCAATTGAATAAAGCACAAGAGATGGCCCATCTTGGTAACTGGAACTGGGCCATTGCCAAAAACGAGCTTTGGTGGTCGGATGGGGTCTGTCGTATTTTTGGCTGCAATCCAAAGCAATTCATCCCTACTTATGATGCATTTATAAAAGCCGTACACATTGAGGACCGTGCAATGGTTAAATCCGCTATGTCCAGTGCGTTGGCCACACTCAAACCTTATGACATAGAGCATCGAACCATCAAACCAGATGGCACAGAACGCATTGTTCATGAACTGGGAGAGATTCAACTGGGCATTGATGGAAACCCAGAATATATGGTTGGCACTATCCAGGATATTACCAGTAGAAAACAAGCTGAAAAAGAGCGATTAAACATCACAGCGCAATTAGAGGAAGTGCTGCTGTTTAATGAGAATATTCTGGAGCAGCCACCTGTTGGAATAGCGATATATGACCAGTCCGGTCAATCTATTTTAGCCAATAGAGCAATAGCAAAACATGTAGGAGTCCCAAAAGAGGAGGCATTAAAACAGAACTTTCACCATATAGAATCCTGGAGAAAAAGCGATCTGCACGATAAAGCAGCATCAGCTATTAATAATAACAGGTCAGAACGCACAACTATCGCAACAGTTTCTACATTTGGTAAACCGATAAATCTTTCCTGCCATCTCGCGCCTTTTATATCTAAAGATCATGTGCACTATTACTCATGATTGATGATATTACGTATAAGATTGAGGCAGAAACAACTACAGCAGAATCAATAGACTCTCAATCAGGGAGGCCACTTAATATACTGGTTGTTGAAGACTCTGAAGACAATACCATGCTTATGCAGCTTTATTTTAAAGCCACACCATACCAAATAGATTTTGTTGAAAATGGTGAATTAGCGGTTCAGCAGTTTCAAAAGAAAAACTACGACATGGTGTTAATGGATATGCAAATGCCAGTAAAAGATGGTTACACAGCAACCTCTGAAATAAGGGCATGGGAAGAGAAAAAAGGAAAGCGCAAAACACCCATCATTGCGGCAACAGCCAATGCACTTAAAAGCGAAGAACAGAAGTGTTTTAATGTTGGCTGCTCAGGCTATCTCAGTAAGCCCCTCAAGAAACAAGAGCTGTTGAGAACAATAGTGACCTATTTACAAGACTAACGCCTATAGAGAAACAGATGACAAATCCAGATGGAAAAATCAGGGTAACCATAGATGCAGAGCTGGAAGAGCTTGTGCCAAGATTTATTCAGCTACGCCATGAGGATATTCAGGCCATAAAAGAGGCTCTTGATGCAGATGATTATGAAACCATCTCTAGATTGGGGCATGCTATGAAAGGCTCCGGCATAAGTTATGGTTTTGACCATATCTCTGAGATTGGGAAAAACATGGAGTATGCGGCAAAGTGCAAAGATAGAGACGGTGTAAATATGTCTCTGCGTGAGCTTGTGAAATATTTGGAAAGTATAGAAATCGTCTTTGAGTAGCGGGCTTTTTCTATTTACACAATAGCGCCATCGATCATCTGGATCTGGCGCTTGGCGCGTGAGCCAATTTCAGGATCGTGGGTGACAATGATTAAAGTAATGCCATCCCGGTTCAGTCTCTCCAGTATCTCAACCACTTCCTGGCCGGAGTGTTTATCCAGATTACCCGTTGGTTCATCGGCCAGCAGCAGGGTGGGGTGCATAATGGTAGCGCGGGCAATGGCCACGCGCTGACGTTGCCCGCCGGAGAGCTGATCGGGGCGATGGTGGCTGCGATCGCTGAGACTGAGCGCCTCAAGTGTCTGCGCTACCTGAGGCTTGCGAACCTCAGGGTCAATGCCCGCCAGCATCATGGGCAGCTCTACATTCTCAAACGCCGTCAGGCGTGGCACCAGATGAAAGGCCTGGAATACAAAACCAACCTTGTGGCGCCTTAGGTCAGCCCGCTCCTCCTCACTAAGTGAAGTGGTCTCGGTGCCTTCAAACTGGTAATGGCCCTGATCAGGGTGGTCAAGCAATCCCAGGATGTTAAGCAGGGTGGATTTACCGGAGCCGGATGGCCCCATCAAAGAGACATAATCCCCCGGTGTAAGCTGTAGGCTGAGATCACGGAGTGCATGAACGGTCTCATCACCTACCTGGAAACTGCGTTGGATATCCTGTAATTCAATCATGGTTGCCGTTCGGTATCCAGAATAACCTCAGCACCCTCCTTTACTCCCTTGCGGTCAATGGAGGTTACGACCTGATCCCCCACCTTAAGCCCTGAAAGCACTTCGGTATAATCCCAGTTGGAGAGACCTGTATTGATCTTTACCTCTTCCAATAGCCCCTCATCGGGCAGGAAGCGCAGTACACGTCCGTCCTCCAATACGGACTCAGCTGGAATGCGCAGGGCATCAACATGAGCCTTCAGAATAATCTCCACATCAGCGCTGTAGCCGGCCAGTAGCTGCTCAATGTCCTCCTTGCGAGCAAACTCCACCTCAACCTCTACAGTACGCGCCTGCTTCTCCATATCCAGCACATAGGGTGCAATGCGACGCACGATGCCAGGAAATTGCTGCCCCCCAAAGGCATCCAATGTAATACGCGCCGACTGCCCCAGCCTTACCTTGGGCGCATCCACCTCATCAATGGGGGCAGTGATATAGAAGCAGGCGTTATCAATCAGATCAACTGCAGGTGGGGTGGGGATACCGGGGGGAGAGGGGGTGACATACTCACTGATCTCACCATTCACCTCTGCAATCACACCATCAAAGGGGGCAAATAGCTGGGTGCGCTCCAGTTGAGCCCGACTGACCCCAACCCGCGCTACGCTGACTTGAGCCGAAACCCGGGCCGATTCACAATCAGCACGCTGTGATTTGGCGCTGGTACTGGCCTTGTCAGTGGATTCCTCAGAGATGACACCCCGCTGTTTGAGCTGCACCAGTCGATTGGCCTCACGCTGTGCAACATCAGCCCGCAGGCAGATAGCCCGGCCAGTGGCATGAGCAGCCTTGGCCTCGTTCTCCATCAGTAGGATTTCGGCGGTCAGGTCCTTGTTCCAAAGCGCTAACAACAGCTGGCCTGCTTTGACCTGATCTCCCTCATGGATATCCAGCATAGCAATCTGGCCTCCAATACTGGGAGAGAGCCGGGCACGGCGGCAGGCTTTAACGGTGCCAGCACGGGTGTTGGCAACCGTTTGCTCTACAATGCCTTTTTCTACCGGTGAAACCAACACCGCAATAGGCTCGGGGCGTGAGGTGTACCAAAAGAGAGCACCCATTCCAGTAAGCACAAGCATTAGAATTAGCAGGTGTTGTTGGTGTTTGGTCACAGATAACCCCTATTGAGTGGTTAATCTAAATTAGCAATAAATAGTATCTTTAAGAATATTCTAACCCTTTAATCATCATTAAAGGATTTAAATTCCGCAAGCCCGTTAGCGCAGAAAAATATGTGCATTTTTTCACACTAAAAAAACAGACGTTACTGCTAAACTTATATTTTAGTATTCCAGATGCAAGTAATGATGTGCAAAAAAAACTTATGTTTTTTTGATTTTAATAAAAGCCAGGATATTTTTATGGAGCTGTTTATCAATCAGGGAAAATGGAGTTTTAGGTGACTATATATACAAAAGCGCGCGAGACTTCATGGCTGGTAGAGATAGAAGATTTCTCCACCATGAGAATCCTAATCGTTGATAACTCTGCAGATACAAGAGAGCTTATCCGTACTTACCTTACAAAAGCAGGTTGTAGCAGTTTCCTCTTTGCAGCCTCAGTCGACCAGGCGTATCAACTACTACGCTGTGATGACGATACAACCTGGCCTGAATGCCCCGCAGTTGATCTGATTCTGATGGATATCATCATGCCTGATATTTCTGGTGGCGCAGCCTGCCGTAAAATAAGAACCATTGAGTGCTACAAAGATACCCCAATCATCATGCTATCAGCAGCAGCGGATATAGCACTGCTTGAGGGCGCTTTTTCTAATGGAGCCACTGACTATATAAAAAAGCCAGTTCGCAAGATTGAATTGCTGGCTAGAATCTGCACGGCACTAAAACTAAAAAAGGAGATGGCATCCAGAAAAGCATGGGAAAAGGAGATCGTCACATTAGCCACGCAGCTGAAAGAGGCTAATAAAAAACTCAATAAACTTTCAATGACTGACGGGTTAACTGGTATTGCCAATCGGCGCCTCTTCGATAAAAAAATCGAGCACGAATGGAGGCGGGCCCACCGTGCACAACAGTCAATCTCTCTCATAATGATTGATATAGATTATTTCAAACTATATAACGATAATTTTGGTCATCAAGCCGGTGATAAATGCCTTACAAAAGTAGCTGCCGCATTAAGAAACACGCTTCGTCGTCCAGCTGATTTTGTAGCACGATATGGTGGCGAAGAGTTTGTTGCCATCATCCCAGAAACCAATTGCAGCACTGCAAATGAAATAGCAGAGGCTCTACGTAGTGCAGTTGTCACCTTACAGATTCCTCATGCACGGCCAGATAAAACCAACTTGGTTACAATTAGCTTAGGTGTATTTAGTATGGTTCCTGATACAGGACAACCATTTCATGAGTTAATTTCCAAATCTGATGACGCACTTTACAAAGCAAAGTTCAATGGACGCAACAGAGTTTCTACTATATAAAAAATCAGCCATAGAGAACAAATCAAACCAACCGACTACTTAAACCAATGCCGCGTTCGGTTAGCAAAATAGACCAACGACAACATAACCGGCACCTCAACAAGAACGCCAACCACTGTAGCTAATGCGGCACCTGAGTGTAGTCCAAATAATGAAATAGCCACCGCCACCGCCAGCTCAAAAAAATTAGAAGAACCAATTAGAGAGGCGGGAGCTGCAATATTATGCGGTAGCTTCAAAGCTTTTGCTGCAACATAAGCCAAAATAAAGATACCATAGGTTTGTATTAATAGCGGGATAGCAATCAGCACAATGATTTGAGGTTTGCTTATAATGGTTTCTGCTTGAAACCCAAACAGCAATACCACCGTTGCTAACAGGCCAATAATCGACCATGGTTTTAATTGATGTAAAAATCGATCCAACCCCTGTTTATCATCCTGATGCTCTAACTTTCTACGTGTAAGACTACCAGCCACTAATGGCAGCACTACATAGATTACAACTGAAAGCAGCAACGTCTCCCAGGGTACATCAATATCACTTACACCCAACAAAAATGCAGCTATCGGCGCAAATGCAAACACCATAACAATGTCATTTATTGATACTTGCACCAATGTGTAATTTGGGTCTCCCTTAGTGAGTTGGCTCCAAACAAAAACCATTGCAGTACAAGGTGCAACACCAAGCAAAATCATACCCGCAATGTATTCAGTTGCAGATTGCGGATCGACCCAATCTGCAAACACTCCCTTAAAAAATAACAAACCCAATGCTGCCATAGTAAATGGTTTGATTAACCAATTAATGACCAGGGTAAGAATCAACCCTTTTGGCCGCCTACCAACATCCTTGATGGATGAAAAATCGATTTGCACCATCATGGGATAGATCATTACCCATATCAGCAGGGCAACTACTAAATTTACATGTGCAAATTCCAGCTTAGAAAGCATGGTAAAAGCAGCTGGCATCAAATTACCAAGAAACACGCCAGCCACAATACAGAGTGCTACCCACAATGATAAATAACGCTCAAACAGTCCCATTAATTGCTCCCTTCTGTTTTCTTCATTAATACGAAAGACATATCCTTATTGGTGACATAGATTACAAAATGCATGTAGATGAATAACTTTTTAGCAATGAATATGAGTACGCTCAGGCCTATTACCCATACGGCTCAAATTGTCCAAATTTTCTTTTAGGAAGGTCACATGTGCATCTGCTGTTTGCATCAATACTGATTTAACCCAGCAGGGCAGCGAAGGATTAATACGATAAAAAACCCATTGCCCCTGGCGCTGATCCAGCACCAGCATTGCATCCCGCAACATTGCCAAGTGTCGTGAAATCTTTGGCTGCGAAATATTTAAGGCACATATAAGCTCACAAACACAAAGCTCCCCCTCCTGCTGCAACAATAGCAGGCTGCGCAAGCGGGTCTCATCAGATAAGAGGTGGAAAAACTGGTTGGGCCGAATAATCATAATGCAAATATATACGTATTTTCGTATATATGCAAAAACATATATGTGCAAATAGAACTTTCAGCATCAATACTATGCGGGCGCTGATTGATATAACCTCCATCCCACTATGCAAAATTAATGGGCACAACCCTCAGAGGAGGGAGATGGAATAGAACTTTTTTAACGCTACACATTTATCAAATCAGTGCGGAACCTGATGGCGATACTTAAACCAATGATATATCGCTTTGTGTAGCTCCATGGCAACAAGCACAATCAACGCTATCCCTAATAACTCCAACCAAAGCGCTGGGGACACAGGCTGGATATGCAAAATATCGTTAATCCATGGCGTATACATAGCGCCGATATGAACCAGCTGCGCCATGAGTGTTCCGATAAGTAAAATGGGATTACGCAGTGGGTTATGAAAGAAAGCCGAGCGCGTCTCTGATCGACTATTAAAGACATGGATATTCTCAAACAACACCATCAATAGCAGCGTGCCATTACGTGCCTCATCCAAACTATAACCATGATTAAGCAACCACTGGAAAAGCAGAAAGGCCGTGCTACCAATAACCAATGCAGAGATAATAACGCGCTCCACCATTAATCGATTAAAAATAGGTTCCTGTGGTGGGCGTGGTGGGCGCTTCAGCTCATCCCCCTCAGCAGGTTCAAAGGCTAAAGCCACATCCTGAATGCCATTAGTGACCAGATTAAGCCACAGCAGCTGAACCGCCAGTAGAGGCAGTGGCTGGCCTGTAAATAAAGCCAGACTAAAAAGAACCAATTCAGCTGCACCTGTTGAGATGAGCAAAAAGATAACCTTGCGCACATTGGCATAGGCTACACGACCCTCTTCTACCCCAGCTACAATTGAGCTGAAGTTGTCATCTGTAATGATCAAACTGGCTGTTTCTCGTGCGACATCAGTGCCACTCTTGCCCATCGCAGCACCCACCTGAGCCGCCTGTAGTGCTGGAGCATCATTGGCGCCATCGCCACTGACTGCAACAAAATGTCCATTGCGTTGTAACGATTCAACAATATCAAGTTTTTGTCGGGGATCTACCCGAGCAAAGACTCGAGCCTGACGGGTGAGTCGATCAAAGGCCGACCTATCTTTTGCTTGCCGCAGCTCAGGGCCAGTAACCACCTGGCTTAACTGATCTGCCAAGCCCAGCTCCTGAGCTATAGCAAATGCCGTGGCAGGATGGTCACCCGTCACCATCGCTACCTCTATGCCCGCCTTTCGGCAGGCTATTACAGCTGCCTTTGCCTCCATGCGTAGAGGATCCATCATGCCCACCAGCCCGAGCAGTGTCAGCCCTTGCAGATGCTCTTCTGAGAAAACCTCACCTGGAGCCAGTTTGATATTGCCACTGGCCAATGCGAGCACTCGAAATCCCTGACTGGCGAGCATGTGGGTCTGCTCTACCATAAGCGCCTGATTCAGTGCCGTATCACCTGTGGATACCGCCATCTGCGTACACATAGGGAGCAATGACTCCAATGCACCTTTAACAAAGGCATGCATTTCACCATTAACCTTATTCAGGCTGGCGGAAAACAGACGCTCTGATTCAAAGGGAATGCTGGACTGCTCTGGCGCAGTATTTAAGCTCTCAGTCTGAATAACACCGGCCTTATGAGCCATCACCAGCAGGGCAATATCCACTGCATCACCATGCGATACCCAATCATTATCCCGATGTCCCAAAAAGGCATCATTGGTTAAAACAGCCGCCTGGCAGAGACGCTGCAACAGCGGGCTTGATTCAACTTGAAGCGCACCTTGCGGGGTAAGAAAAGTGCCTTCAGGTTTGTTGCCTTCACCGGTCACCCTCAGTTCATCGCAATCAGGAAAAAGGATGCGGCTAGCCGTCAGTTGATTTACGGTTAATGTGCCCGTCTTATCCGTGGCAATGAAGGTACAGGAACCGAGTGCTTCAACCGCCACCAGTCTGCGAATTATGACATTGCGCCGTGCCATACGACGCATGCCAATAGCCAATGCCACCGTCAATGCCACCGGCAGCCCTTCTGGAATGGCAGAAACAGCAAGCGCCACAGCCAACAGAAAAATCTCACCCAATGGCATGCCGCGGCTAAGTGCAATACCGGCCATAATCAGCGCAGCCATACCCACAAGAATGGCCACCCTTTGGGTAAAGCTCTCCATACGCACTAAAAGTGGTGCTTTAACAGGCGCTTTACCCAGTACATCGGCTGCAATATGACCCAACTCAGTTGAAAGCGCAGTGGTTACTACAACACCATGTCCCCGGCCTCGCGCCACCAGCGTGCCTGCAAATAACATATTGATACGGTCACCGAGAAAAGCATCATCATCCAGTACACACTCTGCTACTTTTCGAACGACCTGAGATTCACCGGTAAGCAGTGACTCATCAACCTCCAGATCATGACTATCAAGCAGACGAATATCAGCCGGAACCTTATCCCCTGAATTGAGCAAAACTATATCGCCAGGCACTAATGCCTCAGCATCAATCTCATAGGTATCACCCTCACGAAGCACCCGGCACTGCGTAGTGACCAGTTTGTTGAGCGCAGTTGCAGCTCGTTGTGCTGAATATTCCTGAATGGTTCCAATGATGGCGTTTATCAGCAGTACGGCAATAATAAATCCGGCATCTGACCACTCCTCAATTAACAGTGAAAGTGATGCAGCAGCAACCAATATATAGATGAGTGGGCTTGCAAACTGGCTCCAAAACACCTGCGCCATGCCAGGTGGCTTAGTTTGTGGAAGTGTATTAGCACCATAGTCTGCAAGGCGGGCAGCAGCTTCTCGATGAGATAGGCCATGGCGTGAGACATCCATTGCCGTAAGTGCAGAAGCAGCTGTTACTGCATGAAAAGCGGCAAATGATCTTTCTGATTTTTGCTTCAATGTAGACAAGTCTCAGTATCAAATTGGACTGGAACCACCCCATAGGAGTTTAGTTCATATCTAAAATCCTATGCCATCTATCAAATATATAGATCCAGTTGTGAACAGTCATTTTGAATAACGGTATAATCAACAACCCAAATAATAGACAACCAAACCAAAGATTAGAAATTAAGTTGTCATCCATAAACTCTTATCTTTACCACAACTCATCACTCTATTTTTATTCAAAATGAAATCTGATCCTGAAGCGTTAATCAAAAAACACCAACAACTCGTACACTCTGACATGCAGAAGGTAATTTCACATGTACAACGGGAGGATGGTGATTGGATTCTTAACACATTAATGATTGAAGGTTGTGACGTGCCTTTTAAATACCGGCGTAAAAAGCAATACAAAAGTCTTCAGGGGCAACGGGTAAATCTAACCTACTATCCAATTATTGAAGTAGTGGCTGGTTTTAATATGGAGATAATGAAGGTGGTTAGAATCAAAATAGCATGAGGTAAACATCTGCTTTCAATTCATGTTCACTTTCACCATCCCGTGCACCCAAATATAGTTTGCAGTAGTGCTCCTATCTTTAAAACATAACCCCTACAAGAAAGAGGCTCAGCCAAGGGATGTAAGTAATCACCAATAGCGCAACAATCAACACCAACATCCATGGTAGTGCCGCTTTTGTTACATCCGCCAAACTCATACCCGAAAGCCCAGCGGCAACATAAAGATTCAAACCAACTGGCGGGGTGATCATACCCACCTCCATATTGGTGGTCATAATGATGCCCAGGTGGATGGGATCAATGCCCAGTGACAGTGCAATAGGGTGAAACAGGGGAGCCAGTATCAGCAAAATAGCTGATGGTTCCATAAAGTCACCCGCGAACCATAAAATAACATTCACCATCAGCAGAAATGACCAAGGTTCAAGTTGCTGATCAACCACCGCCTGCGCTAGTTCTTGCGGTATACGTTGCTCAGTAAGCGCATGCGCAAAGATCATCGCGCAGGCGATAATAAACATCAGCATCGTAGTCATCTTGGCTGAAGCAAGCATCACCTTGGGTATCTCTTTAAGCCCCATATCCCGATGCACAAAGAGGGCAATAAAGGCAGAGTAGACAGCTGCAACAGCGGCTGCCTCGGTGGGCGTAAAAATACCACCGTAAATACCGCCCACTACAATAAAGATCAGCGATAGCCCCCAGAAAGCACGGGCAAAAGCATGCGCTAAATGCTTGAACCCATGCCATGGTTCGCGAGGCATTCCACGCTTTTTAGCATAAAGCCAAGTTACGACAAGCAGAAAGCCGCCCATCATCAAGCCCGGTAGAATGCCTGCAATAAACATCTTGCCAACAGACTCTTCTACCGCATCGGCATAGACAATCATCGGGATAGAAGGCGGAATCAGAATACCCAAACTGCCTGCTGTAGCAACAGTGCCAACAGCAAAGCCTTTATCGTAACCCGCCCTGATCATGCCCGGAATCATAATCGAGCCAATAGCCACCACGGTAGCGGGAGATGAACCCGATATAGCGGCAAAAAACATACAAGAGACAATAGCGGCCATAGCCAAGCCACCATCCATCCACCCCACCAATGCCTTGGCAAATTCAACCAACCGCACAGAGACGCCACCGGTGGTCAAAAAGTGGGATGAGAGCACAAAAAAAGGGATGGCCAACAGCGTGGTGTGCTCCATCGTGTCGAACAGTTTTTGCGCCACAATGACGGGGGAATCTTCAGTGGCAAATGTAATAAAAGCGAGGCTGGAAAAACCCAGACTAATGGCGATGGGAACACCCAGCAGTAACAGCAATACCAATCCACCAAACAGAAGTGCAGCACTCATGGCTGCACCTCATCCATCAGCACGGATTGATGTTCACTGCGACCTACCGTTAGTATTTCACCACGCCAAATTTTAATGCCGACCTGCAACAGACGCAGGGTCATTAAGGTTAGACCTACAGGGATGGCAAGATAAGGAATCCACTGAGGAATCTGTAGGTCGAGGCTAAGGTCTCCCCACTCCCAGATCCGGTAGGTGTATTCAATCGATAGAATCAATACCGGCACGGAAAACCCAAGGCAGATCAACAAACTGAGTAGACCAAGCCAGCGTTGAATGGGCACTGAAAATTTAGTCGTTAGAATATCAATACCAAGATGCACACCCTCTTTAACACCATGAGCCGCTCCAATCAGAACCACCCAGGCAAAGAGATACTGCACCGCTTCCAGTACCCAGGGGAAGCCTGCATCAAAAACGTAACGGGCAACCACATTAGCAAACAGCAGCAAGGTTGCCACAGCAAACCCAACAGTAATAATCAGTTGCTCAATGCGTGTGATGATTCGCTCAAACATAAGAAGGCATGGCTGGTTTTTTGTATAGCATTACTGCTTAATGCCCAAGCAGTTGATGAACCTGCTGTAGTAGCGGCTTGCCAATCTGGCCTGCAAATTCCCTCTCCACCTTTTGAGTGGCACTGCGCCAACTTGCCCGCTCCTCTACTGTTAACGCTATAATTTTAGCTTTACCTGCCAGCGTGATCTTTTTACGATCATTTTGATCAGCTTCTGCTGCAAATTGGCGTGCCTTTTGTGTGGCCTCTTTGGTTATAGCTTCAAGCTCACTGCGAATATCAGCAGGCAGTATATTCCAGAAGTCAGCACTTACAACCAGCAGATACCCTAGATAGGAGTGGTTGGATACACTGATCCAATCCTGCACCTCAAAGAATTTTTTAGAATAAACGTTGGACCAAGTATTTTCCTGCCCATCCACTACACCTTGCCCAAGTGCTGTGTAGGCCTCTTTAAACGGAAGCTTCTGTGGTGTGCCTCCCAGTGATTTGATCATGGCAGCATGTACGTTTGAGCTTTGGATGCGAAACTTTTTACCTTTGAAATCAGCTGGTGTGTTACGCAGTGGCTGATTACCTTTGATTGAAAAGACCTTCATGCCATTATCCCAAAACCCCAGGGCTTTAAGCCCTTTGCGCTCCAGTGGCGCCGTCATGGTTTGTACAAGAGGGGAGTCAACCAGCTTATGCACATCGCTGATACCATCAAATAGAAAGGGAAGGTCAAAGATCTGTAGCTGGCGTGAAAATTTTACAAACTTAGAGAGGCTGGGGGCAGCAATCAATCCGGTCTTGCCTTTAGACAGGCGCATCGCCTCCATCACTTTGTCGTCGTTATAGAGCTGTGAATTAGGGAATACCTCAACCTTAACCTTACCTGCCAGCCGCTCATTAACCAGATCAGCAAAGAATTGTGCCGCCTGACCTTTAGGCGTGTGGGGAGAAACCACATGAGAAAATTTGATAGTGTACTCAGCATGAACCAGACCACTCAGACAGAGTCCGGTTAAGATGATCCCTGCAGTACGTAGCATGTTCATAATTGCTCCCTCTGATTGGTTATTATGTTGATGTAGATGCATAGTATATCAATTTGAATTTAGGGGCTGATGTGAGTTCCGGTTAGAATCATCCTCTATGAATATTCATTTTATCTGTATTGGCCAACGCATGCCCAGCTGGGTTCAAGAGGGGTACGGTGAATATGCCAAACGTATGCCATCAGAATGTGCCCTCCGATTGGTAGAGATTGCCCTCGGCCGACGAGGCAAAGGCGCCGACATTGCCCGCGCCCTAAGGGATGAGGGCGAACGTATGCTGGCAGCTATTCCAAAAGGCTGTCAAATATTAGCGCTGGATGTAAAAGGTAAAAGCTGGGATACAGAACAGCTATCAGGGCAAATGGCTGAGTGGATGGCCGATGGACGTGACCTTGCGCTGTTGGTCGGTGGCCCAGAAGGGTTGTCTGACACATGCCTGCAGCAGGCTAATGGACGCTGGTCGCTCTCTGCCCTAACAATGCCACATCCGTTAGTGCGCGTAGTGGTTGCCGAGCAGCTCTATCGTGCATTAAGCCTGCTTAGAAATCACCCTTATCATCGAGCCTAAAGAGTTTTGCAAACACTGCTATAGCTGAAGGATTACTATTAATCATGCCGTAACTGGTATAGTGCCTACCCAGTGGGCGGCTCTTTAGCGACATCCAATAACCTCTGTAGAAAGGGACATTTATGCATCCTCAGATCTATCTTGCGTCTCAGTCACCGCGTCGGCGTGAACTGTTGGAGCAGATTGGAATCTACCCTAAAGTGATAACTGCCAATGTTGATGAGTCTCCGCACTCTAATGAAGCACCGGCTGAATATGTCATTCGATTAGCGTTGGAAAAAGCCCGGGCAGTACATGCAATACTGCATGAAGATGAGATGCTACCTGTGCTTGCAGCCGATACATCGGTGGTTATGGATAATAAAATCCTTGGTAAGCCAGTAAGCTGTGATGATGCCCTGGCGATGATGCGGCAGCTTTCAGGCCACACTCATAAAGTGCTGACAGGCGTAGCGCTGGTGAATAATAAAGCTATTAAAAGCCGTCTGAGTGTAAGTCACGTCACCTTTCGACCGGTAAATGAAACAGAGGCACTGGCCTACTGGAATAGTGGAGAACCCCAAGATAAGGCCGGAGGTTATGCCATTCAAGGTGCAGGGGCTATGTTTATCTCACGCCTGGAAGGGAGCTACTCTGGCGTGATGGGCTTACCACTGTTTGAAACAGTCGAGCTATTGCAGTCAGTAGGGATAGAGATGCTCTCAGCTCCAAATGATAAAAACTAATTATTTTACAATGTTGGCAACCAATTCATGAATGAAGAGATTTTAATTAATGTAACCCCTCCTGAAACCCGTGTGGCATTGATTGAGAATGGGGTGATTCAAGAGGTTATTATTGAGCGGGCCCGAAAGCGTGGGCTGGTTGGCAATATCTATAAGGGTAAGGTCTGCCGTGTGCTACCCGGTATGCAGGCGGCCTTTGTAGAAATTGGACTGGAGCGCGCTGCCTTTCTGCATGCCTCAAATATTATTCATGATCAAAGTAGCGATAATAATACTGTCCCCAGTATTTCTGAGTTGGTGCAGGAGGGAAGAGAGGTTATCGTTCAGGTCGTCAAAGACCCTCTTGGAACTAAGGGGGCACGGTTAACCACTGATCTCTCTATTCCCTCCCGTTTTCTGGTTTTCATCCCCTCCCTTGATAGCGATGGCATTTCGCAGCGCATCGATAATGAGGAAGAGCGCCAACGGTTGCGGGATATGCTCAGCGAACTGAAAGAGGAACTCGGTCAGCAGGGTGGTTTTATCGCACGCACCGCAGCAGAAGGTGCCAGTAGAGAAGCATTGCATGCTGATATGCTCTATCTCGGTCGCGTTTGGGCATCAATTAAAGAGCGTCGAACTAAAGCGCATCTTCAAGAGCTGATTCATGCTGATCTCCCACTGGCCATCCGAGCGCTACGTGATATGGTCAGTGACAACACAGAGAAGATAAAGATCGATTCACGAGAGACCTATAGTCGCGCCATACAGTTTGCAGAGAAATTGATCCCAGAGGTCTGCTCTAATATTGAGTACTATCCGGGTGAGCGCCCAATATTTGATCTTTATGGCGTTGAAGATGAGCTGCAAAAGGCACTCCAGCGAAAGGTGGATCTCAAATCAGGCGGGCACCTCGTCATTGATCAGACTGAAGCAATGACCACTATTGATGTTAATACCGGGGGCTATGTAGGACATCGCAACCTGGATGAGACGATCTTTAAAACCAATCTTGAAGCCGCACAAGCACTCTGTAGGCAACTGCGTTTACGTAATCTGGGCGGCATCATCATTATCGACTTTATCGATATGGCCGATGAGGAACACAAACGCCAGGTAATACGCGCGCTGGAGAAGAGTCTGGCTAAAGATCATGCCAAAACAGGCATCACAGAGGTATCAGCACTGGGGCTGGTAGAGATGACTCGCAAACGCACCCGTGAGTCATTGGAGCATGTACTTTGTGAACCCTGCCCCTGCTGTAAAGGCAATGGGTTTCTTAAAACAGCTGAAACCACCTGCTATGAGATCTTCCGTGAAATCCTGCGAGAGGCGCGCCAGTTTGATGTGGACTCCTTATTGGTTCTAGCCTCTCAAGAGGTCGTTGACCGCCTATTGGATGAAGATTCCGCAAGCCTTGCCGAACTGAGTGACTTCATTGGTAAAAATATTCGTTTACAGGTGGAAACCCTCTATACCCAAGAGCATTTTGATGTAGTGCTTATCTAAAGATTCCACCCAATGTACAGTGCTAATTGCATATGATCAGGCTGGCTAAAGCCCTCACTGTCAAACTCTGGCAGCTCACTCTTTTACTGGTGATACTGGCCGGAATACTGATTGGTGCAGCCAGAATAGTGCTGCCAGAGCTTTCAGCCTATCGTGAGCAAGCTATTGTATGGGCCGAAGAGACGCTAGGACAGCCGGTTAAAATCTCAGGTATGCGCCTGCACTGGCAGGGCTTTGGGCCACAGTTAATACTGCAGAATGCCGCTCTGCTGAATGCCAGCACGAAAGAACCCGCGCTTCAATTTAAAGAGATTCGCATCGACTTCAGTTTACTTGATGCATTTATGACAGGCACAGTGCTCCCCCGTAACATTGCTATTGTGGGTGCGGCACTCCATGTTGAGCGAAACCCTGAGGGAGCCGTTGTAGTTACCGGGCTAAACAGCAGCCAGGCAGACTCAGGCGAAGCAACCGCACTGGCATTGCCATGGCGCTTATCACTGCTGAATAGTGAAATATTCTGGGATGATCAACTTCTTAAAACCAAACCACTACGCTTTCATGTCACCAAGGCACAATTCGCACATGATGGCGAACGCCACCAAGTTAACATTGAGCTGAATCTACCGGAAAATAGCGGCAACATGCAGCTATCTGCGGATATTAATGGGGTATTGGGCAATCCCAACACATGGGCGGCCCAATTCTATATCAACGGCAATCATCTGCTTTTGCCTGCACTAGCCAAAGAGTTCCAACCAAAAGAGTATCTTCTGCAACAGGGCACAGCCAACCTTACACTCTGGGGCCGCTGGCAAGACGGGAAGATAGATCAGGTGCAAGGAGAGATTGGTCTACAAAATCTAACATTGCTGCATACTTTGGAAGAGGAAAATAGCGCCCCTAAATCATTAAACCTTGAACAGCTGGGGGGGCATTTTCAGTGGCAACAACAGCACCAGGGCTGGCGTTTTGATGCGGCTGACATTGAATTTCAGCACACAAATCAAGCAGGCAAAAATAGCAACCTGAGTGTGGTTGCTCAAAACACCCATCTCCCCAACCCCACGCTACAGCTCAATTTGGATAGGCTGGAACTGGCCGATATTCTGGCTATTGCCAAAATTCTGCCATTACCAAATGGTCTGTCAACTGCATTGGCTGGGCTACAGCCTCAAGCGCTGGTAACGCAATTAAGGGTGAATTATGAAGATAGCCTCAAATGGCATCTCACTGGGCAGCTCACAGACCTACACTACCTGCCCTGGAACAACACTCCTGGGGCAAAAAATCTCTCTGGCCAGGTCGAAGCCAACCCAAAGAGTGGTGCGTTACTGCTTGATAGCGAGCTGCTTGAGTTGGATTTCAATGGCCTGTTCCGAGCACCTCTGCGTCTGCAAAAAGTAAGCGGCCTATTGCAGTGGGAACAACTACCTGACATCGGCTGGCGGATTCATTCCGATGAGTTGATAGCCCAAAACAGTGATCTTGAGACTCGCACACGACTGCTGATGGACATTCCAAATGCACCGGATCAATCCCCCTTTTTAGATCTACAGACTGATTATGCCAATGGCAATGTCTCCAGCGTCCATCACTATCTACCCACAGGTATTATGGATCAAGGCGTGGTCGACTGGCTGGATCGCGCACTCGTCAGTGGGCATTTAACCACCGGCAGTTGCATCGTACGCGGCCATCTTCGTGACTTCCCCTATGAAAATAATAAAGGGCGTTTCGAGGTGCTGTTTGGAGTTGAGGATCTAATACTCAACTATTTTCCTGGTTGGCCACGTTTGGAAGAGGTCTCAACAGAAGTGCGCTTTCTGGATAACCGTTTTGATGCCTGGATTGTGGACGGAAAACTACTTAACAGTGAAATCCAGCAGGCTCATGGGTGGATTGACCGACTCTCTGAAAGCACACCCTTCAAACTTACCGGTGAGGTGCATGGCCCACTCAATGACAATCTCAGGCTACTGCGCGAAAGCCCACTGGCGGAAGATTTTGCGGCTACCGTATCAGGCATGCGAGCAGAAGGAGAGGCCGAAGTAGAGATTGATTTGGCTATTCCACTGGCGGAAATCGCCCCTCCACCCTTTCGTATTGGTGGCCGGGTAGGCTTTAAACATTCAACCCTGCATCTTGATGACTGGCAGCTGTCACTAAAGAAGATGCAGGGCGACCTTCTGTTTGATGAAGAGGGCATTCAAGCCAAGGAAATTCAAGCAGAGGCACTAGGGACAGCTGTACAGGTGGATATGGGCAAATCCCCTGTTATACCAGATGCGACACGGGTCACCGCCAAGGCTTATGTAGCAACAGCAACACTGGCAAGTCGCTTTTCTGGCATGGGACTGGAGATGCTAGATGGAGCGACAGATTGGACACTACAGCTGGATATCCCCAATAAGGTAGCCCAATCAAATGCCGCTGCATTAATATCAGCCGAGTCCAAGCTTGTCGGCATCGCCATTGATCTTCCTGCGCCACTGGGCAAAACGGCTACTGAATCACGCTCTTTTCAACTGACCACAAAAATCAGCTCTGAGCCACAGCAACCATTGCAGGGGCGTTATGGTGATATTTTAGATTTCTCCCTACTGCTTGACGCAAGCAACCCCAATGCATTGGCACTTCAGCGTGGTGAGTTGCGTCTAGGGGGTGAGCCGGCACTATTACCAGATAGTGATGGGCTACGACTACACGCTCGTTTGGATGAGTTTGATCTAATGCCCTGGTTGAATAGAGCCAAGGAGCTGACCACCTCTGGAACAGCTGCTAAGCCGCCTTTTTCCACAGTCGACATTGGCATCAAACAGCTGCACAAAGATGAGCTTACATTGAATGATGTGGCACTAAAACTAGCCCATAAAGATGGGGCGTGGAGTGGACGCGTTGCTACCAGCCTATTTGATGGGAACATAGTCATTCCTGCCGATATAACACAGGAAATCATCCGCTTAAATCTCGATAAGATTGAGCTGACTTATAATTCAAATGTTGATGTAAAAACCAAAGAAGAACAATCTGTTGAAGCAAATATTGAGCCAAGCAAATATTTAGATCCACTTGATTTTCCAGCTGCATATATCCAGAGTAATCAGTTAATACTCAATGGGCAGGATATTGGCTCACTTGAGATAAAGATCAGTAAAATTGATGCCGGACTTTCGCTAGAAACAATGCTAGTAAAGGGAGATCAATTAGCACTAAATTTAAGCGGGCAATGGGTCAACACGCCCAATAAACCCGAATCGCATTTCAACTTCAGCCTTGATGCCATAGAAGTAGGGAGTTTACTGGCAGAGACAGGTATTACCCAAAATCTTAAAGGTGCTGATGCCATCATTAAAGGTCAGCTCCAATGGGATGGCGGCCCTCATCGTGTCAGTATGCAAAACATGGAAGGTGAGCTACATGCAGATATTGGTAAAGGTAGTATTTTAGAGGTTGACCCAGGCATAGGACGTATCTTTGGGCTACTAAACCTAACCGCGCTACAGCGGCGTTTATCACTTGATTTTAGTGATCTATACGGGAAGGGTTTTAGCTTTGACCGCATGAAAGGCACTTTTCAGTTTAAGGATGGCAATGCAACAACTGAAGGATTTCAGATTGATGGTCCCGCCGCTAAAATTGTCATTGCTGGCAGAACAGGGCTGGTAAAGCATGATTTGGATCAGGATATTATTGTGATACCACAGGTTACATCATCGGTAACCCTGGCCACTACAATTGCAAATCCTGTGGCTGGAGCCGCCCTATTTCTGGCTCAAAAAATCATGGGTGAAGATTTCAATAAAATTACCAGCTACCAATACCAAGCCACAGGCACCTGGGATGAACCCCTCTTTTCAGATAAAAAGAGCATTTTCCTTGCCCCACTAAAGAAGGCTATGCTTCATAAAAAACAGCCTGACAGCACAATGGATACGGATTAGTTTTCATTGGGGTATGCAAATACACCCAAGTGCTTTATGTTATTCTCTCCATTACTGATAAAATATTTTAGCGTTTCATTTTGCCACTATGACAATTAATGACTGAATCAAAGAACAACATCGCGGCTATTCAGATGGCCAGCGGCCCCAATGTAGGAGCCAATCTACTCACAGCTGAGCGGCTAATGACCGTTGCCGCAAAGGCTGGCGCAGGCCTCGTTGTATTACCCGAAAACTTTGCCTTTATGGGCAAAACTGAGCAAGACAAACTCGCCCTCAGTGAAAAAGAGGGTGAAGGCCCAATGCAGGATTTTTTGGTGCAGATTGCCAAACGCCTTGGCATCTGGGTGGTCGGTGGCACAGTTCCACTGGAAGCAGAGGATCCAAACAAAATTCGTGCCGCCTGCATGGTCTATGATGACCAGGGCAAGCAAGTCGCACGTTACGATAAGATTCACCTCTTTGATGCCAATCTGGTTGAAGCAGATGAATGCTATAGCGAATCTGAAACCATTGAATCTGGCGAAAGTGCGGTCGTACTGGATTCACCTTTTGGGCGCTTGGGTATAGCTATCTGCTACGACCTGCGTTTTCCAGAGATGTTTCGCAGCATGCTGGATGAAGGGATGGAGATACTTGCCCTCCCTGCTTCATTTACCGCCATTACCGGTAAAGCTCACTGGGATATCCTGGTTCGAGCACGCGCCATAGAAAACCTCTGTTATGTGGTCGCCGCCGCACAAGGTGGATTTCATATCAATGGTCGCGAGACCTATGGACACAGCATGGTTGTAGGCCCATGGGGATCCATACTTGCAGCGATACCCACAGGTGCTGGAGCCATTACTGCTCCTTTGGATAGAGAAGGTCTTGCTTCAATTCGGCGTAGTTTTCCTGCATTGGATCACCGCCAACTATACTGTCGCTTATAATCCTTTCATTAGCTTCTTCATGGTGGAATATGTACCCATCCCCACCCATACAGACCTAAATAGAGATCATGCCTAATTTTATTGATATAGCACGCAGTGTATTGTTAGAACCCGCTGGCCTCCAAGAGAGTGATTTAGAGCATGTGCTGGATCAGCTGCTCAGTTACAACATTGATTTTGCAGACATCTATTTCCAAGCAGGGCGCATCGAATCCTGGGCGCTGGAAGATGGCATCATCAAAGAGGGCGCTTATAATATCGAGCAAGGTGCAGGCATCCGCGCCATCAGTGGCGAAAAAACCGGCTTTGCCTATACCGATGAACTACAGCTCTCCGCATTATTGGAAGCAGGCAAAACGGCTCGCGCCATCACCCGTGCGGGTGAACAGAAGCGCATCAAGATTGCTCAAGCATTGACTCCTGCAGAACGACTCTACCAACCCATCAACCCACTCAACAGCCTCACCGAACAAGAGAAGGTGGATCTGTTGCGACAGGTCGATGCCGAGGCGCGTCGCCAAGACCCTCGGGTTAAACAGGTCATGGTCAACCTGGTTGCGGCACATGATGTAGTACTGGTTGCCAACACAGACGGCCTGCTGAATGCTGATATTCGTCCACTGGTACGGCTCAGTGTCAGCGTGATTGCAGAAGAGGGTAATCGCCGCGAGCAAGGCTCAGGTGGCGGTGGCGCACGAGACGCCTTCAGCTACCTAATCGATCAGGACCGCGCGCTGGGGTTTGCCAGAGATGCCGTCAAACAGGCGCTAGTTAACCTGGAGGCAGAAGATGCTCCCGCAGGTACCATGACGGTGGTGCTTGGCTCAGGCTGGCCAGGCGTGTTATTGCACGAGGCGATCGGGCACGGCCTGGAAGGTGATTTTAATCGAAAAGGAACCTCTGCGTTCTCTGGCCGCATGGGTGAAAAGGTTGCATCATCAGGCTGCACCATCGTTGATAATGGCGCACTCCCCGGGCGACGCGGTTCACTCAACATGGATGACGAAGGAACACCCACGCAAAATACCGTACTGATTGAAGATGGCATCCTCAAAGGCTACATGCAGGACAACATGAATGCTCGATTAATGGGAGGGCTCTCTACAGGAAATGGCCGTCGCGAATCCTACGCCCATCTTCCCATGCCACGCATGACCAACACCTACATGCTGGCAGGCAAACATGATCCGCAAGAGATTATCGCCTCAGTAGATAAAGGTCTGTACGCGGTCAATTTTGGCGGCGGCCAGGTAGACATCACCTCCGGCAAATTTGTCTTTTCTGCTAGCGAAGCCTACCTCATCGAAAATGGAAAGGTCACCCGCCCCGTAAAGGGAGCCACACTCATTGGCGATGGGGCAGATGTTCTCACCCGGGTCAGCATGATCGGCAACGACCTGCAACTGGATCAAGGTGTCGGTGTTTGTGGCAAAGAGGGGCAGAGCCTTCCAGTGGGTGTTGGTCAACCCACACTGCGCGTTGATGAATTAACCGTTGGCGGCACCAACACCTGAACTGAGAAAAAGAAATGAGCAACCGCAAAGAGATGATTGAGCGTGAGTCCCGCCTAGAGCAACTGGTCTCAGATCTATTGGCAGAAGCAAAACAACAGGGAGCCACTGCTGCAGAGGCTGGCGTCAGTAGTGATGCAGGGCTATCTCTCACCGTACGCATGGGGGAAGTTGAGACGATTGAACACACCCGTGATAACGGCCTGGGGATTACCGTCTATTTTGGTCAGTGCAAAGGCTCAGCCAGCACCTCAGACCTTGGCCCTGAGGCCGTACGTGATACCGTCAAAGCAGCCTGCAACATCGCCAAGTACACCACAGAAGACAGCTGCTCTGGTCTGGCCGATGCCGAGTTGATGGCTAAAGATCTACCTGATCTTGATCTCTGCCACCCCTGGGATATTGATACCGATACAGCCATTGAGCTGAGCAAGCAGTGCGAGGCAGCAGCACGCTCTCTTGATAGCCGCATCGTTAACTCAGAAGGAGCATCATTAAGTACCCATGCTGGGTTACATGTTTATGGAAACAGCCATGGCTTTGTTGGTGGCTACCCCACCAGTCGCCACAGCCTGAGCTGTTCTGTGATTGGCCAAGAGGGCGATGCTATGCAGCGCGACTATTGGTATACCACAGGACGCGCATCAACCGATCTTGAAGCCGCAGAAGCCGTAGGACAAAAAGCCGCCCAACGCACCTTAAGCCGCCTGGGCGCACGTCAGATCAGCACACGCGAAGCCCCGATTTTGTTTCAGTCAGATGCTGCAACCAGCCTGCTACGTAGCTTCACCGGCGCCATCCGTGGGGCTGCACTCTATCGAAAATCATCCTTCCTGCTCGATCAATTAGACCAGCAGGTCTTCCCTGATTTTGTACACATCCATGAAAACCCACGCCTGTTAAAAGGGCTGGGTAGTGCTGCATTTGATGGTGAGGGTGTAGCAACAAAAGCCAAAGATTTTATCAGCGGCGGCATACTCAAAAGCTATATTTTAGGCAGCTATTCCGCACGTAAACTGGGAATGCAAACCACCGGCAATGCAGGCGGTGTACGCAACCTGGCCATCGACCCAGGCACGCTTGACCTGGATGGCCTGTTAAAGGAGATGGATACCGGTCTACTGGTAACCGAGATGATGGGACATGGAGTCAACATGGTAACAGGCGACTACTCACGCGGAGCCAGTGGATTTTGGGTTGAGCGTGGAGAGATCCAATACCCCGTTGAAGAGATCACCATCGCTGGTAACCTAAAGCAGATGTTTCAACAGCTAGTGGCTGTAGGCAATGATGAAGAGCGCCGTGGGAATATGCGCACTGGCTCTTGGTTGATTGAAAATATGACCATTGCTGGCAGCTAATCCGGCATCACCAACGCCATCAGCCTAAATATTGGCAGCTGATAGTAGGCTCCCCACTATATTGGTTTGCTTTTCAGTCAAGCGTGATATATCTTGGATTGTCTGCACGATCTTAGCTCTACCCGACAATGCCTCGTATTCGCTGTTTCTTAACCGACGCGTTTGAATCGAGCACACGTAGCGCCCAACAAGATCGATCTAAAGCAATGGTTCGCTCATTGGAGTGAGCATATTCGTCAACCCATTACACAAGGTTAAAATCATTGATTATCCTTTCAGTTCGCGGTCTTCCTAGATCAACTACAGAAGAGAGCATAACCGAACTCTTCGAAACATATGGCGCAGTTCGCTCCCTCAAGCTGGTAAAAGATCTCTTCTCCGGTGATTGCAAAGGTTTTGCCACCATCGAAATGGAAGGTCATGAAGCCCGTGCCGCTATGACTGCACTCGATGGCAGTGAATTTGACGGCAGCCTGCTCCGTGTGGGACCAGACCGGCCAAAAAAAGGGCGCCCCGGCAAACGCCGTTAAATACCGCTTATTCAAGACAACTTAAATTAGCTCAATGGCTAAACTTAAGCATTGAGCTAATTTAGTTAGCAACCATACACGCACCTATTTAAGCGTGCGCTCCCTACAACAATACCTTCTCAATCCCGCCTTTACGGGCCTTGTCGATAAATACTTTTTGCCACTCATTTCCTAAGTAGGCTTTCGCTAGCTCTACGACAAGGAAGCCAGCTTCCATTCCGGTCTCATCCGCATAGCGAGACAGACCCTGCTGACAGGCTGGACAGGAGGTGAGCAGTTTCATGTCGCCACCGCCGCCAAGCTGTTCCATCCCCTTTTTCAGCTCCTCAGATTTTCGGGAGCGCACCTGACGTGAGATGTCCGGGCGTGTTGTACCAAGGGTTCCAGCTTCGCCGCAGCAGCGGTCGCTGAGCACCACTTCAGCCCCCATGAGCTTGGTGGCTACTTCCAGTGGGTTTTTCTGTTTCATTGGGCTGTGGCAGGGGTCGTGGAAGAGAAAGCGTTGGCCGCTATCCTCACCCAGAGTGACACCTTTTTCGAGCAGGTACTCGTGGATATCCAGTAGACGACAGCCAGGGAAGATCTTCTCAAATTCATAAGTCATCAATTGATCCATGCAGGTGCCACAAGAGAGCACCACGGTCTTGATATCCATGTAATTGAGGGTATTAGCAATACGGTGGAACAGTACGCGGTTTTCAGTGGAGATCTTATGCCCTATATCATGCTGGCCTGCTGAGATCTGTGGATAACCACAACAGAGATAACCAGGAGGAAGGACTGTTTCAGCACCAACCTCATATAGCATCGCCAGTGTAGCCATGGAGATATCGCTAAACAGACGCTCAGAGCCACAGCCTGGGAAATAGAAGACTGCATCAGAATCATCATTGATCTTTTTGGGATCACGCAGGATAGGCACCTCACCTTTGGTCTCCAATCCGAGCAGGGCACGGGCAGTGAATTTGGGAACATCCACCCGCAGTGGTCGCCGTACCAGATTAACCAGTTGGCCTTGAGGCTTACCAGTAGTGGCTGGTGGAACCTGATCCTTGCCGCCAAGCAGTCCCACTGTTTTAGCCGCGGCATGGGCTATATTCACGCTCTTAAAGCCCCACTCCGCCAACCCTTTCCGCATATAGCGGATGGCCGTTGGATGGGTGGCATTGAGGAAGGCGAGGGCTGCTTTGCCACTCAGGCTGGTGCGCTTATGCCCTGAATCTGTCAGTATTTTACGCATACGTACGGTAACGTCGCCAAAATCGATGTTTACCGGGCACTTGGTTTCGCACTTGTGGCAGGTGGTGCAGTGGTCGGCAATGTCATTCATTTCATCGAAGTGACGTAGCGAGAGACCACGCCGTGTCTGCTCTTCGTAGAGGAAGGCCTCAGTAATCAGGCCTGTGCCCAGGATCTTGTTGCGCGGGGAGTAGAGCAGGTTTGCCCGTGGCACATGCGTCTGGCAGACGGGCTTACACTTGCCACAACGCAGGCAGTGCCGAATATCATCATTCAGTGCGCCCAGCTCACTCTCTTCCAGAATAATGGCCTCTTCCTGCACCAAACTGAGAGAGGGGGTGTAGGCCTGCTGCAAACCAGAACCAGCTTGTAGCTTGCCTCGATTGAAGTGGTCTTCAGGGTCGACACACTTTTTGTACTCAGCAAAGGCCTGTAGTTTTTCCGCCTCCAGGTACTGGACCTTGGTGATGCCGATGCCATGCTCACCCGAGATGACACCACCCAGCGAGCAGGCCAGACCCATTACCCGATCAACGACACGCTCCGCCTCATGCATCATTTCATAGTTTTGTGAGTGCACCGGGATGTTGGTGTGGACGTTGCCATCACCCGCATGCATGTGCAGGGCAACAAATAACCGGGCATTACGCACCTCAGCATGAATGGCATCCAGTCGATCCCGCACGCGAGACATATCACGACCAGGGAAGACCTCATGCAGCTCATCCATCACCTCTTTACGATAGGAGATAATCAGATCTCGTCGTAATAGCATATCCAGCAGAGTATCGCCCTTCTGAATGTGCTCCTGCTCGGCTTTGGTCAGCAACTCAATCTGTGTCTGCGCACTTTCGTCCACATGCTGGAGGATGTTTTTCCAGCGCGTTTGGGCCTGCTGCACAATCTCTTGCGCTGCAGTTCGCTTGGCCTCGACAATGGCACAGTTTTCATCTGACTCCGCCCGATTGCCCTCGGGGTGAGCCTCTTTTAAATCATGCGCCAGATACTCCAGCACCGCATCGGCAATCTTGAGCTTGTTTCGGGTTGAGAGTTCAATATTGAAACGCTCGATACCTCGGCTGTAATTAGCCAGTTGATCAAGTGGAATCACGACATCTTCATTGATCTTGAAAGCGTTGGTATGGGCAGAGATAGCAGCGGTGCGCGTACGATCTGACCAGAAGCGTTTTCTGGCCTCGGGGCTGACTGCAATAAAACCCTCACCATCACGGGCATTGGTAAGCCGCACCATCTCTGAAGCGGCTATGCCCACTGCATCAATATCATCACTGGCAATATCAGCAATCAGCACCATTTTGGGCTGTTCACGACGCGAAGCTTTGCTGGAATACTTTACCGCCTTGATGTAACGGTCATCCAGATGCTCCAGGCCAGAAAGCACCACTTTATCCTGGCTCTTTAGATAATCGATAATCTCCACAATGGCAGGGACAGCCCTCGCCAGATCGGCACCAAAAAACTCCAAACAGATCGTACGCATCTCAGTGGGCATACGATGCAGTACAAAACGGGCGGAGGTAACGATGCCATCGCAACCCTCTTTTTGTACCCCTGGCAGGCCACTTAAAAATTTATCTGTAACATCTTTACCCAGCCCTACTTTACGAAAAGAGGCACCAGCAATGTCTAAAAACTCTGGCTCGCCAAGCGGTGTTTTACCATCAGTCTGATAACGGTTGATTTGGAAGCTGACCAGCTCCTGCTCATGGATCTTGCCCATATTATGGTTGAGGCGCACAACACTCAACCAGGTTGCATCCGGCATGACCATGCTCCAGGAAGCAAGGTTATCCAAGGTAGTCCCCCAAAGCACCGCCTTCTTGCCACCGGCATTCATCGCAATATTGCCACCGATGGTGCAAGAGTCCTGCGAGGTGGGATCTACCGCAAAGGCCAGCCCCTGAGTCTCAGCCAGGTCAGATACCCGGCGAGTCACTACACCAGCCCCCACATAAACAGTAGCTACTTTCTCAGCTACCCCAGGCAATTCAACGTATTCAATCTCACTTAGGTGATCCAGCTTTTCGGTGTTGATAACGGCACACTGGGTATGCAACGGCACAGCACTACCGGTGTAACCGGTGCCACCGCCACGTGGAATCAGATTGAGGCCAGCATCAATACAGGCACGAACAATAGGGGCCACCTCCCGCTCGGTATCTGGCAACACCACAACAAAGGGATGTTCGACGCGCCAGTCGGTTGCATCAGTCGCGTGGGAGACACGCGCCAGCCCGCCAAAATCGATATTGTCTTTGCGCGTAACCTTGCCCAGACATTTACTCACCTCTCCACGCAGTTGCAGATTGCTCTCTAACTCAATAGAAAATTTGGCCACCGCAGCACGCGCGGCCTCCAGTAGCTGAATCGCCTGCGCATTGCCATCAGTGCGCGTCTCAAACTGATCCAGTCGATGCGTAAGGGCGTCAACCAATGATTGCCTGCGCTGCTTATCCTCCTCCAGATCCTCTTGCAGATAGGGGTTGCGATTAATTACCCACATATCGCCCAGCACCTCATACAGCATGCGCGCTGATCGACCGGTGCGGCGAGAGCCTCGCAACTCTTCGATGAGACGCCACATCTTCTCACCCAGATAGCGGATCACTATTTCACGGTCAGAGAATGAGGTGTAGTTGTAGGGGATTTCGCGAATGCGTTGCTGTGTGGTCATAAGCAGTAAGTAGAGGCTTGAATTGGCAAGTGACTGAAAAATACCCAGCATAGATCATGGGCAGAATTGATCCGTTATAATACCACGCTCACGAAAGACGATAGAAGCTGGGATATTGATGAATAGACTAAATGGGGTATTTCTGGATCTTGAAACAGTCGATCAGGCTGACTTAGACCTATCACATCTAAAACATGCACTACCTCATTGGCAGTTTCATAATGCTACAACCAAGGGTGAAACTGCTGAGCGCATTCAAGATGCCACCATCATCATATCCAATAAGGTTATTTTAGATCGTGACTGCCTAACCCAAGTTTGCGCCTTCTCCGCCTAAAGTCGCTGTAAGTCATTGATTTTAAATTTTGCCTGAAAAATAAGTCCTGTAAAAACAATTAGTTAAAAATGCGCCCCTCGTTGTAGTGCCATAAAATCACTGAGCGCTATTGACA
>JAJFJN010000063.1 GCA_021773975.1 Gammaproteobacteria bacterium | reverse complement strand
TCAATAATGACGGCGATCGAAAATCGCGTCGATGAATTCTTTGTCCAGGCGCTTCAGCTTGATGCGTTTACATTGAAAATGGAGTTTAAGTAGCATGCGCTTTTACTTGATTATGCTGAATTTGAACTCCGAAACTTGAGTCATAGGTAACCCTCTATCTGCAAGCAGTGCAGCCATGAATGATGACGGAGAACCAGGTGGTACAGCTGGCAAACCAATCCTTAATGTCATTCAGCATAAAAAGGTGGGGGATGTGATGGTTGTTGTTATTCGTTATTTCGGTGGCATCAAATTAGGGGCTGGTGGTCTTACACGCGCTTACTCTAAGGCTACCGAGACGTTGTTTTCAATCATGCATTTTGAACAGCAGCAAATTGTTACTCAAATATATCTGTCATGTGATTTTTCTCAAGAGCAGGTTGTAAGGTATTGGTTAAGTAAGCATGGTGCGCAAATAGATGAGCCTATTTATGCTGAAGGGGTAAAAATGGTGGTTACTCTTCCAGAAACAGAAACAACTAATTTAGTTTCATTCTGCAATGCTAATGGCATTATATGCTCCACTAAAAAATAGAGTTGAAACCGTGAAATATTTTTTGATTAAATCTCAATAAAAGATAAAGAGTTAATCTGCCAGATATAGATTATCTATAATAGTGGCATATTTTTTTAAAATAATGTTGCGTCTTATTTTTAGTGTTGGAGTTATTAAGCCATCTTCAATAGTCCAGGGCTCTGGAATAATTTCTATATGATGAATCTGTGCATACCCTGGAAAGCTATGTAACTGTTTTTGAATGCGGTTTTTGACGGCATTTTTTAGTGATTCATCCTGCAGTACATTTTTATTGTTTTGCTCAAGCCCTAATGCATCAGCTAATATTTTAAACTGGTTTTTTTCAAGATAGACCAATGCGCCAAGTGATGGTTTACCTTCACCAAAAATCATAACCTGTTCAAATAAACTATCGAGTGCAATTGCCATTTCCATATCAGCAGGCGGGACTTTTTCGCCTGTAGAAAGCACAATGATTTCTTTTAGTCGGCCAGTAATGAAGATGTGTTTGTTTTTATCAATTCTAGCCTTATCACCTGTATGCAACCAGCCATCAGGTTCTATAATTTTTTGAGTTGCTTCTTTATTGTCCCAGTAGCCCATCATGACACATGGGCTTCTGGTTAGTAATTCATCATGCTTTCCAATTTTTACTTCAACCTTTGGAAGAGGTGTTCCGATGCTTTCTGGGATGTTATCTTCTAGCAGATTACCAGCAACTACCGGGCTTGTTTCTGTTAATCCATAGCCTTGCTGAATAGAAATACCTAGCCCTATAAAAGTTTTTGCAATCTTTGGTGAAAGTGGTGCTCCTCCGCTTACAGCAAAACGTAATCTCCCACCTAGTTTTGCCTGTATTTTTTTGGCTACCAGGTTATTCAGCAGCGGCCAAAGAAGAAGATCAAACGACCAGGATCTACGTTTCTGATTATATTCAAATTTTTTCCAACCAACAGAGACAGCCATATTAAATAGCATGCGTACAACAGGCGAATCCTTTTCCAATTTGGCTATGATTTTCCCATAGACACGCTCAAATATACGTGGGACAGATATAAGCAGAGTTGGTTTAATATACAGTAGGTCTTCTCCTAGCTCAGGTATTGAACGAGCATAAGCCACATTGGCTCCAGCAATCATTGGAAGGTAGTAACCAATAGTGCGTTCAAGGGTATGGGATAGGGGCAGGAACGAGAGAAAGCAATCATTTGGATAGACGGCATAACATTTAAGTGCTGCTTGTGCATTCCACATAATATTGGAGTGACTTAACATAACACCTTTCGATCGGCCTGTAGTGCCAGAGGTATAAACTATAGTCGCAAGTTCATCTGCTTTGCTTTCAAGAGATTGCAGCTCACATACTTCTTTTGGCAGCCATTGTGAAGCCTGTTTAAGGTTTGGTTGTGTGGGGTTTTCTATCGGATTTAGTGATAGAATTCTCAGTAAGCCTGCAAGCTGATCATGAATTTCAGTTATTTCTAGCCATTGCTCATTGCTTTCAATTAAGAGCAAACGCACACCAGCATTTTGCAGAATGTATCCAATATTCTCTGGGCGGTCATTAACATACAGAGGAACAACAACAAGCCCAAGGCCTAGTGCTGCTTGGTCAAATATCACCCACTCCTTGCAGTTTCGCACAATAAGCGCAACACGATCACCAGGATTTAACCCTTCTTTTTGCAGCGCTGCTTGCCATTTAGCGACATACTGCCCCATCTCTTTCCATGTAGTGCTATCCCACTTTTTTTTCTCTTCACTGTATTGCGTGTATGCAATATTGTTAGGGCTTTTTTTTATTCGCTCCCGAAATGCAGCGGCCAAGGTTGGCGCTTGATCATATGGGATTACATCCATATATTGATTCATATTAATTTCAGCCACCTATAATATCAGTCCATCCAGCATCGGCTTCTGCTCCAAATGTTTTAATACGCTGCTGCATGGCTGCTCTTTTTTCATGTGCAATATAGTGCATAGGCCCACCCCGAAAAGGTGCGAAGCCTGTGCCAAATACGACACCTGCATCCAAAAGGTTTGCATCTGAAACTATACCCTCTCGTAGGCAGGCAACAGCTTCATTTAACATACATATTATCATACGGTCAGCTAAGTCAGGCAGTACATTAGCGCCCTCTGTAACTGCTGGTTTTTGTGCTTTTCCCTTAGTGTAGAGATAGAATCCCTGGTTGCTTTTACGACCAAGTTTGCCTTCAGATACCATGGTGCGCAACCTTTCAGGTACATTTACAGGTAAACTTTCTGCTAGCTTATCTGCTACAGCTAGACAAATATCCAGTCCTACTGTATCTGCCAGTTCAATTGGCCCCATTGGCATACCAAAGTCAGTGGCGGCTTGATCAATAGCTGAGCCTGAAACGCCATTATCTAAAAGTACAATAGCTTCTAACAGATAAGGCATAAGAATACGGTTAACCAAAAATCCAGGGCTGCTTTTTACAGGTAGCGGTAATCGTCCAATCTGCTTGGCAAAAGCAGCAGCCTGTAGTGCTATATTTTTATCCGTATTAGTTGCGCTGACTATTTCAACCAGCTGCATCTTTGCAACGGGGTTAAAGAAATGCAGCCCAACCAATCGCGCTGGATTTTTTAATGTTTTATTCAATACCTCAAGTGGAATACTTGAGGTATTAGTACAGAGTAGAGCATCTTTTTTAAGTCGCGGTTCCAATTGAGCATAGAGTGCCTGCTTGGCTTCAACATTCTCAAAAATGGCTTCGATAACAACATCAGCTTTAGGTACGCCTGTTGCTTTACAATCTGGCATTATTCGGTCGAGTGCATCGCGTACAAGAAGTGGTTTTTTAAGCTTCTTTTTAAAGAGACTATGAGCGCGCCCCATAGCCTGTGAAAGAAACTCAGGGGCACGATCTTGCAGTGTGACTTGCATACCCTGCAAAGCGCACCAAGCAGCAATATCGCCACCCATAATGCCGCCACCAATGACATGAACATGTTTGGCTTTGAAATCAGATTTTCGCCCCTGTGCTTTTAACTGCTCCTGCAGTAAAAAAATTCTAATCAGGTTTTGTGCTGTATCACTACTAATTAACTTTGCAACCTCTTCTGCCTCACTAGTAAACATTGCTTTACGATTGTTAGCGTATTTCGTCCAATGTTTAATAAGCGCATAGGGGGCAGGGTAGTGTACTGGATTTGCTTGTTTAGCCACTTGTTTCTTAAGAAAGTGGCCAACTAAAGGGCGCAGCAGTCCATTGCCTGGCAGCTGTAGTTGCCAGGTTGGCTGGTGAGGCTTGGGTTTTGTTATAGCCAAGTGATGAGCGGCTACCTTTAGTTGTCGCTCAGGTACTGACATATCAACTAATCCAACTCTGCGGGCAGCACTGCCGCTGAGTGCTCTGCCTGTTAGCATAATGTTGAGTGCGGGTAGGTGACCTATCAATTGTGTACTTCGAACAGTGCCACCAAAGCCTGGAAAAATCCCCAGTCTTACCTCAGGTAAGCCTATGCGGGTAGCAGGGTCATTACAACAGACACGATAACGGCAGGCGAGAGCCAACTCTGTACCACCGCCAAGACAGAAGCCATGAATCATAGCCACAGTAGGGCACTTCAGCTTTTCTACACGATCAAAGATTGCATGTGCCTGAAGTATCTGTTTTTTGGCCTCTTCAGCCTCAGTTATGCGACTGAAGGCTTTAACATCAGCACCTGCTATAAAACCACTGGACTTGTCTGAGCAAATGATAAGTCCAGCAGGGTTAGCCTGTTCAATATCACCCAATTGTGCATTCAGCTCCCCCAGTGCCTCTATTGTCAGCACATTGGTGCTACTGTCAGCCTGATCAAAATGTAACCAGATTATTCCATCCTGATCCTGTTCTGTTCGCCAGTGCTTATTCATCTTATTTCTCCTCCTGACGTTCTACCAGGATCGCGCCACCCTGTCCGCCACCTATGCAGAGACTGGCAATGCCACGATGGGCATTTTCACGCTCTAATATATTTAACAGATGGAGCACGATGCGGGTTCCACTGGTGCCGACAGGATGCCCAATACTGATACCTCCTCCATCAACATTGAGACGTTCCATATCGATAGGATCAAAAGGAGTGTCTTGGTTTAGATGCTCACGGCAATAATCACTATCTGTCCAGGCTTTCATACATGCCAGCACTTGCACAGCAAAGGCTTCATTGATTTCCCAGTAATCGATATCTGCAGTAGAGAGTGCATGGCGTTGAAGTAAAGGAGCCATAGCATGAACGGGGCCTAGCCCCATATGTGCAGGGTTTAGTCCTGCCCACTGACAATCCACAATACGCCCCAATACAGGCAGCTTGTATTTTTTGACCGCAGCACTGGAAGCTAATAGCAGTAGGGCAGCACCATCTGTAATTTGAGAGCTGTTACCTGCTGTCACCTTACCCACAGTTCGATCAAAGAAGGGTTTAAGACGGCTCAGCTTTTCAGTAGTGGTATCAGCACGCAAGCCTTCATCGGTTGCATACAGTGTGCCGTCTGGTGCATAAAGAGATTCAATTTCACTCAAGTGCCCCACTTCCTGTGCTGTAGCTAGCCTTTGGTGGCTCTGAGCGGCGTAGGTGTCCATCTCTTCTCGGCGAATGTTGAATTTCCAAGCAAGCTCTTCTGCCGTTTGCCCCATGGAAAGTCCAACGATAGGATCACTCAACCCGCACAATAAAGCGATAATGGGTTTGAAATAGGCTGGACGAAGTTGTGCCAATTGCTGCACTCTTCCCTTTGCACTACGCGCTTTGTTCCAACCGGCCAACCACGTAACCATCTGATCATTCAGGAGCAGGGGGTGGCGGCTCATAGCCTCTGTGCCGCCAGCAAGTACAAGCTCAGAACGTCCAGAAGCAATATTGGTTGCAGCGCAATCGATCGACTGCATGGCAGAGGCGCAATTACGCTGCACTGTCCAGGCAGGAACCTGCTCACCGCATCCAAGCCGTAATGCAACAATGCGTGCAATATTTGCCTCATTAGGGCCACTGGCAACACAACCAAGGATCACTTCATCCAATGCATCAGGTTCAAAAGGTTGACGTGCAAGCAGGTGACGACCAGCCTGTACAGCCAAATCTGAAGCATGAAAAGGGCCAGGCGGTCCCATGGCCCGAAGGAACGGGGTGCGACCACCATCGACTACATAGACCGTCCGTCCTTTTAGGTTGGTTTTAGCACTCACCATAAATCAACTCCCCAGTTGTTTTTCCAGAAATGCGGCTAAGCTGTCTCAAAGGAAAACTTGAATATATTTATATGTAAGTGTAGACGGCACTTTATGTTTTGCGCGTGTTTTAACAGTGTCAGTTTTCTGCATCTAAATTGACCATCCGCACATTCTAGACAGTATGCCACTCAATGTGCCAAAACGGTATGACACTCAATGTTCGCTATAGGTTGCATTATCTAGTGGCAGTAAAGCAGCAACATCAGAAAAATCTGAAAATTATACAGTACCGCTTACAGTATAAGCTTTCGTATATCTGAAGGTTCTTCAGCAGGTTGACGAGTAAAGTAGCTGGCTATCTACTGATAGGCAGCCTACACCTGGAAATTGCCAGAAATCGGGCATCACCCAAGGATGAGGACAGGAGGAGAGGCCGCTATCAGTCAGCGCTTCTTGGTGGAAGCAGTATAGGTTTTCGTTAGTTAAACGCCCTTCAAACGAAAAGTGCGAAAAATTTCTGTGCAGGTATCATTTGACGCCCAGTCATGCAGTTGCTGCTGAAGATATTGTCTGACTATTACGGCGTCCAGAGGCCTGCTGTTACCTTCACATGGCTGGCAATGTGTATTGAGATTATTCATCAACATATTCTTATTGCAGAATAATAAACACCACGTTAAATAGGGGTATCGCCTTTCTGACTTTGCATTATACTCAGTAATATGGTCGACTTATTCTTGGAATAATGCGAGGAGAGTGGAAGTGAACTTAATCGAATATGCGCTAAAAATGGAGAAAAACGGAGAGGCTTATTATCGTGAGCTGGCATCCAAAGCCGGGAATAAGGATATTGAAGAGATCTTCATTATGTTGGCAGAAGCTGAAGTAAAGCACTACGAATCATTTCTTCAATTGAAAAATGAACAAGCTATTCTCACTTCAGAGGAAAATTTATTCCCAGAAATTAAAAATATTTTCCAGCGGATGAGCAAGGAAAAGCCTTCCATTAATGTGCAACAGGGTCAAATAGAAGCCTATAGAAAAGCACGAAATATCGAAAAAGAGAGCAGGGATTTTTATCTGAAAGAGTATGAAAAAACTTCAGACCCTATTGAAAAAGAGCTCTGTCTGACGATAGCTGATGAAGAGCATCAGCATTATATTATTCTCGATAATATGATTAACTTCATGTCCAGTCCGGATACCTGGCTGGAAGATGCTGAATGGCACCATATGGATACCTATTAAAAACAGCATGCCATGACATGGATGTAATTCACAAATAGCCATGAAAAGCAGGGATCAGGAGCATGATCATGCAAAACAGCTTTAATGCCAAAACGACGCTTGATGTAGATGGCAAGCGATATGAAATATTCAGTCTTAAAGCATTATCTACAGAGTATGATCTTGCCCGCTTACCCTTCTCATTAAAAATCCTGCTGGAAAATCTTTTACGTCTTGAGGATGGCGTTAGTATCTCGCGTTCTGACATTGAAGGATTGGCTCAATGGGACTCCAAGGCCAACCCATCAAATGAAATAGCTTTTACCCCTGCACGTGTGCTGCTACAGGATTTTACAGGTGTACCGGCCGTTGTTGATCTTGCAGCCATGCGCGAGGCGATGCTGGATTTAGGCAGCGACTCTAGCCGCATCAATCCGTTGTCACCTGTTGACCTTGTGATTGATCACTCTGTACAGGTGGATGCCTTTAAAAGTCATCAGGCCTTTGGCCAAAACATTACATTTGAATTTCAACGCAACCATGAGCGTTATGCTTTTCTTCGTTGGGGTCAGGCAGCCTTCTCTAATTTTAGAGTGGTGCCACCTGATACCGGTATTGTTCACCAGATCAATCTTGAATATCTTGCGCAAGTTGTATTCAGCAAAGAAGTGGATGGCCTTTGCTACGCCTATCCCGATACATTGGTCGGTACTGATTCACACACAACCATGGTCAATGGGCTTGGTGTGCTTGGTTGGGGGGTAGGGGGCATAGAGGCTGAAGCAGGCATGTTGGGACAACCCATTAGCATGCTGATTCCACAGGTAGTGGGTTTCCGCCTAACGGGTAAACTGGCAGAGGGAACAACAGCCACTGATCTGGTGCTGATGGTTACTCAAATATTACGTCAACATGGGGTTGTCGGTAAGTTTGTTGAGTTCTTTGGTGATGGTTTGGATGATCTGCCATTAGCTGATCGCGCTACCATTGCCAACATGGCACCAGAGTATGGCGCTACCTGCGGTATTTTTCCCATCGATCATGAAACCCTACGCTATCTTGAACTGACAGGACGGCCAGCCGCGCAGATCAGGCTGGTCGAAGCTTACGCACGTGCTCAGGGTATGTTTCGTGATGCATCAACAGTCGTAGCTGCATACAGTGAGGTATTAGAACTTGACCTCTCTGCCGTTGAGCCAAGCCTGGCAGGACCACGGCGACCACAGGATAGAGTATCACTTCGCCAAGCCAAATCTGCATTTTTAGGTGCGTTGGAAACACTATCCAAAGAGCGGGCAGTAACAGAGAAAGGAGGGGTTCAAAACAGAAGTGCATCCGTTGAATTGGCTGGTGAACAGTTTGAGCTAAAAGATGGCGCTATAGTTATTGCTGCCATCACATCCTGCACCAATACATCCAACCCATCGGTGCTGATTGCTGCAGGTCTACTGGCTAAGAAAGCAGCTGAAAGGGGATTAACTCGAAAGCCCTGGGTTAAAACCAGCCTGGCGCCCGGTTCCCAGGTTGTCACTGAGTATTTGCAAAAAGCCGGGCTTACAGAGCATCTAGAACACCTCGGATTTCACCTAGTGGGCTATGGCTGTACAACCTGTATTGGTAACTCTGGGCCATTGCCTGACCCCATTAGTCAGGCGATACAATCAAAAAAACTCATCATGTCTTCAATACTTTCGGGTAACCGTAATTTTGAGGGCCGAATCCACCCCGAAGTGCGTATGAATTATCTGGCCTCTCCACCTTTGGTAGTGGCTTATGCTATTGCAGGAACGATGGATATAGATCTGTATAACGATTCACTGGGAACCGATCAGAATGGAGAGTCGGTTTACCTGCGCGATGTATGGCCAAACAACAGTGAGATTCAATCGGTAGTCCAACAAACCGTTGGTTCAGAAATGTTCAGCAAAGCCTACAGCACGGTTTTTGATGGCGATGCACATTGGCAATCACTCAAGGCACCTGATTCAGGCTCCTATACCTGGAACCCGGACTCAACCTACATCCAAAAACCAACCTTTTTTGATGGTATAACCAAAGAACCCAAAGCAGTAGCGCCTATTAAAAATGCCCGGGTGTTGGCACTGTTGGGCGATACAGTTACAACCGACCATATCTCTCCTGCGGGAGCTATTGCAGTCGATGGCCCTGCGGGCCAGTATCTTTTGGCGCACGGTGTTCCACAGAGCGAATTCAATACCTATGGTGCTCGTCGTGGTAATCATGAAGTGATGGTCCGCGGCACCTTTGCCAACATCCGTTTACGCAATCAACTGGCACCTGGCACTGAAGGGGGTTGGACTAGCCACCAGCCATCCGGTGAGCTAATGAGTATCTATGATGCTGCCATGCGCTATCAACAGGAACAGACACTACTGATTGTTTTAACAGGAGAGGAGTATGGCACTGGCTCATCAAGAGACTGGGCAGCAAAAGGGACACGGTTGCTGGGTGTTCGTGCAGTCATCGCACGTAGCTTTGAGCGCATTCACCGCTCAAATCTTGTCGGCATGGGCATACTACCACTTCAATTTATGACCGGTGAAAGTCATGAAAGCCTTGGATTAGATGGCAAAGAGAGTTACACCCTCGATGATTTAGAGACAGGTGCAAAAGAACTCAAGGTTGTAGCGACTCCTCAGCAAGGTGAATCGATCAGCTTTTCAGTTACGGTACGTATCGATACACCAAAGGAGTGGGAGTACTACCTTAATGGCGGCATTCTAAACTATGTGCTGAGGCAGCTTGCAGGGTAAAAAGAAAAGCCAGCATGTTTAATTGCTGGCTTTTTGATGACTATCTATTTCTTAGTAGCGCCGAAGTGATCAAATGCATCAACCTGAATCACCTGGCTGCGCAAGGCTCCCATCTCTTCAAGTAGGGTAACTTCCTCAGGTTGAATAATGCCTTTCTCCTGTGCATCAGCTGCCAATTCGTAGATGGTTTTGCCGGTTATCAAGCCATCGCGCCGTGCCTTGCCCAGCGTCTTTTCAATAGGCTCTACTCTTTCTGCCATCGCTAATGCTAGCTCATGACGACCAACCGCCATAGCTGGATCATTATTGGTATATATATCAGCCGTCAGACGATCACGGGCTTTTGATGGGCGCAATAGGAGCCGCGCAGCTGCATGCCCTTTTTTGTCGTCTGGCTCAACATAGGGCAAGCCAGTTGGAAATATTAAATGACGCAATATCCACGCTAATGGGCGGCTGGGTAAATTACGCAAGAGTGAACGTATGCTCTCTTGTATGCGGTAGAGGCCATCGTCCAGTGCCCATTGAAGCAGAGGAAGGTCATCTTCCTGGCACCCTTGATTTTCATAATGTTTGAGGACAGCTGAAGCAATATATAGCTCACTGAGAATATCTCCTAGTCGTGCAGATAGGCGCTCTTTACGTTTTAAGGCACCACCTAGTGTCATCATGGCAATATCAGCACAGAGCGCAAATGATGCGCTCATCCAGTTAAGGCTTTGATAGTAGCGTTTATTTACCCCTGTGGTTGGTGATGAAGAGAACTGCCCATGTGTCAAACCTAGAAAAAAACTGCGCGTTACATTACTTAACAGGAAGGAGGCATGCCCAAATATAGCGGCATCAAATTCTTTTAATGCACTTTCATTATGATCAGTTTGTGCTGCCATAAACTCTTTTAGAACATAAGGGTGGCAACGTATTGCACCTTGACCAAAAATAATCATGCTGCGGGTCAAGATGTTTGCACCTTCAACGGTGATGCTGATGGGAATGGCTTGATAGGCACGCCCCAATAGATTGTTAGGACCAAGGCAGATACCGCTGCCACCTTGGATATCCATCGCATCATTAAGTACCTTTCGATAGCGTTCGGTCAGATGGTATTTGATGATGGCCGATACTACTGAAGGCATCTCACCCTGATCCAGTGCACCCAGCGTAATTGTTCGTGCTGCATCCATCTGGTAGGTGAGGGCAGCGATGCGAGCAAGTGCTTCTTCCACGCCTTCAAAGTAGCCTATGGGCATATTGAACTGGCGACGCACTCGAGCATAGGCACCGGTGTAGCGGCACGCTGCTTTGCCTGCGCCTGTCGCTAAAGCAGGCAGAGAAATACTGCGCCCCTCAGCCAGAGAGTCCATCAGCATACGCCAACCTTCACCTATACCTTTTTGGCCGCCAATAATCCAATCCATGGGAACAAAAACATCTTTTCCGTAGTTGGGGCCATTCTGAAAAGGGATATTAAGTGGAACATGCCGTTTACCTATGCTGACACCGGGGGTATCTGCAGGGATCAGAGCTACTGTGATGCCCCGTTCCTCCTCTTCACTCAGCAGATGCTCTGGATCAAATAGCTTAAAAGCTAAACCAATGACAGTAGCAATCGGCCCCAGTGTAATGTATCGCTTCTCCCAGTTAATTCGAATGCCCAGCACCTCTTTACCATCATGCTCACCGTAGCAGACAATACCGCGATCAGGCATTGCTCCTGCATCACTGCCAGCATCAGGGCCTGTTAGGGCAAAGCAGGGGATCTCTTTACCTTTTGCTAGACGTGGTAGGTAATAATCTTTCTGTTCTTGGGTGCCATCATGTAGCAATAATTTGGCTGGCCCCAGAGAGTTTGGAACCATAATAGTCACTGCCGCAGTAACGCTACGACTGGATATTTTCATTACAATTGTGGAGTGAGCAAGGGCTGAAAATTCTAATCCGCCGTACTCTTTTGGGATAATCATGCCAAAGAAGCGATGCTCCCCAATAAACGCCCATACCTCAGGGGGGAGATCATGGCCCTCGTTTGTAATCTCCCAGTCATCCAGCATGCTACAGAGGTCATCAACAGGACCATCAATGAATTCCCGCTCTTCCTGGGTTAATGTTGGAACAGGTTCAGCCATCAGCTTATTCCAGTTAGGCTGACCACTAAATAGCTCACCATCCCACCATACGGTTCCTGCTTCCAATGCTTCCCGTTCTGTTGCAGACATGGGAGGTAAAACCTTGCGAAACTTCTCAAGTAGGGGGCGACTTATATAGCGTTGGCGGAGTCCAGGCAGCCCTAATAAACCACAAATAAAAATTGCTACTGCCCAAATTAAAAAGAGAGAAAGAGAGCTAAAACCACCTAACGAGGAGATGATGATGAGAAGGATAGCTGTGCTAAGCAACCAAATTTGGCCTGATACACGCAGATAAGCCAAAACGAAAAAGGTACCAACAGTAAGTACAGTAATGAGTAGCTCCACTACATATCTCCTTCCACAAAATCAGGAATTTTTAATATTAGAAATTCAATAACTAATTAGAGGTAAGTATCGGCCAAATTTAAAATTAATATACTTTTTATGCTTATAATTTAGCATCCCTTGTAATTGTTTAAAATTTCTATTGCTTTGTAAATGTGGTCATTTCTGGTATAGAAATGTGGAGAGAAACGAATACCTCCACCTCGTTGCGCACAAATAACGTTATTTTGCATGAGGTATGCATAGAGCTGAGCATGATCAGCTCCTGCAATAGAAAAAGTCACAATACCAGATTGACGCATATGATCTCTTGGACTTAGTAGGCTTGTTTTATTGATGTTATCAATTGAATCAATAAGTAAGGAGACATTCTTAAATAATTTATTAGATATCGTTTCCAGGCCAATATCTTGTATTAATGACAGGCTGGCATGTAGTGCATGGGCTGCCATCATATTGGGGCTGCCACATTCAAAGCGGGTTGCAGTTTGTGACGGTTGCCACTCAGTAGAGTCATAATTGCCTGGTTTATCGACCATATGCCAGCCAAACTGATTAAGATTCAGCTGCTCACGGATTTCAGCCCGGCAATAGAAAAGAGCTAATCCCTCTGGTCCCATCATCCATTTGTGTCCATCAGCCATTACAAAGTCGGCTTTGCATCTTTGTGCATCAAAAGGCAATGCACCAAGACTTTGAATGGCATCCACACAATATAGGATATTGTTTGCACGGCAAAATGCACCAATCTTATCAATATCAACTCTCAACCCACGTGCATATTGTACAGAACTGACCGTAACAAGCCGTGTACGCTCATCACAGCGCGCAATAAGTTCACCTTCTGTATCTTCTGATTCCGTCAGCTTAATGAGACGTAGCTCAACACCTTTACTGGCAAGTGACTCCCAAACAATGCGATTCGAAGGAAATTCTTCAGCATAACTGACAATATTGTCACCCGGTTGCCAGTCAATACCATAAGCCACCACAGATAATGCCTCAGAGGTATTCTTCAAAAGTGCAATATCATGAAAAGATGGCGCATTAATTAGCCATGCTAATGATTCTCGTAAAGCACGTTCAACCTTTAGCCACTCGAGATAGCGCTGAGCACCATAGGTCATGTTTTCTTTAGCGAATAATGAAACCGCATCTGCAGTTCGTCGTGGCCACGGAGAGACCGCAGCATGATTCAGGTAGCAAATGTTATTTGCAAGTGGGAATTCATCATCATAAACAGACATTAGAGTACATCCTCAAGTAGCTTGGCTATAAGTTTACAATAAAAAGAAACCATCCAGCATATCTGCTTGAATCAAGCCTTTTTCTAAAATAATATTCTTGCAAGTTATAGTGCTGGAAATGGATAGCTTTTTTTCTAATAGACCTGCTAGAGCCGATTTAAACAATACTCCAAAAACATACGACAGCTGATGCTTAATTGCTTCTGTAATCATACTGCCTGCTTTAGGCATGTGCAGTGATAATAATTAAGCAAAATGCTTAGGCACTTAACTCCTACGATCTAAGTTGAGTAAGAGATAGAGGTTTTTTGTTTGAAGCTATGCCCAGTAGGGTTTGAAACGCGGCCATGGGTGTCTGGCGTCGATTGAAGCGGAAGACATGCTCATCAA
>JAJFJN010000062.1 GCA_021773975.1 Gammaproteobacteria bacterium | reverse complement strand
TGAGACACCATCCAGTACCAGGATTCGGTTGTTGGATGACATCACGACATTGCTGGGGTGGCGCAGGCCCAGTTTGTCACCGCCTTCGATAACCCTGACCAATTCGATAGGGAGCAGATCACTTGGGGGGGAAGCTGCGCTGATTTGCTGGGTGGCCGAAATCAGGCAGACCAGTATGAGTGCGAGTATGGTCCTCGGTTTAATAAGCAATTTCTCTTTTCTCATATTGGATCTGCAGGTTATGGCAGTTTAAATTTATTGATGTCTTTTGTGTCGTGGCAGCCACGACAAATACCTGCGTTGTCTTTGCTAATACGTAGGCGTTTGTGTGAATCAGCACCTGCATCAGCACGTTCCCTTATCTGTACGCCAAGCTCATGGGGGTTATGGCAGGTGCCGCAGAATACATTACCTGTAACTATTTCCAGTGGCAGAATGGTGTTCTTCTCTGAGGCGATGATTTTGTTGGCCATCTTGGCATCAGGAGCCTTTGCGTGATAGATCGGGTCGCCATTCTCTTTGTAGCCCATCACACAGCCTACGGCATAGGCATCATCGGTGTGGCAACGCAGACAGAGTTGATCAAAACGATTCTGGTTGAAGGTGACATCCGCAATGCTTTTGGCGCGTATTCTGTCTGGGGTTATGTCATGGCAGTAGGTGCAGATGTCCTCTTTAAGCTCGCCTTCATCATTGATTTGATTATGTGGATTGAGTTTTTTGTACTTAGAGCGATCATGGCAGTTGTAGCAGAGGTCGGTTCTGTTTTTATAGGGTGCTCCGCGATGAAAGAGTCGATTTTCTTTTTTGCGGTAGAACTCGCCGCTCAAGCATTGATAGCTTATTTCATGGCAGACAGCACAGGTGATTTGATTGTCGCCATTCAATCCACCAAGAAATTTTGCGGGCATTTTATCCATCATGGTTCGAGGTGGAACCATGCCGGTTGCGTGGATGTATTTATCTTTAGAGATGGTGCTGTGGCAACGGTTGCATAGTGTATTGATGTCACCATTAAAGCGAAGCGCTGTTCTCCCGCCTTTTTCTGGTATTTGTTCGTGACATTCAAAACATTTGGCCTGCGTTTTTGACCAGTGTGGGTTGGTGTTTAGATTTTCACTGGCAATGGCGTGTGAAAATAGCAGTGAGAGGAATAGGGTCGTTATAAATTGTTGCATTAGCTTGCCTTTCATTGCGCTATCACTTTTCCTCAAGCCATTAGATGATTATTCATAGTGCTCATTATAGAGCCGATCATCCACAATGGTAAGGGCGGTGTGAGGGCTATTATACGGCAATATTTCTTGCTTGCTTCCCTTGTTCTGCTTTTGTGTTTATCTTAATGATGGGGTTAGAGGAGGCCATTTTTTAGATGGCCTCCTCTGGTATTGCCACTATTCTTGTGGTCTGTTTCTGCGGCCTCTGACTTTAGAGGCGGGGTCAAACATGGTTGGCAGATAAAATTCACTGTACTTGGTGATCATGCTGGCTACTTCGCCTGTCTCCAAACGGTTTGCAACGGCGGGTGGGTAGAGGAGTGATCTGAAGTTCAGCACGCCACTTTTCTTGTGACATTCATCACAGAAGATTGGCTTTTGAGAGATCTCTTTGTGGATGCGAACTTTAGCTTCTGCCTGTTGGTCAGCATTGAAAACTGCACGTAAGCCGAGGTACTCCTCAATGAATGCTCGGTCGGTAGATTCATCCAGCCGCTGGCCTACGCCCTCTACAATCTTAATAGGAACAATCATGGCACCATAACTGCCCGGTTTGCCTTCAAGTTTGCTAAGTTCTGCCCCCGTTTTTTTGTTCAGCCATCTGTAGGCAATATTGTCGCTGTCCAGTGGTCGAATGTGGCAGGCTTCGCAGGCGGTAAAAAACGCATGGGCATTAAGAAATGCCCGAACATCAGGTGCCTTTGAGTGAGGATAGTTACCGTGGCATTTTAGGCAAAGTGACAGTGACTCAGCGCCTTCTAATACGGCTTGGTCAACGTTATGAAAATGTTCATTTGAAACGCCTGCACCAGTGGCGATTCGCTCTAGTTCGGTCTGCTCATTGGCTGTAACCAGGCCAGTGTCAAAGGTGGCGCGGAAGAAGGTGATCCAGAGCAACCAGAGTGCAAAACCTGCAAGCATGATAAAAAGGGATGACATTAAAATGTCTATCAGTAACCGCTTTAAGGGGTGCATATCGCTGTGATGATCATGCATTGTTGTTCCCCTCCGATGCTGCTTCTGCTTCCTCTGCGGCTAAACGCTCCAGTTCACGTTCGTACCAGAGTCCATGTTCTTCTTTCATCATGCTTTCTGAGATTTTACCGTCAATAAATGCTTTGTTCATAGGGTAGACATGAGGGTTGTAATGTACTGAAAAGATATGTCCTATAATGATAGCAAGCGCTGCCAGAGTGGCCTCGCCCAGATGGAAGGCATCTGCAACATCAAGCCAAAACTTTGGCCAGTATTGCTCGGTCCACATCATGGTGCCGGTTACTATCACGATGAACATGCCGAAGTAGACAGAGAAGTACTCTACTTTCTCTATGTAGGTGAAACGCTCCATTTTTGGTCGAGCTTCTCTGAAACCCAGCATGTAGCTGACATTTTGTGAGGCATGGGTGGCATCGCTCAGGCGTGGCAGCATGTCTTTGATCCAGCTGCGCCCCTCTTCCTGCACAACAACATAGCCCAGGTGGTAGAGACAGACCAATGTCACAGCAACCCCCGCTATTCGATGCACAATGCCGCGCCAGTAGAAGATTTCATTACCTGCGCTACCAAACATATCGATGACCCAACGTTCGCCCATCAGCATGAATCCAGTGAGGATCAGCAGGCCAGTGGAGACGAAGAGTATGACGTGTTGTATACGTTGGCTCTTGGTGAGCCGAACAAACATTCTTTCATTTTTGCCGTGGCTCATGATGAATGCCTCCCCAATTTTGCAGCTCTGAGAGCAATTTTGCGTTCTCTGTGTGTGGCGTAAAGATCAGCCAAGCGGTGGAACCCTAGTCCGCCAACGACGGCAATAATTAGGATCTTATAGAACAGTGCAATCATATCGAGGACCCAGCGTTGAAACTCCTGCTCTTCTTCAGAGATGGTTATGCCGCCTTCATCCACGCGCTCAACCACGACATTGGATGGGTGGACTTTGCCCTTTTTGGCAAAGGCTTCTTGTGCATTGGCGTGACATCCTGCCTGACTGCAGTTTTCCAGCTTGTTGTTTGGATGGACGGGTGAAGAACTCTCTGTGTGAGAGGTTATTCGATGAGGCGAAAACCCCATCTGATAAGAGGCATGACAGTTTAGGCAGTTGGCGACATCCTCGTCACCATAGACGATGGCCTTGCCGTGGAAGGTGTCTTTAAAGCCAACAACTACCTCCAGGTCATGTCGTTCCATTTTCTCTTTGTCTGCATGGCATTTGCTGCACAAGGCGACAACCTGCTTTGATGGCCTTCGGGTTTGAGCTCGGTAGAACATGTGTTTATAGAAACGATTGGTCCACTCTTCGGACTCATGGCATTCATTGCAGACCTTGATAAACTGCATTGATTTCAAGTCTTTATCTACGCTGATCTGGTAAGGCTTATTGCTGTGGCAATCCTTGCATTTTGGTAGATCTTCGATGTTTTCAGATTTGGCACCATCTTCGCCATGCGCGCTTTTTTTGAGGTCATCCACGATGGGTTTGTGTGAAAAATCACGTCCGGTGGAGGGGTCATTTAAGTGGCAGTCAGTCGCGCAATCCACGTTTGTAACGTCGGTGTGTGGTATCTCTTCAACGCCGTTGTGGCAGCTTTTGCAGCGGAGCTTGCCATGATAGGAGGCTTTAAATAACTCCTCATTGACGTAAAAAATGCGCTTAATGGCCTTCTGCTCTTCGCTCTTGGCGTACCGCCCCAGGCCAGCATATTTGTGGCACATGAGACAGTTTTCATCATCTACCGCTAAAACGGTCGTGGGGATGAAAAGAATGAAAAAGGCAATCAGCAGGAATAGTGCAACGGTAATATTCCGTGCGGTGTGCTTTGTCTTCATACGTAGGTTGCTTCACTTTGGTGGTTTAAAAAGCGGGTGTAATCTAAGTTATTCATTTGAAAGGGTATAAAATTTGATTCACGGTATAAATCGGGTTTGACATGTATGTTGAATCCTATACTTGACAAAACAAAGGGTTATTCTGTTGCGAAATAAAAGCAGTTGCAACCTACTATTTTACTTAGGTATTTACTGAAAATATGGCGTAATGATAAAGGAGTTTAGGGTAAATAAAAACCTAGTAAAAAGCATAGGCGCGTCGAGTGGTGGTTTCTATTCATTTGAAGGTGAATTATCGATCATTTTCAATAGATTTATGGCCTCTATATTTTGGGGGAAGAGGGCAAGTTCCTGAAGTAGCTCCATTCGGGCTGCTGTAGTTTGGTTTACAGCCAGATAAGCTCTAGCTCGCATTAGGTGTAGTTTTCTGTGCCTAGGCCGTGTTTTGGCTAACTCATCCATTGCCCGTATGGCCATGCTGGGGTTATTGAGTTTTAGCTGTAGTTTGGCAATGTTGATAAGACAGTCGGGCATGAGGGAGTGTGTCAGTGATTTGCTCATGTAGGTTTGGGCAGCGCTGTATTGGCCTAAGTGCATCGCTGAAATCCCCATATTGCAGTAGAGGGATGCCCAGGCTACGCGGTTTTCGTCGTAGGCATTTTTGGCCCCCTGCTGAAAAATTTCTATGGATTTGGCGGGTTGGTTTTTGATGTCCCAAATAACACCTAAATTGATGTAGCCACGTAGGCTGCCAGGGGCTTTTTTGACGCTATCTTCCCAGAATTTTACTGAGTCACTCCACACGATGGCACGGCTATTCCAGCTGATCAGAAATAGAATCATTAAAACGGCTGTTGGCGCAATTATAGTGAGTTGTGGTTTTTTTAGCTTGGCCAGCCAACAGGCTATGGGTAGAAATAGAAAAATGGAGGGAAGATAGTTGCGATGGACAAAAGCCATCTCTAGCTGAATGAGTGTTGATTCAAGCAAGTGATTGATAAAGAACCAAAAGATAGCAAGCCATAGTAGCGGGTATCGCTTGATATAGAGGCTTGAGGTAACTAAAAGCACAGCAATGCCGCCCCAGGATATTAGGGTGCTAATGGGATTAAATAGGGTGTGCGATAGCGGGTATTTGAGCACAAAGGCTAAACGATCAGGGTGTGGAAAAAAGAGCAGGCTGAGGTAGTGGATTAAAACGCGTCCTTGGGTAAGTAGGCGTTCGGTATTGGTGAATATGCGGTTGGTAGAGTCTTTTAGTAAACCCTGGGCAATCTGAACGGGGCTATAGCCGAGTGCTAAAGCACCCAATGATGGGAGAATCACTACGGCGCCCACTAACCAAGTCAGCCGTTTTTTGCGTGCTTGAATGCCACCGATGTGATCAGCTGGCAGTACAAACTCTAATGCCAGCAACCCAAGAGGAAGTAGCGCGGCATTTTCTTTACTGGCCATGCCTGCGGTAAAGCTAACTGCAAGCGCTCCCCACCCGATCCAGCTGCGTGGGGACTCTCTTGTGTGTAGATAGGCAATACAACCTAATAGATAGAAGGTTGCAGAGAGGGTGGTCATACGCTGAATGACATAGAAAACGGTGTCGGCATGAAATGGGTTTAGCCCCCAAAGCAGGGCGCATAGAAGTGCGGCAGTATCAGTGCTACGTTGCTCTTGACCAAAATGGATCAGTAGTCGTCGACAGAGAAAAAAGAGAATAATGATATTTAGGCAGTGGATCAGGATGTTGATGATTCGTCCTGATTTTGGCGTTAACCCTACAAGATTGTTTTCAATCAAAAAAGAGAGGGTTGGAATGGGACGTTGAGCTGCTGGATAGGGGTTATCAAAAATTGTATCGTGAATTTTATCCCAGGATAGTGATGGATCTCTAAAGTATGAAACGGATCGAAAGTGACCTTCGGAATCGAGGTAGAAACGTCCAGCTGTTGAATCCCAGCTGACAGTAACTATGGCAGCTGATGCAATTAATAGAAGTATGGTGGAGAGTATTATTCTCCGAAACGCTGGGTTGGTGAGCATGCTGGTGCGATTAAGCCCTAAATGGTCGGCAGTTTGATATGTTCAAATAATGTGGCTACATCCTCTTTTGAACGGGCGAGGAGTGCCTTATCCACCATCTCTCGAGTGAGATGTGGCGCCATTAAATTAATAAAATCATACATGTAGCTTCTTAAATAAGCGTTATGCTTGAGGCCAATTCGGGTGGTGCTTTGTGTAAATAGATGGCTGGCATCCAATGCACATAGTCCTGTATCTAGTTTGTCGTTATGCCCCATGGAGGCAATGATGCCCACGCCTAACCCTAAGCGGACATAGGTTTTTATGACATCTGAATCTGTGGCGGTGAAGACTACATTTGGGGTTAAACCGCGTGCGGTGAAGGCTTCGTCTAACCTGGAGCGCCCAGTAAAACCAAAGACATAGGTGACTATAGGGTATTGGGCGATGGACTCCAGAGTTAATGGCTGTTGCTCACAAAGAGGATGGCCAGTGGGCACAACAATGCTGCGATTCCAGTGGAGAACGGGTAGCATGACGAGGTTTTCAAAATACTCCATGGCTTCAGTTGCAATGGCAAAGTCAACAGTGCCTTTGGCTGCTTGTTCTGCAATTTGCATTGGTGTGCCTTGATGCATGTGCAGATGTACATCGGGGTAACGTTTGATAAAGGTGCTGATAACGGGAGGGAGTGCGTATCTGGCCTGTGTATGTGTTGTGGCGATTGCCAGGCTGCCTTTACGTTCATCAGTGTATTCACTGGCAGCTGCGCGGATATTCTCGGTTTCATCCAGAATTCGAGCGGCCATTTCCAGGATGGCTTGTCCTGCAGGCGTTATATGGGTAAGGTTTTTACCGCTACGTCCAAAAATCTGGATGCCAAGCTCATCCTCAAGCAGACGGATCTGCTTGCTGACACCGGGTTGTGAGGTGTAGAGGCTCTCTGCTGTTGCAGAAATATTGAGCCCATGCTGAGCTACTTCCCAGATATAACGGAGTTGCTGAAGCTTCATGATGGATCCTGGCAGCATCTGATGCATATTGCATATATATTAATATATTATATCAAAATAATAATTGCTTAATTTTATGAATAAAAGCTATAGGTTAGGTTGGAGACTGAGGGTGGGTGATTAGCATTGATCAACATATGCCTTAGGTTGTTGGTGAGTTGATGCTGAAGTGGTTTTAGCACTATTTTGTAATTTGTGTGTCTGATTTTTATTCAGTACACCAATGTTTATATTTTTCTCTTTGTGGAGTGATAAGTGAGCAGATCAACTAGTTGTTTTCAGCGGTGCCATATCCTATTGGCTACATTGCTTTTTTTGATTACTGCTGTAGGGCTTACAGGTTGTAGTACAGAACCGAAAAAGGCTCTGGAAGAGCCAAAAAACCTGGTTTGGCCTATGCCGCCAGACCAGCCTAGAATCCGTTATATAAAGAGTTATTACGGGCAGAAGAATTTCAAAAAGAAGGATGATTTTAGAGATGCGCTGTTTGGGGTAGAACAAAGCGGTCTTTCGCTTGCTAAGCCTTATGGTGTCGCAGTAACGGCTGATGGCAGCCGGATGTATGTTACTGATGCCAAGTTGAGGGGGGTGGTTGTTTTTGATTTGGAAAAGGGCAAGGTCTCCATGTTAAAAACTGATGCAATGGGTGGTTTGGCATCACCTGTTGAGGTGCGTGTTGATAGCAAGGGGCGCATCTATGTCACCGATAGCTTTGGTGGGAAGCTCATGGTCTACAAACCCAATGGGGAAACATTGCGATCAATGGGGGGGGCGGATGGAATGAAACGGCCTACGGGTTTAGCACTTGATGAAGCGCATAACAGAATATATGTTAGTGATGTAGTGAGTCATCAGATTATGGTGTACGATTTTGAAGGTAATTTTATTAAGCGATTTGCTGAGAGAGGGTCTGACCCAGGCTATTTGAATTTTCCAAACAATCTAGCGGTAGATAGGGATGGCAAGGTGTATGTTACCGATGGTGGTAACTTTAGGGTGCAGGTTTTTTCGCCTGAGGGTGAGTATATCTCTAGTTTTGGAAAGCTGGGTGATGGATATGGATCCTTTGCTCGTCCAAAAGGGATAGGTGTAGATAGCGATAATAACATCTATGTGCTTGATGCTGCATTTGGGAACTATCAGATTTTTAATAGTGGAGGTCAGCTACTCTTGTTTGTTGGCTCAGTGGGTCGAGAGGCGGGCATGTTTTGGTTGCCGGCGGGCATGTATATTGATGCTAATGATAAAATATATGTTGTTGACTCTCTAAATAAGAGAGTGCAGGTGTTTCAATACTTAAAAGATGGTGAGGCTGAGAAGGCTGCGCCCCTTGACGATACCTCTAAGCCTAAATAAGAGTGGTTGGATTGCGGTACTAAAAAAATTATTGGCTGGGGTAAGCTCAATGCTGTTCGTGTATGAGGGTTAATTGAGGCTGTTTTCTTGTGGTTAATGGTGGTTAAACCTCTTGTGTTGTAAGTTAAATCCTATTGTTTTAGGATTGATAGGACTGAATTACCCACAGAGCTTGACCGTTTTATCTTTAGATATTGCCAGGTAACCACTTGAAATATATGTGGTTATTTTTCGTTTTGTTTGGTTGGAGCATGTTATTTTTCATGGGGTGAAATCTAGCTAAAGGTTAGGTGCTGTGCTAATGTTGAGTGTAAGGGCTGACTTTAATGTGCACGGCAGGGCATGACTAAGCAGTTTTTCGATTGTTTTTATTTTAGAGTATGTTGCTATCTAAAGAATTAATTGCGGGGGTTAAAATGCGAACAAATAGATCATTATTATTGACTGTAGGCGCGGCCTTGGCATTGTCGCTAAGTGGGCTGGCTAATGCAGGTATTGAAAACACAAAACATAACATGTCTTCTTCTGGGACAGCTAATAACATCTTCTCAACAAATGATGCTGCTGGTACAGATGAGATTTGTGTTTTTTGCCATACACCACATATGAATGTCGCTAAAGGTGATGTGTTGCCGCTTTGGAACCATCGTTTGACCAGTGGTAATCCTTCATATTCTATGTATAAGAGTGCGTCATTTAATGGCGGCGATCTCAATGCGGGTGTGATAACTTTAGCTTCTCCATCCGACGCAGCAACCATTGATGCTGGTACGTCCGTAACAAATCTGTGTCTCTCATGTCATGATGGCACACAGGCTGTAAATGCGATGTTTAACCCGCCAAACAGGCTTAATAACGTCAATCCAACCATGACTGGTGGTGATATTTTGTATGGTGGTAAGGCGATTTCCGCCACTTCAAATGCTTATCTTGGTACCGATCTATCGAATGATCACCCGGTGAACTTTTCTTACTCACGGGCTTATACGGGTGATGGTGGAGCCGCTAGCGGAACCTTATTTGCACCTACAGGTACTGCTAGTGTAACGGGTAATGGTAACACTGTGCGGCTTTTTGCCGATACCGTTCAGTGTGCAACGTGTCATGATCCGCATAAGGACTATAGTGTTAATACAGAATTTACTCCATTCCTTCGTGTCTCTATTGCAGGAAGCGCGCTGTGCTTAACATGTCATGACAAATAGTTAGACAGGTTTTTACCTCCGCATTACAAAAAAGAGGGCTTAATAAGCCCTCTTTTTTGTTGTGTCTTGTGTGATAAATTCCGGTGAAAGGGGTGGTTATACATTGTGACTAGTGTGTTTGGTTGGGTATAAGGCTGTTGTTTGTATTTTGTACACTACCCGGCTGATTTTTTTATTGTTTTGAGTTGTAGAAGAACTTTCCAGGTACATCAAAATACCCCTCCATTTTTTTATCTATTTAAGTCTTGTTATAGGTGCGTGAATTCCGTAAGGCTCTTTGTTGATTATGCCGTTGTAAGCATTGTTGAGAAGGATTAACTATAGTCTTGCAAACAAGTAGTGTTGCTCAGAATAAAAAATGAGGTATTTCAGTTTTTTTATTGCCACAATTCCTGCTTTCATGCTGCTTGGTTACATCATTGCAAGCTCGATACTGGCTACACAGCGCTTCAGTAGTGTTTTGTCTCTTTGTGTCCTGCGTGTACTACTCTGGTGCAAGATGTGGCGGGTATGTAGGTGCTACGTCTACTGTGGGCTATCAATTTTTGTTTTACACTCCATGGCTGGTTGCGTTGGTATTTGGTTTGGAGGAAGAATCAAGTACAATTATTAGTTCAGTTGTAAGTATGCGCCGAGATGTGGGTGTCGTGCAGATAGCAGTGTGTCCAGCTATAATTTGGTGATTATACGAGTTTGAAGTATATGAATTGGACTTTGTAACTTGAGATAGGTTGTATCCACAATAACTAATGAAAATTCTTATTTAGAAAAAGTGGGTGTTTACCTATGATTTTGTGTAGCGTTGGGGGGGGGGTTATTCATGAAGTTAGATTGTAGGCAGGTTGCTTGGTGTAGAGGTGTGCATTTTGGGCTACAGAGTAAGGGTTGGTGATACTTTACATTAATTGAGTAAGAGAAGCCTTGGCCGCATGAATTTTGCCAGTAGGGCAGCATTTGTTTTGCTGGCGATTTTCTGTGCTGTTGGAAGTTCTCTTCCTGCAATGGCCTCGCTTCGGGACTATGGTATATACCTGAGTTCGATAGGAGGCTCGACTCTGCTGCGCCTGGACAATACGCTCAGAAAAAATCGCGGCAGTAAAACAGAGGAAGATAAGCTAACTTCAACCACGGTGCTTCGTACAAAAGGCTTTGTTTGGGATCCTCGTTTTATGACGGTAGATCTAGGGTTTCAGTATTCTGAAAGTAAAATTGAAACAGATGCCTCTAGCTCTGATGATGCAACTATTGGCTTTAGTTTTAAATCGATCTTTTTCCCCCGGTGGCGTTACCCATATTTACCTATTCATGTGGCAGCATCCAAGAGGACTCGCACGGTTAGCGGTGATGGTGGCTGGGATCATGAGACTGATTATACCCAGATGTCAATGAATTGGGGGCTGATTCAAAGGCAGTTGGGTCGGGTGCGGATGCGTTATGCCTATACTCTTGAGGAGTCCACGGGTGAGACTCGTGAGCAGGATGTTGTTAAAAACAGGCTCCAAGTGAATGCTAGTAGAGATATTTTAAAAGATAAATGGGGTGAAACACACTTTAGGTATGGTTACAATTTTGATTCTCTTGATGATCGGGTCGAGGGTGAATCTGATATGCAGCACCAACTGTTTACAAATAACACCTCAAAGTTTGGAAAAAAAGCCAACTTAAGCTCAAATGCGTTGTTTTATCAGCGGTATTATGAGGGGCAAGAAAATGCAGTCGACGATGAGTACTTTTTTTCATCAAATGCGTATTTAAGGGTTCAGCAAACAGAAAGGTTTAAGCATGGGTACAGATTGAGTTTGAGATCTGATAATGAAAGCAGTAGCTACAATGGGTCTGCCAATGCAGCTTATGCTTATACTCATGAGCTCAATGAACATCTAAAAGGTACGGTATCTACTGGTGGGGCGGCGCGTTATAATGGCGGGTCAGATCAGGACTCTTCAATGCAATTTAATGCAAATGCTACTGGTGGGGTGGTTTATCTGCGAGAATACGATATTTTTAGCTTAAATGCTCGTTATAATATGAGCGTAAGGTCACCAACATGGCAGTCAGGTGGGGTATCTCAAGGGGCTCGGTCAGAAGTAGTTCAAATTAGCCAAACAGCATCTTTAAGGCTTTCTAGGAATAATAATCCATTATATTCAGATACAATCTCTTTTCAGGTGCGCCATATGATGGCGGAAGAAGATAGCTATGCATACTCTGCTAATTATTCAGCTACGAGCAGGTATAGATATTCAAGCAAAGCATCGTCCCTGATTTCTGGGAATGTTTCTGCATCTCAGAGCAGTCAATCAGAATCAACAGTTGGATTTAGCTCGTCTGCAGTACTTAAGTATCATTTCGGGCGTAGTGCACGAACCTCTATTGATGCTCGCCAGAAATGGAGAATGCAGGGTGATCGTGAATACTCGCTGCTGGGTGTTCGGGGAATTCTTTCAGGACGGCTGTATAGGCGTTTTGATATAAGGTTTTCTAGTGAATTAGGTTGGACTCGAACCGTTGAAGAGGTTAGTGATGGGGATACTATTCCTGAAGATGAGATTAATGGAAGCGCTGAAGTTAGCTCGTCTATGGGAAAGCTCGTGACATCATTGAAATATACCTATAAAGAGACTGATATTAGCGGTGAGGTGTTATCGGATCAGATAATTATGCTTCAAATTAAACGCTACTTTGGCTGGCGGTTATAGTCATCTTGTGATTGTGTGGATTAAAAATGTGCTCTCAAATTCAAACTAGTAAATTCACCACTTATCTATTGAGTTTATGGATGCTGGCGATGGTGCTTTCTGAAGTAAGTGCTGCTGATTGGAATATGTTGAATGGTGGCACTCAGCATCTCTCGCATACCCCAGGTGTTGTTTCTTTAGATCCAGATACTGCTTGGCAAGCAGCCATTGCCAGGCGCTTTTATGCGTCCCCCATTATTGTGGGTGATCAAATCTATGTAGCTGCGCGTGGAAAACGTATTAAATCGCTTAATATTAAAGATGGCACAGTTACTTGGGAGACGGCGTTAAAGGGCATCTTATCTGCTACACCAGCGGTTTCAGGTCAAATATTAGTAGCAGGTGCAAAAGATGGTGTTGTAACGGCAATGAATTTGACCGATGGAAAGATTATTTGGCAAGTAAAGACAGGAGGGAAAATTATCTCATCTCCTGTAATACAAAATGAAACTGTTTTCATTGGCTCAAATGATCTGCATCTATATGCACTGGATTTGCTTACAGGAAAAGTTTATTGGAGATATCGAGCTCATGATTATAAGTATGGTGGGCTTTACGCTTCGCCATCGCTAGATGATAAGCGAGTTTATATTGGTGGAAAGAATGGGCATTTGCATGCGGTAGATATAAAAACCGGCAAGCCAACTTGGGGGGTGGCGCTGGGGTCAGCTGTTTATGGAGCGGCGACCATCAGTGAAAAACGCCTTTATATAGGGTCATATGATCGCAATCTTTATGCATTGCAAACCGAGGATGGAGGCGAGATATGGCGTGTTGAGTTGGATGATTGGCCCCAGGGTTCACCTGTGCTTTTTAAAAATGAGGTGATTATTGCAAGCCGTAGCGGTATCTTATATGGCGTTGATGCAGATAAAGGCGGCATATTATGGCGCATGGATCTGGAAGAAGGGTTGCGACATAGTCCTGTCATTGATGCTAACGGAACTGCGGTGATTGGAACCGTGGGGGGTAGGTTATTAGGCATTGACCTGCAAAAACATGAGCTAATATGGGAGCGAGAGATGGAAGGAGGGGTGTTTGGGCAAGTTGCAGTGACTAAGTATGGTATTGTTGCAACAACGCTAGATGGAGTTGTGACGCTATTGCATTGAGACGTGTTTTATATGTGCTATTGTTCACTACCATAATTAATTGTGTATAATGCGTGCGCAAAATCATAGTATGATCCCCCTCATGGTATTTAGTTATATTGATTAGTAACTTGCTTAACTCAGGAGGGCATGTGGCACTTCGTGCTTTAGCCATATTATTGATATTAGGTTTTGCAGTGAGCAGTAGTGTTGCTTGGGCAATAAGTGATAAAGAGCTTTTAAATAATCCTGAGCAAATATTAACCTTGCTGACAGATGAAGCAATTGCTTTTGAAGATGTACCCAATCCCCATTGGCGGGCAGATGCTTGCATAGCTTGTCATTTGGATAATAAAAAAAATAATGAAATGCCGCCATTGCGAAGCACCGATTACAATGGACTGTGCGGTAATTGCCATGACCCCTCATTGGTGGCTGAATATATCCATGCTGTTGGCATTGAGCCTCCAGATGAGTTTTTGGATCGTATGCCTGAGGATTTCATGAAGGCTTTGGAGCGGAGTGATGGTGTGCTGACTTGTATCGTCTGTCATGATCTTCCATTGCAGTGTGATAAAGACTCGTTTCAACAAGCTGAGATAAACCCGTTGTTTTTTCGGGGTGGGCCATATTCAGTGCGTACTGATTTATGCTTTAATTGCCATGATCCGGAAGATTATGAGCGTTACAATCCCCACGATCAGGTTACAGATGAAGGGGAGTTGGATACGGAACAATGTTTTTTTTGCCATAATGTGACACCTAATCGCGCATCAGCGCGGAGTATTAAAGACGTTACATTTAATGTGGCGGAGGATTTAGTAAAGCTCTGTACAGGATGCCACCCTTATAGGCCACATCCAGGAGGGTCCTGGTTTGGTGCTACGGGTAACAAAGAAGGCGGTGGTCCCAACCATATAAAGGTTCCTCCGGAGAAAATCCGGAAACGCTTGGAGATGATGCTGGCTAAAAGCGGGACAATAATGCCGCAGGAACCTGAGACAGGTAGTATCTTTTGTGCAACCTGTCATAATCCGCATGAAAGAGGCGTGCAGTTCATGAAAAAGGCGGATGTTGGTGCAGATGGATATAAGCGCCTGCGGCGTGGGAAATTTGAGATATGTTTGGTGTGCCACGAAATGTAGTCGGCAGCCTGTGTTACAACAAAAATGTTAGGTATTGTCCATGAGTAAAATCAGATTGCTGGTATGCGTTGTTTTTGCAGCGCTCAGTCTATCTTCAATATCCCAAGCCTTTGTGGATGATGAAGCTTGTCTTATGTGTCATAAATACCCCAAGATGGGGAGGGTTGACGATGATGGATATCAGAAGGCTTATTATGTGATACCAGAGGTGTTCTCAAAGACGGTGCATCGCAATGTACCATGTCGCGACTGCCATTATTACATCAAACAGCTGCCTCATCGGCCAGTGAAAGAAGGCGTTCGATGTGATCGTGAGTGTCACTCGATTGAGAATCCATCGACGGGTAAGCCATTTAGCCACAAATCTATTTATGACACCTTTAAGAAAAGTGTTCATGGGCGTGAAAAGCTAGAAACAGGACTGGATAACGACAAGCCATATTGTATCACCTGCCATACTAATCCTCTTTATAATGAAGAAGAGGAAGCGCCACCAAAGAAGATAACAGATCGCTGCGTTGTCTGCCATGAAGATGAGAAATTTGCATTCAAATGGTACAACCATACAAGCCGACGAATTCGCGAAGTGAAGCGTGACACGCAAGAGATTGTTAAGTTGTGTTCGCGCTGCCATGCTGATCAGGAGATCATCGACCGACACAAAGAAGATGCGGATCAAACCGGGCGTGAAATGGGAGAAAAATTTCCTATTGCAGCTGAGTCATACCAGAATAGTTTTCATGGTAAGGTGGCTAAGTACGGTAATAAACAAGTTGCCAACTGCTTGAGTTGTCATGCTTCACCAGATAATTATTATATGAGTGTGCATGAGTTGCGACCTTCTCGAGATCCGATGTCACCTGTACATAAAGATAATCGAGTAAAAACTTGCCGACAATGTCATAAAACAGCAGATGCTAGCTATGCTGCTATTGATCCGCATCCAACTCATGATAAAGAGCTGAATAAGTTTAATTATTACGCAGAAATTATTTATGGCATTGTGGGTAATGTTGCCTTGGCTGCTTTAATGGGAATGGCGCTGATAGAAACTATTGGGCGAAAACGCGATGGTGTCTCTTGGGTGCTACGCAACGGTACAACATGGCGCCGCCGTAGTCGTCGCAAGCGCAAGTAAACGATAAAACCTTTAATATAGAGATTTGCAGCCATTCTGCATAAGCAAGAATGGCTGCAAGTAGAAATTGACCACAGATTGATTAAATGGGGACAACACAAGAATGAAGCTGTCCAATGATGCAAATAAGGCGTTAAAAACATTTTTTCGCCAATATAAAATTTCAATGGAAGATGTAAATGACCTTGAAGAGGTTGTTTCCATGATGCCGGATGATAGAAAACAGATATACAAGAATGTGCAATCGAATCCTGTGGGTGATTTGTTCCGCTATTCAGTGCATATTCGTATTCAGCATTTACTAACCTTTACAACTTTTTTGTTATTGGCATTTACCGGCTTGCCTATTCATTACAATGACGCTTTCTGGGCAGTTCCGTTTAATGATGTACTGGGTGGCGTAGAGGTTACTCGTGTGATTCATCGCACCTTGGCTACATTGATGGTGCTGTCTATGCTTTACCACCTTTTTACCATTATTGGTGGTACGTTACAGAAGATGATGCAAGGCAAGTTTGATATCGGCCGCAGTATTTTGCCTGTTTGGAAGGATGCGAAAGATTTTACTGCAGATATGGCTTACCACGCTGGGCAGCGTGAAAATCGTCCAGAAATGGATAAGTTTATGTATAAGCAGAAGATCCATTACTTTGCAGCCGCCTTTGGTAATATCGTAATGGTGGTATCAGGCTCTAGTTTTATTTTTCCTGAATTCTGGAATAGTGTCTTACCTACCGATATTGCCTCTCACTTCCAGGAAATGATGCGGCTGTCTCATCCGCATGAGGCATTGCTTGCTCTGTTGGTTATCGCATTTTGGCACTGGTATAACGTGCATCTTGCTCCGGGACGCTTTCCAATGCAGTGGACATTTTTAACTGGCAAGCTGACGAGAGAACACCAAATCGAAGAGCATTTTCTTGAGTATCTTCGTTGCTTGGCTTCATTGCCTGAAGAGAGAGAATATCTACGGGAAGTGTTGGTAAGTAAAGGATTGGTCTCTAATACTAAAGATACCGATGCGCGCCAGAATTACTTGTTTGATGAGCATCGCCAGTGGGCTAGAGAACAGACGGAACAAGATGAAGGGCAACAGGCAGAAGATATAACATCATGATGTCACGGCTAACAAAGGGGCAGAAATTCATTGCATATGGCTCACTGGCCTTTGTATTAGCCTGGACAGTTTTTGGTATATATGCCATTTGGCTAATGACTTCTGAAGGTTGATGTTTTAAGCATCTCTTCAGGTAACAATAAATACTTTTACAATTATTGAAGGTTTCTGGATATGGCTGAAACAGTAGAGCTCGATGCCATTTTTATCGCTTTAGCGGTGGTGCTGTTCACTTTTTTTGTGACTGCAGTCATGGTCATTATTGATCACAAGGCGAAAATCCCTGGAAAGGAGACGGCTGATCTATTCAGCGTTTCCGGTATTCGACGAAACCACCCAGTATGGGCGTGGATGGTGTCGGTTTTTTTATGGTTTATAATTGCCAGTCTTTTGCTGATTGTCTCTTATAACATGCTGTCACACCTATTTGTGGCGGAAATTGAGACTAAACGTTCCTTTCTGCAAAATGTTGATTATGAAGGAGATCTTGAACGCATAAGGCACTTTCATAATTCACCTAAAGAGGCGGCTTATTCAAAGGGCAAACAACCGGTCTGCTTTTATTGTCATGGTGAATTCCCTCATGCCAAGCGTCCTATGATACGTACATTATTGAATATGCATACCCAATTTGTAGGGTGCATAACTTGTCATGTAGACAACGAAAAAATTGCAGAAGATACCTTGTCATTTCGCTGGCTTAACTATTCTGGCGTGAAGGTTAGTGGACCACAGTTTGGCACAGCCTATGATGAAGAGACAGGAAACTTGATCGAAACGGATGATCAGTACTCAAAAATTGTTGCTTATCGTAAAAAAGCTAATGGTGAAGAGGAGCTGCTTGAAATCACAGAAACAGCACCTGAGGCGGCAGAATTCATTGCTATGCGTGGTCAACTCACAACGCAGCAACAAGGTTCTGTGAAAAAGATGTTTCATACCATTGTTAATCCTATTGGTAGGTTTTGTACACGCTGCCATGTGGCCGAAGAAGGTAAAGGTTATCTCCCATTTCGTGAACTTGGGTTTTCTGATGCACGGGCTTCCGGTCTGACGAACCTGAACATTGCTGGCTTGGTTCAAAAATATAAAGAGTTCTACATGGAGTTGGTGTTTTTAGGTAAAGAAACTGACGATGAAACGAAAGTTCTGGTTGGCGAAGAAGAGCTGCCCGAGATGGATGACAGCACGAAGGATGATCCTCGTGGCTGGTGGCGCCAAGGCGCTGACGAGTAAACTGCTTAAAGTCATAAATCACTAAGCATTCAAGGAGGGGGTTGGCTCATAACAGGGCCGCCCCCTTGTTTGTTGTTAGATTGTTTTTTGACTAAACTTATTACATCTTTTTGACTGTCTTGGAGGTTCCCCGATTTGAGTTATAGGAATCGGTTCCCTGGAACCAAACTATTTTCTATTGTTTTCCTATTGTTGCTTGCTACCAGCAATGTCATTGCTAAGCAGGCTATACCCTTAGGCAAGGTTGAGCATCTATTTGATATTCAATCTACGCCAGATAGCACTCTTTCTTTACCGTCAGATATCGCAGTTGCAAGTGATAACCGAGTCTATGTTGTGGATAGTGGGCATCATCGGGTATTGGCCTATGGGCCAGATGGAAAGTACCTTTTCTCTTTTGGAAAAAGAGGCCAAAACCAAAGTGAGTTTATGTGGCCTCTGGGTATTGCTGTAGATAAAACTGGATTGGTTTATGTTGCAGATAAAGAGAATCACCGAATTCAAGTATTTAATCGCGATGGTAAACATCAATTTAGTTTCGCTGTGGGTGGAAAAGATGGGAAGCCGGGAACCCCGATTGATGTTGCTGTCAGTGCTAAGTCAGGGCTGATATTTGTAACCGAAAATTCACAACATAGAATTTTGGTATTTGATGCAGATGGCACAAAATTAGGGGGATGGGGTAAAGAAGGTGTACAAGAGAGACAGTTTCGCTATCCTGGTTCCATCCTTGTACAGGATGGTCATGTCTATATTGTTGATATTCTAAACACAATCATTAAGATTTTTGATGAACGAAGCAAGTTTGTATATACAGTAGGAGAATGGGGCGTATTGCCCGGCCAGTTTTATCGGCCTAAAGGCGTGGCTATTGATAGTAAAGGTTCGATATATGTATCGGATAGTTATATGGATGTAGTTGAGGTTTTTAATAAGGGTTATCAATTTACCCATATACTGGCTACTGGAAAAGAAAAACATAAATTTCATGCCCCAGCAGGCATTGCAATTGATGGTAGGGATAGATTGTATGTTGCAGAGATGCTGAGTAATAAGGTTTCAGTATTTAAATTGCGTTAGTTATGATGGCTCGATACCTACTCCTCTCTTCTTTTCTATTCATAACCTCTTTGTGGATCAGTGACAACGTAGAGGCTCGTAGTATTGCAGGAAAACGTGAATGTGCTATTTGTCATATCATGTGGCTGGGAGATTTTCAAAGGCCTGATGTAACGCCGCTTATCCCTTATGATCCAAATCCTGTGATGAATACAGGTAAGCAAGATGTCGTAAGCAATGAACGAAATTGCTTTTCTTGTCATGACGGCTTTGTGCTTGATTCTCGATTCGTTTGGCAAAACAAAACATACTCTCATCCGGTTGGTGTTGTACCGTCAGATAAAGTGTCTATGCCAACAGCGGATGAAGCTCAGTTACGTCCTGATCTTAATCTTTTTCCTCTTAATAAAGATGGAAAAATCTACTGTGGAACCTGCCACAGTGCGCATGGTGTAGATTGGAAGCAGGATGCATCCCCTGTTTTTCTTCGTGCTAAAAATATTGAGTCGAGTATCTGTCTTAACTGCCATGGAAATCGGAGCACGGGGCCAAAAGGTGGCAATCACCCCATCCGAAAAAAACTTGAGAATATCCCCCCAGAATTAGTTGATAAGGGTTCTAAGTTTGGTAAAGGCAATATTATCATTTGCCAGTCATGCCATCGCATTCATGGTGGACGGGATAATAAAGTTCTGGTGGCATCGAATAAAAACTCAGCACTTTGCGGTAAATGCCACAGTGATCGTTATGCAAAAGACCGGGTTGAGTCCACAAAGATGGGAACACACCCGGTTAATATCACTTCAAAAAAAGTAAAAATCCCTCAAGAAATTATAGAGAGAGGTGGCAAGCTTGGGGATAAGGGAGAGATCATTTGCCAAACCTGCCATCGGCCACATCTGGCAGAAAAAAATGCCGCTATTTTGGTAAAGAAAAATCAGAATGATTCGTCGTTATGTAGAACCTGTCACGTGCAGGAAGGGCGCATAAACAACACCAAGCATAATATGGGGCTACAGGATAAAGAAGATAAAAACATTCGCGGACAAAAAGTGAGCCAGTCAGGTGTTTGTAGTGCCTGCCACCTCCCTCATAATGGAGCGGGTCCACGGATGTGGGCGCGGAAGATTACAAGTGAGGGTGAGAAAATATCAGCGTTGTGCTTGAGTTGTCACAGTAAAGGGAAGGTTGCAGAGCATAAGCAGGTCGGATCAATTAGCCATCCTTTAGGGCGCAATATGTCCCGTTTGGGTGAGGCTGTAAAACTACCTGGCTTTACCGATGCAGGATTAAAAAAAGTGGGAGACATGAAGGGTAAGGTCTCCTGTGCCAGTTGCCATAACCCGCATCAATGGGACCCAAATAACCTAGATAAAAGTTCAAAACCAGGTGATCCTAGTGATGCGACAAACCGCTTTTTGCGTGTTGCCAATAAAGGCTCTAATGCGCTATGTCGTAGCTGCCATAAGGATAAGGCCGATATTAAGGGGACAAAGCATGATGTTGCAACGATGGGTCCATCAGCAAAGAAGGGAAACCCTGGATTATGTGAAACATGCCATCTTGTACATAAAGGCAAGGGGCCGCGCTTATGGGCCAGGGAGCCGGTTAAGGGTGTTGATCCCATCTCATCAATCTGCCTGAGTTGTCATAATAAAAAAGGGCTGGGTAAAAAGAAAACCATTGGTGATCACAGCCATCCTGTTAATGCGCCGCTCTCTAATTTAGGTATTACCTCTTCAACTGAAGGCTGGATAATCGGCACAAAGAAAAAACCTGACGAGAAATATAAAAACTGGAAGCAGGAAGCATTACCACTATTTGATACCAAAGGCCGCAAAACCACTACTAAAGATGGACAGGTGACGTGTGCCAGCTGCCATGATCCTCACCGCTGGTCAGCGTCATCAACGCCGCTTAAAGGTGCTGCCTTAACTGCTGAGGGTGATGCTAAAACAAGTTTCTTGCGCATATCAAACAGTCAAAAGGCAGAGCTGTGCATTAACTGCCATTTTGATAAAGGGGCTGTAGCTTTATCTAAACATAACTTGGCTATTACTGCGCCAGAAGAGAAGAACACTATTGGGCAGAAAGCAAAGGATGTAGTGGTCTGTTTTAATTGTCATGTGCCGCACAATGCAGGTGGGGCAAAACTTTGGGGTAGAGGTTTTGGTCCAGGTAATGATAAAGCTGAATCAATGTGTAGAGAGTGCCATCAGGATGGCGGCATTGCCAAAAATAAGCAGACGGGTGAAATTAGTCACCCACTACAAGCAGACGTTAAGAATGCAGGCGGAAGAACTAAACTCCCACTATTTAATAAAAAAGGTGAGCGTAGCAAGAGTAAAAAAGGGGGAAGAGTCAGTTGCCCCTCTTGTCATGATCCTCATCAGTGGGATCCGGCAGACCCACTGAGTCAAGCGGGTGCAGATGCAAAAGTTGAAGGAGGCGCGAATACCAGTTTTCTGCGTATGCCAGCGGCTCCAGATGGCGCGCTGTGTGCCGATTGCCATCGCGATCAGCGCTGGGTGAAAGGCACAGACCATGATCTTAGGGTGACTGCACCAGATACGAAAAATCTACGCGATGAAACTGTTCAAGAATCAGGTATCTGCCAACAGTGTCATACCGTTCATAATGCGAAACAAGCGCTTAGATTGTGGGCGCGTGAACCAGGATTGGGACAGGATATTAATGAACAGATGTGCCGGAGCTGTCATGATGAAGGGCTGCCAGCAGAGCAGAAGGTTCCGGTAATGAAAAACCATCCGGCTGAAGTACAGGCGCAAATTCTTGGACGGCGAGCACGCCGGGGGCCAGTACGTGGTTTTACACCGTTATTTGGAGAGAATGGAAGAACTGCACATACGGGTGTTATTTCATGCCCCACTTGTCATAACCCACACCGCTGGAGTCCAGTGGTTATGGAGTATGGAGAAGGTGAAAATCTGGAAGGTAATTCGCGCAATAGCTTCCTGAGAAATCGCAGCAAATTGGCACTATGCTCAAATTGCCATGGTATGGATGCGCTATTCAGGTATAAATACTTTCATGGCAAGTCTTCGCGCAAAAAACACCAACTGTATCGCTGATATATAGATTAAATTAGGAAGAAAAGGCGCGATTTGTTGTCTATCTCGTTGATGGGGCCTGTTTTATAGCTAATTATCTCATTGGCATGCCTATACTATATATTAGGTGGGGCTAATTCGCTCAGGGCGATATGTTGGTGATTTAATTTGCTTGGATATTATTGGCGGCCACGGTGGTGTGTTTAGTTTCAGTTAAAACAGATGTAACGTTGGCTGAATTTTATATATTAGAATTATGATGGTCTATATGTCATGTAAGATGCAAATTGTCGGTTTTTTGCTGCTGGGTTGTTTAACTCAGGTGGCAATGGCGGGTAATGGTTTGGGCACTCTAGGCTCTACCATAGTCGGATCAAAGCATGATTTAAGTATTAGCAACTATTATGGCGATGGGTCATCTTTTGGCGTGACCCCTTCGGATCAGATATGTGTGTTTTGCCATACACCACACGGAGCTGATACGGATGTAGATAATGATAGCAGTGCTGACCAAGACGATGCCATCCGAGCGCCTGCGCCTCTTTGGAATCGTAATATCTCAGAAACCAACTTATCAGCTAGCTTTTCGCCTTATGGCAGCACCCCGGGTTATCAAAGCTATACGATGAATAGCTCTTTTGCCGCTAGCTGGGTACCTAGCCCGGTATCATTGGTTTGCTTGAGTTGCCATGATTCAGCGCTGGCAAATAGTGGTAGTTCGGGTATTGTTACCACTGCTGGAGAATTTGGGGACACTCATAATCTGGTAAATATGCCTAATAGATCAGGTGCAGACACCCCTAACTGTGCCGCTTGCCATCCTGATGGTGGCACAGTGCCGCCGCTTTGGTGGCAGATTGGCCCTGATATGTCTGATGACCATCCTGTTTCAATGGCATACCCGCCAAACTATGCTGGGTGGGCAGATGACTTTTATCCAGCACCCAATGCGGTAACTGGGTGGACAGATATCAAATTATATAAAGGGCGAGTTGAGTGCCCAAGTTGCCATAATCCACATAATCCGGGTGAAATTGTCTATATAGATGATTCGTACCCAGCTGTCCCCATTAAATATGCGCCTTTTCTGCGTGCGACACTCGATGGTAGTACGCTTTGCATGACTTGTCATAAGAAGTAAAGTAGTAGACCTCCCCTCTCTTTTTCTAGTTGCAGTCCTTTTGTTTTAGCGCGTTTTCCTCTTGGTGATTAGTTACAAAGCTCAGTAAAGCGCAATTTCTTCTCATTATATGGAGAAGTCTGCACGCAGGCATACAGTAGCCTGGGGATCATGCTTGGCAGGTCAAATCGGCGATTAAACCGATACTGCACTTCACCAAGATACCGCTGAGCATACTTCTTAACATTGATCCCATGATAGGAACCCTGAATGGCGCTTTTCAGATTACCCAGTACCGTGTTAATCCAATGAAAGCAATCCAGCTCTGAGCTTTTGCGTTCACCGACAACCACACGTTGATGATAATTAACCCATTCACCTGCAGATGTGAAGCAGGCAAGCCCATCTGAAACCAATAGCACCTCTGGTTCTAGCGCTTGTTCTGCCCAGTTTACTAGAGCCTTATGGGTGAAACCTGGCAAGGCATCCAGACGAACAAACCAAGGATGTGCCTTGCCGGTTTCAGTATTCACTTTGGTCTCAACAGCAATCACCATGGGCGCTTTACCCTTGGCTCCACGGCCTCGCTTACCGCTCCGAACCCCACCCAAATAGGCATCATCCACTTCAACGCGTCCTCTTAAAACCCGGCTAACTTCTCGCTCAACCATGACATGAAGGAGCTTGTGCTTAACCAGCCAGGCCGTTTTATAGGAAACCCCGAGTGTTCGCCTCATCTCTAGTGCAGAGATATTGTTCTTCGACTGGGTCATCAGATAGAT
>JAJFJN010000061.1 GCA_021773975.1 Gammaproteobacteria bacterium | reverse complement strand
AAGCAGGAAGAAAAATGAGACGATCCCAGAAATGATGAAGAAACTGCTGCTGAATACACGGGCAGTCTTTGATTGCCTGAAAATGACTCGTAACTCTAATCCAATATCAATGAGTTAGGCGTTAGCGTGAATTAGCCGTGCTGTTGAGGGGCTTCCTATTGCCCGCTTCTCTCTTTCTGTTGTTGTTTGAGGGAAAAATGGAACCATCTTAGCTTATCTTATGCAAATAATAATCATTCGCGATTATTGAGTGCGAACGGCGAATATCATTCGTTTACCAGCGAGAGTTTTGCAAGAAGCTCATTAGATGGATTCGCCTCTCCTGAGATTTATTTCTCTTTCTATCCCATCATAATCTAATAACTCAAGTCCTTCACTGATGGCTTTTTCTCTAATTGCTGCCAGTCGTTTTGCGAACTCTGATTTTGGTTTGTACGCATTATCAATAGTTGTTAACGATATAAGGCTATAGTTAACAACGGGAATCCCTGCCGGTCTGATAGCTATTTCATATGAGGGTGGTATCAGTGAAATCATTTCAATATCTGTCGAACTGTCAGCAATAATAGCAGCAGGAACAAGTGCTGCTGCCACCCCGCTCACAAATAAGGATGCACTATAAACTTTTGATCCTTCATCATGCTTATACAGATCGGGCATTTCAATCAATCCTCATAAACAGGGTCTAGCGCTTCTATTGTTTCAGCTTTAAGCAAGCTAAAAAACTTTTCTTTGTTGATGGTATGCGCTTTGTTTAGCCGCTTTTTGAATGTAGCCCAAAAGTCCGCATTAAGATCCATGCACACAGTATCAATATCGACAATCGTTCCTTGTAGCTTGGTTTTATCTTGAAGAAGTACCGAAGCAGGCGATGCGATTTGAACAATGTGCACATACTCCCCTTCTTTTAACTCAGTCCTAAGGTGTACCGGATGAGCTTCTATATCCTCTGTGCCAAGCTTAATGTCAACTTTGAATGGGGCAATTCCAGAGCAAGAGCTTTCATTTGACTCAATAAGATCTATGTATTTTAGCGAAAAGCGCTCAGGGCTGGTTATCAAGCCAGTATCTTTAAGATGCTCCATTAGCCTACAGATTTCATCACCAAACTTTTCCCAGCCAGAATACGGTTTTCTACACGCAAGAGAGATTACATGTTCGCCAACTTGGATTGAAAATTGTTCATTCCCTCCTAGTTTTACTAGAGGCGTATATCTAAAAGCAGGGTCACGTTTACGAATATCTGCCGGAATATCAGAGGCAGGGAGTTTTACGATATTATCGTAGCCCTCTGAGAGCTTGCTATACAGAAGCCCTGGAAGCACCTCAGCAACCGACTCAATCTTACTACCAAATCGTAGCTCAAAAAGCGCTTCAAACAACGGCTCTTTTTTAAGAAGGATAGGTATGCGCATAATTTTATTATTGACCAATTTTATAAAAAATAGAAATCAATTATAGCCAGTTAAGAATTCCAACATCATACCAAATTTGCCGAACAATAGCGCGCATATAACAAATTGATTTAATTGCATATTTTAAATAAATTTGAATAGCGCAAATTTCCAGCCGCTCCCACTCCTACCCAGCCGGCAGTAGCTTTTCTTAGTTGATGAGTAAGAAAAATTAGGTAAATTGATATAACCTCAACTTTTTTATCCCGTCCGACGCAGGCTCGGGTGGAGGTTTTGAGTGAGGAGTGCCTGAGCGGCGTTGTGTGCCGCAAGTTCCCGAGCGCCGCCTGAGGCGAGAAGCACTGGGAAGCCGCAGGGCAAGTTGGCAGGCGCCCTTTTTTAGGTTCCGTTTTTTTGGGCAAGCAAAAAATGGAACTCGTCGAAGGAGGCGACAAAATTGTCAGGAGCAATTTTGAATGCGCAGAGCGCAACCCGAAGGGCGAAGGGCAGGACGCCCTGAGTAAACCCCCATCAAAATAAAACAGTACCAAAGGCATACCAAAACCCTAACTCGACCCCTCAACCACCTCAGCTTCCTGCTCTTCAGAAGAAGCCTGCATCAACCCCCGCCCCCGCAACCACCAAAGCAACACCAACCCCGGAATAGCAATCAACGAACAGAAAACAAAGAAATCAACCCACCCCATCGCCTCGGCCATAAAACCCGTTGGTGCAGCAACCAACACACGAGGAATTCCCATAAAGCTACTGAGCAGTGCATATTGGGTGGCGGTAAAACGTTTGTTGGTCAGACTGGCCATAAAAGCGACAAAAGCCGCAGTACCCATACCTGCTGTCAGATTTTCAAAAGCGATCACACCCGTCAAACCGGCCAGGCTGTAGCCAATCGTCGCCAACAGGGCAAAACCAGCCGTCGACAAGCCCTGCAGAATCCCAAAAAACCACAGCGCCTTGTAGATACCAATACGGATAATCATCAGGCCGCCCAAAAATCCGCCGATGATGGTGGCCCAAAATCCAAACAGTTTGACCACTGACCCAATCTCACTGGTCGAGAAGCCAATATCAAGATAGAAGGGTATGCTCATATGGCTGGCCATGGTGTCGCCAACCTTGTAAAGCAAGATGAAAAGCAGAATCAGTAGCGCATCCTGACGACGAAAATACTCAACAAACGGGTCGATCACCGCCTCACGCAAACTCTTTGGCTGACCTTCTGTTACTTCAGGTTCTGGCGCAAAGAGTGTTGTACCGATACCGATCAACATAAAGGCAGCCATCACAAGATAGACTTGGGTAAAGCTAATGAAATCAGCCAAAATCAAGCCACCACCGGAGGCAAGCAGCATGCCCACACGATAACCATTAACATAGAGCGACGAGCCAAAACCAAGCTCCTCATCCAGCAGCGCTTCTCGCCGGTAGGCATCGATCACAATATCCTGACTGGCAGAGAAAAAGGTCAACAGTAGTGCGGCCAGTGCAACACTGAGCGGACTCTCAGCCGGTGAAGTGAAGGCCAGCAGCACAATGGAAAGCATCAGCCCAATCTGAGCCAACAACAACCAACCACGCCGTCTGCCAAGCAGGCTGGGGGTATAGCGATCCAACAGCGGCGCCCAGAGAAACTTCAGCGTATAGGGCAGCCCCACCAGCGCAAAAAGTCCAATTGTCGACAGATCAGCCCCTTCCTGCTTCATCCACGCCTGTAGCACGGACATCGTCAGCAGAAGCGGCAAACCACTGGAAAACCCCATCAGCAAAGTAATCAGCATGCGAGTGCTGAAGACGCGATACAGCAGTGAAGAACTGTCGGTTGGCATTAAATATCCATGGGTATTATTAGATTACGCAGTATAGCGAGGTGACTCACTGTTTAGAACTGTCACCACTTCCGGTTACAATGCTACAAATTTTCGGTAGCAGGAAACCCCTTATGCAAAATTATCAACGTGAATTTCTAAATTTCGCCCTGGAAGTAGACGTACTTCGGTTTGGAGAGTTTACCTTGAAGTCAGGTCGAATCAGCCCCTATTTCTTTAACGCCGGGCTTTTCAATACCGGTGCCAGTCTGGCTCGGCTGGGACGTTATTACGCACAGGCCATTGTAGATTCCGGCATTGAGTTTGATCTGCTCTACGGCCCTGCCTACAAAGGCATACCACTGGCCGCTGTTACCTGCGCTGCACTGGCTGACCACCATGGCCGAGATATTCCTTACGCCTTTAACCGCAAAGAGGCTAAAGACCACGGGGAGGGCGGCAACATCGTCGGCAGCCCGCTGCAAGGCAAAATACTGATTATTGACGATGTCATCTCCGCTGGCACCTCTGTGAGAGAGTCGGTCGAGATCATCCGTGAGAATGGCGCCACACCTGCCGGGGTCATCATAGCCCTTGATCGTCAAGAGAAAGGCCAACAGGATCGCTCAGCGATTGATGAAGTGAAAGCAGACTACAACATGCCGGTTGCTAGCATCGTCCGTTTGGAGCATCTGATTACCTATCTATCTGAAAAATCCGGTTCTGCTGATGCCTTAACCCGTATCCAAGCCTATCGGGAACAATACGGGGTGTAGCACAAAGGGTCACACATCTTGCTGCAAGGTGTGTGACCTAACCCATAATCAACTTTGAACCAATCAACAGGGTCACTATCTCAAACCCCCGTTTGATCCAGCGATTACCCTTCACAATGGAGAGATGCGCCCCACAATAACCCCCTGTGAGGGAGCCTAATAACAGTGCAGGCAACCAGTCCCACTGGATATTCCCCAGGATACCCAAGGTAGTCGCACCCGCACCATTCCAAAAGATCCCCACCATCACCAGCGTATGCGCTACAGCCCGTTTATAATCCAGCCCAAACCATCGTACTAGCCAAAGCGTGACGAACAGACCCGTACCAGAGGTCAAGGATCCATTAAGGATGCCGATAAAAAATAAGCCAGCACCACCAATGAGGAAGCCACGATGATCTCGATGCAATGGTTGATAGCTTTGACCCAGCTCTTTACGCAGTACGGAATAAACACCCAAGCTCAGGGTCAAAAAACCGAGGGCAATCTCAGCCGTGCGGTCAGGAATATGCAGAATAACGCTGGCACCGATAATAACGCCTGGCACACCCGTTATCAGCATAAAGATAACGAACTGGCGCTCCAGCGTGTCTTCACGCAAGTGCCGCAAGGTCGCTCCAAGACCCAACGCAACTGAAGCCACCTTATGCGTTGCCAGTGCAACACCAAATGGCAGACCGAGAAATATGATGGCAGGCAGCTGAACCAATCCAGCACCACCACCAGAAAAGGCCGAAAACAAGTTAGCCAGAAACGATATGATAAACAGAAAAACCTGATCCACAAATAATAGACCCTATGATCGAATATTTAGATAATGCCAAACACAGATTCTACAGGATCTCAGCAATAGGCCAGAGTCACTTCTTGAGAATTGATATGCGCAAAATTAACATCACAGCAATCAGCATCGCTCTTATCCTCCTACTTACCCTGCCACTCTCTGCAATGGGTGGAAAGCTGTATCGCTGGGTAGATGCCGATGGAAGGGTTCAATACTCTGACAGAGTGCCGCCAGAGCAACAAGCAAGAGGGCACTCTCGGCTGGATGAAAGTGGCATTGAACTTGAAAAGGTTAAAGCCGCCAGAAGCAAAGAAGCGATTCAAGAGGATCTAGCCCGTGAGAAAGCCTTAAAAAGGCTGCGTGCAGAGCAGCAGCGCCTTATAGAATCGCAAAAAGCAGCGGATCGCGTACTACTGCGTACCTTTCGCGCTGAAGATGATATTAAAATGGCTCGCGATGGCAAACTCACCGCCATTGATGTCCACATCCAGGTTATTCGAGGCAACATTAAACGCCTGAAAAACAGACTCGAAGATCTACAAAAAGGTGCTGCTGATATGGAGCGCCAAGGGAAGAAAGCCTCTCTGAACTATCTCAATGATATGACCTCTCTTCACCAACAGATCAAAGATGCCTATGCCTCTATCATTGTCAAAGAGCGAGATAAAGATACCATCTGGGCCAATCATGAAGATGATCTACGGCGGTTCCGAACACTGAAGAAGCTCCAGCCTGAAAAACCTGGCATAACGCCATCACAACAGACCGCCTCACTATTAGAAACCGTAGTGCAATGCCCTGATACTGAAAGCTGTGATCTGGCCTGGAAAAAAGCCACTGCCTATGTCGAACTACATGCAACAACTCGCTTGCAATTAGCCAGTGACATTATTTTACTGACCCGCACCCCCATACAGGATGATGAGTTTAGTCTGACCGTCTCTCGTATCGCAGAAAAAAAGGGGACAGGCGCTGAAATCTTTCTCGACCTGCTGTGTAAGAATTCTCCAGGAGGGGAAAAATTCTGCCTATCTGATAAGATAAAAAATATCCGCAGTAATTTCCGTCCAGCCTTAACACCGTAGTAAATTTCTGCCCGATAATCCCGCCATACACAATGGCGGGATTATCAAAACCGTACCACTCCAAAAACCCACCCTCTTAACTGAAGCATTAAGCCCAAACCTCACCTTCCCACTTAAACCCTCTCTTTTTTCAGTTTGGATTAAGCTTGACTACTTACAATGGAGTTAAGCACCTAGAAAAGAGGATTTAATTGTGAACTCCATTACCAAAGAGATAAAAGTCTGGGACCTACTGATTCGCCTGTTTCACTGGGGGCTAGTCATGACATTTATTATTGCCTACGCCAGTGAAGATGATTTTATGCTGATACATTCCTACGCGGGCTACACCATCATGGGGTTACTGCTAATCCGAGTGATTTGGGGGCTTATTGGTACAAAGTACGCCCGTTTTTCTGAGTTTATTCGCCCACCTCACGAAGCTTTGAACTACATTAAAGATACAGCCAGCTTCAAAGCAAAACGCTACTTAGGACACAACCCGGCAGGAGGCCTAATGATCATCGCTCTACTCTTGAGCCTATTACTGACCACACTAACCGGCCTGGGCGCCTACGGTGTCGAAGGTGGTGGGCCACTCGCCATCTGGTTCTCAGGCATTGGACATTTTGGAAAAGAGGCTTTTGAAGAGGTACATGAGTTCTTTGCCAACCTCACTCTGTTTCTCATTATTGTACATGTTGCGGGTGTCATTCTAGGCAGCATTTCCCATGGTGAAAATCTGGTGCGCGCCATGTTTACCGGCCTCAAGCAAACAGATTAAAGGGAGCTATCAGATGACTCAATCACAAGAACAAAATAGCAAACAGACACCCGTACGCATCTGGAACATCCCTGTGCGCCTATTTCACTGGACACTGGTTGCCTGCTTTATCACCGCCTGGCTAACCCGTGACAACCGTTATCTTGATATCCATGTCTTTGCTGGATACCTAATGACCGGGTTGATTCTATTTCGCCTCTTATGGGGTTTTATCGGTGGGCCTTATGCCTGCTTCCATGATTTTTCCTTTGATTGGCACGAGGTATTAGATTATATAAAAGGGGTACTCAACAAAAAACCGCCCCGCTTTCTTGGCCACAACCCTGCAGGCAGCTGGGCAATCTATCTTCTCTTAACACTAGGGGTACTGATCGTAATTACAGGCCTCTTGGGACTCGGTGGTGAAGAACGCCAAGGGCCGCTCGCAGGGTTACTTAATTACCCCCAAGGGAAGCGCTTGCAAGATCTGCATGAACTACTGGCCTGGCTCATGCTGTGTGTCGTCGGCACTCATTTAATCGGTGTATTGGTAGAGAGCCTACTGCACAAAGAAAACCTAGTAAGAGCCATGCTAACAGGCTACAAACCCGCCAAAGCTGACACCATTGCTGCTGCATCTCAATGGAAAACAGCCACTGTTATGGTCATCATGATCATTGCCGGTGGGGTTGTTTGGTTTCAGGGCTATTTAACAGCAACACCTGAGCAACCTTACCAACCATTTGTAGGGCCAGATCTACCCGATCATGATCTCTGGCGCGAAGAGTGTGGCGCCTGCCACCTTGCTTTCCACCCCAGTTTGCTGCCCGCCCGTTCATGGAAAACCATGATGGCAGAGCAAGACACTCACTTTGCAGAGGATCTATTTCTAGAGCCAGATACTGTGGCTGAAATTGAGGCCTTTCTGGTTGAAAATTCAGCGGAGCAGGGATTGACCGAAGCCGCCTGGAAAATCAACCAGAGCATTCCAAAGGATCAAACGCTATTACGCATCACAGAAGCACCCTACTGGCTGAAGAAACACCAGGAGATATCTGATGCCACTTGGCAAGATCCAAAGGTTAACGGCAAAGTAAATTGCGCAGCCTGCCACCTGGATGCAGCAAAGGGCACCTTTGAAGATGCCGCCATGCACCTACCTAATTAACAGACAAACACACCGCACTAACAAAGAGGTTGGTAACACTAAAATATGCAATTCATTTTCAGTTTCAATTCAGCTCACCTGTGTAGGCTTATAGGTAAGAGCTAACTGAACAATCAATGCTCGACTAACTAAACACTTATGAGGTTGACATGAATATAAAAGTAATTGGCATTACCGCACTACTGTTGGCAATACCGTTTTACACACAAGCAAGCGCCATATCTGAATTAGAAACAGAGTATAAATCACAGGGTGCAGAAGCATTTAGTGCAGCAGCAGGCGAAGCACTCTGGACTAAAACCTTTATCGATGCAAAAAGTGGTGACAAGCGTAGCTGCCCTATCTGCCATACCGCTGACTTGGCAAAGGAAGGTAAACACGCCAGCACCGGCAAGGTCATCAAACCCATGGCACCTTCTGTCAATCCACAGCGCCTTACAGAGGTTAAAAAGATCAAGAAATGGTTTGTCCGTAACTGTAAATGGACACTGGGACGTGAATGTACAGCCCAGGAAAAAGGCGACGTACTTGCCTTCCTTAAAACGCTTTAACAATCTATTTCACAAACATGAGGTGCACCATGAAACGCAAACTACTTACAGTATCCCTATTAGCATTATCAACAGCCATGCTTGGTATGAGTGGCACCACCTTCGCAGATGAAGACAATAAAGGTGGCTTCTTAAGCCGTTGGTTTGGTGGAAGCAAACCCGGTGTGGCTCCGGTTGAAAATCTGCGGTATCTGGAAGAGTGTGGCAGTTGCCACTTTCCCTATCAACCTGGTCTTCTGCCTGCACGCTCCTGGACCAAAATAATGGCAAGTCTGGATAACCATTTTGGTGAGAATGCAGAGCTACCAGCTGAAGATGGCAATATGCTCTTAGACTATCTACTGAAAAACTCCGCTGATGGCTCAAGCTATAAGCGCTCAGTTAAGATCATGAAGTCATTATCCCCTGGTGATGCGCCACTACGTGTTAGTGAAACGCCCTATTTTCTTAAGAAGCATGGAGAGCTAACACCTGACATGGTACAGAATAATCCAAAAGTAGGGTCATTCAGTAACTGTAGTGCCTGCCATACACAGGCTGCCAAAGGTTCTTTTAGCGAAAAAGAGATCCTAATACCCAACTTTGGGGCTTGGGAGGAAAATGAGAAAGAAGAAAGAGGAGATAAGGATCGTAAACGCTAATCACCACAACGATAGTCTACTAAGTTATGCTTGTGGTATCTGGGAGAGTAACGGTTGTACCATCAACCAACCTAACCGGACGCTTTCGCCATTGCCATGCTGCTGGTGATTGCTCTGTCATCATTTGCCCTGTCAAACGTGCCAATGTAGAGACCATTTCTAATGGCA
>JAJFJN010000007.1 GCA_021773975.1 Gammaproteobacteria bacterium | reverse complement strand
TAGGGAGGTAGGGGAGGCCACTGCAGCATCTTTAGCAAATCACTTTAAAACGTTGGATGCATTAAAACAGGCGCGTCTTGATGATTTTATTGTAGTGAAAGGTGTTAAAGGAATCGGTGCAGTTACTGCTGAAGCAATTTGTAATTACCTGAATGCGCATCCAGGGTTGGTGGTGGATGGCGTTTTTTCAGATTGGTTGGCAGGTTTAAAAATACGTGGACTCAATCTGGACGTTGCCAAGCGGCTTGTAGAAAACTTTAGTTCACTGGCATTATTATCATCAGCTACTGCTGAGCAACTACGTTATGAACGACGTAGTCTGGTTGATGGTGTTGGTCCTGTTATTGCTGAGCATTTTGTTGCTTTCTTTCATCAAGCACATAACATTGAAGTGATCGATAATTTACTGGCAGCAGGTATTAGATGGGATGAGACAGAAGGTGAACAGTCAAATCAACAGTTGTTGTCAGGATTAACTTTTGTACTTACTGGTAGCTTGAGCCGTCCGCGTGGTGAGATAAAGGATCAACTACAAAATTTAGGTGCAAAAGTTGCTGGAAGCGTATCAAAAAATACCAGTTATGTTGTAGCTGGAGATGCGGCTGGATCAAAGCTGGATAAAGCCCAAAAATTAGATATCCAGATACTTAATGAAGAAGAGCTTGAGGCGTTGTTAAAGAAGCTGTAGCTCTCTCTTAGTGAGATAGCTGACTACAGAGAGCAGAGTCGCTCTCTGTAGCCTTGGTTGATTACCTTTAGTGAGCTGGTTTTGGCTCAGCTGCTGCATCTGCTTTTTCAGTTTGTTGAGTAGGTGGTTTTATTTGGATGTCAGCTTTTGAACGTAGGTCAGTCAAATATCCCATAACCAGCTCACGACGTTTTCCATCCAATAAGGTTTTCTTAATATCATCAAAGGCAGGAGGTGAAGTTTCGCGGGAATCTTCACGTAAGATAACATGCCAACCAAACTGGGTTTTAACAGGTGTTATTGAGTGTTCCCCATTTTTCATTGCAATAACAGCATCAGCGAAAGGTTTGACCATTTGTGTAGATTCAAACCATCCAAGGTCGCCGCCTTGTGAAGCGGAAGGGCCAGTTGATTGGGCTTTTGCCAGTTCAGTAAAATCAGCGCCGCCACCAAGTTCTTTAATGACATCATTGGCGGCTTCTTCTGAGTTCAAAAGGATATGTTTGGCCTTAAATTCCTGCTGTTGCTTGCTACCATAACGTGTATCGTAGATTTTCTTTAAATCATCATCAGATATCGGTTGTTGTTGCACGAAATTAGCAACAGACATCTCAGCTAGTGCGCGTGTGCGTAGTAGGTTAAGCAGTACCTCTACCTCTGGTTTTTTATTAAAACCCTGAGCCTCAGCATCTTGCACAATTAGCATCGCATTGACCAGCTCATTGAGTATTGCCATCTGTTCTTTTTGAGTGTCACCTTTTGCGCCTTGTCTGGCTTGCCGCCATTGTTGATGAAAGGCGGCATACATGGTTTTTGTTACAGGGCTTCCATTAACAATTACAACGACTTCAGGGTCGTCGATGGATACTTTTGGTTTGTCGATAGTGGTGGTTGTTTCTGTGGCTGCAGGCGTACTGGATGTGATGGGCGGTTGCGCTTTTTCTACAGACGGCGGTGCCTGAGTAGCGTCTCCATTACAGGCTGAAAGTAATAGTGCGATGCTCAGCACAATTAGTTTTTTTGATGAAAATTGCATTGGTAATTTCCTTGTGATTTAGGGGAGTACTTTTTTGAATGGAGTGACGGTCACATGAGTGTAAATACCAGCTAATGCATAAGGATCAAGATCGGCCCAAGTTTGTGCTGTCTCCAGATCAGGAAATTCAGCTACAATGAGACTACCTGTAAATCCTGCTGTTCCAGGATTATTACTGTCGATAGCAGGAAAGGGGCCAGCTAAAACAAGGCGGCCTTCATCTTTAAGTACATTTAAGCGTTTAAGGTGTTCGTGGCGAACCTCCATTCGTGCTTCAAGGCTATTATTTTTATCGGTTCCTATAATGGTGTAAAGCATGGTGATTCCCAGCAAAAAATAAAACGATCAGTAATCATGAGCTGTGGAATTTTAGCAGTTAAATAGCATAGCGTCTGCTATTTTCAATCTAAGCAAGGTTTTTATAGCTGTTTTTTAAGCTCTATTTGAACCTGCTCAAACTCTAATTTAATGCAGCTTGTAATGGATTCGATTTTATTTAAACCGCAATCTCTTATTCTATTTTCTGCATCATTAGCCATGTTTGATAAGGCTGTTGCACCTACATTAGCACTAGCAGATTTTAAGCTATGAGTTAGGCGTTCTACTTCTATGGCATCTTGGTTTTCAATGGCTATTGGTAATGATGCTACGATGGATGTTCCGCTGCTAAGAAAAGCATGAATGAGTGATTCAAAGTCGTCACCTAATAGTTCACGCATGGCATTTAGTTTGCTGTGATCAATAGGATCGGTGGCTTTAGGTGATGAATGTGATTTAGTGTGATGTTGTGAATCCATGCTTTTTTCTGCGTTATTTATCGTTGGGGGGTTTGTTAAATTATCTTAGTTGTTGTCCCAAGTGTATATAGCCTCTACTTGGTTGCCAGAGTTGCTGTATGTTAATGATTCACATAATTCTTTAGTTAGTAGCAACCCTCGTCCACTAGGTGTCGATAAGTCAGATTGAATATTGGCAATATAATTAGCGTAGTCAAACCCAGGTCCGCTATCTTTGACTTGAATGATCACTTCACCGCTTGATGAGTATAAACGGCTATAAATAGATATTGTGATATACCCATCTGATAACTCTTTAAGTCTTTTTTCTCGCTCTGTAAAGTAGGTTGTGAATCCACCTGGTTTGGCTTTAAGTGTAGAATTTAGGTTTAAAATGCCATGATCAAGTGCATTTATATATAGCTCACTGAGTATGGTAAAAATTATTCTTCGCTGCTCTTTTAATCCTTCTAGTTCTTGTATTTGATTTATTAAAAGTGGGACAGGGTCTATTCTCAATAAACGAGGGCCTTCTAAAGTGACAACGAATTTCAGACTGTTATTTTGTGAGTCATCGCTATTTTTTGCTCCTTTTTTTTCTTCAGTGCCAGATGAGTGTTGATCTTCAAATACAGCTAATACATCAGGTAAAAATGGAACTTCAACCAAGCTAATGTCATCGTCTTGAGGTGCATCTAAGCAAAACCGTTCTAAGGTATTTGCAATAGAGTTAACGATGCTTTCTTTGCCGTTTCCTTTGGCAAGTATATTTTCCAGTCTTTCCTGACCAAAATATTCTCCATCAGGGCTTCTGGCTTCTGTAACACCATCACTTACGAGTAGAGCACGATCTTCAAGATCAGCTGAAATGCTTGACATGGAATGAAGATAGTCAGCGTCTGGAATAATACCCAATGGCAGACCGGTAGATGGAATGCGGTGTTTTATTTCGGTGCCTGTTATATTTGTGATAAGTATATCTGGCATGCCACAGCAACAAAGTGTCATGCTGTCCATGGTATGGTTGATGCGGACGAATTGGGCTGCCATGAACATACCGGTTGGTAGTAGGGTATGTAATTTGCGATTAATTTCGTTGAGAATTTGATCTACTGAAAATCCTTTAATAGTCATGGCACGAAAAGTTTCAGATACAGGCAGTGCGCCAAGTGCTGCTGATAATCCATGCCCAGTAAAATCACCGAGCAATACATTAAGATCACCATTAGGGGCATACGCTGTTAAGAGTACATCGCCACTAAAGACTGCGGCAGGCCGCATAAGCGCTTTGAGTTTTTCTGGCATAACATTGCCAGCCATCACTGCGCCACTAAATACTTTTTCAGCAATTTCTTCTTCATGCTCTCTTTGATCTAAAAGAGTTTTTACTTCGCGATGGAGATCGCGAATCCTTTCCATTGCTCTTATTTTTGATTTAAGAACGGTGTGGTTAAAGGGTTTGGTTAAAAAATCATCACCTCCGACCTCGACACAACGAGCCAGTGCTTTTTCATCGGTCATTGCTGTTAGAAAAATAATGGGAACAAATGTGTTGCCGCAGAGCGCCTTGATTTGAACGGTGGAGTCAAAGCCGTCCATAACAGGCATCATAATATCCATGAATATGATGTCAGGCTGGGTCTCTTTATAACGCTCAATTGCTTGGGCACCATTTTCTGCTTGAACAATGGTGTAGTTCATTTTTTTTAAGAGAGCATTTAAGACGATGCGGTTGGAAAGTTCATCATCAACAATTAAGGCCAAGCCTTTTGGTTGTTCGTCAGTTGATGGAGTTGCTGAAGCAGATTGTGTGGCTTGCATGTTTAGTCTTTAATCTATGTGGTTATATTTTATAGTTATTTCTGATTTAACCCGTTTTTGAATTGTTGCAAATTTTGGTTGATTGGTGTTTGTTTATGGTTAATAAAGATTAACGGCATCAGTATGAAAAAGTTAAGCTTTTTTACGCATTTGTAGGTATCTTGCAGAAGAATTTCAAGGGTGATATTAGATTTAGGTGATGACGGTTGGTTGAGTTCGCCCTGTTTTTTGTGTTATTTGAGCTAATTCCTGAGCAATGGAAATTAAGGGGGTCATCACGCCAGCAGTGGCTTGCTGTTGTTTTTCAGGATCTATTTCGTAAGATTCCAGATAGACCCTTAGGGTAGCCCCTTCAGTGCCCGTTCCTGATAATCTGTAGATGATGCGTGAGCCACCTATAAATCCGATTCTTACCCCTTGGTTTTTGGAAACAGTGTTATCGATTGGATCGGTGTAGGAAAAATCATCCGCATATTCAATAGTGTGGTTTTGTATTTGTGTTCCTGGTAATGAAGCAAGCTTATTTCGAAGTTGCTGCATTAAATCTGTAGCTGCTTCTTTATTGACACCTTCATAGTCGTAGCGTGTGTAATAATTACGCCCAAATTCACGCCAATGTTCTTGTACGATAGTTGCAACAGATTGTTTTTTGACAGCAAGTAGATTGAGCCAGAAAAGCACTGCCCAGAGGCCATCTTTTTCTCGCACATGATTAGAGCCTGTACCAAAACTCTCTTCTCCACAGAATGTGATTTTTTCTGCATCCAGTAGATTACCGAAAAATTTCCAGCCAGTGGGGGTTTCAAAGCACTCTATGCCTAGTTTGTCAGCGACATGGTCGACAGCCTGGCTGGTTGGCATAGAGCGGGCTACGCCCTTGATTTTATCTTTTTGGTAACCCGATATAAGGTGGTAATTAGCGACTATAACCGCAAGGCTATCGCTAGGTGTTACGAAGAAATTCTGCCCTAGAACCATGTTGCGATCCCCATCCCCATCGGAGGCAGCGGCAAAATCTATGCCATTACTGCCTTGAGTCATGCTGACTATCTCATGGGCATGAACCAGGTTTGGGTCTGGATGGCCTCCGCCAAAATCTGTCAATGGTGTGCCATTAATAACAGTACCAGAGGGTGCGCCAAGCATCTCTTCCAATATACGGCAGGCATAAGGACCGGTAATAGCATGCATGGCATCAAATCGCATGCTAAAGCTGCCGGACTCGAATAGATTTCGAATGGATTCAAAATCAAATAGTGACTGCATCAGTTCAGCATAATCTGTTACCGGATCAATTATCTCTACCTGCATCTCATGGAGTTGAAGCGTGCCTATTTTATCAAGATCAATATCTGTAGTTTCTAAGGTTTGGAAGTCGTTGATTGTGGTTGTACGTTGGTAGATTGCTTCGGTGACATTTTCAGGTGCTGGCCCACCATTGGCGGTGTTAAATTTTATGCCAAAGTCTTCATCTGGCCCACCTGGGTTGTGGCTGGCTGATAGCACAATGCCGCCATGAGCCTTGTATTTACGGATAACACAAGAGACAGCAGGGGTAGAGAGCAGCCCGCTTTGGCCTACAATGACATGGGCTACGCCATTTGCGGCTGCTATACGCAAGATAATCTGGGTTGCTTCTCGGTTGTAGTAGCGGCCATCACCTCCCACCACAAGCGTGCCACCAACAAGATCACCTTGGGTGTCAAAGATAGCTTGAACAAAATTTTCTAAATAATGAGGTTGTTTGAATGTTTTGACTTTTTTTCGCAAGCCAGAGGTGCCGGGACGTTGCCCATCAAAGGGAGTGGTATTGGTTTTTAGTATCTGCATGGTGGATTGGTGCTCAGAGTGTTATTTATGCCTGTCTAATCATACGGCGAAAATGGGGGCGATAGCTAGCTACCAAACAGTGACATTATCTAGCTGGATGCAATTTTTCATCATGTATCTGCTTTTTCTTGCAGGATCATATTTAGTTCATTACTTTTGTTGCACTGTTACTGATGTTGGTACGCTTATCTCAGAAATTGTAGCAGCTAGTGCAGAGCAGTCTGATGGAATAGATCAGGTCAACTGTGCTGTAATAAGTATGGATCAGTTGACTCAGCAGAATGCAGCGTTGGCAGAAGAGACCTCTGTTGCATCAGTCTCAATGAGTGAGGAGACTAGGAGGCTGTCCGAGAATAGAAAAACCTACTACGGAAAAGCCATTTCGGCCAGATTTTCCGATCAAATTCGTTAAATATGCCCAATATTCGCCTCATTTGATCAAAAAATCTGACTCAAAATGGCTTTCCCTCGCTACG
>JAJFJN010000060.1 GCA_021773975.1 Gammaproteobacteria bacterium | reverse complement strand
CTAGGAGGCTGTCCGAGAATAGAAACCGTAGCGAGGGAAAGCCATTTTGAGTCAGATTTTTTGATCAAATGAGGCGAATATTGGGCATATTTAACGAATTTGATCGGAAAATCTGGCCGAAATGGCTTTTCCGTAGTAGGTTTTTCTATTCTGGGACAGCCTCCTAGGCTGAGTATTGCGACTATCAAGCTGTAAACAGCATCATATTCTCAACTCACACATATTGTCTGATTGGTGAGCAGCTGACAATGTTTACAAAGTAGCAGCATCCAACACTCAGTTGCTTATCTACTTTGTATTGCTGAATGGATTGTGTTTCATAATCAAACTTGATGAAACCAAAGTGGTAGAGGTAGAGTCAGATAAGACTTCTAATGTTCTCAAGTAGAGTTTTCTAATGGAAAAACAGATAAAAAAAGAGCACGTCGCGCCGTGGGAAAAGGCTTTCGATCGGGTGTTAACGCCGCTTGAGGAGTTTATTCATCGCCAGACTACCAGTGGTATCCTGCTTATGCTGTGTGCCATTGTGGCGCTCTATATTGCCAATAGCCAGTGGTATGAGGCCTATCATCATCTGTTACAGGCGCCCTTTACAATTGGCATGCCGGGGTTTCAGCTCTCCATGTCTCTGCATCATTGGATCAATGATGGCCTGATGGCGCTGTTTTTTTTCTTAGTAGGGCTAGAGCTAAAGCGTGAGATTTTGGTGGGGGAGCTTGCTGATCCAAAACAGGCGATTTTCCCCATTGTAGCTGCGATAGGCGGCATGTTGGTTCCTGTACTTATTTATATGAGCATTAACTCTGAAGGGCATGCCTTTGATGGTTGGGGTGTGCCTATGGCAACGGATATTGCCTTTGCTTTGGGCACTCTGGCATTGCTGGGCAGTCGAGTACCCAAAAATCTGCTGACATTTCTGGTGGCTTTGGCCATTGTGGATGATCTGGGTGCTGTCTTGGTGATTGCGGTGGTCTACACAGAGTCCATAAATCTTTTGGCTCTGACTGCTGCTGGCGTTATGTTGCTATTGCTGGTCTCGTTGAATCTTGGTGGTATTCGTCGCCCCTTACCTTATGTTTTGATTGGTGTGGTGCTTTGGATTGCGATGTTAAAGAGTGGTGTTCATGCGACGCTTGCAGGAATCTTTCTGGCGTTCACTATTCCGATGCGGCCAAAGTATGATCCAAAGCGTTTTCTAGCGCAGATTACTGGGATGATTGGGTTGATTCAAAAGGCCTACCAGCGTGAGGAGAGCATTCTTAAAAATGGTGAATTGCGTTCCAGGGTCCAGGCGTTGGGTGAGGGTGTGCAGCTGGTGCAGGCGCCTGCTCAAACTCTGGAGCATAAGATGCATTTGCCGTCGGCCTACCTTGTTATTCCTATCTTTTCTCTGGCCAATGCGGGTATTCCTATTGATTGGTCCTCTTTTGGCTCCATCATCACTCACCCGGTATCTATGGGCATTGCCCTCGGCTTGGTTTTTGGCAAGCTGATTGGTATCGCTGGTTTCTCTTGGGTAGCAGTGAAGGTTGGGCTGACGACACTCCCGCAGGGTTTGAATTTTAAACATATTGTAGGCGCTGCATTGATGGGGGGTATCGGTTTTACCATGTCGATATTTATTGCTGAATTGGGCTTTGCCCATCATGCTCAAGATCTACTGATGGCTAAAACCGGGGTGCTTCTCGCCTCACTTGTGGCCGGGATTTCAGGTTTTTTCTGGCTCTATTTTACCTTTGAGAAAAGCGAGAAATAAGGCTGCTGGCCTGTCGGAGGGGTTGTGGGTCAGAGGTGTTAAGTATTCTTGTGCCTGAAAAACAATGGATTGTTGTTGTGGTTGCGGGCTGTCGGTAAGATGGGCTTACATTAAATTTTTGATTTGTTGGTTTTGTGAGCGCATCGGTATTACAGCAAAAATCGTCTTTTATCCATAAGAGCACAGCTCATGTTATTGCTGTCTCTAGTGGCAAGGGCGGGGTGGGTAAAACTAATGTTGTTACCAACCTCGGTATAACACTTGCCTCCCGTGGTAAGAAGGTTTGCATCTTTGATGCAGATACCAATCTAGGCAATATCAATATCCTCCTTAACATTAATCCGCCATATACATTGCAACAGGTGTTAAGTGGTGAAAGGAAAATTGAGGAGATTCTGGTTGATGGTCCGGCAGGTGTGCAGATTGTTTCAGCGGCCTCAGGGATTGCAGAGTTTGTTGAGTTGGACAGGGTGCAGCAGGAGCGGTTACTCTCTGCATTGAAACAGCTGGAAACACACTTTGATTATCTGTTGATAGATACAGCTGCGGGTATCAGTGATTCAGTGCTGAATTTTTTACAAGCAGCACCTTATACGGTGCTGTTAATCACGCCAGAGCCAACCTCATTAACTGATGCTTTTTCGCTAATTAAAGTGCTGAAACAGCGCGGTTTAAAGCGCTCGATTTTTACTGTTGTCAATATGGCTTTGTCTGCTTCTGATGCGCGTGCAATCTTTCGTCGTTTCAAGGGGGCAGTGGAAAAATATCTGCAACTAAATGTTGGTTTTTTGGGTTATATACTTTCTGATATAGAGCTGACGCATTCGGTCATTGAGCAGCAGGCGGTGGTGATGCGGAATCCGTCGGGGGTGGCCAGTCGCTGCATACTCGATCTCTCCTCCAGGTTGGAACAGTACATGGAGCATGACGAGGGTAAGACGAGCTTCAGTGCCTTTTGGGATGAACAGTTAGCGCCATTGGATAAAATTGAGACTGCCCCGCAGCTTGTAGCGATGGATCATGCTGCTGTTGTCGATCATTACTTACAGCAGGGCAGAGCTGAAGAGACGGAGGCATTGCTGTTGCAGTTGACTCAGGGCTGGATGAAGCGCTTTGGCACGCTGCCTGCTTCCTTGTTGGAGGAGGTTAGTGCGTGCTCCGCAGCGGAGGCTACAATTGATCAAGCCCCTGCTGAAGGAGAGACAGCGCCATTGGCATTCACCTCATCAGAACCACAGCAGGATCAGGTAGGTCTACAGCAAGCAATACATTACGCCCAGTTGCTGGGCAAAACTGAATCGAAGCTTTTTTAGTACCACAAAAAGAGTGCCCTCCAGCATGCCTCTTAGTGTATCTGTGATTGTGATAGTAGTTCTAGGGTGTTGTCTGCTGATAGCGGGTAGCTAAGAAAGTAACCCTGTACCTGTGGGCAGCCAATTGAGCGTAGATAGTCTAATTGTGTCTTTGTCTCAACACCCTCTGCAATCACGCCCAACTTCATATCTTTGGCCATGGTGACAATGGCGCTAATTATTGAGTGCTTGTCATCGGTTGATTTAATGGTGTTGATGAAAGAGCCATCTATTTTTAGTGTGTTTAGTGGCAGCGACTGCAGATAACAGAGTGATGAGTAGCCCGTGCCAAAGTCGTCTACTGCAACTCGTATACCGTGCTTAGCCAGTTGGCGCAGTTTTTCAACTACATGCTCGATATCCTGCACCAGAGAATTTTCGGTAATCTCAAGTTCAAGTAGCTCACCTGGCATTTGGTTCTCCTCCAGGATACTCAGAACGGTCTCTACAAAGTCGGCTCGATAGAGTTGCGCTGCGCTGAGATTGACCGCGATCTTGATGCCTTCGATCCCTTGTTCTCGCCAGCGGCTGTATTCAGCACAGGCAGTGCGCAGCACCCATTCACCAATGTCGGTAATCTGCCCGGTCTCTTCTGCCAGGCTGATAAAGTCAATGGGTGAGATGAGTCCCTCTTCTGGATGTTGCCAGCGAATGAGTGACTCAACACCTACGATTTCGCCTGTATCAGCGGTCTGTTGTGGCTGAAACATGAGTACGAACTGATTCTCTTCCAATGCCTTGTGTAGGCCATTTTCTAGTGAGTTGTGGCGGGATATTCGGCCAAGCATGTTATTAGAGAAGAATTCATAACCGTTCTTACCGCGCCCTTTGATGTGATACATCGCCATATCGGCATTTTTGATTAGCATGTCGATCTGATCGCCATCATCAGGATAGAGTGCAATACCAATACTGAGACCGATAAAAATTTCGGTGCCATCGATCTCAAAAGACTGCTTTAGATTGTTGATGATCTTGCGCGCAATAACGGCGGCATCCTCACGGCAATTGACCTCAGGTAGCAGCAGGTTGAACTCATCACCGCCGACTCTGGCCAGTGTGTCACCTTCGCGGAGACTAAGGCGTAGACGCTGAGCGACTGCTTGCAGCAGCTCGTCACCGGTCATGTGGCCGAGTGAGTCGTTAATGATTTTGAAGCCATCCAGATCAAGATACATCACGGCAAGCATTGTACCGTTACGTTTAGCGTGTAAAATTGCAATATCAAGCCGATCGCGGAGTAGAACCCGATTGGGTAGAGCGGTTAGTACATCGTGGTAGAGCTGATGATTGATGATAGCCTCAGCTTTCTTCCGTTCGCTGATGTCACGAATTACGCCATAGGTGCCGATAAACTGTGTATTATTGGTTTCTTCTTGATCTTCATAGACACCTACTGCATTTAATTCAACGGTAACTAGCTGAGATTCAAACAGGTTATCGGGTAGGGATTTGGCTCCCTTTTTCATTATCCTGAATTCGATATTAGGTCTGGGGTTTGGTTCTATACGGTGTTCATCGAAGGTAAGGTGTGCCTTGATCAGATCATGGGGATGAACGACTTCGGAGTAGTGTTTGCCCAGTAGTTCATCATTGTTGTAACCAAGCAGGCAGGAGATGCGGTTGTTAATAAAACTAAAGCATCCCTTCTCATCAAGCATATAGATGATATCAGGAGAGTTGTTGACCAGGAATCGATAGCGTCGTTCTGAGTCGGACAACCATTTCTGCATGCGGCTGTTTTCTGCTTTTAGTTGGCGTTTTTGTATTGCCCCCTTGACTGAATGTAGCAGCTCGCCATTGGCATAAGGTTTACGTAGAAAGTCATGCGCTCCCTGCTGTAGCGCCCAAGCAGCTTCTTTAAAATTGCTTTCACCGCTGACGATAATGACATCGCTTTGGAGTTGCCGGTCTTTGATGAATTGCATCACCTTGTGGCCGTCAACCCCTGGCATATTCAGGTCGAGCAGGATGATGTCATATTTTGTGTGTTGCAGTGCCTGGATCGCAGCTACACCGCCGATGGCGGCTTCGCATTGATAACCTTGCAGTTCAAGCAGTTCTTTTAAACTGTGACATAGACGCGGTTCGTCATCCACAACCAAGAGTTTAACTTCGCCCCTACTGTTGTCTTTGCTGCTACCTTGCGCTTTTTGTTTTTTTGGGAGTTCACAACCGGTAGCCTGCCATGTTTTGTTAGATACCATGGATAGTGCTCCGATACTTCATATTTTAGTTTAATATAGATTAATATCTATTTGATTGATATGCGCATGCAGCAGTTTTTTATTATTTTATATTTAATCTTTTTTTTTCATGGGTAACAGGATCTGAAATTCGGTGCCGCCATTCATTTCACTTCTGCAACAAATGGTGCCTTGCATGTCAGATATCAGCTTTTTGACAATGCTTAATCCCAGACCTGAATTCTCTTTCCCCTTGGTGCTTGCTATGGGCTTGAATAGATTTTTTAGGGTGTCACTTGACATGCCATGGCCGCTATCAGCAATCGTTAATTCGATAAAGAGTTGCCCGCCAACATTTACCTGACTGCATGTGTTGAGCTTGATTACTCCCCCCTCTGGCATTGCTTCAACTGCATTTTTGATTAGATTAGTGATCACCTGTTTTAGGCTGTTTGGGTTTCCCGATATTGATGGAAGTGTTCTATCTAAATTCACAGTATCTTTAATTGAGTGGCTGGCAAAGAGCGAGGTGCGGAAGATTGAGAGTAGATCTTGGATGAGTGCATTGAGATCTACTTCGCCCTGTGGAGTATCCTCTGCCTGTGGCAAATCCTTCATTTGAGCCAAGATGCCTGTAACCCGTTCGATCTCTTCTTTTAGAATGGTAAGTTGTGATTGAGCAGCATGGTCTGCATCCAGTTTTCCAGCTAGTAGTTGTAAATAGTTGTTGATGATACTGAGTGGGTTATTGACTTCATGCAGCAGTTTGCTTGTGTGCTTTTGTTGCCGTGCACGCTCGATTGCAAGCAGCTGCTGTTGCTCTGATTGTCGTTGTTGCAAGTACTCAACTGCTTGTGCTACTGCATAAGCAAAGTAGGTCATCAGGCTTTGTTGGTGCTTTAGCTCAGGGAGTTGTTGCTGGCTTGTACCGGTGGCTAGTACGCCGATGATCTGTTGCTCGGTGATCAGTGGAATGCAGAGCATGCCATCTCCTTTGAGTAGACGGATCAGTTGTTGATCGATCACTGCCAGGCTATTTTGAGCGGGTGGTGCTGGAGAAAAGCAGAGGTGTTTCTGTTGAATAGTTTCAGCCAGTAAGCTGCGCCCCGGTTTGACAGGGATTGAGAACTCATTCTGTTTTTCGTTCTTGTTAAGATGGCTTGCTGTAGCTATTAATTGGTTCTCTGCTTCGTTATAGAGAAAACAGAGGCTATGAGATAGCCCGAACAGGATTTTTAGATCCCGCTGAATGATTTGTAGTGTGCTCTCCAGATCATGGCCTGTGCTGAGATGCTGCTGAGCACTGTTGAGCAGGGCAATACTGCGTATTTGGCGTGCCAGTTCCAGATTGACCCGCTCATTTTGTTGTGCTGTTTCAGGTCCGCTCTCTGCCGTTGCAACTGTTATTCCCAGCTGTTTAGCGTTTTGCTGGATCTCGCTGTCTGCTTCACTCAGCAGTGCATCTAGTTGCGGGCGGCTTAGACCAAACAGTAGTTGGCCATCGTTAGCGAGTTGTCCTAGCGGTTGAGTACGGTTACTTAGCTTGCAGGCAAAGTTGACCAGCTTGACCAGCCGAGGAGCATCAAGGACAGATTGAGTGGCTGCTGCCTGATAGCGTATGGCATCTTCTAGAAAAGAGTTGAGCTGCCATTTGCTGATTAATTGTATGCCAGCCTCAATGGCTGTATCAGCTTGTGGTTTTTTCAATAACAGTAGCTGCCCAATATTGTGTAGTAGCCCAGAGATATAGGCATCGTCCTCTGATGAGTAGTGAGTTAGACGGGCCAGTGATCTAGCAATGTGAGCTGTTGTTAATGCGCGATGCCAACATTGCTTCAGGATACGGTTGCTCTGTTCGTCTTGCGGTGAAAAGAAGAGGTGAACGGCTGAGGTAATAGCAATCGCTCTAATTGTACTGAGCCCAAGCTCAGCTAACAGGCGACTAAAATCTTCTGTTTCATTCAGCTTGGCATAGGCTGGGGAGGAGGCAGTGGAGATGATTTTTGCAGTGAGCGCAGCATCCATTTGGATAACATCAGCTAGCTCGTTAAAGCTGACATCAACCTGGTGGCACTTTTCAATGAGTTTGAGCAGTACCTGAGGAATGGAGGGTAGTTTTTCTACATCAAAAGTGGGCACATCATTTCCTTCTGGGGTGCACATACAAAAATTACATTACTGAATGTGATGATTATATACTGGATCACTGTTACGGTTGAAATTAAATTGCCTGGAGTTACCACTGGCTCGATCTCAATTTAAAAAGTGGAGCAATAGCATTGCTGATGAGTATGAGAGATTGACTATTTGCAGTGTAGGTTCTATTCGTACACAATCCGTTGGCTTTATTTTTCTATAGGTTTGAATGCCCATTTATGAGTAGCAGCGCTTATCAGTCATCCGACATTGAGGTACTGAGTGGCCTTGATCCAGTGCGGAAACGCCCTGGCATGTACACCGATACCTCCCGACCTAACCACTTGGCACAGGAGGTCATTGATAACAGTGTGGATGAGGCCATTGCAGGTCATGCGTCCAAAATTGAGGTTGTCCTTTATAAGGATGGTTCGCTCCAGGTTAAGGATGATGGGCGTGGCATGCCGGTGGATATTCACCCTAAACAGGGTATTCCAGGTGTTGAGGTTATCTTAACCAAGCTACATGCCGGTGGTAAATTCTCCGATAAAAACTACAAGTTTTCTGGTGGTCTGCACGGCGTGGGCGTGTCGGTGGTGAATGCACTGTCCAAGCATCTGGAGGTGTGGGTCAGACGTGATGGCATTGAATCTAAAATTGCCTTTGCTGGTGGTAACAAGTCCAGTGATCTGGCGCAGGTAGGTAAGGTAGGCCGCAATAATACGGGTACAACCCTGCGTTTTTGGCCTGATCCCAAGTATTTTGACTCCCCTAAGTTTTCAGTACGCCAGCTGCTGCATGTGCTGCGAGCCAAGGCGGTGCTGTGTTCTGGGTTGCAGGTTAAGTTTTTAGATGAGAACTCAGGTGAGCAGCATGAGTGGTGCTATGAAGATGGCCTGAAAGACTATCTGCTGGATGCCCTGCAAGGGGTTCAGTTGATTCCTGAGGCTCCTTTTATCGGCAGCCTGCAAGGCAATGATGAAGCAGCAGACTGGGCGATTGTTTGGTTGCCTGAAGGGGGTGAGGCGGTAACAGAAAGCTATGTCAATCTGATTCCTACCTCGCTGGGAGGGACTCATGTTAATGGTCTGCGCACCGGTTTGACGGAGGCAGTACGAGAGTTTTGTGAATTTCGCAGTTTGTTGCCACGTGGCGTCAAACTGGCTCCGGAGGATGTTTGGAGTCGCTGTAGCTATGTCTTGTCGGTCAAGTTGCTTGACCCGCAGTTTTCTGGTCAGACCAAAGAGCGCCTCTCATCACGTGAGTGTGCCGCTTTTGTCTCGGGTGTGGCGAAAGATGCCTTTAGCCTGTGGCTAAATCAGCACACTGAAGCGGGAGAACAGATTGCTGATCTGGCAATTAATGCGGCCCAGGCGCGTATGCGAGTGGGGCGTAAAGTAGCACGCAAGAAGGTTACTCAGGGACCTGCATTGCCGGGAAAACTGGCGGACTGTAGCTCAGTTGATCCGTGTCGCAGTGAGCTGTTTCTGGTGGAGGGTGACTCTGCTGGTGGTTCAGCCAAGCAGGCACGAAATAAAGAGTTCCAGGCAGTGATGCCACTGCGAGGCAAGATTCTTAACACCTGGGAGGTCGATTCGACTGAGGTGCTAGCCTCGCAAGAGGTGCATGATATCTCAGTGGCTATCGGCGTAGAGCCTGGCTCTGATGATTTGTCAAAACTCCGCTTTGGCAAGGTCTGTATTTTGGCTGATGCGGATTCTGATGGACTACATATTGCCACCTTGCTATGTGCGCTGTTTCTACGGCACTTTCGTAAACTGGTGCAAGAGGGGCATGTTTATGTGGCCATGCCGCCGCTCTATCGTATTGATGTTGGCAAGCAGGTTTTTTATGCTTTGGATGACCATGAAAAGAGAGGTGTTTTGGATCGCATCAAGGCCGAGAAGATCAAGGGTAAGGTGAGTGAGCAGCGCTTTAAAGGGTTGGGTGAGATGAATCCGTTACAGCTGCGTGAAACTACGATCCATCCCGATACCCGGCGACTGGTGCAGCTTGTGATTAGCGCAGGTGATGATAGCAATAGCATGATGGATATGTTGTTGGCTAAAAAGCGGGCGGGTGATCGTAAACAGTGGCTGCAAGAGAAAGGCGATCTGGCCGAGGTGTAGTGTGATGAGTAGTCGACCGTTTTATCAAATGTTTCTATTGAGTCTGGTTCTGAGCTTCAGCACGGCACTGTGGGCCAAAGGTCCGTTTTTGGATGAGTATGATGAAGATCTCGATATAAAAGATCCTGAGGCCTGGAAAGAGGGCGCGGTTACGCTGCCTGCCTACCCTCGCGATGACGATTTGTTGGAATTTCCGGTGGAAGAGGATACCGGTGCCAAATTACGTTACCTTATTGATAGCAAGACATTGTCAATTGGTGATGATGGCATAGTGCGCTATGTGTTGGTGATTAGAGCCAAACAGGGTGCGAAAAATGTCGTTTTTGAAGGCATACATTGCAGTGCGCGTGAGTATAAAACCTATGCTTTTGGTACAGGTAAAGAGACCTTCCATTCACTGCGAAAGCCTGCCTGGAAACCTATTCGTGGTAATGACCGAACCGCTTATCACCAGCGGTTAGTTGATCATTACCTATGCCATGCTGAGTATCCGATGGCTCGTGAACGCCAGAATATTATTGATGCATTTAAGTATCAGGATTCAACCAGAGATTGCACGCTGTGCGATTGACCGCTACGTTGAATGCAACAAACCAAATTAAAGTGAGTGGTTTTAAAATCTAAATGACAGACCAGATTGAGTTGAATGCAGAGGGTGTTGAGCAGCAACGCCTGGCGGCCTTTACTGAGAAGGCCTACCTGAATTACTCCATGTATGTAATTCTTGACCGTGCCTTACCACACATTGGGGATGGCCTGAAGCCGGTACAGCGGCGCATTCTCTACGCCATGTCTGAGCTGGGGCTGTCAGCAACGGCTAAATATAAAAAATCTGCCCGTACAGTGGGTGATGTATTGGGTAAGTTCCATCCGCATGGTGATACGGCCTGCTATGAGGCAATGGTGCTGATGGCGCAGAACTTCTCTTATCGCTACCCGTTGGTGGATGGTCAGGGTAACTGGGGTGCGCAGGATGATCCTAAATCCTTTGCTGCCATGCGTTATACCGAGGCGAAGCTGACTCCTTATGCTCAGGTGTTGTTATCTGAACTGGGGCAGGGCACGGTTGATTGGTCGCCTAATTTTGATGGCACTTTGAAAGAGCCTTGTAATCTACCTGCTCGCCTACCCAATTTGCTACTTAATGGTACAACGGGTATTGCCGTGGGTATGGCAACGGATGTCCCTCCACATAACCTACGTGAGGTTGCTAGCGCCTGCATTCGCATGCTGGAGAACCCAAAATCCACACTGGAAGAGCTATGTGAGCATGTGCAGGGGCCGGACTATCCCACTAATGCGGAGATTATTACCCCTAAAGCTGACCTGCTGAAGATGTATCAAACGGGTAATGGCAGCGTGCGTATGCGCGCCCGTTATGAGTGGGATCGGGGTGAGATTGTTGTTTATGCTCTGCCGCATCAAGTCTCTGGCGCACGTGTGTTGGAGCAGATTGCAGCACAGATGCAGGCTAAAAAGCTTCCGTTGGTGGAAGATCTGCGAGATGAGTCTGATCATGAAAACCCCACTCGATTGGTCATCGTGCCACGCTCTAATCGGGTGGATGTGGAGCGACTGATGTCCCACCTGTTTGCCTCGACTGATTTGGAACGCACCTACCGGGTGAATATGAACGTTATCGGCCTGGACGGGCGGCCTGCGGTTAAAAATCTGCGGGAGATGATTGGCGAGTGGCTGGAGTTTCGTACTGAAACGGTGCGCCGGCGTTTGCAGTACCGTCTGGATAAGGTGCTGGAACGGCTACATCTATTAGATGGTTTGCTGATTGCGTTTCTCAATCTGGATGAGGTGATCCACATTATCCGTACAGAGGATGAACCCAAACCAGTTTTGATGAAGCGCTTTAACCTTACTGAGCCACAAGTGAACTATGTGCTGGATACCAAATTGCGCCAGTTGGCTCGTTTGGAGGAGATGAAAATCCGGGCTGAGCAAGAGGAGTTAGCAGTTGAACGAGATAAATTGGAGAAGATTCTAGATTCAAAACAGCGATTGAAGACATTGGTTCGAAAAGAGCTACAGGCGGATGCGGATGCCTATGGTGATGAACGTCGCTCCCCCATTGTTGCACGTGGTGCGGCTGAGGCGCTGCAAGAGACAGATTTGACCCCCAGTGAGCCAGTGACTGTGGTGCTCTCAGAGAAGGGGTGGGCACGGGTGGCGAAAGGGCATGATATTGATGTCGCTACGTTGAATTATAAGTCAGGTGATCAACACCTGGGTTCAGCTCGATTACGTAGTAATCAGCAGGCGATATTTTTGGATTCAACAGGGCGCTGTTATGCCCTGCTGGCGCATACCCTTCCTTCAGCGCGTGGGCAGGGTGAGCCACTGACAGGTCGGTTTAATCCGCCATCGGGCGCCACTTTTGTGGCAGCACTGGGTGGTGATTCCAATCAATGGTATTTGATGGTTTCGGATGCCGGTTATGGTTTTCGAGTACAACTCAATGAGTTGGCGACTAAAAACAAGGCGGGCAAGGCCCTGCTCAGCTTGCCGCAGGGTGCTTGTGTCATGACGCCTGTGCCGATTACTGATCCAGCTACAGATCGTTTGGTTGCCATCACAAATGAGGGGCGCATGCTGGTTTTTCCTATTGCCGAGCTGCCTGCATTGGCACGTGGCAAGGGCAATAAAATTATTAGTATTCCATCCAAACGAGTGGTGTCACGGGAAGAATTTGTTGTGGCTGTTGCCAGTGTTCCAGAAGGTGGGCGGCTAATAGCCTACTCAGGGAAACGCTATATTGCCCTTAAAAGTGGTGATCTCGATCAGTATCAAGGAGAGCGGGGCAGGCGAGGTAATAAACTACCGCGCGGTTTTCAGAAGGTGGATGCAGTAGTGGTTGAGGCTTCTACTTAATGTTGTGAGCCTCTAGTCCCCAACCCAGTAGGTATTCGATACGCCTATTGGCTGTATTAAGACGGCTTACCATTAATTGAAATAGTCTTTTTAAGAGAGGGTAGCCGACTTCAGGGTGTTGGTTGAGGTACTGACTGAGGTGTTTGCCATCAATTTCCAGTAGTTGAACATCTGAGACGGCTATGACAGAAGCGCTTCGAGGACTCTGTTCAAAGAGATTGAGTTCGCCAAAAAGATCACCTGCATGCAGGTCACAAATGCCGGGTCTGACGCGACGTTCTATTTTGAGTGTTACCATAACTCGGGCATGCCCTGATTCAATCAGAAAAAGTGAACGTCCTTCTGCTCCTCCTTCCAATATGCACTCGCCAGTTTGGAAAGTGCGCTTATGCCAAGCAATGCCTTCACGGAAATCACCATCACTAATGATCTTTTTAAGATCGTTGTTGATGGTGATTTGCTGTTGAACAGGTGATGGCTGCGGCTCAGGTTGCATAGGTTTTAGCCTCAGTTTGTCTATGGCGTAAAATAGCGCTCACGCATGGTTCCATACTTAAAGAGTAGCTTATTTATTGCTGGATTGTTTATATATCGTAGTGTTGCGGAGGGGCGGCTGGTTCTTCTTTGCCTTCTAAAATACGTATTTTTCGCATCAATGAATCCAGTTCATTTTCAAGTAGTGTATTGCATGTTTCTGATTCTTTAAGCATCTGTTCTAATCGCAGAACATCACTGCTGCTCTGTGACCTCTCTTGGTTAGCTTGAATCTCAGCTTCAAGTGTGTGTATTTTTTTCTGCAGCTCAGTTAATTCATTTTCCAATAACTTTATACAAGTTTCAGACTCATTCAGCGTGCGTTCTAGATCTTGTGTTTTAGAGTCATTAATAGCTTCCTTGTGTGTGGCTTGTTTGGAGGTTTTTTTGTAGCCCACCTTCATGAGTTCTAGCTCCAGCTCTCGAATGGTTTCTACCTGCTTGTCTGTTTTTGCTTTGAGTTGTTCCATTTCACCCGTAGTGTGTGAATCGTAGGTTGATCCATGGTTTTCATTGATTGGGGTGATGTGTGTAGATTGAAGCGCGTTAATCTCTTGTTCTAGGAGGCTGTCCGAGAATAGAAACCGTAGCGAGGGAAAGCCATTTTGAGTCAGATTTTTTGATCAAATGAGGCGAATATTGGGCATATTTAACGAATTTGATCGGAAAATCTGGCCGAAATGGCTTTTCCGTAGTAGGT
>JAJFJN010000059.1 GCA_021773975.1 Gammaproteobacteria bacterium | reverse complement strand
ACCTACTACGGAAAAGCCATTTCGGCCAGATTTTCCGATCAAATTCGTTAAATATGCCCAATATTCGCCTCATTTGATCAAAAAATCTGACTCAAAATGGCTTTCCCTCGCTACGGTTTCTATTCTCGGACAGCCTCCTAGTACTGACTGTGCCAATACAGCTAAAATCAGGTGATTTTCGAAAAAAACGTGTCAAGCACTTTTTTCTTTATTTTCAGCTGAATAGTAGGCCTGTTTTTAACCTGGCAGCAGCGAACTGATGAGATAAATATCTGCTTCATTGTTTTGTGCGCATGCGTATGTGGATATAATGGTCGCACCTTGCCTACCACCTGCCGGTTACCCTTCACGATGTCTCAAACCCCTTGTATTGGTTTTATTAGCCTTGGTTGTCCCAAGGCATTAGTCGATTCTGAACGTATTCTTACTCAGCTACGAGCTGAAGGGTATGAGATTTCTGCATCTTATGATGGTGCTGATTTGGTTGTTGTAAATACCTGCGGCTTTATTGATGCAGCGATTGAGGAGTCACTCGAGGCCATTGGTGAGGCCATTGAAGAGCATGGTCGGGTTATTGTAACGGGCTGTCTTGGTGTCGATGAAGATAAGGTGCGAAAAGCCCATCCTGCTGTACTTGCGGTTACTGGCCCGCATGCCTATGAAGAGGTGATGACTGCAGTGCATGAGCATGTGCCAGCACCCCATCAACCATTTGCTAATCTTGTCCCAACACACGGTGTTAAACTAACTCCCCGGCACTATGCCTATCTGAAGATCTCCGAGGGGTGTAGCCACCGCTGCCGTTTTTGCATTATTCCTGATCTTCGGGGTGATCTTGTAAGTCGCCCGATTGGTGAGGTAATGCAGGAGGCAGAGAGCCTGGTTAACTCGGGTGTTCGAGAGTTGTTGGTTGTGGCACAGGATACAGCGGCCTATGGAGCCGATCTAAAAAATCGCCCGGATTTTTGGAATGGCCAACCACTAACGACACATATTCAGTCGTTGGCTAATGCATTGGGTGATCTGCCCGCTTGGGTGCGGTTGCATTACGTCTATCCCTATCCCCATGTTGATGCGCTAATTCCGTTGATGGCAGAGGAGAAGATTCTGCCGTATCTCGATATTCCACTACAGCATGCCAATCGACGTGTATTGCAGGCGATGCGTCGCCCGGCAGCCGCAGAGAAGATGTTGGATCGTATTAATCGCTGGCGTGAGATCTGCCCAGATATCACGCTGCGGAGTACTTTTATTGCGGGTTTTCCGGGTGAGACAGAGTCTGAATTTGAAGAGATGTTGGATTTTTTGCGTGAAGCTCAACTTGATCGTGTGGGTTGTTTTGCCTATTCAGCCGTGGCAGGTGCAGCAGCCAATGAGCTGCCGGATCAAATCTCCGAAGAGGTTAAAGAGCATCGGTTGGAACGCTTTATGGCCTTACAGGCTGAGATTAGTGCTAAAAAACTGGCCGCTAAGGTCGGCCGTCGCATGACGGTGCTAGTGGATGAGGTTGATGAGGATGAGGTGTTGGCTCGTAGTGCAGGTGAAGCGCCTGAAATTGATGGTTATGTCATCATAAAAGGGGCATGGGATATGCAGCCGGGGGATTTTATTGAGGTAGACATTACTGATTCTAGTGAGCATGATCTGTGGGGTGAACCGGTGTGCTAGTGCTTCATAGGAGTTAATAGATGATTAAGGGCTTGGATTGCCACATGGAGTTGATTCAAGGACTATTGCAGCCTACTGCTTGGCCAGAATCGGTTACTGAGATTCGGCATATCGAAACACATATCTCTACGGTACTGCTGACAGGGGAATATGCCTACAAAATCAAAAAACCTATTGATTTGGGTTTTCTGGATTTCTCAACCTTAGCACGCCGTAAGCATTTCTGTGAGGAGGAGATTCGCCTCAATAGTCGCCTTGCACCACAAATCTATCGAGATGTTGTGCCTATCACGGGTACGCCAAGCCAACCTCGTATCGGAGGCGCAGGTCAGGTGATTGAGTATGCAGTCAGGATGAATCAATTTGAGCCAGATGCGTTGTTATCCAATCATCTGGATTTATTGACTGCTGAGCGAATAGATCAACTTGCACAGATCGTGGCTGATTTTCATGGCCGAATTGCAGTAGCAGACCTCAATCAATCCTTTGGTACAGTCCAAACTATCTTTGCACCAATGGCAGAGAATTTTGTACAGATCCGCGCGTTAATTGATCTGTCTGATGCTGACCAGCAGCAACTAAATCAACTTGAATCCTGGACAAAAGGAGAGCTGGAATCTCTGAGTAATCTATTAACTACTCGACGTGCACAGGGTCATATTCGAGAGTGTCATGGGGATATGCATTTGGGGAACATTGCACTGGTTGATGGTGAGATTCTGATCTTTGATGGTATTGAATTTGCCCCCAATTTGCGATGGATTGATACCATCAGTGAAATTGCCTTTTTGATTATGGATCTTCAGGAGAAAAAGCAATCTAATCTGGCGCAGCGATTTCTCAATAGTTATTTGGCGATTACGGGTGACTATGAAGGGTTGAGTGTTTTGCCTTTTTATCAGGCATACCGGGCTATGGTACGTGCTAAGGTAGATGTTATCCGTTTGCAACAACCTGATTTATCACCGAATGAACAAGATAGCGTGCGTGCAGATTACCGGGCTTATTTAGCTCAGGCAGAAGGTTATACCTGTGAAGTAGAACCGGCGCTTATTATTACCCATGGTCTCTCTGGCTCTGGGAAAAGCACGGCTATTATGGCGCTGCTTAATGAGCTTTCTGCAATTCAGATCCGTTCGGATATTGAGCGGAAACGTTTGGCTAGCTTAGCAGCAAGTGCCAATAGCGGTTCAGCTCTTTGCCAAGGGATTTATCATCCACAGGCCACTGAAAATACATATAGCCACCTAAAACAACTTGCAGAAATTATTATCAAAGCGGGTTATGTGGCTATTGTGGATGCCACTTTTCTTAAACACTCACATCGTCTGTCATTCCATGAGCTAGCACAAGAATTGGGCGTGCCATTTTTGATACTTGATTTTGAAGTGCCCGAAGATATGCTGCGTAAACGTATTAATCAACGTTTGGCTGAAGGGGGCGACCCGTCAGAGGCCAACCAGGATGTGCTGAATACCCAGCTGATAAATCAGCAGCCGCTGATGCTGGATGAAGAGATCTTATCCATCAAGATTACACCAGAGAATAAAGTAGAGGCGGGTGAAATTAAGCGGTTTCTAAAGCACCAGTCGGCCACATTTAAAAACTAAAATATTCCCCCAGCGCTCTTGCTTATATTGATGCAACAATACTGGGGGAGATATTTAATTACCCGTTAGCTTTCTTTCTGCTTCACGGTATTTTTCAGCCGTTTTTGTGATGATTGCTGTTGGAAGGTTGGGGCCTGGCGCCTTTTTGTCCCAATCCAGTGTTTCCAGATAATCACGTACAAATTGTTTATCAAAGCTGGGTGGGCTGGTGCCGGTTTTATACTCTTCGATGGGCCAGAAGCGTGATGAATCAGGGGTTAGTGCCTCATCGATGATGTAGAGCTTTCCATCATCATCCTGCCCAAATTCAAATTTTGTATCGGCAATGATAATGCCTTTTTCCCGTGCGTAGGTGGCTGCCTCAGTGTAGATCTTAAGGCTGATGCTACGTACCTGTTCTGCCAGCTCTGCGCCTAAAAGATCGATGGTTTGTTCAAAACTAATGTTCTCGTCGTGGTCGCCGATCTCTGCTTTTGTAGAAGGTGTAAAGATAGCTTTGGGTAGCTGGTCAGCCTGGCGCAAACCTTCAGGGAGTTGAATGCCACATACACAACCACTCTTTTGGTAGTCCTTCCAGCCTGAACCAATTAAATAGCCGCGTACAATGGCTTCAATTGGAAGAGGTTTAAGCTTACGCACGATAATGGCACGGTCGCCTAGAGTCGCGCGTTGATCCGCATCGGGTACGATCTTTTCCAGCGACATATCTGAGAGATGGTTTGGGATCAGCTCAGAAGTACGGTTGAACCAGAAGTTAGCTACACGGGTTAGAACTTCACCTTTACCAGGAATGGGTTGGGGAAGTACCACATCGAAGGCTGAGAGACGATCTGTGGTGATGATAAGCAGGTGTTGATCATCAACTTCATAGATATCTCGAACCTTGCCCCGGGTGAGGAGCTTCAGATGTGGGAGATTAGATTCATAAAGGGCAGTGGATTGGGTCATGACGCTATTGCTAGGAGAAAAAAGAAAAATTATACCTAATCATGATAGATATGGATATTTTTGAGTTAATTTTGAGCGTTTGCCCAGTTGATCTCCCTGGCAGTTTTTGTCCCGATAATGCAGCGTTTGAGATTTTTGGCCATTTGTGACGCTGTAGGCGATGTTGGGATGTGGCCTGACATTATCTCTGCCCGATATTGAGGGTAGCGGGGATTACGATTTGGGTCAGCATAACCATCAGGAAAAACAGGTTGATTGTTACTGTCGTATTTATCTGAAGCCCCAACGGTGTGAAGCAGTTCATGTGCAATGACGATATTATTTTGCTTGTTTTGTTTTTTATTAGCAAAGGCATGCACCACGCCGATTAATCCCTTTTGCAAGCCCAGTGAGTGGGCGAGTGGCTGATTGTCATGTGCTTGGTAATAAAGCACGAATATGCGTACGCGATTGAGATTGGGTTTGTTATCAGGGGTATTCTTCCAAACCCAATAACGTAATTTCAGACTCCACAGCATGATGGATAAGGTGCTTTTTGATTTGCCTTTAGGTGGTGGTGGTGGCGACACAAACACCTCAGAGCCAAGTGAGGTTTGGATTGGTATCTCTTCCAAAATATTGAATTTCTTGCTCTCACGCAGCATGAAATCGTCAATATCATTAAAGCTTTTGTCATCCAGCTTCTGGATATAGCGAGCTGTTTCAGGGTGATTGTCCCCATTTATTGGGTAGATACTAACCTGTAGTGGCTCCAGCCAAGCAGTGGAGGTTAGCAGTTGTGTTTTACTGTATATAGCAACAGTAATAAAGATTATCAGTAACAGCAGGATACGAAGGTTACGAAAACTAAATAGTTTCATAATAAGCCAGTTTTCCCAGTAACTAGAGCCACTTATGCACAGATGATATTAAGTGCTATAGCAATGATTGAGTTATGTCAATATGCAAGGTAAAGATAGTTGATATTTAATTAAGTGATTGAAATTAATCATAAATATAAATTGTATGAAATTGTTCCAATTTAACTCACAAGGTACAACTATAGGGGGTTGTGAGTATTGTGCCTGTTTTATCCACAGAGTAATCCACAGAATCTGTGGATAATATTAAATTACCTTAATTGTTAGCCTAATGGGATAACTATCGTAACAAGAACATTAAACTCACAATATAAGTGCTTATATTTATTGTAAAAATATATTTATTTCAGAATTCAGGATATTGATCCCTAATGTAGTAGGCAAATCCGTTATAATGCGCGACCTTTTTTATATCGGATTTACCTTCTTGTGATTAATCAACTTCGTAATGTCGCCATTATCGCGCACGTAGATCATGGCAAAACCACCTTGGTCGACCAATTGTTGCAGCAGTCTGGCACTTTAGGTGAGCGTTTTGGTCCAGTGGAACGAGTCATGGATTCCAATGATTTGGAAAAAGAGCGTGGCATCACCATTCTCTCCAAAAACACGTCTCTTCGCTGGAATGACTACCGCATCAATATTGTGGATACCCCAGGGCATGCCGATTTTGGTGGTGAAGTTGAGCGCGTACTCTCGATGGTTGATTCGGTTCTTCTGCTGGTGGATGCGGTAGATGGCCCTATGCCGCAGACTCGTTTCGTTACCCAAAAAGCTTTTGAGCATGGCCTGCGCCCTATCGTGATTGTTAATAAGATTGATCGGGATAGTGCGCGACCAGATTGGGTTGTTGATCAAACCTTTGATCTGTTTGATCGCTTGGGTGCAACGGATGAACAGCTGGATTTTCCTATCATCTATGCCTCCGCAATCAACGGGTATGCTGGAGATTCTGCTGATGTGCGTTCAGGGGATATGACACCGTTGTTTGAAGCGCTCGTTAAAAATTGTCCTGCTCCAAAGGTTGATCTTGATGGACCTTTTCAGATGCAAATCTCATCACTGGGCTATAGCAGTTATGTGGGTGCTATCGGTATAGGGCGCATTACACGTGGTACTGTGCGTGCCAATACGCCAGTGCTAGTCGATAAGGTTGATGGCGATCCGCATAAAGGCAAAATCGGACTGGTTATGGGCTTCCATGGGCTGGAGCGGGTTGAGGTCGCTAGCGCTTCAGCGGGTGACATTATCGCAATTACTGGTATAGAAGGGCTGAATGTTTCTGATACCCTTTGTGATCCAGCGTGCCTGGAGCCGCTACCACCACTAACGGTAGATGAGCCAACCGTGACCATGACCTTTCAGGTCAATACATCGCCTTTTGCAGGAAAAGAGGGTAAATACCTTACTTCACGACAGCTTAAAGATCGCCTTGAGCGTGAGCTGATTCACAACGTTGCACTGCGTGTGGAAGAGGGAACCGATCCAGAAAAATTTCGAGTTTCAGGGCGTGGAGAGCTACATCTTTCTATTTTGTTGGAAACCATGCGCCGTGAAGGTTATGAGCTTGCAGTATCCCGCCCGGAGGTTATTTTCCGTGAGGTTGATGGTGAGGTTTGTGAACCGTATGAGCAGCTGACAGTTGATGTAGAGGAAGCTCATCAGGGTAGCTTGATGGAGGCGCTGGGTACTCGGCGTGGTCAACTGCAGGATATGGTGCTGGATGGCAATGGGCGTGTTCGTTTGGACTACATCATTCCATCCCGTGGGTTGATTGGATTTCAAACCGACTTTCTGACCATGACCTCAGGCACCGGTTTGATCTACCACGTTTTTGACCACTATGGCCCGGCCGTTTCGGGTGGCATTGCTGCTCGCGTGAATGGCACAATGATCTCGAAGGAGACAGGTAAAGCCCTGGGTTATGCACTGTTTAATCTACAGGAGCGTGGCAAGCTCTTTATTGAGCATGCTGATGAGATCTATGAAGGGCAGGTAATTGGTATCCACTCTCGTGCGAATGATTTGGTAGTAAATGCACTGAAAGGAAAACAGCTGACTAATATTCGTGCAGCGGGAACGGATGAGAATATTCTGCTCACAACACCTATAAAATTTACCTTAGAGCAGGCGTTGGAGTTTGTTGAGGATGATGAATTAGTAGAGATTACCCCTTCTGCTATTCGCATCCGTAAGCGTCATCTGAAAGAGCATGAGCGTAAGCGAGCCTCCAGAACTGGCAGTTGATACACTACATTTTTGTGGGACAGTAGATATGGAAAACCCCAGAAGCATTCCATGCTTCTGGGGTTTTTTTTGGTCGCCGAGCTTGGTTGGCTAGGGGGGTTCTATCCGTAGTTTCTCTTTCCTTTGAGATCGGGTGACATCCTGTGTGTATTCCTTTGATTAGCGACCTGTAAAGATCTTGGCATAGCTTTAAAGAGAAAAATAGGCTGACTTTTCCTTTAGGCATGTAGGAATTTTCCTACATGATGCATTATGTAATTAAGGCGAAGCTAACTGCAATTATCCACATGAATTATGTAGTTACGCTATATGAATTGAGCACAAAACCAAAAAACACCTCCTCTACTTAAGAGGTTGCTTCAGAAACATTAATATCTTCTACTCTAGAGCCAATTAAATTAGGCTTATCCAGGGTTCTCTTAAGAGTATATTAAGCTTTTAGAGTTAATCTATTCAGCGTGGTAAGCCCCAACTAAAAAGCATCCTAGACTGATAGCTATTATGACAAAATAGCTTCAATATTTGATACATGCTTTTTAATCAGGTTCCTTTTTTACTTAGATAAACAGTAAACAGCGCTGGAGTTATACACAAAGTGCACAAACGTCTCCCTCTCATTCTCATAATTGCCTTGCTTATAGGTGCCTTTTTTCTATTTGATCTGGGGCGATTTCTGAGCCTTGAATATCTCCAATCACAGCGGGTAGGGCTGGTAAATCATTTTCAAACCAAACCACTCTTCATGGGGCTTGGATTTTTTGTAATTTATGTGGCAGTAACAGGGTTATCTCTACCAGGAGCGGCAATACTCACACTGGTAGCAGGTGCTATTTTTGGGGTGTTTTGGGGCACATTTATTGTCTCCTTTGCTTCTACCCTTGGTGCTACTCTGGCTTTTCTGCTCTCTCGTTTTCTGCTGCGTGACTGGGTGCAGAAGAAGTTTGGTGATCGCTTGAGTGCCATCAATACTGGCGTTGAAAAAGATGGGGCTTTTTATCTGTTTGGATTGCGTCTAGTACCGCTGTTTCCTTTTTTTGTTATCAATCTGGTGATGGGGTTAACCCCTATCCCAACCCGAACTTATGCTTGGGTGAGTCAGGTTGGAATGCTGGCAGGGACATTGGTTTATGTAAATGCAGGCACTCAACTTGGCCAATTAGAATCACTCTCTGGCATTCTATCACCAGGATTATTAGGCTCTTTTGTGTTACTGGGGCTATTCCCCCTTATTGCTCGAAAGGCATTGGATTGGCTACGTGCTCAACAAGTCTATAAAGGTTGGGAGAAGCCAAGCAGCTTTGATCGCAATCTGATTGTTATCGGCGCTGGCTCTGGTGGGCTGGTAACGGCATACATTGCAGCTGCAGTGAAGGCTAAGGTTACCCTGGTAGAAAAACATAAAATGGGGGGGGATTGTCTAAATACGGGCTGTGTACCCTCCAAAGCGCTGATCCGTTCTGCCCGATTTCTTGCTGATAGCAAACGCGCCGCTGAACTGGGATTTCAATCAGCTGAAGTACATTTTGATTTTGCCGATGTAATGGAGCGGGTACAGCGGATTATCAAGACTGTTGAGCCGCATGACTCGATAGAGCGTTATACAGATCTTGGTGTAGAGATAATACAAGGCGCTGCACGCATCATATCGCCTTGGAAGGTAGAGGTAGATGGGCTGACACTAACTACGAAAAACATCGCCATTGCTACAGGTGCTCGCCCCTTTGTCCCTTCTTTACCGGGGTTGGAACTGATCTCCTACCTAACCTCAGATACGCTTTGGGATATCCGGAAACTGCCAAAGCGATTATTGGTTTTAGGAGGCGGTCCTATTGGTTGTGAACTAGGTCAATGCTTCGCCCGTTTTGGCAGTAAAGTCACCATCGTAGGGCCTGGCCTGCTACCCAAAGAGGATGATGAAGTAGGTGAGCTACTCGCTAAGCGTCTTTGCAATGAGGGTGTGCAGCTACGACTTGGATTCCGAGCCAAAGAGTTTTGGGTAGAAGAGGGTCGTCAGCTGGCTGTTTGCCGTAAAGATGATGAGGAGCAGTTGATTGAATTTGACCAGGTATTATTTGCCCTGGGTCGTGCTCCCAATACCACTGGATTTGGTTTGGAGGAGCTAAAAATCCCCCTCACTACCAAAGGCACTATTGAAGCCAATGAGTTTTTACAAACCCGCTACCCTAATATTTTTGCCTGTGGTGATGTTGCTGGCCCATACCAATATACCCATGCTGCTGCACACCAAGCCTGGCATGCATCTGTAAACGCCCTATTTGGGGGCTTACGTCGATTTAAAGTTGACTATAGTGCTATCCCTCACACCACTTATACAGAACCAGAAGTAGCAAAAGTTGGATTGAGTGAAAAGGAGGCTCAAGCTCAAGGTATCGAATATGAAGTAACTCACTTTGATTTGGCCGAGCTGGATCGAGCCATTACCGATGAGGCTGCAGAAGGTTTCGTCAAAGTACTGACTGTACCGGGAAAAGACCGCATTCTGGGGGCTACTATCATGGGTGAGCATGCTGGAGAATTAATTACCGAGTTTGTTACCGCCATACGTCACGGATTGGGGTTGAATAAGATATTGAGCACCACTCATGCTTATCCCACACTGAGTGAAGCTAATAAATATGCAGCGGGTGAGTGGAAACGTGCTCATGCACCAGAGAAGCTTTTGCATTGGGTAGAGCGGTTTCATACTTGGCGGCGTGGGGCCTAGATCTCCATTGAATATTAGGAAGATTAGCTAATGAGAGTGCTTTTGGTTGAAGATGACACTTTGCTGGGAGAGGGGCTATATACCGGCCTGAAGCAAGATGGCTATGCCGTAGACTGGATGCAGGATGGCCAGATGGCAGAAATGGCTTTAAATGTTGAGCACTTTGATATTTTAATCCTGGATCTTGGGCTGCCCAAACAGGATGGCCTGCAACTGTTACAGAAACTACGGAGTAAAGATAATCCTATCCCTGTGCTTATTCTCACTGCGCGTGATAGTTTAGATGACCGTATTAAAGGATTGGATGTTGGTGCAGATGACTACATGGTCAAACCCTTTGATCTGGAGGAGCTGAATGCCCGCATGCGCGCTTTGCTTCGCCGTAGCGCAGGGCGATCAGCGCCTAAACTTGAACATAATAATCTAATATTAGATCCTGCAGCTCATGAAGTAATCTTTAATGGCACGACGCTCGATTTACCTCCAAAAGAGTATGCTGTATTACAAGTGCTATTAGAAAATATTGGCAGAGTCATCTCAAAAACAAAGTTACAGGAGACGCTATACAGCTGGGATCAAGATGTCGCCAGTAATGCCTTAGAGGTTCATATTCACCACCTGCGCAAGAAATTAGGCAGTGATTTTATACGCACCATTCGTGGTGTTGGTTACATCATAGAGCATGCAAAATAGTTAATGTCTTCCATACGCAAACGCTTACTATTTAATCTACTAACCATTTTTTTATTTACATGGCTCATTATTGCAGGTGTTACCTATATCAAAGCCACTCATGAGATAGAAGAGTTATTTGATGCTCAACTTGCTCAAACCACAGGTATGATTGCCGAATTAGCACTTAATAAAATTGAAAAGAAAGAGATAGATAGCACGGTACTAACAAAAGCAATCTATGGTCATAAGTACGAGCGCAAAGTTAGTTTTCAGATATGGGAGGGGAGCCAACTACTACTACACTCTCAAAGTGCACCTCATAACAGGCTTTCATCGAATTTAGGTTTTAGCGATAAGCCAATCAATGGAACAGATTGGCGTGTATTTGGTATGCAACATAGCCAAAGCAGCCACATAATTTATGCCGCTGAGCATTATGAAGTACGTAATGAAATGATTTCATCTATTACGCAGAGTGTATTGTTTCCTCTGCTATGGGAGCTTCCTTTGTTAGGGGCTCTTATCTGGTTAGGCATCGGTCAAGGATTGCGCCCTCTTCAACGTGTTGCACTAGAGGTCGCACAAAAAAACCCTCAGCAACTAAAGCCCATTGAAAGTAAAAATGTTCCCAATGAGATTATTCCTCTTACTGCATCGCTGAATGATTTGCTGCATCGATTAGATCAGGCCTTTGAATTAGAAAAACGGTTCACCGCAGATGCATCACATGAACTTCGCACACCATTGGCAGGTATTCGCACCCAAAGCCAGGTTGCACTACGTTCAACGGATCCGGAAGAACGGAAAAAAGCGCTCTTAAACATTGTGCAGGGTGTTGATCGCAGCTCACATCTAGTTGATCAAATGTTAATTCTTGCCCGCCTGGAGCCAGAGTCACCCGATAAGAATTTTACTACTGTAGATCTACGGACCTTATCTGAAAACATTATCAGCGATCTGTTTCCACTTGCTACAGAACAACAGATAGAATTAAGTCTAATAGATAAAACAACAACAGCAACACAACGTAGCATTAAAGGTTATGAACCTGGCTTGGCCATACTACTGCGTAATCTTATTGATAATGCCATACGCTATACTCCCAAAAGCGGAAGCGTTGAGTTGGCTATTTTTACAAAGAATAACAAATGCTGCCTTACAGTTGAGGATAGCGGCCCTGGTATTCCTGAGCATGAACGAGATCGGATTTTTGACCGCTTCTATAGGCAAGATAATCACAATGCTTATGGCTGCGGCCTGGGGCTTTCTATTGTTCAACGAATTGCAGATCTACACCATGCAAAAATCAGATTGGCAGATGGCTTAAATGGAAAAGGCTTAAGTGTCACTGTTCTTTTTCAGCCAGCTAATATATAAAGCCTAAAATTAAAATATAATTGAAATCCATAAGTTTAAAGTAAACAGTGTTAAATTATTGGACTACTAACCTAAGGAAATTCAATTGATGCATGAGCCAATGCGGCAACAAATCCCATACTACTCAGATAGTGCGCCATTGTTCGCCACCCTGCGGGAAATGCCATGGGCCGTGTTTCTTGATAGTGGCTACCCATTAATTGATCAGGGGCGTTATGACATATTGACAGCAAACCCCGTTGCCACACTCATCACCCAAGGTCAGCATACTTATGTAAATGATCAATCTGGGCAATGCATATCTACAGATGACCCTTTTCATCTGCTTCAGACAATCTTGCAACCAAAGATAACAGGATTTTCAGATCTGCCTTTTTGTGGTGGGGCGATTGGATATTTTGGCTATGATCTTGGGCAGCGTCTTGAGAAACTGCCTACACTACATACTGACTCAGACCCGCTGCCTGAAATGGCAATTGGAATCTATGACTGGGCTCTCATTGTTGACCATAAAAAACAACAAAGTTGGCTGATTGGAAGCAGTCAAGATTGCTCTATAAAAGACAAATGGGCAGATCTTGTTGCTCAGTATACTCAGCCAATTGATAAGGCTGAGCAATTAGATTTTCAAGTGCAAGGAGAGATCAAAAATAGCATGAGTAAGCAGCAATATGCTGCGGTATTTGACAAAATCCAACGTTATATTCATGACGGTGATTGCTATCAGGTAAACTTTTCCCAATGTTTTTCAGTGCCGGTAAAAGGTGACCCTTGGGTTGCATATCAAGCATTACGAAAATCAAATCCCGCACCTTATGCCGCTTACTTAAATACCCCATTTACTCAGATTCTTAGCTGCTCTCCAGAACTGTTTCTACAAGTTCGTGGAGATAGTGTAAAAACCAAACCCATTAAAGGTACTCTGCCTCGTGGTGCAACTAAAAAAGAAGATGAACAGCTTATTCAAGAGCTAATGAATAGCCAGAAGGATCTAGCAGAAAATCTAATGATTGTAGATCTACTGCGTAACGATCTGGGTAAAAACTGTAAAGTTGGCAGCATTCAGGTACCAGAGATATTCCAGATAGAATCTTTTGCCACGGTGCACCACCTGGTCAGTACAGTCACAGGAACATTAGCACCTAGCGCTGATGTAATCACCCTTTTACGTGGCTGCTTTCCAGGAGGATCAATTACGGGTGCACCTAAACATAGAGCTATGGAAATTATTGAGGAGTTAGAACCTCATCGCAGAGGAATCTATTGTGGGTCTATAGGTTATATAAGCTTTGATGGAAGCATGGAAACCAACATTGCTATTCGCACACTAACTACCTCAAAAGGAGAAATAAAATTTTTAGCCGGCGGTGGCATAGTGGCTGACTCTGTTATGGAGGATGAATATCAAGAAATACGTCACAAAGCAGCCGCCATGTTTGAGCTATTAAAGTATTAATAGTATGTGCGGGATGGCAGCATGTTTGTTAATCATAACTTTAAGCTACCCGCTTTATCTGGTGGGTGAGCTAGAAATTAAGAGGTTAGAGTTTGTCAGTTGAAAATTTTGAATGCCATGTTTCTGCTTTACACGCAGTTAAAGCTATAGATCTACTTGCAGCTGCTTCTGGTTTATCTAAACAATCCATAAAGCAGGTAATGCAGAAAGGTGCGGTTTGGGTTACTAGAAGTCATTCTACAAGACGATTACGGCGTGCAGGAAAAGTGCTTAATTATAAAGATGAACTTCATCTGTACTACAATAAGTCCGTATTAGATGTCGCACCTGAGGCTGCACATTTGGTTGCAGATGAAAACAACTACTCAATTTGGATCAAACCACGGGGCATGCTGTGTCAGGGTAGTAAGTGGGGAGATCATTGTACAATCAACAGATGGGTTGAACAGCAGATTGTTCCTCAACGACCCGCTTTTATTGTGCACCGACTAGACCGTGCTGCTTGTGGTTTGATTATTATTGCACACACAAAAAGCATGGCATCAGCAATAGCTAAATTGTTTGAGGAACGTGCTATAGATAAAAGATATAAAGCAGTAGTTGAAGGGCATTTTGTATCTGATAATAACCAACCTATGCATATTGAAGATGACATTGAAGGAAAATCTGCTTCATCTTTCGTTACTTTATTGAAATATGATGAAGTATTAGACCAGTCACTTTTGGAGGTAAAAATCAATACAGGTCGGAAACATCAAATAAGGCGTCATCTTGCTGGTATTGGATTTTCAATTGTTGGAGATCGTCTGTATGGTGATTATAATAGACATAAAGATAAAGAGCAGATGGATCTACAATTAACCGCATATTATCTCTCCTTCCAATGCCCTTCGTCTGGGGAGATGAAGCAATATGAAATTCAGAGATGACTATGAATAAATTTAGCCTGGAAGGTCGGCCTTACATTGAATTATGCGACTTACTCAAGATTATGGGCTTTTGCTCTAGTGGTGGCGTTGCAAAAATGATGATTGCAGATAAGAATGTGACGGTTGATGGTGAGGTGGAATGTCGAAAACGGTGTAAAATACGCAGTGGCCAGACGATTGTTTTTAATGAAGAGCAAGTGACTGTTACAGAATAAGGCTCATTATTATTTGCTGTAGCAATAGATGATTAGAGATTTATAATGCGGCATATTAACCTTATATCTGTTTTTCTTCTTTTATCTGTAACGACAGGTGTTGTACATTCGAAAATATATAAATGGATTGACGAGAATGGCAAAACTCATATGAGTGATAAGCCACCTAGGATAATAGATTTCGATGAGGTCAAAGTTAAAGTAAACGTAATCTCATCTCAACAGTCGCTAATAAAAAACAGCCCATCATCTACTATTGATAATAAGATAGCCCTACCAAATAAAAAAATCGTTATGTATGGTGCGGAATGGTGTGGTGTTTGCAAAAAAGCTAAACGTTATTTTAATGCCAAAAATATAGCCTTTACTGAATATGATATCGATAAATCAAAAAGAGGCCGGCGAGAGTACGAGAAGTTGGGAGGTGGGGGTATCCCTATTATATTAATAGGTAAACAGCGCATGAACGGCTTTTCTGTCTCATCTTTTCAACGGCTTTACCAAAGTCCATAATCAATTATAAAGTTTTTTATTAGCACCCTTTCTTAATGCCGCAAACTTACCCTATACCTGTTGGTACTACGCAAAGTGAAATTGAAATAAAAAAAAGCCGTTTCATTGCGCGTGCTATGTCTGTTGGCTGTAGAGATGAAGCGATGATGTTTCTTGAGCAGGCTAAAGCCGATTATCCAGATGCACGACATCACTGTTGGGCGTATCTCATAGCTCAAGTTTCGGAGTTAAATTTTACACAAAAATAACGCCCAACTAACTGATATATAAAGAAAGCAGGCCTCACGGAAGGTATAATGTAGGTGTTCAAAGCCAAACATTAAAACCGACCGGAGGCCTGTATGAATAATGACA
>JAJFJN010000058.1 GCA_021773975.1 Gammaproteobacteria bacterium | reverse complement strand
TCACCAAGCGAGGCGCGAAGTATACGCCTCAATCCGAGAGAGTCAACTACTAATTTCGACCCCGTCAAACCGCTCTTCTTTGAGCATTTCCTCCCACTCCTCAGCCACCCGTTAAGCCAGCTTCTCCGTGAGAGAGCGGCGGATTATACGCATCCATTCAGGACACACAACCCCTTATTATGATATTTATGAAATAAAATCCTCGCCTACTATAAACTGCCAGAAAATGGTTATTTATTTAAACCAATGTCACTCGTGCAAAGCGACGCTTTCCAACCTGGTAGACGCACTCCGATCCCGCTGAACACGTTAAGTTCTTATCCTCCACACGATCACCATCAATGCGGACTGCGCCCTGCTTGATCATGCGCATTGCCTCTGAGGTACTGCTCACTAGCCCAGCTTCTTTGAGAAGGTTTGCAATCGGCAACCCACCCTCTTGGGTATTCAGCTCCAATTCAGGCATATCATCAGGAATAGCACCTTGGCGAAAGCGTGCTACAAAGTTTTGATTAGCAGCCTCTGCTGCCTCTCGATTATGAAACCGCTCTACCAACTCCTCTGCAAGGCGCACTTTAATATCACGAGGGTTTGTTCCATCCTCTGCCTCTTTACGCCAAGCACCAATTTCTTCAATGGATCTAAAACTCAGCAACTCAAGGTAGCGCCACATAAGATCATCTGAGATAGACATGACTTTGCCAAACATCTCATCAGGTGCGTCAGCAATGCCAATATAGTTATTTAGTGACTTGGACATTTTCTGCACACCATCCAATCCTTCTAATATAGGCAGTGTTATAACAACTTGTGGCTCCTGACCATAAACCTCCTGCAACTGCCGCCCTACCAAAAGGTTAAACTTCTGGTCTGTGCCACCCAGCTCCACATCCGCCTTTAGCGCCACTGAGTCATAGCCTTGTACTAATGGGTAGAGGAACTCATGAATGGCTATAGGCTGCCCGCCTTTATAACGCTTATTAAAATCATCTCGCTCCAACATACGTGCCACCGTGTGTTTGGCTGCAAGCTGGATCAAGTCTGCCGCAGACAACTCATTCATCCAACTAGAGTTGAATACCACCAACGTTTTTTCGGGATCTAGTATCTTGAAGATCTGCTGCTCATAGGTTCTGGCATTATCCAGCACCTCATCACGCGTTAATGGCTTACGGGTGATGTTCTTACCAGTGGGATCACCGATCATGCCGGTGAAATCCCCTATTAGGAATAACACTTCATGTCCCAAATCCTGAAATTGGCGCAGCTTATTGATCAAAACGGTATGCCCCAGATGCAGGTCTGGTGCAGTAGGATCAAACCCAGCCTTAATGCGCAACGGCTTATTCTTCTCCAGCTTCTTTAATAAAGCCTCTTCAAGAAGAATCTCCTCTGTTCCTCGTCGAATCACTGCCATTGCTTCTGCGACTGATATCATTTCCTGCCTCTCAATTAGATGTAGTAAAGCGGTTCGCGGCGCACAATTTACCCGTACTGACGATAAAAAGTAACCATTCTGCGACGCAGTCTAAAGATATAATGGCAATCTATGGTAGGAAGAGAGGTGAATTTAAGTCATAATTATACTAACTTTCCGCCAGTTGCCGTACTTACATGATAAAAGACTACACGAGTCGCACCTCTTACGGCCGCAGGCCACACCGCCATTTTCAGCGATTAGCTCTATTGGGGATACCACTCGCTTTAGTCGCCTCTGCTCTTTACGCTGCACTCCAAACAATGGAGTCCGTCGATTTATCAAGCATGGCAAGTGAAAAGCCTGCATCACAAATTGTAATGCTGACGCTTCCTGACAGCTCTAGCAATGCACTGCCCAGAAGCACTACAACAATCACTACCCACGAAGTCCCTCAGCCAACAACTGTCTCACCAGAACTCACAACCCCCATTCACTCCAGCAGCCCTAAACAGGCCATAGTCGTACCCAAAAAAACTAAAATCACAGAACCGACCTATCAGTGGAAAGAACGCCGTATTCACTCCGGTGACAATCTTGCCCTCATTTTTCCCAAGCTGGGACTAAGCGCCAATCTACTCCACCGCATTGTTTCCAGCAATAAAGCGACCGCTGAACTGGCTCACATCAAGCCTGGCGAGACCCTGCGTGTCGCGCTGGATAAAGATAACAACCTCCATGAATTGATCTTGGAGCAGAGTGCAATTCGTAGCCTAAGAATCATCCCTGATGGCGACACCTTCAGTGCCAACACTGTAGAACGGCAGCTTGAAGCGCGCACCACTCATGTCACAGGCAGAGTTACAAACTCTCTCTTTGTCAGTGCACAGAACGCAGGACTTTCCGATCGCCTAATCATGGAGCTGGCCAATATCTTCGGTTGGGATATCGATTTCGCACTGGAAATTCGAGCAGGCGATAACTTTAGTGTCGTCTACCAGGAAGATTTTTTGGATGGTAAAAAATATCGTGACGGCGCTATTTTGGCTGCAGAGTTTGTGAGTCGAGGCAAAATCTTCCGTGCCATACGCTATAAAGATGCCTCAGGAAGAGAGGATTACTACTCACCCGACGGAAAGAGTGTGCGCAAAGCTTTTTTACGCAGTCCCGTAGATTTCCGCCGTATTAGCTCAAGATTTCAAAAATCACGCTGGCATCCCGTACTGGGTAAGAAACGCCCTCATCGTGGGGTAGACTATGCCGCCTCTACTGGCACCCCCATTAAAGCATCAGGTGATGGCAAGATCATATGGCGCGCACGTAAAGGTGGCTATGGACGAGCCGTCATGATCGAACATGGAGGAGGCATTGTTACCCTTTATGGACACATGTCTCGCTATGCATCCAAACAGCGCCGTGGCACCCGTGTTAAACAGGGGCAAACCATTGGCTACGTTGGCAAAAGCGGGCTAGCCAGCGGCCCCCACCTACATTATGAGTTTCGAATCAATGGCAGCCACCGCAATCCTTTAACTGTAAAACTGCCATCTGCTGCTCCAATTGCCAAAAAATACCACGCTGATTTCCAAGAAAATACAGCCCCTCTACTGGCTCACCTGGAGATGCTCAACAGCACCCTGCTAGCAGAAGCCTCTCCTTAGACCTTCAGATGAACCCAGAAGATACGAAAATCTACCTGGGCCTTATGTCTGGCACCAGCATGGACGGCGTTGATGCCGCCCTGGTTCGCTTCCCTCATCAAAGAGCAGAACTAATCGCCACGCACTGCCATCCATGGCCCACGACCTTACGACAGAGACTGCAAAGTCTAACAACCCCTGGAGACAATGAGATTGACCGCATGGGCGAGCTGGATGTTTTAGCTGCTGATGAATTCGCTTTGGCAGCTCAGCAACTCCTGCTCAAAGCCAATGTTTCAGCCTCAGCTGTGACAGCTATCGGCAGCCACGGCCAGACCATCCGTCACCGTCCAGGTGCTGAAACCGCCTTTACCCTTCAGATAGGCGACCCAAATAGAATTGCAGAGCGCACCAAAATTACCACCGTAGCGGACTTTCGTCGTCGTGATGTGGCCGCAGGAGGTGAAGGCGCACCACTGGTTCCCGCGTTCCACTACACCCTTTTCCACAGCAGTGAAGAATATCGATGCGTTCTGAATATCGGGGGCATTGCCAACATCACCCTGCTACCACCACAAGATAACGCAGAGATCATCGGTTTTGATACTGGCCCAGGCAACTGCCTACTCGATAGCTGGTCAAACCGCCATATTCAGACACCTTTTGATAAAGATGGAGAGTGGGGGGCAACCGGCAAGGTTCATTCTGCTTTACTGAAGAGCATGTTGGCAGATAGTTATTTTAGTCGCCCACCCCCTAAATCTACTGGGCGTGAATATTTTAATCTGGAATGGCTTGAGGGGCTGTTAATCCGACATCCTGGATTGTCACCCAAAGATATTCAAGCAACATTAACTGCACTCACTGCCCAAAGCATCATAAGCGCTATCAAAGCGGCAGCCCCAAATTGCCAGCACGTGCTGGTTTGTGGCGGCGGGGTTCACAATCGAGCATTACTTAAACAACTGCAACATGAGTTTCCGCAATGCGGCATAGAGAGCACTCATCATTTAGGAGTCGATCCCGACTGGGTAGAGGCTATTGCTTTTGCCTGGTTGGCTCAGCAAACAATGTTGGGGCTTTCTGGCAACCTGCCCTCCGTGACGGGAGCAGTTCATCCCGTTATTCTTGGCGGCATCTATCAAGGTACAGTGGTCGCTACTCGCAAAAACCATACAACAGCTTAATCTCCTGAGGCCAAATCGCACTGTCGATCGTCTCTAAAATTAGCGGCATCTCGTCCATGCGCTCATCCTGCATGATGAAACGAAAAGCATCCTCCCCTAATTTTCCCTTGCCAATACTCTCATGCCGATCAACCCGCTTTCCTAATTCAGGCTTAGAGTCATTCAGATGCATCGCCTTTAGATATTTAAAACCCACAATCTCTTCAAAAGAGCACATGGTCTCTATATAGGCTTCATGGGTACGCAAATCATAACCTGCTGCAAACGCATGGCAGGTGTCAAGACAAACACCAATGCGCGACCTGTCTTCAACACCGTCAATCACATGGGCAAGATGTTCAAAACGATAACCAAGATTAGAGCCCTGCCCTGCTGTATTTTCAATGACCGCTGTCACTCCTTCCGTTGCCTCTAACGCGTAATTAAGTGATTCTGCAATTAAATCCAGACAAGCCTCCTCTTCAATCAGTCGCAAATGGCTCCCTGGATGAAAATTGAGGTGGACAAGTCCAAGCTGGCTGCAACGATTCAGCTCATCAATAAAGGCATTGAGTGATTTTTGGCGCTTCTCTGCCTCAGGATGGCCTAAGTTAATCAGATAGCTATCATGCGGCAATATATCTGCAGGTTGGAATCCGCCTTTTTGCATATTAAGATTGAATTGCTCAATCTCCTTTTCGGTCAGCGATTTGGCCTGCCACTGCCGCTGGTTTTTGGTGAAAAACGCAAAGGCACGAGCGCCAATATCCTGCGCATTTAGTGGCGCGTTTTGCACGCCACCCGCCGCACTAACATGAGTCCCTATACGCTTCATACAATCACCATAAACATTATCTGCAGAAATACTTAAAGCGGATCACTTATAACAATTTTCTCAGGCTGCTCGCCCTGAAACTCTATTCTCTTGGCCATAGCAGGATTCATATATACCGTGCCTGCCTCATCCACCAACATGACATATTTCAACTGCATACGTTTAGCAATCCGAAGCCAAGAATCAGCGCCTGCCACCGTCAATGCTGTTGCCGCTGCATCCGCTCTGCCACCATCCCTGTCAATCACTGTAGCTGACGCGATATGCCTAACAGGCAATCCATCACGAGGATCAATTATATGCGGGTAACGCACTCCATCATGCTCACGGTAGCGCTCGTAATTTCCAGATGTAAGAACACACTCACCATCTAAAGCATCTACCGCTGCAATAATCCCATCTGCTTGCGGATGACGCACGCCAACACGCCAAGGTCGTCCGCCATGATCACCACTAACGCAAAGGTCTCCACCTGCATTTACGATGGCGTCATGAATGCCCTGTTCACGTAAGAGATCAATCGCAATATTCAAGGCATATCCTTTAGCAAAGCCGCCAAAATCAAGATCGACAGCCAGATTATGACTCCGAATCTGATTATTTGAAATTTCAAGGTCGTCCATACCAGGTGATTGAATAACCAACGCCGCAATAGAATCGGAGGGTGGTGGTGAACCTGTTGGCAAATCATCACTATGAAAACCCCATAGCGCAATCAGCTTACCAATAGCGGGATTAAACAGCCCTTCACTCTGTTTAAAGAGCTCCTGAGATTTTACTATCAAAGGCAGTAAAAAAGGGGTCACGGGGCGAAGTTGATCAGATGCAAAACTATCATTGAGTGAACTTAACTCTCCAGGCTTCCAGGCATGCCAATCTTTATGCATATGCTGAAAAACCTTATCCACCTCCGACACGGCCTCATCTACACGCTCATTGCTAATGCCACGCACCTTGATGTCCACCACGGTGCCAAAGATAAAAAGACTCCGCTGATGATCAGATATTGGTTCACTACAACCAAATAACGCCAATGCTGTTAAAGGCAGCAGCAAAAATAGCTGCTTTTGAAATAGTTGCATATTGTTAAACATCGTTTTTTCAATACTCCGAACAATATTAGAGACAAAATTTAGGTACACGTAACGTTCAATATGCCCTCACGAAGAGCCACTCATATTATTCACACTACTGTATATGAGAATTTATACCCCTGATTTACCTATTTACTCGATAACCCTTACCTTTCCCACACAATTTGCTAGGGTTTATAATGAATGAAGAATAAAACACCATAAGATTTAACGTCATGAAACCCAGTTAATATGCTTTCAAAACGCATTAACATTAAATTAAAAATCCTTTTTATAATGCTTGCTGTTGGCTTTATTCCAGGGTTAGTTGGGATGGCATCCATCTATATCATGGGTAAGGAATTATTTCGCCAATCAACCGCTGAAGACCTCACCCACATCACCCTTCAAACTGCAGCCAACATACACACTATCGTCAATAAAGAAGCATCCAAGGGCATGTCAATTACACAGCACCCCGATATAGGTGCTATGACGCTCTACTCAAAAAACAGTCAAGAACAACACAATCTATCTACAAAAAATAATTTACGCCAAATTATAAAGCAAGAACCATATGCTACCTACCTTATCTACGATCAAACTGGAGAACTGGTATTGCAATTAGGTTCAGAAATTAAAATCCCAATTAATAACACAATTCAAAAACCTACTTTTAACTCCCTCACCAAACAAATCATCATCGGTGAGCCAATTAATAGCCATTCGACCAATGGATTCTATCTGCCTATTTACACTCCTATTTATTCCCATTACAAAAGTTTAAACGTGAAAATTACCGGCAGGATGGTCACCTACCTAAATATCCCGCTACTTCTAAAAAATATCCGCATTCATGATGCAGCAGAAACCAGGCACCTCAATCTAATCACAAAATCGGGTACGCTTATTTATCACCCATACTCCAGCATAGGCGTCACCGTTCTTTCAACCCAAGCTATCAACGACCTTACATCCGGAAATAAACAATCAGTTATTGATATTGACGAACACGGAATAAAATCACTATTTACTCTTGCACCACTCTCTTCCTTATTTAAGACTGATTTAATATATAGTGGCAGCAATTCACTCTATATCATCTATTCAAAGCCAACTATTGATGCGATTTTACCCCCTATAAAAAACATATTACTTGGTGCTGCAGTGCCTGGGTTTTGTCTCGCTTTTCTACTAATACTTTCTATCTATTTCGCATTAAATAAAATAGTCCAACCCATCGATACACTTAAAAAAGGAGCCGCTATAATTGGAAGTGGCAATCTAGATCATAAGATTGAAATTCACACATCTGATGAAATTGAAGATCTTGCAAATGAATTCAATAAAATGTCAACTGCATTAAAAGCATCTTATGCAAACCTTGAAGATAAAGTACAAAAGAGAACAGTTGAGCTTCAAACCTCTTGTGAGGAATTAGAAAAAGCCAGCAAACTTAAATCACAGTTTTTATCCAGCATGTCACATGAGCTACGAACACCACTCAACGCCATAATAGGATTCTCTGATATTCTAACCGAGGAGATATATGGCGATATTAATATAAAACAACGCAAATACCTCAATAATATCCATCAAAGTGGCAAACACCTTCTCGAGGTTATCAATAACATACTCGACTTATCAAAAATCGAGGCGGACAGAATGACTCTTAATTTAAGAGAGTTAATTGTCGATGACGCTATAACAGAAATACAGAATCTCGTAACAGAACTCTCTTTTCAAGCAGGTGTAGAACTCTCTTTTCACGCAGAAAAAGCGCCCAGCATAATTATTGTTGATTTCGTTAGATTTAGACAAATCATGGTAAATCTATTAGGGAACGCTATTAAGTTCACTCCAAAAGGGGGGCGCATAATTGTCACAATACAAGAGATCGATAAAAACTTAATAGTATCTGTAAAAGACACCGGCATCGGCATTCTTGACGAACATATCCAATCAATCTTTAAGCCTTTTCGCCAGGCTGACGGGTCATCCTCAAGAAATTATGAAGGAACCGGTTTAGGACTTACACTAGCTAAAGAGTTTGTTGAAATGCACGGCGGGCATCTATCTGTTAAAAGTAAATTTGGAGAAGGTAGCTGTTTTACCTTTACTCTACCCATGCTTTCTGAGCATCCTATAGATATTCATCAAACAGTTTTGGCTAAGCCGCACTGTACTTAAATCACTAGTCATAGAATTATATACATATGCCATCCAACAAACAGAAAATACTCGTCATCGATGATAATGTTACCAATGTGGAGTTAATCGATGCCTACCTGAGCGCTGCTGACTATGATGTTGTCACTGCATACAACGGAAAAATAGGGTTAGACTTTGCCTTAAGAGAAGCTCCTGACCTAGTTTTACTCGACATCATGATGCCAGAGCTAGACGGCTACCAAGTCTGTGCACAATTAAAAAATAACGAAAAAACCCAATTTATACCCATTATAATTATCACGGCACTAACTGATATTGAAGATAAAATAAAAGGTTTAAATGCAGGTGCTGATGATTTTCTAACAAAACCATTAAACAAACATGAATTAATGGCGCGTGTTCGTTCATTGTTACGAATTAAAAGCCTTCATGACGACCTTGATAGCAGCGAAGATATTATATTAACCCTTGCATTAGCATTGGAAGCAAAAGACCCTTACACCAAAGGCCATTCAGAACGCGTTGCCAGATTAGCTGCTAATTTGGCAAAAGCCATTGGGCTGACTGAGCGAGGGCAGGATCGCATTCACAAAGCAGGCGTGCTTCATGACATTGGAAAAATCGGTGTTAGCCTAAAGGTATTATCTAAAAACAGTGAACTCAAGCCTGATGAGTATATAGAAGTAATTGCTCACCCATCTATAGGCGCTACAATCTGCCAACCACTAAAATCCTTGTCTGACATCATACCCATGATTAAACATCATCATGAACGGTTCGATGGCGACGGGAAGCCAGATGGGTTAAGCGGTGATTCTATACCTCTAGGCGCAAGAATCATCTCCATCGCCGATACCTATGACGCAATGACATCCACAAGACCATATCGGACAGCAATGAAAAAAGAGGTTGCTATCAATATTTTAAAGCAAGAAATAGACAACGGACAATGGGATTCAGAGCTAGTAGCCAAGTTTATAACTATGCTTAGCGAGAACAATGCCGCTTAAACACTTACCACTGCAATAAGGGCATTACCCAGTCGTGTGTTGATTAAATCGGTTATACTTACAGAATTTTACGCATACGCTAAGAAAAAAGAGCGTGTGAAGAAGGCACCTGCCAACTTATGGAAGAGATTTCTTCTAAAAAAATCAACATCGAATGCACACATACGTTACTTCACTGCTACATTTTATTTAGGCATTTAAAAACCGGGCAATGCCCGGTTTTTAAATCGCGCCGATTATAGAAACTTAAGCCTCTACAACCTCACTCTGATCTATTTCAGGCCGATCAACGAGCTCAACATATGCCATTGGTGCTTTATCACCAGCACGATATCCACATTTAAGAATGCGAATATAACCACCTGGGCGATCAGCAAAGCGAGGGCCAATTTCAGAAAATAGTTTGCCAACTGCAGCCGCATCACGAAGTCGTGAAAATGCCAAACGGCGCTTTGCTACACTATCACTCATACCGAGCGTGATGATAGGCTCAGCAACACGCCGAAGCTCTTTTGCCTTTGGTAACGTTGTTTTAATCAGCTCATGACTTAGGAGCGAACAAGTCATGTTTCGAAACATCGCTTTGCGATGACTGCTGTTACGATTTAGTTGCCGTCCTGATTTACGATGACGCATTGAACCAACTTCCTGCAGTAATAGTTAAAAGTAAATTTGTTACAGAACTACTGATGACAAAGGAGTTGAAATCACCTCGTCAGCACTTTTTTCTGGAGGCCAATTTTCTAGACGCATGCCTAATGAAAGCCCACGAGTTGCAAGCACATCCTTTATCTCTGTAAGTGACTTTTTGCCTAAGTTAGGCGTTTTGAGTAACTCAACTTCAGTACGTTGAATTAGATCACCAATAAGAAATATACTTTCTGCCTTGAGACAATTAGCTGAGCGTACAGTTAATTCAAGATCATCTACAGGGCGCAGTAGAATAGGATCTATCTGAGCTTCAGCTACAGGCGCATCTGCTTCACTAATTGTAGTTTCATCTAATAAGACAAAAGCGGAAAGCTGGTCTTGCATAATCGTTGCAGCGCGACGTATGGACTCTTCTGGATCAATTGTTCCATTAGTTTCCATATCGATAACGAGGCGATCTAAATCGGTTCTTTGCGCAACGCGAGCAGCTTCTACTGAATAAGCCAAACGTTTAACTGGGCTAAACGAAGCATCAATCTGTAATCTGCCGATAGGACGCTCATCTCCAGATAAATTCTGTCTTGTTGCTGCAGGCTGATAACCTCTACCGCGTATTGCATAGAGGGTCATGTTCAACTCACCATTCTTAGTGAGGTTAGCAATAACATGGTCAGGATTAGCTATCTCAACATCATGATCCAGCGCAATATCACTTGCATAAACAGGTCCAGGACCTTTTTTTCTTAGCGTTAGTGTCGCTTCTTCTCTGGCATGCATTGTAATTGCTAAATCTTTCAGATTCAGCAAAATATCAAGAACGTCTTCCTGCACACCATCTATAGTGGAATACTCATGGAGCACACCTTCAATCTCAACCTCGGCAACTGCACTGCCTGGCATTGAAGAGAGAAGAATCCTACGAAGCGCATTGCCAAGTGTATGCCCAAAACCCCGCTCAAGAGGTTCAAGCGAAACTTTCGCATGCCTTTCATTGATTACCTGAACATTTACCAGGCGCGGCTTTAAAAATTCTGTGACGGAGTCAGCCATCGATAATCCTCTAGTAAATATCCTTACTTGGAATACAATTCAACAACAAGCTGCTCACTAATTTCAGCAGGCAATTCTGAACGATCGGGTATGCGTTTCAAAACACCTTTCATCGTCTTCGCATCAACTTCAATCCAATCAGCAAAGCCATATTGTTCAGCTATTGTCAGAGCGCTTTGAATTCTAAGTTGTTTACGACTCTTCTCTCGAACAGAGACTTCATCAGCAGCATTAATTCTAAATGATGGGATGTTAATAACCTTACCATTAACCTCTATCGCTTTATGGCTAACCAACTGGCGAGCCTCTGAGCGGGTACTGCCAAATCCCATACGATAAACTACATTATCCAGTCGCTGTTCCAAAAACTGCAGGAGGTTTTCACCTGTAGCACCCTTACTCTGCGCAGCACTTTTATAGTAGTTGCGGAACTGTTTTTCCATAACACCATACATACGGCGTACTTTTTGTTTTTCGCGCAACTGAAGACCGTAGTCAGATACCCGGCGGCGACGTTCCGTCTGCTGTCCAGGAACCTTTTCCATATTACACTTTGAATCAAGTGAGCGAGAACGACTCTTTAAAAAGAGATCTGTTCCTTCACGGCGACTCAGTTTACATTTTGGACCAATATACCTTGCCATTTCGATACTCCAGAATCAGACGCGACGTTTTTTAGGCGGACGGCAGCCATTATGAGGGATTGGGGTCACATCCGTGATGCTGGTAATTTTAAATCCAGCATTATTTAATGCACGTACTGCGGATTCACGACCTGGTCCAGGACCATTTACACTAACATCCAGATTTTTTACGCCAAACTCTTTTACCATATTGCCTGCACGGTCAGCTGCAACCTGAGCTGCAAATGGTGTGCTTTTGCGTGAGCCACGAAAACCAGACCCACCTGCAGTTGCCCATGCAAGTGCATTACCTTGACGATCTGTTATTGTGATGATGGTGTTATTAAAGGAAGCATGTATATGCGCCACACCATCAGCGATATTCTTCTTCACTTTCTTACTGCTGCTATCTTTTGCCATTGGGCTTCAGTTCCTTGCTACGGAATTACCGGAAATCCGGCGACAGATTATTTACGGATCGGGCGGCGTGGACCTTTGCGTGTACGCGCATTAGTCTGAGTCTGCTGGCCTCGCAAAGGGAGTCCGCGGCGATGTCGAATACCACGGTAGCAACCTAAGTCCATAAGGCGCTTAATGTTCATGGATACATCACGACGCAAATCACCTTCCACCTGATGCTTTGCAACTTCTGCACGTAAAGCATCAATTTGATTTTCAGTAAGAGCCTGAATTTTTGCATCGGGAGCAATCCCCGTTGCAGCACATATGCCTGCAGCGGTCGAACGCCCAATACCATAGATCGAGGTCAGTGCAATGACTGTATGCTTACGATCTGGAACATTAACGCCTGCAATACGCGCCATCTGGTATATCTCCTGAATCTATTAACTTTTCACTTTTGTGAAGAGCGGAATCATATCTCATTAAAGAAGCCATTTCAAGCCGTCCAAGTAATCTTTAACCTGGTACGTAAACGTAATGCATCAAGCTTGAATATGGCGATGTAATTGGCTTTCAATTAAAGATGGATGCTAACAACGATGTAATCTGTCGAGAACATGCCAGATAAATAATTAACCCTGCCTCTGCTTATGTCGCCCATCTTTGCAGATGACTCGTACAACGCCTTTGCGTCGAACGATTTTACAATTACGACAAATTTTCTTTACTGAAGCCCGTACTTTCATGGCTCTTAATCTCCGAACTTTGGTTTAAGGCCTTAGCGCAGCATTCCACCGCTACTCCGACCCTTTAAATTTGCTTTTTTCATTAGTCCTTCGTACTGGTGCGACATTAAATGCGCCTGTACTTGTGCCATGAAATCCATAACCACTACAACGATTATCAATAGTGATGTGCCACCAAAATAGAATGGAACATTCCAGGCTACGATCAAAAACTCAGGCAATAAACACACCGCAGTTATATAGAAGGCACCCACCAATGTAAGTCTCGACATCACGCCATCAATAAATTTAGCCGTTTGTGCTCCTGGGCGTATCCCGGGGATAAAAGCGCCTGATTTCTTCAGATTTTCCGCTGTCTCTTTTGAGTTAAATGTCAAAGCCGTATAAAAAAAACAGAAAAAGATTATCGCAACCGCATAGGTGATCACATAGATTGGCTCTCCAGGAGACAACTTTGCAACGATATCTTGCACCCAGCGCATATCCTCGCTTGTTCCAATCCACTGTCCCATTGTCGCTGGAAACAGAATAATGCTTGAAGCAAAGATGGGAGGGATAACCCCTGCCATATTTAACTTAAGTGGCAGGTGGCTTGTTTGTGCGGCAAACATTTTTCTGCCCTGCTGCCGTTTTGCATAATTAACCGTAATTCTACGCTGCCCTCGTTCAATAAAAACAACAAAAGCAGTAACTGCAACAGCTAAGAGAAAGAGAACGAGGATAGTAATAGCATTCATTTCTCCCGTGCGCGCAAGTTCCAGGGTCCCACCAACAGCAGAAGGAAGACCCGCAACAATACCCGCGAAAATAATTAGCGAAATACCGTTTCCGATGCCGCGCTCTGTAATTTGCTCACCAAGCCACATCAAAAACATAGTGCCTGTGACTAAAGAAACCGCAGCGGTGAGGACGAATCCTGACCCTGGCTGAATTACAACCTGCAAACCATTCGCTGTTTGTGATTGTAATGACATTGCTATACCAACCGCCTGAAAGCTCGCCAGTACTACAGTACCATAGCGCGTGTATTGAGTGATTTTTCGGCGGCCTGATTCACCCTCTTTTTTCAGCTGCTCAAGCTTTGGCATGACTGAAGTCATCAACTGCATGATAATAGACGCAGAAATGTAAGGCATGATACCAAGTGCAAACAAACTAGCACGAGACAAAGCACCACCTGAAAACATGTTAAACATATCTAAGATAGTGCCTTGCTGTTGATCAAACAGCGCAGCAAGCGCAACCGGATTAACGCCTGGTACAGGAACAAAGGTTCCGATACGAAACACCAACAGTGCGCCCAGTACAAAGAATATACGCTGGCGAAGCTCTGTCAGTCGTCCCGCTCCAGCAAGATTGCCAGCAGCTGATGATCCTAAATCGGCCATTTAATCCTCGATTTTTCCGCCAGCTGCTTCAATCGCAGCTCGTGCGCCTTTTGTTGCGCCTAATCCGCGTAAAGTCACTGCTCTTTCGATCTTTCCTGAAAGTATGACTTTTGCGCGCTTGATGGAATCGCTCAATATATCCGCTGCTTGAAGAGCAGCAAGATCAACTACATCCAAGTCAAGCATCTGAAGCTCGTTCAAACGAACTTCCGCAGTATATTTTGCCTTCCGCGAAACAAAGCCGACTTTTGGTAAGCGACGCTGTAAAGGCATCTGTCCGCCTTCAAAACCAATTTTAGGCATGCCACCTGAGCGCGACTTTTGACCTTTATGCCCACGTCCGCATGTTTTACCCAGCCCACTGCCTATGCCACGACCAACGCGCTTCCGCGGGTGTTTACTGCCGGCAGCAGGTTTTAGTGTATTTAAGCGCATTACGCCTCCTCAACCCTAACCATGTAGGAAACCTGATTCACCATGCCACGAGTCGAAGGGGTATCTTCCACTTCAACGGTTTGATGCATTCTGCGCAAACCCAGTCCACGTACACATGCTTGATGGTTCTTCAATCTGCCATTCATGCTGCGAACGAGAGTAACCTGCATCATTGTTTTCTTTTCGGTAGCCATGTGCCCTTACCCCAAAATCTCTTCGATTGTTTTACCGCGCTTTGCGGCCACGCTCTCAGCATTGGTCATCTCTGACAACCCTCTGATAGTCGCCCGAACAACATTAACTGGATTATTGGAGCCAATACATTTGGCAAGCACATTCTGAACGCCGACAACTTCAAACACTGCACGCATTGCGCCACCAGCAATAATACCAGTACCTTCTGACGCTGGCTGCATGTGAACCTTTGCGGCACCATGTCGTGACATAATTGAATATTGCAGTGTATTACCTGCAAGCTTCACGTCGCACATATTCTTACGCGCATTCTCCATTGCTTTTTGAATCGCAATAGGAACCTCACGAGCTTTTCCTTGACCAAACCCTACCCGGCCTTCTCCATCACCAACTACAGTCAGTGCTGAAAAACCAAACTGGCGGCCACCCTTCACAACTTTAGCAACGCGGTTAACGTTGATAAGTTTTTCTATGAGTTCATCGCCATCTGAATTTGCGTTGTAATTCGCCATGCTTCTAACTCCTAGAACTGAAGGCCGTTTTCACGGGCAGCATCGGCCAATGACTTTACTCGGCCATGAAATTTAAAACCCGAACGATCAAAAGCGACCGATTCAACTCCTGCTGCTTTAGTGCGCTCTGCAATCATTTTGCCAACAACCGCTGCTGCTGCTGCATTGCTTGTAGCGCCTTCGAGCTCAGCCTTTACAGCCTTATCTATAGTAGAGGCGCTTGCAACCACCTTTGATCCACATGGTGCGATTACCTGTGCGTACATATGCTGCGGAGTGCGGTGAATGCTCAAACGATGCACACCCAATTCTTTAATCTTGGCACGAGTACGGCGAGAACGCCGTATGCGAGATGTCTTTTTATCCATCGTCATAATACCTTATTTCTTCTTGGCCTCTTTACGAGCCACAATCTCATCGGAATATCGAACGCCTTTGCCTTTGTATGGTTCAGGTGGACGAAATGCGCGTATCTCAGCCGCTACCTGTCCGACACGTTGTTTGCAGCACCCTGAAACAATAATTTCAGTAGGGGCTGGAGTATCAATAGTAATACCTTCTGGAACAGCGTATTCAACAGGATGAGAAAAACCTAACGACAGATTGAGCACCTTACCTTTTGCCTGCGCACGATAACCAACACCAATGAGCTGCAATTTGCGCTGAAATCCCACGCTCACTCCAGTCACCATATTGTTAATCAATGCACGGGTTGTTCCTGCCATTGCCCAGGCTTTTTTATCTGACTGCTTATTTGGGGAAACCGTCAATACACCATCAGTATTCTTTACACAGACAGTATTATTGAAATTAAAACTTAATGTACCTTTAGCGCCTTTGACAGAAACTTCCTGCCCTGCAATCTTAACTTCTATTCCTGAAGGTATCGTAATCGGGTTTTTGGCTACTCTAGACATGATTCGACCCCTTACACAACGTAAGCAATAACTTCGCCGCCATGACCCGCAGCACGTGCAGCGCGTTCAGTCATGACACCTTTGGAAGTCGAGATTATGGCAATACCAAGTCCACCACGAACTTTTGGCAGCTCATCACGGCCTTTATATATCCGCAAACCAGGGCGACTAACACGCTTTATCATCTCCATAACGGGCTTACCCTGGAAATATTTCAATTCAATATTAAGCTCTGGCTTTCCATTAACATCAGTTACTGAAAAATCAGAGATATAACCCTCATCTTTCAATACAGTTGCTATGGCGGATTTTACTTTTGTTCCAGGCATGGCTACTGCGGCTTTACCCACAGCTTGCCCGTTGCGAATACGCGTTAGCATATCCGCAATTGGATCTGACATACTCATTAGATTAATCCTCCGGGTCAGTCTGCTACGGTAAGCACGATACCCATGACACAATAAAAAATTCGTTTTTTCTTCGGTACTTTTACCAGCTTGCTTTAACTAGCCCTGGCACGTCACCGCGCATTGCTGCTTCGCGCAATTTGTTCCGCGCAAGTCCAAATTTTCGATAAAAACCGTGTGGGCGGCCAGTTATTCTACAGCGATTGCGTTGACGACAAGGACTCGCATCACGTGGAAGCTTTTGAAGTTTAACAACTGCCTCTTCCTTCTCTTCAGGTGATAGTTCGGGGTTCTTAATTGCAGCACGCAGAATTTCACGTTTTTCTGCGTATTTTTTTGCTATCTGCACCCGTTTAACATCACGTGCAATCATGCTGTTCTTGGCCATATTGCTTTACTCAATTCTTAAATGGAAATTTAAAAGCCTCAAGTAAGGCCTTTCCTTCTTCATCGTTCTTTGCGGTTGTAGTGAACGTAATATCCAAACCCCGAATTGTATCGATTTTATCATAATCAATTTCAGGAAATATTATTTGTTCACTTACACCCATGCTGTAGTTACCTCTACCATCAAATGACTTTGGATTTAGGCCTCGAAAGTCACGAACGCGCGGAATAGAGATATTAATCAAGCGGTCCAAAAATTCATACATGCGGTCGCTACGCAAAGTTACCTTACATCCAATCGGCCACTCTTCACGCACTTTAAATCCTGCCACTGACTTGCGTGCTTTACATACAATAGGCTTTTGGCCTGCAATCATCTGCATATCAGAGAGCGCATGCTCCATTATCTTTTTATCGCCAATCGCTTCACCAACGCCCATATTAAGAGTGATTTTGGTTATTTTTGGCACCTGCATAATGCTCTTGTAAGCAAACTTTTTCTGCAGTTGCGGTACGATAGTCTCACGATAGACTTGGTCTAGTCTTGCCATTACCCTTTCCGCCTTAAATATCTACTACTTCGCCATTCGACTTAAAGAAACGCACCTTTCGGCCATCCTCCAGCACTTTAAATCCAACACGATCACTTTTCTCAGTCGCTGGATTAAAGAGAGCTACATTGGAGATATGTAATGGCATTTCCTTATCAAGGATACCACCCGCCACGCCTTTGTTAGGATCGCCTTTTGTATGGCGCTTAACCATATTGATGTTTTCGACAACAACACGATCATTATCAACGACACGCACTACAGTGCCTTGTTTACCCTGATCTTTTCCCGTCAAAACAACAACATTATCGCCTTTCTTTATTTTACGCATTGCCATGATCAATACCTCACAAAACTTCTGGTGCGAGTGAAATAATTTTCATGAAACGCTCGCTACGCAACTCACGGGTAACCGGCCCAAAAATACGGGTACCAATTGGCTGCAACTGACTATTCAACAACACTGCAGCATTACCATCAAAGCGAATCAATGACCCATCTGACCGCCGAACACCTTTTCTCGTGCGAACTACTACAGCGTTATAAATTTCGCCTTTCTTAACTTTGCCGCGTGGAATCGCATCTTTTACACTAACTTTAACAATGTCACCGATACCAGCATAACGCCTGTGCGATCCGCCCAGCACTTTTATGCACTGAACACGCTTGGCACCGCTATTATCAGCGACCGTCATATTACTCTGCATCTGGATCATTGGTTTATCCCAAGTACAGTTCTAAGAACTTTAATTAAAATAAAAGACAGCTGTTTAGCTGGCTTTTTCTACAACTTTTACCAAGCGCCATGTCTTGGATTTTGACAGTGGTCGACACTGTTCTACCGTAACTGTGTCACCTGCGTTGCATTCATTTGATTCATCATGCGCATGCACTTTAGTCGAGCGCTTGATAAATTTGCCATAGAGCGGATGCTTAACTTGCCTTTCAATAAGTATTGTAATGGTTTTATCCATTTTATCACTTACGACGCGGCCAGTGAGCGTCCTGTTTGTTGCTTGTTGCTCACTCATGATGCATCACCCGCTTTCTGCTGACTCATAACAGTTTTAACCCGTGCAATATCTTTGCGTACTCGGCGCATTTCAGATGGGCGTGCCAACTGTCCAGTACCTCGAAGCATGCGCAAAGAGAACTGTTCTTTGCGTAACTCTAGCAGTGTATTTTCAAGTTCAGCGGAAGTTTTTCCGCGTAATTCTGTCGCGCTCATTACATCACCGTCCGTTTTGCGAATGTTGTGCCAACCGGTAACTTTGCAGCAGCCAGTGCAAACGCTTCACGAGCCACATCTTCAGGGATGCCCTCAAGTTCATATAACATACGGCCAGGCTGGATTTGTGCAACCCAATACTCCACGTTGCCTTTTCCTTTACCCATTCTAACTTCTAATGGCTTTTTACTGATTGGCTTGTCTGGAAAAACACGGATCCAAAGCTTACCGCTACGCTTTACGTGGCGTGAAATTGTGCGGCGAGCCGCCTCAATCTGACGCGCAGTAACACGTCCTCGAGCAGTAGCCTTTAACCCAAACTCACCAAAGCTGACTGTACTGCCTCTACTAGCCAGACCTCGATTGCGGCCTTTATGCTGTTTACGAAATTTTGTACGTTTTGGTTGCAACATGACTTACGCCCTCTTCTTCGCTGAAGGCTTAGCCCTTGATGCTAACTTCTTCTCCTTTGCAGGAGCTGGATCTTGGTTTTTTGCATCTGCAAAAATCTCACCTTTAAAGATCCACACCTTCACTCCAAGTACGCCATAGGTTGTATTGGCTTCAGCAAAGCCATAATCAATATCTGCACGTAGTGTATGCAGTGGCACTCGACCTTCACGATACCACTCACTTCGCGCAATCTCAGCGCCATTCAAGCGCCCGCCGACATTAACTCGAATGCCTTCTGCACCAAGTCGCATGCTGTTTTGAACAGCGCGCTTCATGGCACGTCTAAACATTATGCGACGCTCAAGCTGCTGCGCAATACCTTCTGCTACCAACTGCGCATCCAATTCAGGCTTACGAATCTCTTCTATGCTTATATGCACAGGGACATTCATCCGCTTTGAAACCTCCATGCGCAATGCATCAATATCTTCGCCTTTCTTACCAATAACCAAACCAGGGCGAGCCGTGTGAATAGTTATGTGGGCATTATTTGCCGGACGATCAATCTGAATGCGGCTAACAGAAGCTTGGGAAAGCCTCTTCCTTAAGTAATCTCTAACCTCGAGATCCTTATTCAGCATATCAGCATAGTCTTTAGAACTTGCATACCACTTAGACGTCCAGTCCTTAACGATACCTAGTCTAATACCTGTTGGATGTACTTTCTGACCCATTTTGGCCTCTCTTGCCGCTTATTCGTCAGCTACCGTCACAGTGATGTGACTGGTTCGCTTCAGGATTCGAGCAGCACGGCCTTTGGCGCGCGCCCGAATTCGTTTCATTGTAGGCCCTTCATCAACCCAAACTGCGGAGACCCGCAATTCGTCAATATCAGCACCTTCATTATTTTCTGCATTTGCAATCGCAGAATTTAATATTTTTTTAATCAAATCTGCTGCCTTTTTATCACTAAAGGTCAACACATTAAGCGCTTTCTCAACAGGAAGGCCGCGAATCTGGTCAGCTACCAGGCGCCCTTTCTGCGCTGAGATTCGCGCATGATTTAATTTAGCTACTGCCTGCATGGCTAAAACCTCAATTATCTCGATTTCTTGTCCGCGACATGACCACGGAATGTACGAGTCATGGAGAATTCGCCCAGCTTGTGGCCAACCATATTCTCACTGATCAACACCGGTACATGCTGACGACCGTTATATATCGCAATAGTCAAACCAACCATTTCTGGCAGAACCATTGAACGTCGTGACCATGTTTTGATCGGACGCCTATTGTTACTTGCAACCGCATCTTCGACCTTTTTCCACAAGTGGTGGTCTACAAATGGGCCCTTTCTGATTGAACGTGGCACCTTACTTACCTCACCTGCTTATTTGCGGTTGCGACGGCGCACAATCATGCGATCCGTACGTTTATTTGTTCGGGTTTTATACCCTTTAGTCGGCATGCCCCATGGGCTTACCGGATGACGTCCGCCTGATGTCCGACCTTCACCACCACCATGTGGGTGATCAACCGGATTCATGGCAACACCTCTTACGGTTGGGCGAACACCTCGCCAACGCGAAGCACCTGCTTTACCTAATGAACGCAAGCTATGTTCAGAATTACTAACCTCTCCGATTACTGCGCGGCATTCTACAGGCACTTTACGCATTTCACCTGAACGCAAACGCAGCGTGGCATGCTTTCCTTCTCTTGCTACCAGCTGAGCAGATGTGCCAGCACTACGAGCAATCTGAGCACCTTTGCCAGGCTTCAATTCAATGCAGTGGACCGTGCTACCCAATGGCATGTTACGCAATGGCAAGCAATTGCCAATACTTATGGGAGCATCTTCTCCTGCTTGAATTTTGTCTCCAGCCACAACACCGCGGGGCGCAATGATATACGTTCTTTCGCCATCCGCATAGCAGATTAATGCAATATGTGCAGATCTATTAGGATCATACTCAATTTGCTCTACTAGAGCAGGGATTCCAGCCTTGTTACGCTTGAAATCAATTATGCGATAACGCTGCTTATGCCCGCCACCGCGATGACGCGTAGTGATGCGCCCTTTGTTATTTCGACCACCAGTTTTGCTCTTTTGCGCCAATAGTGGCTCATGAGGTGCACCCTTATGTAAATCAGGAGTGACAACCTTGACCACAAACCGACGTCCTGGTGAAGTTGGATTTGTCTTTACAATAGCCATTTCAATGCATCCGCGTTGTATCTATATGCCAAATTAGGCGCCAGTGCCAAAGTCGATATCATGACCTGGCTTCAGCTTAATATAAGCTTTTTTCCAGTCAGAGCGGCGACCCATCATCGAGCCAAAGCGCTTTGCTTTGCCTTTACAGTTAAGCACTCTTACCTGATCTACCTCAACACTAAACATCAACTCTACAGCATGTGAAATCTCTAGTTTAGAAGCATTGTTTAGTACACGAAAAACAAATTGTTTATTCTGTTCAGCAGCCATAGTGCTCTTTTCAGAGATCACAGGACTGACAATGATTTGCATCAATCGATCTTTATTCATGCCAGACGCTCTCCAAGCTTTTCAATTGCAGATTTGGTCATTACGATTTTATCGTATGCAACCAATGAAACTGGTTCTATCTCAGTAACGTCACGAATATCAATGTTGCGCAGGTTACGTGAAGCCAGAAAAAGATTTTCATCTGGGTTCACTGCAATAATCAAAGCCTCAGTCAACTGCATATTTTGCAATTTCGCCGCTAACTCTTTCGTCTTAGGTGCTGTCACTGTAAAGTCATCAACAGCAATCAAACGATCTTGGCGAATCAGCTCAGATAAAATAGAGCACAAAGCACTTCGATACATTTTTCTATTCACCTTCTGTGAATAGTTCCGTGGACGTGCCGCAAAATTCACACCACCTGAACGCCAGATCGGACTTCTGATCGTGCCTGCGCGTGCTCTACCCGTGCCTTTCTGTGAAAAGGGTTTTGCTCCGCCTCCACGAACATCTGAACGTGTCTTCTGTGCCTTAGTGCCACTTCGAGCACCTGCCATGTAGGCAGTCACAACCTGATGGACCAGAGACTCATTAAATTTTGCAGCAAAAACACCGTCACAAACCTGCATTGTTTCTGTTGCGCTGTTGTCGCCTGCCTGTATATTGAGGTCCATTGCTTACCCCTTATTCTGTTGCTTAATAGCGGGCGTAATAATCACATCACCACCACGGGAGCCAGGAACAGAGCCTTTCACCAATAGCAGATTACGCTCAACGTCTACACGAACAATTTCGAGATTTTGGATCGTGCGCTTAACGTTACCCATGTGACCCGACATCTTTTTGCCCTTAAATACACGGCCTGGAGTCTGACACATTCCTATAGAACCATTGGAACGATGCGAGATAGAGTTACCATGCGTTGCATCTTGCATTTCAAAGTTATGGCGCTTAATGCCACCCGCAAAACCTTTACCATGTGTTGTTCCGCTGACATCTACTTTTTGACCAGCCTCGAAGATATCAACCTTCAATTCTCCACCAACCTCAAAGTCTTCACCCTCACCATCGGTAAGGCGAAACTCCCATAAACCACGCCCTGCCTCAACACCTGCCTTAGCAAGGTGTCCTGCAGCAGGTTTACGAACACGCGATACTCGGCGCGTTCCAGTGGTTACCTGTACCGCTTGATACCCATCAGTTTCCTGGGTTTTCAATTGCGTAACCCGATTCGGGTCAGCCTCAATCACCGTTACGGGTACAGAGGCACCATCCTCGGTAAACACCCGAGTCATGCCCGCCTTACGCCCGACAATTCCGATCGTCATATTCTTTATCCTCAGTTCAGTTTAATCTGAACGTCGACACCCGCAGCAAGATCAAGCTTCATCAGCGCATCTACTGTTTTATCAGTTGGATCAACGATGTCCATCAATCGCTTGTGGGTACGAATCTCATATTGATCACGCGCATCTTTATTAACGTGCGGAGAGATAAGTATGGTAAACCGCTCTTTTTTTGTTGGCAGCGGAATCGGGCCACGCACTTGTGCACCGGTTCGTTTTGCTGTCTCAACAATCTCTTTTGCTGATTGATCTATCAGTCGATGATCAAAAGCCTTGAGACGGATTCTAATGTTTTGGTTGCCCATTTTTGATTACTCGATAATCTTAGAAACAACACCCGCACCAACGGTACGGCCACCTTCACGGATAGCAAAGCGCAAGCCGTCTTCCATCGCAATGGGTGCGCCCAACTTGACAACCATTTTGACATTGTCGCCTGGCATAACCATCTC
>JAJFJN010000057.1 GCA_021773975.1 Gammaproteobacteria bacterium | reverse complement strand
AAATCGATGGCACCGGAAAGCAAATGGCGAGGATGCAAAGCGAAAGCTTAAGATCCAGATATTTTTTATGGCATTGGATTTTAGTTGGCTTTTTATTCTTTCTTAACCGAATGACGGTGATTTTTAAGTTAATGCCATTGCGGTTCCCTGGGGCTACTCGACACGAAAAAGGGTCAAGTTATTTGCGGCGTTAGATTTTTCGAGAGGGATGATGGGGTACACAAAAATTGTCGTTGGTATAATTGCAGCGTTAGCTACATTGTTTGCGTGCACCTCAACGTCGTCTGAATATTCTGAGAAAACGGTAATGGGGAACAAACCAAAACATCACACTACCACTGGATATCAAAACCATCCATTTGTGGAAACAGCCGCTCCTAAAGGAGCGTTTTTTTATATCCGTAGATTCTGGGGATCGGTATTTGTTCCTGATACACCTGATGGACATGCATTGTCTGAGCTGGAATCTATGCAGCTTTTAAATTCAATTGAAAGTGACCGTGTTACTTGGTTGGGGCATGCTAGTTTTCTGTTAAAAACCTCCGATGTAACAATTTTAACAGACCCTTTTCTATCTGAATTCGCCAGCCCAGTTTCATGGGCGGACCCAAGAAGGTTTGTCGATTCGCCCATTCCTATAAATAAATTGCCTTCAATCGATATAGTGATTGTTTCACACAATCATTATGACCACTTGGATGATAAAACTGTTAGTAACTTAAAAAACAAAGATAATATTCATGTGGTCGTACCTTTAGGACTTAGGTCCTTTTTTACCGAGCGAGGATATAGCAAGGTCACCGAGTTAGATTGGGGGCAGTCAGTATCTATTGAAGGCGTAGAGCTTACTGCGCAACCTTTAGTTCATGATTCTGCACGAAGCACATCTGATCATAATGAAACTCTATGGGCTTCCTGGATCATTGAGAGTTCCCAAAAGCGCATTATTTTTATTGGGGATACGGGATACTCAGAAACGATTTTTAATGATATCGGTGATAAATATGGTTCGTTTGATTATGCTATTTTACCCATAGGGGCTTATGAGCCAAGGGAGTTAATGTGGATGTCACATACCACTCCAGAAGAAGCGGTTCTGATTGGGAGTGATATTCATGCAAATACATTGATTGCTTCTCATTGGGGAACCGTCAGCAGCTTGTCAGATGAGTCACCATTTGAACCGCCAAAACGGTTCAGAACGGAGGGGCTAAAAAAAGGTTTTTCTGAACAATCACTATGGGTCATGAAAATTGGAGAAACTCGTGATATATCAAAAAATGTATTGCCTCAGTAATCATGGTAACAAGTATACGTATGTGCATTTGAAGGAAGTAAAAGTAAGTTCCGATGTCAATAAAAAATCTAACAAAAGCAATTAACTCGGACATTTTTCCGCGGTGTTCGTTTGTGCTAAAAGAGCCTAGCACAAGCCTCTCACCACTACAAAATGCCGGTTATTGCTGGCGTTATATTTTTACGGTGGCTTAGTCTGACACCCAGTTTTCAATTGAAAGATCTGGAACCCTATTAAATTCCCGAACGTTGTTGGTAACTAAAACAGCATTTATGCTTCGAGCATGTGATGCTATTAGTAAATCATTATTGCCAATTAAGGTGCCTTGTTTTTTTAGTAATGCTCGAATAAAACCATAGTGCCTCGCTGCATCTTCATCCCAAGGATCAATAAGTAATCTTTGGGTAAACAGATCAAGTTGTTTCTTACGAGTTGGCATCATGGAACTATCCCCATTTTCAATGCCAAAACATAATTCGCCATATGTTACTGATGATATGCAAATATTCTTAATAGCTTTAAATTTGTGGCGTAGCTCATCAGAGTGGTTTTTTAAAACATAGATGCAAATGTTTGTATCAAGCATGTACATTAATCGAAATCTCGTTCTTGAGGTTGAGTATCAAACCTATCTTCTAAAAATGTATTATCAAAAACTGGTTCAGAATCAAAAAACTCATCCCATGTTGGCCTCTTTGCGGAAATAACAATATTTGAGCCTTGCTTTGTAATGTAAACCTCGTCAGTATCAAAACGGTATTCTTTAGGTAAGCGCACTGCTTGGCTTCGGCCATTCATGAAAATCTTGGCAATTTGGGTAATTTGGGTGCTCATGATATCCTCCAAATGTAACGGTATATATTAACAAGTATATATCATGGCGGGCAAATAGCATAATAGTAGCCTTGTCCAATATGAAATGAGTCTGAACCTGGGGCGTATTTCTAATATGAAATGAGCCTCAAATCGCCCAAATTGTTCATAATCACCCGATGAGAACGATTATGACGATAAAGAATTAATTTTCAATCGAGTGCATCAGCTCTTCTAGTATCATTCTGCTGATGGATTGGTCATCTACAATGAGAATGGTTGCCATTGAACATCTCTTAAGTTTGTATACTCTTAACTGTATAAATCCTTTTAAGACAAAAAGCCAAATTAAATCGTCACATACATTATATGAAAGTATTGTTGATTTGCCGGAATTATTATTGACATAAATAGTGTGTGTTTGAAGGAAGGGAATTCATGAGCCTACTATCTGCTTCAATACAGATAGTAGGTGTTTTAATAATGTGGTTGGGTGGCGTTAGAGGGATTTGATTTTCATAAGTTGAGATTGCAGTTGTGTGATAGCAATCGTCAGATCATCTGCCTTTTTTTGCTCTTTTTCAACGACAGCAGCAGGGGCTTTATCAACAAAGCCAGTATTGGATAGTTTGCCTGTGATTCGTTTTAGATCGTTTTGTCGTTTTGTTAGCTCTTTATCTAGGCGTGCTAGCTCTGCCTCTTTATCGATTATACCTGCCATAGGGATGAGAACCTTCATCTCACCTACCAGTGCGGTGGCGGATTCAGGTGCATCCTGCTCTGCTGTTAGCCAGGTAATGGATTCAAGTCGTGCTAGCGTATCAAGATAGTGTCGATTTTTTTCAAGGTTGGTTGCATCCTGTTCACTGCCATTTTGTAGAAGAACAGGCAACTGCTTACTGGGTTTGATATTCATTTCACCACGGATGCGTCGAATACCCATAATGAACTGCATGACCCACTCCATCTCTGTTATAGCCTGCTGGTCTATAGCACTGGTGCGACAGACAGGGTAGGGTTGGAGCATGATGGTTTCGCCGGAACGACCAGCCAATGGTGCTATCTGTTGCCAGATCTCTTCAGTGATAAAAGGCATTATGGGATGCGCCAATCGTAATAATGTCTCTAGTACGGTCACTAGCGTATGACGTGCTCCACGTTTGGCTGCGGCAGAACTTTCTTCACTTTGAAGGACAGGTTTTGATAGCTCCAGATACCAGTCACAGTATTCATTCCAGGTAAACTCATAAATGGTTTGAGCAGCATGATCAAAGCGATAGCTATTGATGGCATCGGTGACGCTTTGTTCGGTTATTTGCAGGCGAGAGATGATCCAGCGATCAGCGACACTAAGCTGCAGTGCGCCACCGCTCTCACCACAATCTTCACCTTCGGTATTCATTAGTACATATCGGGCGGCATTCCACAGTTTGTTACAGAAGTTGCGGTAGCCCTCGATACGGTTCATGTCGAATTTAATATCACGCCCTGTGCTGGCCATGGCAGCAAAGGTGAAACGCAGGGCATCGGTACCAAAGGCGGGAATACCATCGGGAAAATCCTGCCGTGTCTGTTTTTCAATCTTCTTGGCCATTTTGGGCTGCATCATGCCGCTGGCGCGTTTTGCTACCAGAGGTTCCAGCTCGATACCATCAATCAGATCGATAGGGTCTAAGACATTGCCTTTGGATTTAGACATCTTGTCGCCATGAGAGTCACGCACCAGACCATGGATGTAGATCTCTTTGAATGGCACATCCCCCATGAACTTAAGTCCCATCATGATCATCCGTGCAACCCAGAAGAAGATGATGTCAAAGCCCGTGACCAATACGCTGGTGGGGTAGAAGGTCTTCAGTGCTTGTGTTTTCTCAGGCCAGCCCAAAGTGGAAAATGGCCAGAGTGCAGAACTGAACCAGGTGTCGAGCACATCTTCATCCTGGCTGAGCCTGAAGTCATCGGGTAGCTTATGTTTTTTGCGTACATCCTCTTCTGATCGGGCGACATAGATATTGCCCTCTTCGTCATACCAAGCCGGAATGCGATGTCCCCACCAAATTTGGCGTGAGATGCACCAATCATCAATATTGCGCATCCACTCATAGTAGGTATTCTTCCAGTTGTCTGGCACAAATCGGATGTCGCCATCTTCTACTGCCTTGATGGCAGGTTCAGCCAACGGGCCTACCTTGACGTACCATTGATCCGTAAGAAAAGGTTCAATCACAGAATTGGAGCGGTCACCTCGAGGCACCATCAATTTGTGATCTTCAATCTTCTCCAATAGCCCTTGAGATTCCAAATCAGCGAGTATCTGTTTGCGAGCAGCATAGCGATCCATGCCGATATATTGTGCTGGGATCAGCCCCACTTCTTCATCTTCATTTTCACGGATAGCGGCATCAATGGTGAAGATATTGATCAGGCCGCCATGGGGTAGGGCTTGAATGTCACTGCGATCTTTGTGATTTTGCCAGACAGTGTAGTCGTTGAAATCATGTGCTGGAGTAATCTTGACACAGCCGGTGCCAAATTCAGGGTCGACATAATCATCTGCAATAATGGGGATGCGGCGGCCCGTCAGAGGCAGCTCTACATATTCACCCAACAGATGTTTGTAACGCTCATCATCAGGGTGGATAGCTACAGCACAGTCACCTAGCATGGTTTCGGGACGGGTGGTAGCAACCACTAAATGTCCCTGGTCATTGGTGAGTGGGTAACGCATGTGCCAGAGGTGTCCGTTTTCCTCTTCAGATAATACTTCTAAATCGGAGACTGCGGTGTGCAGTACAGGATCCCAGTTGACCAGACGTTTACCACGGTAGATTAGCCCCTCTTCAAACAGGCGAACAAAAACCTCTTTTACGGCATCTGAAAGCCCATCATCCATGGTGAAGCGTTCCCGCTCCCAGTCGAGAGATGAACCCATGCGCCGTAACTGTTGGGTAATAGTGCCGCCAGATTGCTCCTTCCACTCCCAGACCTTCTCGGTAAATTTTTCACGCCCATAATCATGTCGGGTTTTGCCTTCGGCGTTGATTAAACGCTCAACCACCATTTGAGTGGCGATACCAGCATGATCAGTTCCCGCCTGCCACAGTGTTTTTTCACCCTTCATTCGGTGATAACGGATGAGTGCATCCATGATCGTATCCTGAAAAGCATGCCCCATATGTAAACTACCCGTTACATTGGGTGGAGGGATCATAATGCAGTAGGGGTTATCACTACTAGCCTGTTTATTTGGGGCGAAATGACCCTGCTGTTCCCAGGTTTCGTACCATTTTTGTTCTAGATTATGAGGGTCGTAGGTTTTATTCATGGGGAGAGCAGGCATCCTGAAAACATTGTGAAGCCGTGCATTATAACCCATGAACTGTAATTTATTGAGAGGGAATGATTGCCTGCATTTGGTGGTTTTGATGGTTCTTTATTAGGCAGGTTTTATGGCAATTTATGCAGATGACATTGTTAATGTGAGGATGAATGCTCTTTAGTTTTGCTCTATTTGGTAGTTAGTCGGGGTAAATAACGAATGCAACTGCGTTATAGTTGCATTCGTTTGAATTTAATTAGTTTGATTTCTTAACAAACTTCGTAAGAATAACAATCTGCTGGCCACTTACACGGCCTTCAATATGCTCAGGGTTATCGGCTACCAGTGAAATGCTACGTACAGCAGTCCCTCGTTTGGCGGTGAAGTTGGCTCCTTTTACAGTGAGATCTTTTGTGAGTGTGACAGTATCGCCAGCTTCGAGCAGTGCACCGTTACTGTCGAGATGCTTGGCTCTAGTTTCATCGCTTTCTCTTTCGACTGTTGCTCGTGCCCAGGTTAAGGTTTCATCATCCAAATAAAGCATATCAAGTAGATCTTGTGGCCAGCCTTCAGCGCTGAGCCGATTAAGCATGCGCCATGCCATAACTTGCACAGCAGGTACCTGGCTCCACATGCTGTCATTGAGGCAGCGCCAATGGTTGGTATCAACTTTTTCGGGATTTTCTATCTGTTGTTTGCATATTTTGCAAACAAGTATGCACTCATCTACAGCGCCATTTGAAGTGGGTGGTACTTCATACACGCTTAGATTTTCTGTTGCGCTACATAATTCACATTTTGATTCGCTACGTGCTTGCAATGCTTTTTCCGTACTCATTATTTACTGTTGCTCATGGTTGAAAATATTTTATATGGATGATTTTTGGTGTTGCTCTATCAGCGTATCAGGCTTGCGTGATGGTCACAATTATCCGGTTATTCTGCGGAAAAATATATGTCACCATAGTAGGCCGTTGCACTTTGCTTGGCGTTGTCGCTGTCACTCATTATAGCGATAATATGGACCTTGCTGATCTCTTCACCAAACAGCTGTTTAAAATCTTTATGAACATTTCGTTTTTCTGTCAGCCAGAGACCGGTTTTCTTGCTGCCTGAGTGTATGGCGACCATTTTTGCGTGGTTGGTATAGGCGTTGTCCCATGAGCTGCCTACTGCTTGATTATTTGACCAGACATAATTGATGCTTTTGGTCTGCCAGAAAAATAGCCCACTGGAAATAACCACATAGAGGCGAGCAGGGTAGTCATCACCCTCTTTACTACGCTCATTATTGCCTTGGTAGATGTTGTCGATTTTCCAAGACCAGTTAATGAAGGGGGTTTTGTTAAGATCAATCTCCACCTTTCTATATAAACCTGAGGCTGCCGCAGAGGTTTGAGCTTTTAATACCGTTGCACCGTTAGCTTGAATGAGGTTGTAGTGGCTATGATTTAGAAATGATTTCTCTTCCCAGCCACTAAGGTCACTATGGCTAAAGCGGCCGATATCAATGCGTTCTCCTTGCGCAGTTGAAAGAGAGGGAGCTGAGATCAGTGCAATGAAGTAGATCAATAGATAGCGGCTTTTTTGTGGCATATCAATGTGTAGATCTGTCTGTTTTATCTTGCCTGGCATGCCGCTAGCATAGCGCGTGCAGCATTGGAGAGCGTGCGTTTGTGATGGCGTATGGCCCCGAGTGTTCGGGCGAGTTGTAGATCTTCGATTTGTAATATTTTAAATTCACTCTCTTTTAATAGTGTGCCAGGTAGCAGACTCCAACCTAGCCCAATGGAGACAAGCATCTTTAATGTCTCTAAATAGTTGGTGGAGATACCTGTTTGAATGGTGATTCCTTTAGGCGTGACGGCCTGTTCAAGAATATCTCGGGTGTAGGTGCCGATGCTTGGCAGTACAGCTTGGTGTTCAGATAGTATTTTCAGATTCAGCTGGTTGATGTGAGCTAGCGGGTGATCTTTGCCTACTACAAAGCAGAGAGGGTCATCCCAGATAGGTGTCAATTCTAACTTCGGCGAAGGGTGGGTGGGTAGGGTTGCGATGGCTAGCTCTAACTGCCCCTGTTCTACTGCATTGCAGGCGTTTTCTGACCCCATGAACTGAAGATCCAACTGTACATCAGGGTAATTCTGGCTGAATTTTCGCAGCACAGGGGGTAGGCGGTGTAGCCCAATGTGATGGCTAGTGCCCATACTGAGCGTGCCAGTAACTTGATCTGTTAGGTTGGCTAGGCTACGACGGATATCAACTACTTTATTCAGTATCTCTTGTGCTTGAGGCAGTAGTTGCCGCCCGCCTTCTGTCAGTGTTACTTGATGACCAATGCGGTCAAATAGCCGCATGCTGAGTGATGACTCCAGTGCAGCTACCCGTTTGCTAATAGCGGGCTGAGTTAGATGCAGGCTCTCGGCAGCCAGAGAGAAGGAACCATGCTCTGCTACTTTGGTGAAGGCTCGAAGGTTATTGATGTCCATCCTTTTCAGTATAACCCATAGGAATCGAATGGATGAAAAATATGAATTTATTTTATATTCTGATGGGGCTATGCTTCACCTGTAATTAGCGATAGTTTGAATAGACTAAGACTGGATTTAATATGAAAACTCTTTACGACAAACTCTGGGAAGCGCATGTAGTTCGCTCAGAAGCAGATGGCACTTCACTCTTATATATAGATCGCCACTTGGTGCATGAAGTGACTTCACCGCAGGCCTTTGAGGGGCTGCGGTTGGCAGGCCGCAAGCCATGGCGTGTGGGTGCTAACCTGGCAACCCCTGATCATAATGTGCCGACTCAAAATCGGCATGAGGGAATCACTGACCCAGTTGCTCGCCTACAGGTGGAGACCTTGGATAAGAACTGCCAGGAGTTTGGTATTACTGAGTTTGAGATGGATGACATCCGCCAGGGGATTGTGCATGTGGTCAGCCCAGAAGAGGGTGCAACTCTGCCAGGCATGACGCTGGTTTGTGGTGATTCACATACTGCAACTCACGGAGCTTTGGGTGCCTTGGCCTTTGGTATCGGCACCTCTGAGGTTGAGCATGTGTTGGCTACTCAGTGCCTGATTCAAAAGAAATCCAAGAACATGTTGATCCAGTTGGAAGGCAAACTGGGTCAAGGTGTGGATGCTAAAGATCTGGTGTTGGCCATTATTGGTGAGATCGGCACTGCAGGTGGTACAGGGTACGCCATTGAGTTTGCAGGCGAAGCGATTCGTGATCTTTCCATTGAGGGGCGGATGACGGTCTGTAACATGACTATCGAGGCGGGTGCACGCGTGGGACTGGTTGCTGCAGATGAGACCACGGCTGAATATGTAAAAGGTCGTCCCTATGCTCCAAAGAGTGACACATGGGATCAGGCAGTTGAAGCCTGGCAAGATCTGCACAGTGATGAGGGCGCTCATTTTGATCGTGTGGTCACTATCGATGCCACTCAGATTCAGCCACAGATGACTTGGGGTACATCACCTGAGATGGTTGTGCCTGTGACAGGTGCAGTACCTGATCCAGCAGAAGAATCTGATCCAGTGAAAGCTGATGGTATGCGCCGAGCATTGGAATATATGGGACTTAAGGCGGGTACACCCTGTTGCGAGATTCGTCCAGATGTGGTTTTTATTGGCTCCTGTACTAATTCACGCATTGAAGATTTACGAGCTGCAGCGGCTGTGGCCAAAGGTCGTAAAGTAGCTGATAGCATTAAACAGGCACTGGTTGTACCAGGCTCTGGTTTGGTGAAACAGCAGGCGGAGAAAGAGGGGCTGGATAAGATCTTCATCGAAGCTGGTTTTGAGTGGCGTGATCCTGGCTGCTCTATGTGCCTGGCGATGAATGCTGATCGTTTGGAGCCAGGTGAACGTTGTGCTTCAACCTCCAACCGTAACTTTGAAGGTCGACAGGGGGCAGGGGGTCGCACCCATTTAGTCGGGCCTGCGATGGCGGCGGCGGCGGCGGTTACTGGACACTTTGTTGATGTGAGGAGCCTCTAATGGATGCATTTAAAACATTTACTGGTATTGTGGCGCCATTGGATCGCTCAAATGTAGATACCGATGCCATCATCCCCAAGCAGTTTCTGAAGTCTATTAAACGCACGGGCTTTGGCCCAAATCTATTTGATGAGTGGCGCTACCTTGATCGGGGTGAACCAGGTGTGGACTGCACCAACCGTCCATTGAATAATGATTTCGTACTAAACGATGCACGCTACCAAGGTGCAAAAGTGCTGTTGGCTCGCGATAATTTTGGTTGTGGTTCCTCCCGTGAGCATGCACCGTGGGCTCTAGAAGACTATGGTTTTCGCGTAATTATTGCCCCAAGCTTTGCAGATATATTCTTTAATAACTGCTTTAAGAATGGCTTGTTACCTATTGTTTTATCAAGTGAAATAGTTGATAGGCTATTTGAAATGGTGGCAGCCCCCCAGGCTTTGGAGTTAACGGTTGATCTTGACGCTCAGGCAATCGGCCTGCCCAATGGCGAAACCATTAGTTTTGACATAGGTGAGTTTCGCAAACACTGCCTGCTGAATGGGTTAGACGATATAGGATTAACGTTTCAGCATGTTGATGCGATCAAATCCTATGAGGCCAAGCAGCAACAGGTGGCACCGTGGTTGTTCACCCAATAACAGATAAATTTAAACGATTGAAATCTCCACAGTGGAGAGGGTAAAAATTATGAGCAAAAAAATTCTAATTCTTCCTGGTGATGGTATTGGCCCTGAGATTGTGGCTGAAGCGGTTAATGTTATTAACTGCCTGCGTGAAGAGCATGGCCTGGATGTTGAGCTGGATGAAGCCTTGGTGGGTGGTGCAGCCTATGATGCAGCAGGGTATCCACTACCAGAGGCGACACTTGAATTGGCGAGAGAAGCTGATGCTATTTTATTGGGTGCCGTGGGTGGCACCAAATGGGAGTCATTGGATATCTCTGTTCGCCCAGAGAAAGGGTTACTTGGGTTGCGCTCAGGGTTAAATCTGTTTGCTAATCTGCGCCCAGCTATTCTGTATCCTCAGTTAGCTGATGCTTCAACCCTGAAGCCAGAAGTGGTTTCAGGCCTGAACCTGATGATTGTGCGTGAACTGACAGGCGGGATCTACTTTGGCCAGCCACGTGGTGTCCGTGAGTTGGAAAATGGTGAGAAAGAGGGCTATAACACCCTGGTCTACAGAGAATCAGAGATTGATCGTATTGTGCGGGTTGCCTTCGATATTGCCCAAAAACGAGACAGTCGGGTCTGCTCTGTAGATAAAGCCAATGTGCTGGAGTGCACTGAGTTGTGGCGTGAGGTGGCTATCCGTGCCAGCAAGGATTACCCAGGTATCGAACTGAGCCACATGTATGTTGATAATGCAGCCATGCAATTGGTGAAAGCGCCCAAGCAGTTTGATGTTATGGTGACCACCAATATGTTTGGTGACATCCTCTCAGATTGTGCCGCCATGCTGACCGGTTCAATTGGTATGCTGCCATCAGCATCACTGGATGAAAATGGCAAAGGTATGTATGAGCCAATCCATGGCTCTGCTCCTGATATTGCTGGGCAGGGTGTAGCAAACCCTCTGGCCACTATTCTCTCTGTTGCCATGATGTTGCGCTATAGCTTGGATGAGTCTGCGATGGCTGATCGCATTGAAAAGGCTGTTGAGCAAGTGCTGGATCAAGGTTTGCGCACCTCAGATATTATGTCTGATGGCATGCAACAGGTTGGCACTGAAGAGATGGGTAGTGCTGTTATTGCTGCAATGAAAAGCTGATTAATAGTTAAAGTAAATAGTTGGAAAGATAGGTAAACACCATGAAGCGTATAGGTTTTGTTGGTTGGAGAGGCATGGTTGGTTCGGTTTTAATGCAGCGCATGCAGACCGAGAGTGATTTTGATCTGATTGAAGATGCCGTCTTTTTTACTACCTCTCAGGTAGGGCAGGATGGACCGGATATGGGTAAGGGCGCTCAACCATTAAAAGATGCGATGGACATTAATGCATTAAAGAGTCTGGATGCCATTGTCACTTGTCAGGGTGGTAGCTATACCAGTGAGGTTTTCCCCAAGCTGCGTGCAGCTGGGTGGAATGGCTATTGGATTGATGCAGCTTCAACTCTGCGTATGGATAAAGAGAGCATCCTTATTCTTGATCCTGTAAACATGAACATCATCACAGACGGATTGGCTGCGGGCGTTAAGAATTATGTGGGTGGCAACTGTACTGTCAGTCTCATGTTGATGGGGCTGGGCGGGCTGTTTCAGCATGATTTGGTGGAGTGGGTCACCTCCATGACCTACCAGGCTGCATCAGGTTCTGGTGCACAGAATATGCGTGAATTGCTGGCTCAGATGGGAGCAGTTGAAGCGGCCGTTAAGCCGCAGTTGGAAGATCCAGCTTCAGCTATTCTGGAAATTGATCGGATTGTGGCAGAGACGCTACGCAGTGATGCATTTCCTACCGACCATTTTGGTGTTCCGTTGGCTGGAAGCCTGATTCCCTGGATCGACTCGCAGCTAGAGAATGGCCAGAGTCGTGAAGAGTGGAAAGGTGGTGTAGAGAGCAACAAAATTCTGGGGCGCGAGGATAATCCAATAGTTGTAGATGGTCTTTGTGTTCGCATTGGTGCGATGCGCTCTCATAGTCAGGCATTGACCATCAAGTTGCGTAAAGATGTGCCTATGGACGAGATTGAATCTATGTTGGGAGGGGCCAATGAGTGGGCAAAAGTTATTCCTAATGAGCGTGAAGCCACCATTCAGGAACTAACGCCAGCCAAGGTGACAGGCACGCTTGAAGTTCCTGTTGGCCGCCTGCGTAAAATGAATATGGGGCCTGAGTACCTGTCTGCTTTTACAGTGGGTGATCAGTTGTTGTGGGGAGCCGCAGAACCGTTGCGGCGTATGCTACGCATTCTGCTAGAGCGGTAATTGTTTACTTTAATAAAGTGGTGTAAATAACTGATGAGTAAGAAGTTTAATGTTGCTGTTGTTGGCGCTACGGGTGCGGTGGGTGAGGCTATACTCTCTATCCTTGCTGAGCGCAAATTTCCAGTAGAGAAGATCTACGCTTTAGCCGGCAGTCAATCTGTTGGAAAGAAGCTTGAGTTTGGCAAGCGTTGGCTGAAGGTTGAGGAGCTTGATGAGTTTGACTTTAGAAAAGTTGAAATCGCTCTCTTTTCTGCAGATAGTTCCATCTCTGAAATATTTGCACCTAAGGCGGCAGATGCAGGTTGTATTGTTATTGATAACAGCTCCCAATTCCGTTACGAGGAGGATGTCCCTCTGGTTGTGCCCGAGGTTAATCCGCATGCGATAGCCGATTACAAAAATCGGGGGATTATTGCTAATCCCAGCTGCTCAACTATCCAGATGCTGGTTGCACTTAAACCTATTCATGATGCTGTTGGGGTTACTCGCATCAATGTCTGCACCTACCAGGCGGTTTCTGGTAGTGGCAAAGAAGGGATTGAAGAGTTAGCAATGCAGACGGCTAATCTACTCAATATGAAATCAGTATCTCCTGATCTTTACCCAAAGCAGATTGCGTTTAATGTGTTACCACAGATTGATGCCTTCCAGGAAAATGGCTACACCCGTGAAGAGATGAAAATGGTGCTAGAGACGCGCAAAATCATGGAGGATGATGCTATTCAAGTTAACCCAACCGCCGTTCGTGTCCCCGTTTTTTTTGGGCACTCAGAAGCCCTCCATATCGAGACGCGTGAAAAAATTACAGCAGAGCAGGCTCGGTCATTGCTGAGCCAGGCATCTGGGGTCACGGTCATTGATGAGCTTTGTGATGGTGCTTATCCCACTGCAGTTACAGATTCTGTAGGAGAAGACGCTATCTTTGTTGGGCGTATTCGGGAAGATATTTCCCACCCCCGTGGTTTGGATATGTGGGTGGTCTCTGACAACGTTCGCAAAGGAGCCGCTTTAAATAGTGTTCAGATCGCTGAAATTTTGGTAAAAGACTATTTGTAAGCTATAGTTAGCGAATAAATAGAATGTTTATTCTAAAGCATGCTTTGTTATGAAAACAAAGATGTTATAGCCGTGATAGGCTTCTAATTCCTCCTTATAGAAGGGGAATGGTGAACGAGGAAAAAAGATGGTTAGAAGACTAACCTTGGTGTTGATTTTGACGGTGTTGCTCATACCTGGCGGTGTTTTTGCATTGGGGCTGGGCGAGATTCACTTGAAATCAGCGTTAAACCAGGCATTCGATGCTCGTATTGATCTACTTTCAGTAAAAGCAGATGAATTGGATGGTGTGAAGGTCACATTGGCATCACCAGAAGCATTTAAGCGTGCGGGTGTCGATAGACTCTTTATTTTGACTAAATTACGGTATGAGGCTGATCTTAACCAAGATGGTCAAGCTGTTATTCATGTCACCAGCAGACAAGCGATCCGTGAGCCATTTTTAAATTTCCTTATCGAAGTCAACTGGGCGAAGGGCCGGTTAGTACGTGAATATACTGTTCTGCTTGACCCTCCTGTTACATTAGATCGTAAACCTGCGCCTGTTAGTGTTCCTGTTACAGCACCTTATCCTCCTAAAGCTGTGCAGCCATCCTTACCTGTACCATCAGCTCAACGGACACCGCCTCCCGCTGAACATGCCGTAGCAGTAGCTGCACAGCAAGCAAGCACCACCGAGTATGGCCCTGTTATGGCAAATGAGGCTTTATGGCCTATTGCTTTAAAGACCAAGCCACAAGGTGTTTCTGTAGAACAGATGATGATGGCGTTGCAGCGTAAAAATCCTCATGCTTTCATTCGACAAAACGTAAATAATCTAAAACGCGGCTCTATTTTGCGCATGCCCACCCAAGAGGAGATTGATCTCCTCTCTGTGCGTGAAGCGAAAACTGAGTTCAGCAATCAAAATGCAGAATGGAAAGCGTATCGAAATATTGCCGCTTCAAATAAAACAGTAAGCCCTCCTGAAGCGGCTGTTAGTAAGCCGCAACCGATGCCGGTTAGTAAATTAAAGCTGGCTTCTGTTCGCCCTGAAGGGGAAGGCAAGGGCGGTGCTAGTGAAGGTGATGGCTCGGAAGAGATTACATCCAAGCTTGAAAATGAACTTATTCTTGTCCGGGAACAGTTTGAAAGTGCTAAACAGGAACGCACCGATCTTAACTCTCAGGTATCCCAGCTGGAAAGCCAGCTTGCAGATTTAGAAAATTTGTTAGTAGTAAGAAATGAGCAGCTTGCTAGGTTGCAAAGCGAACTTCAGAAGTCTGAAGATGATATTGCAGAAACAGTAGCTGAAGCACCGAAAGAAGAGGCTGTAACTGATGCCGGGTCAGAAGAGGCAGAAGAGGCAGAAGAGCTTGAGATTGCAGATGTAGCTGAAAAGACTGCTGAACTTACAGTGGATGTTGAAGAGGTGTCGGAAGATACTGCACAAGCACCAGCTGCTCCGCCTACAGTGGCTCCAGAGGCAAGCCCTGTTGGATTTATTCTTGATTTCGTAAAAAGCAATATGATTGCCGTAGCAGGTGGTGGCCTTGTTGTTTTATTGTTGCTTTTGGTGCTTGCCCGACGCAATAAGGCTGAAAGTGCAGAATTTGAAGAGAGTATTCTCGTCGGCACACAGGGAGACGATACCGAGTCTTTAGGTAGCGCAGGTAGTGACACAGAAGGCGTTATATCTGAGGCAGCAGAAACGTCGTTCCTAAGTGAGTTTTCTCACAGTGATATGGATGTTCTGCAAGATGATACAGGTGAAGTTGATCCCATTGCGGAGGCAGATGTTTACATCGCTTATGGGCGTTATCAGCAAGCTGAAGAGTTATTGCAGCAGGCTATTGCTCGTGATCCTAACCACACGCAAAGCTACTTTAAGTTACTTGAAATTCTTTTTGTTACCAAAGACGCACAAGCCTTTACCGAAATTGCTGAGACATTAGCCACAAAAAATCCAGAACAGGTAGATGCTGATGGCTGGCAACAGGCGCTGGCTATGGGGCATCAATTAAACCCAGAGCATGAGCTGTTTCTAAATGCCGAGAGTGATGTTATTGCAATAGATCATGAACAGCTTGCAGCTGCGGAACCACAAACAGAAGCTGATGAACAGGATGAAGATCTAGATTTGATGGGGTTGAGTGATCTAACCGCTGATTTTGATTCGGGCGATGATTTAAACGACCAAGGTGGGGCAATATCAGCGCTGTTGGAAGATGATGGTTTGGACTTTGATTTGGATCTAGGGCTGGATGTTATAGAGGATAAATCTGTCTCTAGTGAAGAGGCTGATGATGCATTATTAAGTGCGGATGCTGGCGAAATTTCAGCTGACTCGGGGCTGGATGATGCTTTGATGAATCTATCCAGTGAGTTATCTGATTCATCTATTCCTGAATTTGACATGGAGTCAGAGTCAAGTGAATTGAGTGAACTAGAAGAATCTTTGAGCCTGGATGGATTGGATTTGGGCAGCCCTTTTGAAGCTGATGCGCTTGAAGAGGAAGATAAAGAAGAAAGTGTGCTACCTGATCATCAAGACGAACTGTTGGGTGGATCCGAAGATCTGGCAGCGGCGCTTTCTGATTTTACTGATGAGCTGGCACATGAAGATCTGCCTGAGGCAACATCTGAGAGCGATGATCTCTCATTAAATGATCTAAGTAATTTAGGTGAGGAGCTTGAAGGCCTAACAGCTGATTTGCCTATTGAAGAAGGTGACAATGTCACTCTGGAAGAGAGTTTGGATGAGTTAACTGGGCTAGATGGGTCATTCTCTCTTGATGATTTAATGGAAGAGAACGCAGACTTACCTGATGAAACCCTTAAGTCAGATGAATTCGTGTTGGGTGATTTAGATCAGGAGGATCTGCTTGCTGATGTGTCACTTGATGACCTTGAGTTAGGTGAATTAAGCTCACCAGAGAGTGATGGTGTTGAGTTATTAGGCGGTGATGATGATTTGCCTGATCTGTCAGATGAAGGTTTAATGATGGGTGATGATCTGAGTGAAAACTCATTTATAGGTGAACCACTGTCTGAATTGTTAGAAGAGCCTGATAAAATAGATGAAATTAATACCAAGCTTGATTTAGCACGTGCTTATGTTGAAATGGGTGATGAAGAAGGTGCTCGTAACATTTTAGACGAGGTATTAAATGAGGGTGATGATGCACAGAAAGAGGATGCTCAGGAGTTGTTAGGTCGCCTCTCATAAATTTCAATTTTAGTAGAATTTAAAAGGCGCACAATGTGCGCCTTTTTCTGTATGTGTGAGTGTAGTGATGTCACGAGTTGCATTAGGTGTTGAGTATGATGGCACAGATTTTTGTGGTTGGCAGATGCAAAAGACAGGTGTGCGTACAGTACAGGAAGAGCTGGAAAAAGCACTGGCATCTGTGGCAAATGAGTTTGTCAGAGTATATTGTGCTGGGCGTACTGATACTGGCGTTCATGGTGTAGGGCAGGTTGTACATATTGAGACAAATGCGCAACGCAGCCCGCGCTCTTGGATTTTAGGTGCCAATGCTAATCTCCCATTTGATATCAATGTGACTTGGGCTAAGCCAGTTGATGAATCATTTCATGCACGCTTTTCTGCGGTCAACCGAGCTTATCGTTATGTCATTCTTAATCGTATGACCCGTTCATGTCTCCATCGTAATCGCGCTGTTTGGACACATCGTCCTTTGGATGCAGGTCGTATGCATGAGGCCGCGCAGTTACTGATTGGTACCCATGATTTTTCTTCATTTAGAGCGCAGGGCTGCCAGGCCAAAAGCCCTATGCGTACTCTTTCTTATCTTAATGTAAGTCGCCAAGGTGATCGGATTACTATTGATGTTGGAGCTAATGCTTTTTTACATCATATGGTACGTAATCTAGCGGGTGTGCTGATGGCTATTGGGCGTGGTGATGAAGCAGTGGGCTGGGCACAAGACGTATTGGAGCGGTGTGATAGAACAAGAGGGGGAGTTACAGCTCCTCCAGAAGGACTCTATTTAATGCATGTTGGCTATCCCTCTGAGTATGAAATCCCTGAGCCACCTGTACTTTAATTCTATCAAACGGCTTTTGCTGTTGCTCAGTATCCTGTATCTTCTATCGCCTTATGAGAACTCGGGTTAAAATCTGCGGTATTACCCGCGAACAGGATGCCTTGGATGCTATACAGTTAGGAGCCGATGCTGTTGGGCTTGTCTTTTATCCCCCTAGTCCTCGGGCTGTAACGATAGAGCAAGCCGCTGAGATTGTGCGCCGATTGCCACCTTTTGTTACAGTAGTCGCGCTGTTTGTTGATGCATCAAGAGAGGATATTACTGCAACCTTGGATCAGGTGCGCATCGACCTCATCCAGTTTCATGGTAATGAAACCTTGGCAGATTGCCGTGGATATAATCGCCCATGGATTAAAGCAGTACGTATGAGAGAAAACACGGATCTGTATGCCATCAAAAAGCGTTATCCCAGTGCTTCAGCTCTGTTGCTGGATGCCTATCAAGCAGGCAAACCAGGTGGCACAGGCGCTATTTTTGACTGGAGTAGAATACCAATTGACATAGCACCCTCAATTATATTGGCGGGCGGTTTGTCAGCAGAAAATATAGAATCTGCCATTCAGCAGGTAAAACCTTATGCTGTAGATGTTAGTGGTGGAGTAGAGCAGTCAAAGGGTATCAAAGATCCCAATAAGATTGCGGCCTTTATGTGTGGAGTAAAAAGTGCCAACCAGTAATAGAGAAACCTATTTTGATCAGCCTGATGAGCATGGTCACTTCGGCCCTTATGGTGGGATATTTGTCGCTGAGACTTTAATGGAGGCTCTGCAAGAGCTGCGGCTGAATTATGAGAAATACCTCCAGGATGAGACCTTTTTAGCTGAGCTGGATGCAGATCTGACTCACTATGTAGGTCGCCCATCACCGGTTTACCATGCAGCGCGCTGGAGCCGAGAACTGGGTGGAGCGCAGATCTATCTTAAACGAGAAGATTTAAATCATACCGGTGCACATAAGGTAAATAACACCATTGGCCAGGCCTTGTTGGCTAAGCGGATGGGCAAAACTCGCATCATTGCCGAGACAGGCGCTGGTCAGCATGGTGTTGCTACAGCCACTGTAGCCGCTCGGCTCGGACTTGAGTGTGTGGTCTACATGGGTGCAGTGGATATCGTGCGGCAAGAGGCTAATGTCTACCGTATGCGCCTACTGGGAGCAGAAGTACGAGCAGTGGAGTCAGGTTCAAAAACGCTGAAAGATGCCCTCAATGAAGCAATGCGTGATTGGGTGACTAATATCGATGATACCTTCTATATAATTGGCACAGTAGCTGGCCCCCACCCGTACCCTGCTATGGTACGTGATTTCCAGGCCATTATTGGCCGAGAGGCGCGGCAACAGATGCCACAGCAGGCTGGGCGATTACCAGATGCTCTGGTGGCTTGTGTGGGGGGTGGCTCCAATGCCATTGGTCTCTTTTATCCCTTTTTAGATGACAAAGAGGTAGCAATCTACGGTGTCGAAGCAGCGGGTGATGGCCTGGAGACAGGCAATCATGCGGCTCCACTCTGTGCAGGCCGACCCGGTGTACTACATGGCAATCGCACTTATCTAATGGAAGATGATGATGGCCAAATTATTGAGACTCACTCCATCTCTGCCGGGCTGGATTATCCGGGTGTTGGCCCTGAACATGCCTGGCTTAAGGATTGTGGACGTGCCCAATATGTTGCGGTAACAGATAATGAGGCGCTGGCTGCCTTCCATGCGTTGACCCGTATCGAAGGTATTATCCCCGCTTTGGAATCCAGCCATGCGCTGGCCTATGCCGCAAAGTTAGCACCAACCATGAATAAAGATCAGATCATTCTAGTTAATCTCTCAGGTCGTGGTGATAAAGATATACACACTGTGGCTGCCTTGGAGGGGATTGAGATATGAGTCGTATTGCTGCCAAATTTGAATCTCTGCGCGCCCAAGGTCGTAAAGCACTCATTCCTTATGTGACGGCTGGTGATCCAAAACCAGGTATTACTGTTTCCATCATGCATGCCATGGTTGAGGCTGGAGCTGATATTATTGAATTAGGTGTCCCTTTTTCTGATCCGATGGCAGATGGCCCCGTTATTCAACGTGCCAGTGAACGTGCTTTGGTGCATCACACCAGTCTGCGAGATGTGATGGCAATGGTACGAGAATTTCGAACAGACAATCAGGGTACACCTGTAGTACTCATGGGGTATTTAAACCCAATCGAAGTCATGGGTTATGAGATATTTGCAGCAGCTGCAGAAGAGGCCGGTGTAGATGCGGCACTTACGGTTGATATTCCTCCTGAAGAGGCGGGTGAGCTGTTATCTGCTTTAGAGAAGCATGGCTTGAATGCTATCTTCCTGGTTGCACCTACCAGCATAGAATCACGTATTGAAACAATCTGCAAAGTTGCCAGTGGATTCGTCTATTACGTCTCTCTAAAAGGTGTAACAGGAGCAAGCAATTTAGACCTGGATGCAGTTAAACAGAAGCTGGATGAGATTCGTAAAGCAACAGACCTACCCATTGGTGTCGGCTTTGGAATAAAAGATGCGGCTACAGCAGCCGCAGTTTCACAAGTAGCAGATGCCGTGGTTGTTGGCAGCGCACTGGTCAATCAAGTTGAAGCACTGGCTGATACGCCAGATGCAATTGCACCTGCCTTGGCAGCATCGCTTGTAGAAATGCGCCAGGCGATGGATGCCATTAATTAATTTTACATTTAACGTGATACGGTTTAGCCCATGAGCTGGTTTGAAAAATTAATGCCCAGCCGCATTCGTACAGAAGGCGGCACAAAGGGGGCAGTACCTGAAGGTCTTTGGGCAAAATGCCCCGGTTGTTCTGCTGTTTTATACAGGGCAGAGTTGGAGCGCAGTTTAGATGTTTGCCCTAAATGTGCGCATCATTTTCGCATTGGCGCCCGGAAGCGGCTGGATGTTTTTTTAGATCCTGAAGACCGTGAGGAAATTGGCGCTGAGCTGATGCCAACTGACCCACTAAAATTTAAAGACACTAAAAAGTATCGTGATCGTCTGACTCAGGCTCAAAAAATCACGGATGAGACCGATGCTATGGTCTGCATGCGCGGACAAGTAAAGGGTGTGCATTTGGTGGTTGCTGCCTTTGAATTTAAGTTTATGGGTGGCTCCATGGCATCTGTAGTGGGTGAACGTTTTGTTAGAGCCGCCAATGTTGCCCTTGATCATGGCATACCATTGGTCTGTTTTTCCGCCAGTGGTGGTGCACGAATGCAAGAGTCGCTGTTTTCATTGATGCAGATGGCTAAAACCAGTGCTGTATTAGGGCGAATGGCAGATCAAGGCGTTCCTTTTATCTCTGTAATGACTGACCCCACTATGGGCGGCGTTTCTGCCAGTTTGGCTATGCTGGGTGATATAAATGTGGCAGAGCCTAATGCACTTATTGGTTTTGCTGGACCGCGCGTTATTGAACAAACGGTGCGTGAAACCCTGCCCGAAGGTTTCCAGCGCAGTGAGTTTCTGCTGGATAAAGGGGCTATCGATATGATTGTTGATCGACGAGAGATGCGTGATCGTATAGCAAACCTATTGGCCATGCTGAGCAATCAGGCTGTGCTAGAGAAGGAAGATGCTGCACCTTCAACACCTTCAATAGGTGAAGATCAACAGCCGCCTGCTCCAGAGGAGAGTGAAGAGGCGTAATGAAGGCACTCTATACTATCTCCTCTTAAGGATCGGCTTAAGCTAAACCTTCTACCCCATGCGATTCCAAAATCTGAATGATTGGTTGAATTGGCAAACTCTACTCCATCCTTCCTCCATTGAGCTGGGGTTGGAGCGTGTTGCTGCTGTATGGCAGCAGCTATACCCCCATCCGTTTCCTACTACTGTAATCACTGTTGCAGGTACAAATGGCAAAGGCTCCAGCGTGGCCATGCTAAATGCCATTTTTTGTGCAGCAGGCTATCGTGTTGGCTGTTATACCTCCCCACACTTACTGCGTTATAACGAGCGTATTCGTATTAATGGAGAAGAGGTGAGTGATGATGGAATCTGCCAGGCTTTTGAGCGGATTGATCAGGCGCGTGGAGAGAGATCACTTACCTACTTTGAATTTGGCACCTTAGCCGCACTGGATATTTTTGCGGCTAATACACTGGATGTTGTAATTCTTGAAGTAGGGCTGGGCGGGCGATTGGATGCGGTAAATATTATTGATCCAGATATCGCTTTAATTACCAGTGTGGATATTGATCATACCGATTGGCTGGGGGACAACCTGGAGCAGATAGCCTTGGAGAAGGCCGGCATTTTACGGGCCAATGGAGCGGCGGTATTTGGGGGGGCAAAGCCACCTTCCTCTTTGATCCAGCATGCAGCCCACTTAAACAGTCAGTTGGCACTAGCTGGTGAAGATTTTAGCTTTGAAATGAGTGGGCCCAATAAGTGGTCTTGGCACAGTGGTAAGCAGGATATCGAGAACCTGCCATTCCCCGCCTTGACAGGTTCTTGTCAATTACAGAATGCAGCCGCCGTACTACAGGTAATTAGCCTGCTATCAGATCAGATTAATGTTAATCATGAGGCTATTGCCCAAGGATTGCAGGATATAGATCTAGCTGGGCGTTTTCAGGTGATTCCTGGTTCAGTAGAACTGATATTGGATGTGGCACATAACCCAGCGGCAGCACAGGTGTTGGCAGATTCACTACAGCAGAGGGCATGCCAGGGACGCACCTTGGCTGTCTTTGCAATGCTTGCAGATAAAGATGTGGCTGCCGTTGTAAAAAACTTGGCTCCCCATGTTGATGAATGGTTTTTAGCAACATTGGAAGAAGAGCGGGGGTTGTCTGCTCCCGATCTTAAACTACAGATTGATACCTTAGATAGCTGCATTCAAAGCCGTATTGCATCCAGTGTAGAGAGGGCCTGCAGGATGGCAGTTGACCATGCTTCGATAGGTGATAGGATTTTGGTTTTTGGCTCTTTTTTTACTGTTTCTAAAGCATTGCAATGGAGTGATTTGCAAGTTAGGGGAAACAACGGTTAGATAGTGAAAATCTTGGCTGCTGTCGGGTTTTTAGTAAAAAAGGTATATACTTGCCGTGTTTATCAAAACGACCTAAATAGGATCGCTTGTGGATGAAAAAATGAAACAACGGTTAGTGGGTGCAGTAGTCTTAGTTGCGCTGGTTGTGATTTTTGTACCTATGCTGCTTGATGATGAGCCGATGGTTATTTCTAATATCACCAAAAGCAATATTCCACCCCAACCAAAGCATAATTATCCAACCAGTGTTGTTTCGAAAGAAGAAGTAAAACCGCTGGTGCCTGCTGTATCTAAGGTTGAACCAACCAAGATTGTTGAGCCAAAGCCAAAAGCAAAGCGAGTTACAGCACCACCAAAAATCACACCAACAGCAAGAGCTGCACTATCTGCATGGGTTGTACAGGTAGCTAGTTTTGAAAAACGAACCAATGCGAATAAACTGATGAAAAAGCTCCAGGCAAAAAAGCTGCCTGCTTTTGTTGAGCAGGCATCAGTTAATAGAAAAATAGTATTTCGGGTGCGTGTAGGGCCAGAGGTCGATCATAAAAAAGCGGAAGTTATTCGATCTCAAATTGAACGAGAATTAAAACTCAAAGGTAAGATAGAGCGATACCCTTGATATCTGTGCTCTGTTAAAATCCCCGTCTTCATATATGCCCAGCAGCCATCATTATTCAGATTATGTCCTCGCTTGAAACACTGATTTGGGTCGATTACGTCATTATCGGCATTATCGTTTTATCCTCACTCATTAGCTTGGCGCGAGGGTTTATGCGAGAGGCGCTGTCGCTTGCAGCCTGGATCATTGCTTTTTGGGTAAGCTGGACTTTTTTCCGTGAACTGGCCGCCTATTTTGAACAGTGGATCAGCGTTCCATCAATGCGGCTTGGTGTGGCATTTTTACTGCTCTTGATTGTGACGCTTATCCTTGGTGGATTAGTGAACTATCTGGTCGGTCAGTTGGTTGAAAAAACTGGGCTTACAGGCACAGATCGAATGATTGGTATTTTTTTTGGCATTGCGCGTGGAGTGTTGCTGGTAGCCATTGTGGTGTTATTGGCTGGGCTAACCGCAATCCCATCCGACCCTTGGTGGCATGAATCGGTATTGATAGGTTATTTTCAAGATTTAGCAATGTTTTTGCGTGACTTTTTGCCGTCAGATATTGCAAGCAAATTCAAGTATGCTTGAGTGTGTCCGCTATTTATTTAGTCTAACTTTATTCCTCTGGTAATTATTTATGTGCGGTATTGTTGGAATTGTAGGACAACAGCCTGCTAATCAATCTTTGTATGATGCATTGTTGGTGCTCCAGCATCGAGGACAGGATGCAGCGGGTATTGTTACCTACCACAATGGTAAGTTGCATTTGAGGAAAAACAATGGCCTGTCTCGGGATGTTTTTCACACTCGGCACATGGTCAATTTAAAGGGCAGAATGGGTATTGGGCATGTGCGTTATCCAACTGCTGGGAGTGCCTCTTCAGCTGAGGCTCAACCCTTTTATGTCAATTCACCCTATGGCATTGCGCTGGCTCATAACGGCAATCTTACCAATTCAGATGAGCTGAAACGTGATCTTTATCAGGATGACCTGCGTCATATCAATACAGAATCAGATTCTGAAATTCTACTGAATGTCCTCGCACATGAGTTGCAGGTATTGGGTAAGTTGCGAATCAATGAGCAGGATGTTTTTCAGGCAGTAGCCAGTGTACATCGCCGTTGTCGAGGTGCTTATGCTGCGGTAGCCATGATTGCCGGCTATGGCATTCTAGGCTTTCGTGATCCCTTTGGTATTCGTCCTATTGTTTATGGTAAGCGTGAAACAGAAGCGGGTGTTGAATACATGATCGCTTCTGAGAGTGTGGCGCTCGATAACCTGGGATTTGAGTTGGTACGCGATCTTGCACCAGGTGAAGCCGTATTCATTGATATGCTGGGTAACCTGTATACCTACCAGTGTGCGGCCAATACAACCTTATCCCCTTGTATTTTTGAGTTCGTCTATTTTGCGAGACCTGATTCAATAATTGATGATGTTTTTGTACATAAGGCCCGTTCTCGTATGGGGAAAAAACTGGCTAATAAGATTAAACGTGTTTGGCCAGATAATGATATAGATGTTGTTATACCTATTCCTGATACTAGCCGTACTGCGGCATTGCAGTTGGCATTTAGCCTGGGTGTTAAGTACAACGAAGGCTTTATTAAAAACCGTTATATTGGGCGTACATTCATTATGCCTGGTCAACAGGTGCGTAAGAAGTCAGTACGCCAAAAATTGAATGCTATTGATTCTGAGTTTAAAGATAAAAATGTTTTACTGGTGGATGATTCCATTGTTCGAGGTACTACATCACAACAGATTGTGCAGATGGCAAGAGATGCGGGTGCAAAGAATGTCTATTTTGCTTCTGCTGCACCACCTGTAAAATTTCCTAATGTATACGGCATTGATATGCCTTCTGCCTGTGAGCTTGTAGCGCACGAGCGCTCTGAGGAAGAAGTGCAGAAGGTTATAGGCTGTGACAAACTGGTATATCAAGATCTGGATGACTTAGTTGAAGCTGTGTTAGAAGGTAATCCAAAGATTGATCGGTTTGATACCTCCTGTTTTGATTGTAACTATGTGACGGGCGATATTGACTCTCAATATCTTGATCAGTTGGAGCTTCTACGAAGTGATGACGCTAAGAGTGGTAGCAGTGATGCTGATTCAGGCATGGATTTGCATAATGATTGTGATGCCTAAAATACAATAGAATCGGCATATGAGAAAGCTTAACCTTGACAAGGATTTCCGCTGGTTCTAATCTCTATTAACAGCGCTGATTTGTCTCAGATTGCGGGCGCTATAAAAATGCAGCTAAAGCGAGTAGTGAACTACCTGCTTTGGCTGCACAGCCAAGCGGGTTTTTTTATGCCTGATAAAATATTGACCACATATTTTTAAGCTATTTTGGAGTTAAGGCATGAGCCAAGACTATGATGATTGGGGTCTCGCGACCCGTGCGATAAGGGTGGGACATGATCGCACCCATGAAAGAGAACATAGCGAACCTATATTCCCGACCTCGAGTTTTATTTTTAATAGTGCGGCAGAGGCGGCTGCATGTTTTGCAGGTGATACGCCGGGTAATATCTATTCCAGATTTACCAATCCCACAGTGCGCACCTTTGAGCAGCGTTTGGCAGCAATGGAGGGTGGTGACTCTTGTGTGGCAACAGCATCGGGTATGGCCGCTATTCTTGCGGTCTGCATTGGGCTATTGAAGTCTGGTGATCATATTGTCTCATCTCGCAGCATATTTGGTACAACAACAGTGCTGTTTGAAAAGTATCTAAGTCGTTTTGGTATTACTACAACCTTTGTATCTCAGGCAGATATCGATGGTTGGGAAAAAGGTATTCGCCCTAATACGCGTATGCTGTTTGTTGAAACACCTTCAAATCCATTGACTGAATTGGCTGATATTGAAGTACTGTCAAATCTTGCTAAGGCATATGATTGTTTGCTGGTTGTTGATAACTGTTTCTGTACACCTGTATTGCAACAGCCCCTGGCTTTAGGTGCAGATATCGTGATTCACTCTGCAACAAAATATCTTGATGGACAAGGTCGTTGTGTCGGTGGTGCTGTTGTGGGTGATGCCAAACTTGTTGGTGAAGAGGTGTATGGCGTGCTTCGAACAGCAGGGCCAAGTTTGAGTCCATTCAATGCATGGGTCTTTTTAAAAGGACTGGAAACACTTGATTTGCGTATGCAGGCACACTCTCGTAATGCAACATTATTAGCAAAGTGGTTGGAGGATCAACAGGCGATAGAGCGGGTCTATTTTCCTGGCTTGGAGTCACATCCTCAATATGGATTAGCCATTAAGCAACAAAGTGGTCCAGGTGGGATTGTTTCATTCACGCTTAAAGATGGGCAGGAAGCAGCCTGGAAAGTGATGGACAGTGTAAAAATGCTCTCTATTACTGCAAATCTTGGCGATACAAAAACGACCATTACACACCCTGCAACAACAACGCATGGCAGACTATCTCCAGAGCAACAACAGCAGGCGGGTATTAGTGGTGGGTTGGTAAGAGTTGCTGTAGGGTTGGAAAATATCGAGGATATCAAAGCTGATTTAGCACATGGCTTGGCTTTGCTATAGCTGTGTATTTATGGAGTAAGGGGGGGGCTTAATCTCTTTATGGATGGCCTGGTATATATGCAAAAAGATACGCTGAATAACAAAGCACGGGAGAAATGGAATTGTCGACATGCTCAGGCTGACACTGTTATTAAGCCCGCCAGAGTATTAACAGAGAATCTGCATTTATTACCATTGGTTGGTAATGCACTTGATCTTGCGTGTGGGCGAGGGGGCAATGCCTTTTGTTTGGCTGAGAAAACCAAATTGTCTGTAAACGCTTGGGATATCTCAGATGTTGCAATAGATAAAATACGATCTGAAGCCAAGGTGAGAGGCCTAGCTATTAATGCTCAGGTTAAAGATGTGTCATGCCAGCCGCCTAAACCGAATAGTTTTGATGTTATTGTTGTAACTCATTTTTTGGATAGAAGTTTGGTGCCTGCTTTGATGGATGCGTTATGTTTAGGAGGAGTATTGTTCTATCAGACATTTACTCAAACAGCAGTCAGCCATGAAGGGCCTTCAAACCCTGAAATGCGTTTAGAGGATAATGAGCTGTTTGAGTTGTTTAAGCCTCTGCGTATATGTGTCTATCGAGAAGAGGGTATGCTAGGGGATGTTAAGCAGGGGTGGCGCAATCTTGCCATGCTTGTAGCAGAGAAAATATAAGCCTATTGGGTTGTAATTTTCTGTTATGTAAAGCTATTCCATTGAATTTTATTTAATTCTTATCTATTTTAGTTAGAGTATCGCCGCATTGGGTGGCTGCTTGTATGGGTGAATCTCATAAATGTTTAAAGCATTGAAGCAAATAATAGCTGAAACCTTGGGTGATTCTAAAAAAACGCCCAAATTTCTGGTTACAAAAAAGAAAGAAATTATTGCATTACTTAAGCAGGCGCATAAGAAAAAAGCATTCCTTACAGTGCAAATACCTGATCAGGATGAGTCTTATACCACTGCACTTTTAGGTATTTACCCTGATCATGATCTAGTCGTATTGGATGAATTCTCTCCTTCTGTAGGGCATAAACGATTTCTACAGCAGAAAGAAGCAAAGGTGACAGGGCGTGTTAATGGTGTTGAACTGCGATTTAAAACCCGTCTTGTAGGAGTAGGGTCAAAATCGGATGTTTCCTTTTATAAAGTCGCAATGCCGACAGTTATGTATTTTTGTCAACAACGTCAGTCATATCGCGTTTCATTAAAAGGTGCGAGCATCCCCTTTTTCTCGCCTGGTAGCGGTTTGATTCCTTCGGTACGTGGGTATCTGCTGGATCTCTCTGCAGGGGGAGTTGGCGTGATATTGGATCATAAAGTATCACTGTCCCGTGGAGATACTTTAGAGGTTTGTATTGTTACATTGCCAAAGAGGGGTGATATACAATTCACACTACAAGTAGATGCTGTACGTGATAATGCCAGTGGTGGGGGTATGAATTTTGGTGGGCATTTTTGTAAGTTATCTGAAGCAGAACAAGCTGTACTCCAAAAATATATTGCAGAGTCGCAAAGAAAACAGGCAAATAAATCCCGCTAGAAGTGGACGCATAGTTAATCTCTGAAGAGATTATCGCTTTAAACGTAATGTTTTGACGCCATCTGCTAAACGGGCAACTGCCGTATTGATTAATTCCAGTGTTAAGTTTTTATCTGGACTCAGGCGAATATAATTATGCGCCGCTTCTGGAGGAAGGCTTAGCGCGCGATTTAATCTATCTGGTTTTGTTTTACCTATGCTGGATGCAAGCCCAGCTGAAAATGCAACGCCATCAACGGCTGCAATTAAATCATTGCTCTCAATGCCTTCAATAGATAAATATAAAATACCTGGAACAGCATTGTCCTCTGGTGTCACGATATGTAGGTTGCTGATTGCCTGATGTAATTTATTTTTTAAATGGATGGTTAACTCATGTAGTTTGGAAGCTGTTGTTTTTACTTCAGAGCAAGCCAGCTCGGTGGCTAATCCAAGACCAACAATATTGGGTACATCAAGATTGTATGACTGTGTTCCATGCGCTGTCTTTCTTCCGCCTGATGCGGCTATAAAGGCAATGTCTGGTCTTGCCCATACAAAGCCCGCACCATAGGGGCCATGTATTTTATGCCCTGATATTGTGAGTAAATCAATAAGTTGATGTTTTACATCAATGGGTGTTCGCCCGAGTGCTAATGAACAATCTGAATGTAATAAAGCACCGTGAATTTGTGTCATGCTACTTATAGCTGCGATGTCCTGAATAGTGCCAATTTCTTTATTGATATAAGAGAGCGATACAAAAAGAGTGTCATCAGTAATGCAACGCATAACTTCAGCATTATCAACTTGACCTGATGAGTCAACGCTTAATACGGATAATGTGTATCCAAACTCAGATTCTAATAATTTACAAGGGGCGAATACAGAAGGGGGTTCTGTTTCGAAAGTAATAATGTGACGCTTTTCAGGAGCAGCTCTTGCTGCACCAAAAATAGCCAGATTGTTTGCTTCTGCCGCACCACCAGCGAAGACAATGGCTTGTGGGTTTCCACCAATGCTTTCGCCAATTTTTAATTGTGCATCTAATATGGCTTCAGCAGCTTGCTGGCCGAGGATATGTTGTTTATTTTGGGGGTCGCTGTAATGCTTAAGATAGCTTTTATTTACTGCATCAAGAACCCGCAGGTCTATACGAGTACGTGCAGCAGCATCTAGATATATAACATCAGCTGTAGCAGATGAGTTATTTTCGTCTGATGAGCTGATTGGGTTTTTATGTGTTATTTGTTGTTCATTCATAATGATGATTGTGTTCATTGGGTTAATATCAGTTTAGCATTTTTGTTTTTTTATGCTAACTCTGGTTTTTGCTGTTGGCTTGTTGGTTGTTTTTTAATTAAATTAAACTTTAGGATAAGTGAATAAAGATATTGGTAAGTAAGTTATAAAAAAGGCTCATATGGTTGTAAATCATCTCTTCTATGTTGATAATGGCAAATAAATAGCCCTTTTATTGGTTTCTTATGTTTACATATTTCAAAGTTGTTCTAGAATTTTGAAAAGGATATAAAGCTAATGATTACTTTATTAAGTTTTAGTGACATTGGTACAAGCATCTGTCATTGCTATAAGGATGTAGCAAGGGGCAAGAATCTAAAGGTTTTATCTTTAAAATATCTAATGCAAAATCATTAATGATTTATTTGTAACCACAATGAGGTATATCGAATGGCAATTAAGAAAAGAGCATCAAAGAAAAAAGTGGCAAAGAAAAAGGTCGTTGCAAGTAAGGGGACTAATATTGTCGCTTCACTTCGTGAACAGTTAAAAGCAGCTAAAGATGAAGCTCGTGAGCTGAATAAATCAGTTAAAGCAGGTGAGCGCAAGGTTGCGGCGCTTTTGAAGCTGCTAGAGTCTTCACAGGCGGATGTTAACAGGTTTCTTACATCCAGAGTTAAAGAGGCAGCTGCAAAATATGCAATTTCTTTAGCGCCAAAGAAACCTCGTCGTAAAGCTAAGAAAAAAGTTGCAGTACAACAATAACTTCTTTCTGTATTAATGATAATTACGGCAGAGGTTTATCTCTGCCGTCAGATCATCTGTTGTAATCCCCCTTTTTGATCAGATGTTCGCCACTTTATAATGGCAAATGCACTAGTGGCTTAATAGATATCTTTGTAGATCAAATATTATTCATGATTGTTTCCCTTCCATGCTTTTTAATTCTTGTTTTATGCTCAGGTGCTTAAAGTGGATTTTGGATCTACTCAATGACACGACGCACCAATAGTAAAAAACATAAAAAAACGAAGCGGCATAATAAAAAAAGAGGTTTCTGGTTGCGGCGATGGTTGATAAAGACTGGGCTTCTATTGTGCTTAGTGACTGTTGGCTATTCTGTCTATCTTGATTATGTTGTGAAACGTGAATTTGCAGGCAAGCGTTGGGCTGTGCCTGCACGAGTCTATGGTCGCCCACTGGAGTTATATCCTGGTGCGGCCTTAATGCCTGATCAGCTGCTAAATGAGCTGAAATATCTGGGTTATACCAAAGTTAGATACCCTAGTCAGGCAGGTAGTTACTCACGTAATGGTAGCCGGTTTTTAGTTCATACACGCTCTTTTGTTTTTTGGGATGGCAAGGAGTCTGAACAGATTCTGGATCTGCAGTTTTCAGATTTCCAGCTCTCGTCACTTAAAACTGCTTCGGGAAAAAGTGTAGGCTTGGCTCGATTGGATGCCCCTGCGATAGGCAGTATCTATCCAGTGCACAATGAAGATAGGGTGTTAATTAAACGAAGTGAATTACCAAAAAAATTGGTTCAGGCATTAGTTGCCGTCGAGGATCGCAGTTTCTATCAACATTATGGTGTAGATGCTAAGGCAATTGCTCGGGCAATGTGGGCAAACATTCGAGCCAGAAGTGTGGTGCAGGGCGGCAGTACTTTAACTCAGCAGTTGGTTAAAAATTTTTTCCTGACCCGAGAGAGAAGCCTGTGGCGTAAAGTCAATGAAGCCTTGATGGCATTGTTACTAGAGCGGCGCTATAAGAAAGATGAAATCTTAGAAGCCTATGCTAATGAAATTTACCTGGGGCAGGATGGTGAGCGTGCGATACATGGCTTTGGTCTTGCCAGTCATTTCTACTTTAAGCAACCACTGCATGAGTTAACTTTACCTAAGTTGACACTCTTGGTGGCTCTGGTTCGTGGCCCCTCATACTATGATCCTAAGCGGCATCCAGAGCGCGCCAAAAAGCGCCGTAATTTAGTTTTAAAGATTATGCGTGATCAAGGATTGATTACAGATAAGGAGGTTAAGCATGCCGCTTTAGCTCCACTGGGCATAACAGGTGTAAAAGGTAGTAGTACAGGTCGCTTTCCTGCATTTATGGATCTTGTTCGGCGGCAGCTCCATAGGGATTATCGAGGAGAGGATCTCACCTCTGAAGGGCTGCGAATCTTTACAACACTTGATCCATGGGTGCAGAAACAGGCTGAAAAAGCGTTGGCAGAACAGCTTAGGCATTTGTCCTCTAATAAAAAAGAACTAGAGTCTGCTGCTGTTATTGCAGGTTCACAAAGTGGTGAGGTGTTGGCTGTTTTGGGGGGGCGCACCCCGGGTTTTGCTGGATTTAACCGTGCATTAGATGCTGTTCGTCCTATTGGATCATTAGTGAAACCAGCCGTCTATCTTGCTGCACTGATGCAGCCAGAACGCTACAATCTACTCTCTCCATTAGAAGATACGCCATTGAGCATTCAGAACCGCAGTGGTGATGTGTGGACTCCCAAGAATTATGACCATCGATCACATGGAACTGTGCAGCTACACCAAGCACTGGCACACTCTTATAATATGGCTACGGTTCGTTTGGGTATGTCAGTAGGGCTGGATCAAGTAGTAAATAGACTTCAGGACTTAGGGTTAAAACGTCCAGTCAACATCTACCCTTCATTATTGCTAGGTGCTATTTCATTGGCTCCGATTGAGGTGGCACAGATCTATCAAACCCTTGCCTCAGGTGGCTTCCATTCACCACTACGCGCTATTCGTGAGGTATTAACAGCAGAGCAGCAGCCGTTGCAACGGTATCCATTGATAGTGGAACAGACGGTGCCTGCTGATGCGGCCTACCTGGTTAACCAAGTATTACAAGAGGTGGTTAGAAGTGGAACGGGTCAAGCACTGGCGCAATATATTTCACCTCAGATGAACCTGGCGGGAAAAACAGGCACCACTGATGATATGCGTGATAGCTGGTTTGCAGGCTTTAGTGGTGATAAGGTCGCCGTAGTATGGGTTGGACGGGATGACAATAAGCCAGCAGGCCTTAGTGGCAGTGCGGGTGCATTGCGAGTATGGGGTAAAATAATGCAAAACATTCAGCCTGTGGCATTAGAGATGTTATTACCTGAATCGGTAGAGGCTGTATGGGTAGATCCAGTGAGTGGTCTAAGGGCAGAAGAGCACTGTGCTGGAGCAATACAGGTGCCTTATATAATAGGGTTTTTACCAAGCGGGCACTCTTCTTGTGTCTCTAAAAGTAATGGCTCACTATTTGATGATCTGCTAGAGGGTTTTTTTGAATGGAACGATTAGTGATTACAGCTTTAGTTCTGTTATCTGTTATGTTGACGGGCTGCTTGGAATCGGCATACCGTGTAGGTGCTCCAATCACTGAACGAGGCCATTCCTCTACGCAAACATTTCCTGAGGCAAAATCAAGAGGGGCTCAGCAAGAAAGTGAGCCTGCGCCTATTTCATCCGAAGTAGAAAAAAATCAAGAAGTACAAATTGCAGTCTATACGCCACCACCACGTTTTAAGGCAAAACCCATAAGTAGTGCTGCAGTGTCCAACCTTATACAAACAGCCACGCAGCAAAAAAATGCGGGGAATATGATTGGAGCGGCCGCAACAATGGAGCGTGCATTGCGGATTGAACCGAGAAATGCACATCTATGGAACCAATTGGCAGCAATTCGTTTAATGCAAAAACAATATCATCAGGCAGAAGATTTGGCCTCAAAATCAAATGCCTTGGCTGCGGCAGATAGAGATTTACGAAGAGATAATTGGCTGCTAATTGCAAAAGCCAGGCGGGGTGTTGGCAATATGTCAGGCGCTCAATTTGCTGAAAATAAGGCAAACTTCTCTCAGTAAATGAGGCTTGGCATGTAGAATGTAATGAAAGGCATTGGATGCTTTTTAAAAAACACCATCATCTTCAGTATCTTAGGTCTGAACTTTAATGTAAAAACTGCTCTTTCAATCTATCTGATATAAGATACAATTCCATTAAGTTAATTTTTGAGGTTATTTGCTGTGGCGGTCTATGCAGTAGACAAGTTGATTGGACAAGCGCGCCAGCTAGCGGCTGAATATCGTCGCACTATGGGCAAGCCATTGCCTGGCATTAGCAGCGAGATTGCTGGGCATGATGCTATTCGTTTGCTCAACTTAACCCCTAAAACAGATGATGTAGGGGGTTATGATGCGATAGATCCAGAGCGGAATAATAAACGCATTCAAATCAAGAGCCGCACTATCTTTGATGAATCAAAATCGGGGCAACGCATTGGGCAGGTTAAACTCGATCAACCCTGGGATAGCGTGCTGCTGGTGCTTATGGATGAAGAATATGAGCCCTACGAGATCTATGAAGCTGAGCGTGATGAAATTGAAGAGTTTATGGCGAAATCCAGTAGCAGCCGTGCAAAACGTGGCGCACTTTCTGTTGCGCGTTTTAAAATTATTGGTCGTTTGGCCTGGACCCAGGAGGATGGTATTGAACCAGAGGTCTGGGATAATCAAGCCGATTAAGAACACTTTTTTATGAGTGAGATTGCCAACATCTTCGGCTCCAGTGGTCTGCTGGCTCAGCGCATTGAAAATTTCTCCTATCGTACTCAACAAGCAGAGATGGCAGAGAAAGTTGCTGAGACGATGGAGGCTGGCGGTGTTCTTATCACTGAAGCCGGTACGGGCACTGGAAAAACCTTTGCTTATTTAGTCCCTGCCTTGTTATCAGGTCGAAAGGTAATCATCTCTACGGGCACTCGAAACCTACAAGACCAACTGTTTCACCGTGATCTGCCCGTTGTAAGAGATGCCTTAGCTATCCCCACCACAGTTGCATTGCTAAAAGGGCGCTCAAACTACCTCTGCATCCATCGTTTGGAAAATGCCGCACTGGATAATCGAACACGTATACGCGAGGTGGCTGATCATCTTGTGCAGGTGCAGCGTTGGGCAGGAAAGACGCAACGTGGGGATGTTGCAGAGCTGGTTCATATCCCAGAAGGTTCATCAATTTGGCCGATAGTGACATCAACAACAGACAATTGCCTGGGCCAAGAGTGTCCCTCATACAGTACCTGCCATTTAGTTGAAGCGCGTCGTAAGGCACAAGAAGCTGATTTAGTGGTTATCAATCACCATCTTTTATGCGCTGATTTCTCACTTAAGGATGGGGGCTTTGGTGAGCTGTTACCCAGTGCAGATTGCTTTGTGCTGGATGAGGCTCATCAGCTTCCTGAGATTGCCAGCAGCTTCTTTGGCCTTACTGTAAGTGGCCGGCAACTGCTGGATTTGGCTCGTGACACAGAGACTGAATACCAACGGGAAGCGGGGGATATACAGGAGATTGCAGATCAAGCCGCATCATTCGCGAAATCAGTACGTGATTTGCGTCTGGCATTTGGCCTGGATATTCGGCGGGGCAACTGGAAAGAGGTAAACCATGATGATCGAATTGTCTCAGCACTCAATCATACACGAGAGCAACTCGCCGGCTTAACTGAGCTGCTAGATCTCGCTAAAGGACGGGGTAAAGGGTTGGACAGCTGCCTAAGTCGCTGTGAGCAGCTAGCGCAACAGCTGGGTCTGATATGTGATGATGAGGGCGACCAGCATATACGTTGGTTTGAAACCCAACGGCAAAGTTTTCGTTTAAACCGCACACCGTTAGAGATTGCAGATGCCTTCCAGACACGGATGGAGAAGCACTCAGGAGCTTGGATCTTCACCTCGGCTACCCTTGCTGTAGGTGAGAGTTTTGCGCATTTTCAAAAACAGCTGGGATTAGTGGGGGCTCAAACAGCACGTTGGGAAAGCCCTTTTGATTACCCAAATCAGGCGCTTTGGTTTGTGCCAAAAGGGATGCCGGATCCAAGAGAGCAGAACTATATCGATGCAGTATTGGATGTGGCTGTGCCCGTTTTGGAGGCAAGTAAAGGGCGAGCCTTCATGCTTTTCACCAGTCATCGAGCCTTACGAATTGCTGCAGAGGCATTGGAAGAGCGTATTGATTATCCCATGCTGGTTCAGGGTAGTGCACCTAAAGGTGAGTTATTGGAGCGGTTTCGCGAGTTTGGGAATGCGGTGCTATTGGGTACAGCCAGTTTCTGGGAAGGGGTAGATGTGCGTGGAGAGGCGCTATCCTGTGTCATTATCGACAAACTTCCTTTTGCTTCACCGGGTGATCCCGTGCTTCAGGCTAGAATTGATGCACTGAAGAAACAGGGTGGTAACCCCTTTATGGAATTTCAGGTGCCCCAGGCGGCAATTGCATTAAAACAGGGGGCAGGGCGGCTGATTCGAGATGAAACAGATCGGGGTATATTGGTTATCTGTGATCCACGGCTGCTTTCAAAACCCTATGGACATGTCTTTCTCAAAAGCATGCCAGCCATGGCACGGACGCGTGACCCCGCAGAGGTACAACGGTTTTTTGGAAAAGATGAAGCATGAAAATACTGGCGATTGAAACAGCAACAGAAGCCTGCTCCGCTGCACTCTATATTGATGGTGAAATAAGTGAGCGCTATGAAGTAGCGCCACGTCGGCATGCTGAACTGATCCTATCAATGATGGATCAGCTATTGGCAGAGGCTGAACTGAAATTATCCCAGCTTGATACCCTGGCCTTTGGACGAGGGCCAGGCTCCTTTACTGGCGTTCGTATTGCCACAGGTGTTATTCAGGGAGCAGCCTTTGGTGCAGAACTGCCGGTGGTGCCTGTCTCTACCCTAGCTGCTTTGGCACAAGGTTGTTTTCGAAAGAATGGCGCTCGCCGCATCCTGCCTGCCTTTGATGCCAGAATGCAGGAAATCTATTGGGCAGCTTATGAGGTTGCAATTGATGATTTGGTGAGGCTTGTGGGTACTGAACAGGTGGCACTGCCCGAATTGGTAGAGCTGCCAGAGGGGAATGATTGGTGTGGTGTTGGGACAGGATGGGCAGCTTATCGCGAAATACTTATGCAGCGTGTAGGAGGCCGCTTAACTGCTGTAGAGAGCGACTTGTTCTGTAGCGCGCAAGATGTAGCGCAGCTGGCTGTGCGCGCTTATAAGGCTGGAGAGGCGGTTGCAGCAGAGTTTGCATTGCCCGTTTATCTGCGAAACCAAGTAGCAAAAAAGCCTAAGTAATATAAAATTTCTATTTTCTATTAGGAAAAATGATTTCCGGTCGCTATTGGATTAACGACAGTTGTTAGGAGAGGAGCTTTGGCTCTACAGCAGCAGAAAACAGAGCAGCAAACCACAGTAGATGATCTCTATTCAGAGAATCAGCAACTTCGTCGCCAGCTTAAAGCATTCTTGACTCAAGCACGCAGTAATGAACAGAAAATGCGCCGCTTCCAAGAGCAGGAGCTACAGCTGATCCGGCTTAATTCACTGGTTCAGCTGATCAATACCATAATCTACGATTATCGTACGGCATTTGGATTGGGTACGGTAACTTTAACTCTGATAGATCCTTCCTATGAACTTCAGCATATTATGGAGGATGAAGGTGTCGTACTTGCAGATCACCCAGCACTCTCTTTTGCCTCTACTGGTGATGAATTGGATGCTTTTTATGGATTAACAGCGGGCCCTCAGTTAGGTGTTTATCAACCATCACAGCATGACTTTTTATTTTCTAAGGTGAAGACAAAACCAGCCAGTGTGGCGTTAATGCCCTTGATTCGATATGACCAACTTATTGGTAGCCTGAATTTGGGCTGTGTTAAATGTGAAAGGTTTGTTGAGGGTTCAGCGACAGATTTCCTACAACGACTCTCTGCTGTGGTTGCAATTTGTCTGGAAAATGCGGCTAACCATGAGCGTTTAAAACGCGTTGGGCTGACTGACTTCCTCACAGGTATAAATAACCGACGCTTCTTTGATCAGCGCCTTAGTGAAGAGATTATGCGTGCTCAGCGTAAGGAAAGCTTACTGGGATGTCTGTTATTGGATATTGATAACTTCAAGCATGTTAATGATACCTATGGCCACCTTGCAGGTGATCAGGTACTGAAAGAGATATCATTCCTTACCAAACAACAGCTGCGTGGAACTGATGTGTTTGCCCGCTTTGGTGGTGAAGAGTTTTCCGTGCTACTGATTGATAGCAATAGTGCAGTTACACTGGAAATAGCAGAACGCATTCGCACCGCCATTGCTGCGTTGACGGTTACACTGGATGATGGACAAAAGTTGCAGATTACCGTCTCAATTGGCGTCTCACTTTATACCGGGGGAGAGAAGGTTTCTGATTCTTTTGAATCCAGTGAAATGCTGGTTGATCAAGCGGATCAGGCACTTTATAAAGCTAAAAACAGTGGAAAAAACCGTGTGGTTTTTTTTGGTGATGAAGCATAGCTTTAATTGTTATCTGGGTTTAGTACTTGCGTCTTGTCTAATAGAAAAACCACCTCTTCAACTAATAGTCTCGCTTTATTGGCCTAGCTCGTCATGATGTTCCTCATTAAGATTTTCTAGTAGTGCTTTTTTGATGCAGTTAAACTGAGTCGTCTCAGTGAGAGGCTGGTTGTTGCTGTCTGTAATAAAGAAAATATCTTCTGCTGTTGCACCGAGAGTGGCAATTTTTGCAGTGTGCAGACTTATATGACAGGAGGCAAAGGCCCAGCCTACTTGTGACAGAAGACCAGGGCGGTCACTTGTAATCAACTTCATAATGGTTAATTGATGGCCTGGAACTTGCCCAAAGGTGATTTGAGTTGGTGTATTAAAGCTTTTGAGTCGGCGGGAGATTCGGCGTGATACCCCTTGCTCAGTATGTTCTTTTTGAGATAACCCCTTCTTAAGTGCGTTAATAATTTCCTGTTTACGATGTTGACCAGAGATAGGCTTGCCATTCTTTTCCAATACTTGATAGCTGTTTAGAGTATATCCTGTGCTGGCAGTCTCAATACGTGCCTCAACAATATTGAGATTAAGTTGATCTAGTGCAGTGGTTACTAAAGCAAACAGGTTGCTGTCATTCTTTCCATAATGAAAAACCTCTGTGCCGCCTCTTGATGTTTGACGGCGTAACAACACTAAAGGCAGATCAGTAGGAGTGGACTCCAGAACATGCCGTGTTTGCCAAGTGAGTGCATTGGCAGATGTATGCTGAAAATAGTCTTCACTGAGAGTATCCCAAAGTACTTCAGCACACGCCTGAGTGATGCCTATCTCTTCTAATTGTTTAAGGGCATCTTCTCGTTTCTCGTTGATTAGCTCGTCCAGAATTTGAGGTTTATGTAAGCCTCTTTCAAGTGCTTGTTTGGTTGATAGGTAAAGCTCTCGAAGTATTGCACTTTTCCATGAGTTCCACCGGGCAGGATTGGTGGCTCGTGAATCAGCCACTGTAAGAAGATAGAGGTAGTCTAAACGGGTAGTGTCACCAATTTCTTCAGCAAAGTCTTGAATGACATCAGGGTCGCTGATGTCTTTACGCTGAGCAGTCATGGAAAAAATAAGGTGTTTTTCTACTAGCCAGGCAACAAGCTTGCTATCGATATCGCTAAGGTTATGGTGTTGGCAAAATGTTAAGGCATCTACTGCGCCAATAGTAGAGTGATTGCCGCCTCTTCCTTTACCTATGTCATGAAATAATCCAGCTAGATATAGCAGCTCGGGCTTTGGTAGCGAGTCCATGACCTCACTGCATAGCGGGTATTCATGGGCGTGTTTAGGTACTGCAAATCTACGGAGATTGCGTGTAACTGCGAGGGTGTGCTCATCAACAGTGTATACGTGAAACAGATCATATTGCATGCGACCAACAATGTTGCGAAAGCCTGGAATATAACGTGCCAGAATGCCGTAATTGTTCATGCGCCTCAGTTCATGAGTGATACCTTGGGGTTGTTGCATTATCTCTATAAAGAGTTTGCGAGCGCATAAATCATTGCGGAAGTCATCGTTGATTAGATGCCTATAGCTGCGTATTAAGCGAATGGTGCTGGCGCGCACTCCTTTTAGTGAAGGGTTCTGTTGTAAGAGTAAAAAAACCTCTAACAATGCTATGGGGTGAGTGCGAAATATATTTTTTTTAGTTACTTCCAGAAAGCCGTTGCGGGATTGGAAGCGAGCATTGATTTTAACTGGTTTCTCAAGTTGGTCTTTTAGTAAAATGGCCTCTTCAAAGTGTTGTAGAAGCATTTCATTTAGTCGATTTAATCGCATGATATTGCGATAGTAGAGCTGCATAAATTGCTCAACTGCAAGATTGTGTTCTTTATCCTCAAAGCCAAAAAGATCAGCTAATGTACGTTGATAGTCAAAGAGCAATCTATCTTCACGTCGATTATTTAAAATATGTAGTGCGAAACGAATTTTCCATAGAAAGATTTCACCTTCAATAAGTGCATGATATTCAAGCTCTGTAAGAAATCCTTCAAATACCAAATCACGCATGCTTTTTGCATTAAAATGACGTTTTGCCACCCAGCCGATCATCTGAATATCCCGCAATCCACCAGGGCCTTCTTTTATATTGGGTTCCAGGTTATATGCCGTATCTCCATATTTATTGTGCCGTTGTTTTTGTTCCTCCCATTTAGCTGCGAAGAATTTGTCACTTGGCCAGATTTGATTTGGGCCTGTGGCTTCCCGCATAGACTTAAATAAGCGCAGTGAGCCGACTAAGAGACGAGACTCCATGAGGTTGGTTGTTATGGTAATGTCTTTTTTTGCTTCATGGATGCATTCAGCTAGCGTGCGTACGCTGTGGCCAATCTCAAGGCCAATATCCCAGAGAAATGTTAGTAGTAGCTCCAGATGTTCATTCAGGTGTGTATGATTTTCGTTATCAAGCAGGATTAGAATATCAACATCAGACCCTGGGTGTAGCTCACCACGGCCATAGCCACCAACGGCAATTAATGCAAGATGAGCCTTGGCTGGTATATATTGATGCCAGGCGAGTATTAATAGGTTGTCGATAAATGTGGCTCTGGCACGTACTAATGAAGTGACAGCTTCACCTGCTTCGAAGCGGGCAGTTAGCTTATCAGTACCCTCTTTGATAGCCTGTTGAAATAAGGGGAGTGGATTATCAGTTCTTTTTAGTTTGTGTTCAAAAGCTTTGAGGTCAAAAATAGGATGATTACTCATCTTATGCTATTCCATCTCTTCTTTACGTAGAGTTAAGATGTCACAGCCATCATCAGTGACTAAGAGTGTGTGCTCCCATTGAGCAGAAAGTGAGCGATCCTTAGTAACAACAGTCCAGCCATCAGGTAGCACTTTTACATTACGTTTGCCCGCATTTACCATGGGCTCAATAGTAAAGCACATGCCTGGCTGGAGTGTAACACCTCTGTCAGGTGTTCCATAGTGTACTATCTGAGGGTCTTCATGAAATTCACGCCCAATACCATGGCCACAATATTCACGTACGATAGTGTAATTATTAGCTTCAGCAAATTGCTGGATTGCACTGCCTATATCACCCAATCTGGCACCAGGTTTTACCTGCTTAATACCAAGAAATAGCGCTTCTTGAGTAATGTTAACCAGCCTACGGGCCAGAATTGATGGTTCATCAACAAAAAACATCTTGCTTGTATCGCCGTGAAAGGCATCTTTTATGACAGTAATGTCGATATTAACAATGTCACCTTTTTTAAGTCGTTTACCGCCAGGAATGCCGTGACAAACCTGATGATTTATGGATGTGCATATTGACTTCGGAAACCCGCGATAATTGAGTGGAGCAGGAATTGCTTGTTGAGTATTTACAATATAATCATGGCAGATGCCATTGATTTCATTGGTTGTTATTCCTGGTTTAACGTGAGGTTCGATCATCTCCAAGACCTCAGCTGCCAATCGACAGACGGCCCGCATTTTTTCAATTTCATCGGGAGTCTTGATGGTTATAGTCATTGTTGTTAATCCTGATGTGTTGATTGAATCAAAAGACCTTAAATATTAAGGTCGTCACAATTGTGACAATAAGCCGTTTATGGTATAAAACGCGCCGCGGATTCGCAAACGATTACCGCTTAATTCTCACACGCACCGACACAGAAGGCGGGGTGCCCGTTAAATCGGGTTGTTTTCTGGGGTTCGTGGAGGCCTAACCCTTTACAATTTTAGGAGTAATCATATGAGTGCAGTTTCTATGCGCCAAATGCTTGAGGCAGGCGTGCACTTCGGTCATCAGACCCGTTATTGGAACCCAAAAATGGGTCCATATATCTTTGGACATCGCAACAAAATTCATATTGTTAATCTGGAGAAGACGCTTCCATTATTTAATGATGCCATGAATTTTATTGGCACCCTCTCTGCCAATGGCGGCAAGATCCTATTTGTTGGCACTAAGCGGGCTGCTTCAAAAGTCATCAAAGAAGAAGCTTTGCGTTGTGGTATGCCATTTGTTGACCACCGTTGGCTAGGTGGCATGTTGACCAACTTTAAAACCATTAAGCAATCCATCAAGCGCTTGAAAGATCTTGAAGCTATGTTTGAAGATGGTAGCGTTGAGCAACGTTTTAATAAAAAAGAAGCCTTGGGCATGCGCCGTGAGATGGACAAGTTAGAACGTAGTCTGGGCGGCATCAAAAATATGGGGAGCATTCCTGATGCCTTATTCATTGTTGATGTTGGCAATGAAGATATTGCAGTCAGCGAAGCAGTTAAGCTGGGTATACCTGTTGTTGGTGTAGTTGATACCAACAATGCCCCAGATAATATTGATTACGTTATACCCGGTAATGATGACTCAATCCGTGCCATCCAACTCTACGTGCAGAGTGCAGCAGCAGCTGCATTGGAAGGCAGAGCCAGTGCAGCCCACATGGGCGGCGCTGCGGAAGATGAGTTTGTGGAAGTAAAAGAGCCAGCAAAGGCTTAATTACAACACTTTCGGACCGGCTGAATTGACAGTCGAATATTGAACTCGCGGCCCCTATTCGGGGGGTTATGCCTTATAGGGGCTGTTGGGTTTTGAATTATTTGTAGAGGAAAACACCATGGCTATTACAGCCTCTCAGGTTAAGGAACTGCGTGAACGCACAGGCTCCGGCATGATGGAATGCAAGAAAGCATTAGTAGAATCCAATGGCGATATTGAAGTCGCTATTGAAAATATGCGTAAATCAGGTCAAGCCAAAGCTGCTAAAAAAGCTGGGCGTACAGCTGCAGATGGTCTTATTGTTATTGCGGCTAGTGCTGACAATAAGCAAGCTTCAATTGTTGAGGTTAACTGCGAAACTGATTTCGTTGCAAAAGATGATAATTTCACCTCATTTGCCGATGCCGTTGCTGAGTGCGCGCTAACAGGTGAAGCCACAGATGTTGAAGCACTGCTGAATCAGCCTTTGCACAAAGGTGAAGAGACTACCATCAACACAGCACGCGAAGCGCTGATTTCAAAGATCGGTGAAAACATGAATGTTCGCCGTTTTGCACGTTTTGAGTCAGAAATTGGCACAATTATTAGCTACCGTCACGGTGTTCGCATTGGTGTGCTGGTGGAGATAGAAGGTGGTGATGCCGCATTGGGTAAGGATATTGCCATGCATGTAGCTGCGACAAATCCACTCTGCGTTGATTCGGATGGCGTGCCTGCTGAAACGCTTGAAAAAGAGCGTGGAATCTACAAGGCACAGGCCTTGGAAAGCGGTAAACCAGAGAATATTGTAGATAAAATTGTTGAAGGCCGTGTACGCAAATACCTGGCTGAGATCACCCTACTAGGGCAGCCTTTTGTAAAAGACACTGATGTAACAGTTGAAAAACTGCTGGCTGACGCAAATGCGAAAGTGATTCGTTTTCAGCGCTTTGAAGTCGGTGAAGGTATTGAGAAGAAGACGGAGAACTTTGCCGAAGAAGTTATGGCGCAAGTACGCGGCGAATAGCTCGGTAGTTGTATTTATAACAAGGGGCAATATGTGTCTGAAATGATCTGTAAACGAGTACTGCTAAAGCTCAGTGGCGAAGCGCTGATGGGTAAGGCTGATTTTGGGATAGATCCAGAAACTATTGCCCGTATGGCAGGTGAAATACGAGACCTGGTTAATGCTGGCGTTCAGATTGGTTTGGTGATTGGCGGAGGTAATATCTTTCGCGGAGCTGGACTGGCTGAGGCTGGTATTGATCGGGTCACAGGTGATCACATGGGTATGCTGGCAACAGTCATGAACTCCCTTGCTATGCAGGATGCATTAGAGCGTATTGATGTCCCCGCTCGGGTAATGTCATCTCTCAGCATTCATGAGGTTTGTGAAGATTACATTCGCCGTCGTGCTGTCCGCCACCTGGAAAAAGGGCGTGTTGTTCTGTTAGCCGCAGGAACAGGTAACCCATTTTTTACAACCGATTCTGCAGCCAGTTTGAGAGCGGTTGAAATTGGTGCTGAACTGCTTATAAAGGCAACAAAGGTAAATGGCGTGTATTCTGCCGACCCTTATAAAGATCCTACAGCAGAAATGTATTCTCGCCTGGATTATGATCAGGTGTTGATACGAAAGCTACAGGTAATGGATGCAACAGCAATTGTGTTATGCCGTGATAATAATATCCCCCTGCGCGTGATGAATATCAGCGATCATGGTGCCTTGATGCGGTTGCTACAGGGAGAGGATATAGGCACTTTGGTAGAGGGTGGAAACTGAAATGATTGATGATATAAAGAAAGATGCTGCAGTACGTATGGGTAAGAGTGTAGAGGCTTTGGTTCATGATTTAGCACGAGTTCGTACAGGTCGTGCACATCCAAGTCTGCTTGACCAGATTCGTGTCTCTTATTATGGCTCAGATGTCCCGTTGAGTCAGGTTGCCAACGTGAATGTTGAGGATGCCCGAACACTGTCGATTGTTCCATGGGAGCAGCCCATGATAGCCGCAGTTGAAAAAGCTATTCTTAACTCTAATCTTGGTTTAAATCCAAATTCAGCAGGAAATGTAATTCGTGTTCCTCTGCCTCCATTGACTGAAGAGCGCCGGAAAGATCTGATTCGTGTTGTTAGGAATGAGACTGAGCAATCACGTATCTCTATCCGTAATATTCGCAGAGATGCTAATTCTGATCTTAAGGACTTGGTTAAAGAGAAACTAATTTCTGAGGATGATGAGCGCCGTGGTGAAGAGATTATTCAAAAATTGACGGATCAGCACGTCAAGGAAGTTGATGAGCTTCTTGCTAAAAAAGAAGCTGATTTAATGGCGTTTTAAGATTTTGACGCTGTTTATAGGAGGTCTTGATGGCGTGGGTGCTAATGATGCCGAATCAGAAGATCAGAGCCAGATGACAAGAATCCCGCGGCATGTTGCCATAATAATGGATGGCAATGGCCGCTGGGCGAAAAATCGAAACTCCCCGAGGCATGTAGGACATCGTGCCGGTGCCGACTCTGTACGAACTGTTGTTGAGGCATGTGCGAAAAAAGGTGTAGAGGCATTAACGCTTTTTGCATTCAGCAGTGAAAATTGGAAACGCCCCAAAAAGGAGGTTGGGCTGTTGTTTGATCTGTTTATGATTGCGCTACAGCGAGATGTTAAGCGTTTGAAAAAAAACAATGTTTGTTTGCGTGTTATTGGTGAGCGAACAGCATTTCCAGAGAAGCTGCAAGAACACATCCATATGGCAGAAGAGGCAACAGCTGAGAACAGTGGACTGATGCTACAGATTGCTGCCAATTATGGTGGCCGTTGGGATATCACCCAGGCTACTAAAAGAGTAGCTGAAAAAGTAAAGAGCGGTGATCTACAGCCTGATGAGATTACTGAAGCCACAATAAATGCAGAACTCTCTTTTGCTGACCTACCTGATCCAGATCTCTTTATCCGCACAGGTGGCGAGCAGCGGATAAGTAATTTTGTCTTGTGGCAGATGGCCTATTCTGAATTTTATTTCAGCGAGCAACTTTGGCCGGATTTTGATGCAGCTGCACTTGATCTGGCAATACAAGAGTTTAGTCAGAGGGAACGCAGGTTTGGCAAAACATCTGAGCAGATTAGGGCAATAAAAAATCAATAATCACCTCCCTATACTTCAACACTAATGCTTGCTCAGAGACTCCTTACAGCTGCTTTGTTGATTCCACTTGTGGTCGGTGGTGTTTTTTTTCTTCCTACTTTTTGGGTGGCACTGTTTTTTGCAGCGGTGGTAATGCTTGGTGCGTTGGAATGGGCAAGATTATCTGGGCTGTCCGTTTTATTGTGGCAATCTGTTTTCCTTGCATTGATGGCGATAGCCTTGAGTGTGGCCGCCACCATGATCTCGCATGTTGATTTTAATTACTGGGCGCTGGCTGTGACAACTGCAGGGTGGTTGTTGGGAGCGGTACTGCTTGTGCGTATTAAAGCAATACATAAAATAACAGCTGGGCCACATGTGTTGAGGGCTGCGCTCGGATTTTTAGTGCTACTTCCCTGTTGGATTGCGCTTATTTTTCTTCATGGTTATGGTAAGGATGGCCCCGTTTTGGTGCTCTTCGTTTTAGTCTTGATCTGGGCTTCAGATAGTTGTGCTTACTTTGCTGGACGACGTTGGGGGCGAGTAAAGCTAGCACCTGTTATTAGTCCGGGTAAGACAAGAGAAGGTGTATATGGTGCGCTGGCTGGGGCTGTTATCTGCGGGGTAATACTTGCGTGGATGAAGCCAGATCTTGGTGGCCTACTGGCTACGATACCACTCTGTATTCTTACCTGTCTGGTCTCTGTTGAAGGCGATCTTTTTGAGAGCCTGATTAAACGCCAGGCAGATGTAAAGGATAGTGGTAATTTATTACCGGGGCATGGTGGCATACTTGACCGTATTGACAGCGTAACTGCAGCAGCTCCAGTCTTTGTCTTTGGCCTTATGTTATTGGGTGCAGGCAAGTGAAAGGGATAACGGTATTGGGGGCAACGGGTTCAATCGGAGTAAGCACCCTGGATGTTGTTGCTCGCCACCCTGATCTGTATCGCGTGGTTGCACTTACTGCAAATAGCAATGTAGAAGATCTATTTCTGCAGTGCCTACAATTCCATCCAGATTATGCCGTAATGGCAGATGAGAAGAGCGCTCAAGACCTTGCAAATCGATTAAAGTCCAAGGCATCTTATATCCAGGTACTGAGTGGTATCGATGGTCTTGAAGAGGTTTCACGGCTACCAGAAGTAGACTATGTAATGGCTGCTATTGTTGGCGCAGCAGGATTGCTGCCTGCACTATCAGCAGTGCGCGCAGGGAAACGTCTGTTACTAGCAAATAAAGAGGCGTTGGTTGTCTCTGGTCAGCTGTTTATGGATGAAGCTGAGAAGTATGGTGCAGAGGTTTTGCCGATTGATAGTGAGCATAATGCAATCTTTCAATGTATGCCTCCTGATTATGCCAAAGGGTTTGCCGATGTGGGGGTGCGTAGCATCCTGCTAACAGCTTCTGGTGGACCTTTCCGTGAAATGTCAGCTGAAGAGCTTCTCCAGGTTACCCCTGAGCAGGCCTGTGCCCATCCCAATTGGAGTATGGGGCAAAAGATCTCAGTTGATTCAGCAACGATGATGAATAAAGGGCTTGAAGTTATTGAGGCCTGCTGGCTGTTCCATACACAGCCAGATAAGATTAAAGTTGTGCTGCATCCACAGAGCGTTATCCACTCAATGGTGGAATATACCGATGGTTCAGTATTGGCACAGATGGGAAACCCAGATATGCGGACCCCCATTGCACATGCTTTAGCATGGCCAAAGCGTATTGAGTCTGGTGTCAGCAGCTTGAATCTGTTTGAGATTGCCCGGCTTGATTTTGAAGCGCCAGACTGCCAGCGTTTCCCCTGCTTATCTCTGGCATACCAAGCTATTGAACAAGGTGGAAGTGCTCCTGCTATATTGAATGCAGCCAATGAGATTGCAGTAGCTGCCTTTCTGGATAAGCGCATAGGTTTTACTGCCATTCCAAAGATTGTAGAGTCTACGCTTGCTATGATCCCTGTTGTAGGCGCTCAAAACCTTAGTGAATTGTTAGAGGTTGATGCAGAAGCCCGCTATGTAGCGGAACAACAGATCAGCGCGCTGGTCTGAAGTCTTAAATATTAGCGTAGAGCATAATTGATGGGTTCTTTTCTTTTTTCTGCATTTGCCTTTATTGTAACGCTAGGCATACTAATTACGGCTCACGAGTTTGGCCATTTCTGGGTTGCACGAAAATTAGGCGTTAGGGTGCTCTGCTTCTCTATAGGGTTTGGCAAGCCATTATGGACACGTATTAGTCCGCTTGATGGTACAGAGTATCGGGTGGCTGTTATCCCGCTTGGTGGTTTTGTAAAAATGCTGGATGAGCGGGAAGCACCTGTTCCAAAAGAGCAACGTCACCAAGCCTTTAATTGCCAGTCCCTTCCTGTGCGTACAGCCATTGTAGCTGCGGGTCCTATTGCCAATTTTATCTTTGCAATTCTGGCTTTCTGGCTAACCTCTATGGTGGGAGAGACCGGACTGAAACCTATTGTGGCTGAAGTTAAGCAGGATACAGCTGCCTACAGTGCAGGGTTTCAGATAGATGACAAGATTGTGGCTGTTGCTCAAAAGAAAACACCAAGCTGGGAAACGGCTGCTTTTGCAATACTCACAGCCTCAATAGAAGAGAGTACCGTGCCTGTGCGTGTGCAAGATGCTCGAGGGATGGAGCGTATACGTTTGCTACAGCTAGCCAGTATAGGTGAGCTGTCTGAGAATAGTGATCCTATGGGAGCGGTGGGTTTAGTGCCGCTTCGCCCAGCTATCCCCCCTGTTATCGGTGAGCTGGTTGCTGGAGGTGCTGCTGAACAAGGTGGTTTGAAGGTTGGGGATCGAATTGTTGAAGTTGATGGTCGGTTGCTAAGTGATTGGCGAGAACTGGTTAAATATATTCAGAAGCACCCTAATATGTTGGTGGTGTTTGAGATTGAACGCGCAGGTGGGCAGCAGTCGATAAGCTTGAGGACAGGAGCAAAAAAAGAGGATCACTCGATAGGGTATATTGGGGCTGGTGTCCGTAATTATGATCATCTGTTGCAGGAGTATCAGGTTACTGTTCAGTTGGGGCCGATAGATGCGGTGTTTGCATCAGTTGAAAAAACAGCCAATCTGTCCTGGTTGATTTTAAAGATGGCTGGTCGAATGTTTTCAGGTGATGCCTCAGTTAATAACCTTGGCGGCCCTGTCACTATTGCAAAGTCAGCTGGGCAGACAGCAAGCTACGGTTTTGTCTCCTTTTTAAGTTTTCTTGCAGGACTCAGTATAAGCCTTGGCGTGTTGAATCTCTTGCCCATCCCTATTCTTGATGGCGGCCATCTGCTCTTTTTTGCAATAGAGGCAGCTAAAGGAAGCCCGCTTTCAGATCGATTGCAGGCGGAAGGGCAAAAAATTGGCATGATTGTTCTGCTGTTGCTGATGGGGCTGGCATTCTTTGTTGATTTTTCCAGGCTACTGGGATCGTGAGATAAGATAACTTATACTAAGCATCTTAAAATTGGGCGGTGAATGGAATTCAATTATTAGGAGTTCTGCCAGAATCTGCTTCGTTGGTTATTTAAAACATGAAAAAACAGAAGGTTAGATAATAAATGTTGCTTGCCCCAAGATACCTGGCAAAACTGACACTACTTGGTGTGCTATTAATGCCACTGTCAGTTATTGCTGGCTCCTTTGTCATCCAGGATATTAGGGTTGAAGGGTTGCAACGCATCTCTGCTGGCACCGTGTTTAATTACATGCCTGTAACCGTTGGTCAGAAAGTTGAAGATCAGCAGACGGGCGATGTTATTCGTGCCCTCTATAAAACAGGTTTTTTTAAGGATGTGCGTCTAGAGCGAGAAGGCGATATTCTGGTAATTACTGTTCGTGAACGCCCAGCTGTCGCAGATATTTCATTTTCTGGTAATGAGTTGCTAGAGACAGAACAGTTGCTAGAGGCGCTAAAGGACATTGGACTGGCTAAAGGTAGAGTCTTTAACCGCTCTATTTTGGATAAAATCGAGCAGGAATTGCGTCGTCAATACTTCAGTCAGGGTAAATATGGTGCCAGGTTAACCTCAACTGTAACCCCGTTGGAACGTAATCGAGTAGGGATCGCTATTGAGATTTCTGAAGGCCGTGCCGCCACTATCAAAAACATCAATATTGTTGGTAACACATCCTTTGATGAGGATGATCTGTTGGATGCGTTTAAACTAACCACGGGCGGGTGGTTCTCCTTCTATACCAAAGACAACCAATATTCTCGGCAAAAGTTATCAGGTGATCTGGAAGCGCTACGTTCTTATTATCTGAATAAAGGTTATATTAATTTCAAAATTGATTCGACTCAGGTCTCTATTACCCCTGATAAAAAAGATATCTATATCACTATAAATATTACGGAGGGTGACGTTTTTACTATTAGTGATATTTTATTGGCTGGTGATTTGGTTGCTCCAAAAGAAGAGATGTTTGAGTTGATCCACTTGACACGTGGGCATGTCTTTTCTCGCAAAAAAGTGGTTGCCAGCTCAGAGAGACTTAATGAGTTATTGGGTAATTATGGTTATGCTTTTGCTAACGTTAATAGCATCCCAGAAATCGATGCAGAGAAGAAGCAGGTTGCTATTACATACTTTGTTGATCCAGGTAAGCGTGTCTATGTTAGGCGTATAAATTTACGTGGTAATACTCGTACTCGTGATCGTGTGCTGCGTCGTGAAATGCGCCAGATGGAGTCGGCATGGTTTTCCGCAGAAAAAGTCTCCCGCTCACGAGATCGCTTGGAACGGCTATCGTTTTTTGAAAATGTTACGGTGGAGACTCCAGCTGTAGCAGGTTCAACCGATCAGGTTGATATAAACATTACTGTTGAAGAGAAGCCAGCCGGTAATATTATGGCTGGTGTGGGTTACTCGCAATCACAGGGTGTAACATTCAATACGAGCATTTCACAAAATAACTTTCTTGGTACAGGTAAACAGGTAACGCTGGGGTTTAATAGCAGCAGTGCTAATACGCTCTATCAGCTAGCTTACACTAACCCCTACTACACGATGGACGGCATTAGTCGGGGATTTAATCTCAAATATCGGCAGACAGAATTCGATGAATTGGATAGTGCTGATTACTCAACCGATGTTTTGATTGCAGGTGTTAACTTTGGTGTTCCAATCAGTGATTTTGACAGGTTGCTGTTTACATTTGATATTGAGAGTACAGATTTCAATATAGCTAATAATGCATCAACGCAAATTACAGACTTTAAAACAACGCATGGCACAAGTTTATTGGATTATAAGGCTGGGGTGAGTTGGGTTTTTGATTCCAGAAATAGCATTATGTTTCCAACTCGTGGTAGAAGCCAGCGCATGGGTGCTGAAATAGCGCTACCAGGTAGTGATCTGGAATACTATAAAATCAACTATAGACTACAGCAGTTTTTTCCTTTGAGTAAGGTATTTACTCTAGGTATGAAGGGTAATGTTGGGTATGGTGATGGTTATTCGGGTACAGAAACCTTACCTTTCTATGAAAATTTCTTTGCAGGTGGTTTTCGCTCAATGCGAGGCATTGCAGAAAACACTTTGGGTCCTCGTGATTCAAATGATGATGCATTGGGCGGTAATTTCAATCTAACAGGCGGTGCTGAGATTTTATTTAAAGCACCGTTTAAGCTAGCTGAAAAATCACTTCGCCTGAGTCTTTTTGCTGACTTTGGTAATGTTTTCGATATGGATGATGGGGCTGAGGGCTTTGAAGCAAGTGAGCTACGCTATTCAACGGGTGTTGCGGCAGTTTGGGCATCCCCAATGGGGTTGTTAACCTTTAGCCTGGCTCAGCCTTACAATACTAAATCAGGTGATGAAATTGAAAATTTCCAATTTAATTTTGGATCTTCCTTCTGATCGTTTTGGAGATTAATCTTGAAGAAAATATACCCCTCAATTGTTTTGGTTACACTGTTTTGGTTAGTTGGTGTCAATGTTGTTATTGCGCAGGAATTAAAGATTGGTGTTGTAAATGCAATTAAAGTTTTTGAACAGTCACCACAATATGCAGCGGCCAGAAAGAATTTAGAGGCTGAGTTTAGCCGCAAAGAGAGTGATCTGGTTGCACAGCAGAAGCAAGTTAAAAAACTGGAAGATAAGCTCTCCAGAGATGGTGCTGTGATGAGTGAATCTGAAGTAAAACGATTAGAAAGAGACATCGTTGCTCGCCATCGTAAGCTTAAGAATGCTCGTGAAGAGTACCGTGAAGATTTCAACCTTCGCCGTAATGAACTGCAGAGTTTAATAAGTCGTCAAGTTGCTGAAATAGTGCAGCAGGTTGGCAAAGAAGAGGGCATGGATATTATTTTGACCGATGGCGTTATATTTGCCAGCAAACGAGTCAATATTTCCGCTAAAATCCTACAACGACTAAAAGAGAAATTTGAAGCTGTAAAGTAAAGTCTGCAGGTGACTACTCATCGATTGGGAGATTTAGCACGACAAGCAGGTGCCAGGCTGATAGGTGATGCCGATTGTGGTATCACTGGCTTGTCGGTGTTACAAGAGGCCAAGTCTGGTAGCATCAGCTTTTTATCTAATTCAAAGTATCGAAAATACCTCAAAACCACCAAGGCCTCGGCAGTCATTTTAGAGCAAAAGTTTTTAGATGAGTGCCCTACAAATGCGTTGGTGAGTGATAATCCTTATCTTGTATTTGCAAAAATTGCACAGCTAATAGCACCGTTGCCAGAAAAAAAAGCAGGAAGGCATGTCTCTGCGATAGTGGCATCATCAGCATGCATTGATGTTAGTGCGAGCATCGGACCTGGAGTGGTGATTGAAGATGATGCGGTTATTGGCGCTGGCGTTGATATTGGAGCTGGATGCGTTATTGGTAAAGGTTGTCAGATAGGTGATGATAGTCGATTGGTGACAAATGTAACGCTATGTCACGGGGTTACTATTGGCAGTCGGGTTTTGATTCATCCGGGTGCTATTATTGGAAGTGATGGATTTGGATTGGCCAATGATAATGGTGTATGGATTAAGGTCCCGCAGTTAGGTTCTGTTTGTGTTGGCGATGATGTAGAAATTGGTGCTAATACAACCATTGACCGAGGAGCTATTAACGATACGCTTATTGGAGATGGTGTAAAGTTAGACAATCAGATTCAGATAGCACATAACGTTGAGATCGGAGCGCACACAGCGATAGCTGCTTGTGTTGGGGTGGCCGGTTCAACCAGAATTGGAAAGCAGTGTACCTTGGCAGGTGGGGTGGGTGTTGTAGGGCATCTTGAGATTGCCGATAATGTGCATTTTTCAGCACAGACATTGGTCACTCGTTCATTTACTGAGCCGGGTTATTTTAGTGGTAATCTACCTGCTGTCCCAAACAGTGTTTGGCGAAAGAGCATTGCCAGAATTAGGCAGCTTGAAGATATAGCACAACGTGTCAGGCATCTTGAAAAACAGTCTCAGCAAATGATTGATGATAAGTTAGACCAGGATATTTGACTGCCAAGTAATTTAATTGAATCACTTGATGGTTTAATCAATAGTAATTGAGGGGAGAGACTTTGAAGAGTATGGATATACATAAGGTGTTGAGCGTATTGCCACACCGCTATCCGTTCTTAATGATTGATCGGGTTTTGGAATTTGAGCATGATAAACGGTTATTGGCACTGAAAAATGTCACTTTTAATGAACCGTTCTTTAATGGTCATTTCCCCGTTCGCCCGGTAATGCCTGGGGTAATGATTATTGAAGCACTTGCACAAGCCACTGGAATATTGGCTATGGAATCCCACCCCGATCTGGTTGGTGACAATGCACTCTATTATTTTGTAGGTATTGATAAGGCTCGCTTTAAGCGGCCTGTAGAACCTGGAGATCAATTGCATCTTGAAGTCGAGTTGAAGGGTACTAAACGTGGCATTTGGATGTTCTCAGGTAAAGCAACGGTTGATGGCAAGGTTGCAGCGACAGCTGAGATCATGTGTACAGCCAGAGAATTTTAGATCTTTTTTATTGAGTTTGTAATTTAGCATTGAACCACTCACAGATTGATCCTCGCGCCGCCATTGATCCTGCGGCTGAATTAGATGAAGGCGTCAGTGTCGGACCATTTACCGTCATTGGCGCAGATGTTCAGATTAGGCGTGGCACGACAATTGGACCACATGCAGTTATTAATGGCCCAACAACGATTGGTATAGATAATAAGATTTTTCAATTCGCCTCTATTGGTGAAGACCCTCAGGATATGAAATATGCAGGGGAAGAGACGCGGTTAGAGATTGGTGATCGCAACCAGATTCGGGAGTTTACAACGATCCATCGCGGTACAGTACAGGATGCTGCTGTAACACGAATTGGAGATGATAATCTGCTCATGGCCTATACTCACGTCGCGCATGATTGTCAGTTGGGTGATCATGTCATTCTTGCCAATGCAGCCTCTTTAGGGGGGCATGTCATAATTGGTGATTACGCTATTCTGGGGGGCTTTTGTATTGCCCACCAATTTTGCCATATTGGTGCGCACAGCTTCAGTTCGATGGGGAGTGTCATTAAAAGCGATGTACCCCCCTATGTCACCGTTGGTGGACATCCAGCAAAACCTCACGGCATCAACTCTGAGGGGCTGCGTCGTCGTGGTTTCAATGAAGAAGCCATTCGATTGATTAAGCGTGCTTATAAACTGTTGTATAAATCACAGCTAAAACTGGATGAAGCTGTGCTTGAGATAAAAGCGCTAGCTAAAGAGTGCCCTGAAGCTGGTTTGATTTCTGATTTTGTAGGTGAAAGTACACGCGGTATTATTCGCTGATGTTGCGGGTTGGTATTGTTGCCAATGAGATGTCAGGAGATCTGCTAGGCGCGGGTCTCATGCAAGCCTTGCAAGAGCTGAAGAGCGATGTGGTCTTTGAAGGGGTAGGTGGGCCACGTATGCTGAAACAGGGTTGCAATAGCCTTGTTCCAATGGAGCGCCTTTCTGTTATGGGTTTGGTTGAGGTGTTGAAGCATCTGCCTGAATTACTCTCCATTCGTCGTAAATTAGCCAATCATTTTCTTGCAAATCCCCCTGATCTTTTTATTGGTATCGATGCTCCTGATTTCAACCTGGGTTTGGAAACGCGGCTAAAAAAAGCGGGTATTCCTACTGTGCATTATGTTAGCCCTACCGTTTGGGCTTGGCGGCCAGGTAGGGTGCATAAAATTAAAGATGCTGTAAATTTATTGCTGAGCATCTTTCCATTTGAGACGGAATTCCTAAAGCAGCATCAGGTGCCTGTTAGTTATGTTGGGCATTCACTGGCTGATGAAATACCACTGGAGAATGATAAGGCCGAGGCGCGTAATCGACTGGGATTGGAGCAGGATAAACCTGTTATAGCCATCCTCCCTGGTAGTCGTATGAGTGAGATTCAAGGGTTGGCAGAGAGTTTTATTGGCGCTGCTCAGTGGTGTCAAGAACGACAGTCTGAACTCCGTTTTGTAACCCCTCTTGTGAGTCCAGCTGTACGAGAAGCCTTTGAGCAGCAGGTCCAAACATTAGCTCCTGAGCTGCCTATCTTGTTGTTGGATGGTCAAGCAAGGGATGCAATAACGGCTGCTGATGTGGTATTGACAGCCTCAGGTACCGCAACGCTAGAGACTCTATTACTGACTCGTCCCATGGTGGTGGGGTATCGTATGCAATGGCTTACATTTTGGATTATTAAACATCTGAAGTTGGTTAAAGTGCCTCATATTGCCATGGCGAACCTATTGGCAGGAAAAGGATTGGCACCAGAGTATCTTCAAGATGAGTGTACGCCAGAGAACCTGGGGAAAGCACTATTGGCATTTTTGGATTCTCCTGAGCAGGTAGCAGAAATCCAGCAAACCTACCGTCAAATTCACCGAGATATGCGACAGAACTCTAGCCAGAAAGCAGCAGAAGCCGTATTGGCACTCATTTCAAATAATAAAGAAAGCACTTGAGCGGCGTAGCAATATGAATGAAATAGTTGATCGTCAATTTATAGCCGGTGTTGATGAAGTTGGGCGTGGGCCACTGATAGGTGCCGTGGTTGCAGCTGCGGTGATACTGGACCCTGCGCAACCGATTGAAGGGCTTGCGGATTCAAAAAAACTCACTGAGAAACGCCGTAATCTGCTGGAAAAAGAGATACAGGAAAAGGCATTGGCTTGGGCATTAGGTCGTGCTGAGGCTGAGGAGATTGATCAAATCAATATTCTACAGGCCAGCATGTTGGCGATGCGCCGCGCAGTTGAGGCATTGCCCATTGCCCCGACTCACGCCTTGATAGATGGAAATCGTTGTCCTGAACTTTCCTGCACTGCTGAAGCTATAGTAGGCGGTGATGGGACAGTAGCGGCCATAAGTGCGGCCTCAATCCTTGCCAAAGTGGCAAGGGATCGAGAGATGGTAGTGCTGGATCAACAATACCCCGGTTATGGACTAGCTCAGCATAAAGGATATCCAACAAAAGCTCATCTTGCAGCATTGCAGCAGTTGGGGGTAACCCCCATTCATCGCCGCTCTTTTGGGCCAGTACGCCGTTTGATTGAAGCCGGTTGATTTATCACCAATAGTTTAACCATGCTGTTTAGCAGCATTAAAGATAAATATCTCTAATCTTTATTGATCATGCAATCAACATTTGTCCATCTTCGGCTTCACTCAGAGTACTCCCTGGTTGATGGTGTAGTCCGTATCAAACCACTGGTTAAAGCAGTGGCTGATGCAGGCATGCCTGCTGTAGCAATAACAGACCAGTGCAACCTCTTTGCTATGGTGAAGTTTTATCGAGCTGCACTGGCTGCTGGCGTTAAACCCATCGTGGGCGTGGATTTGTGGCTGTGTAATGAGGATGATGTCAATAACCCCTTTCGACTGGTGCTGCTGGTTCAAAATAGTGAGGGGTATCGTAATTTAACGCGTTTAGTTTCCCGTAGTTATATGGAGGGGCAGCATCTAGGGCGGCCCATGTTGAACCGTGCCTGGCTGTCGGGTGCTTGTGATGGTCTGATTGCACTCTCAGGCAGCTGTTTGGGTGATGTTGGGCTGGCTTTGTTGAATGGAGATCCTGCACAAGCAGGGAAATTATTGGATGGTTGGTTGGCGCTTTTTGGTGATCGATACTACCTTGAACTCAACCGCACCGGACGTGAACGCGAAGAGGATTGTCTGCATGCCAGCGTAGATTTGGCGATGGAGCGGGGTGTGCCGGTAGTGGCTACCAATGATGTTCGTTTTCTCAATGCTGATGAATTTGAGGCGCATGAGGTTCGGGTCTGCATCCACGAGGGGCGTACCCTGGATGATCCAAGGCGACCCAAAAATTATAGTGAGCAGCAATATCTACGCAGCCCAGAAGAGATGCAGGCGTTGTTCGCTGATATCCCTGAGGCACTGGAGAACAGCGTAGAGATTGCCAGGCGTTGCAATCTGGAGTTAACCCTCGGAAAGAACTACCTGCCAGACTTCCCTGTGCCTGAAGGGATGACCATTGAAGATTTTCTTGCTGCTGAGTCCCGGAAAGGATTGGAACAGCGCCTACAAATTATTCTTGACCCTTCAGCTTCAGATCATGCTGAGCAGCGTAAGGTCTATGATGACCGGCTTCAGGTAGAGCTGGACGTAATCAATTCCATGGGCTTCCCTGGCTATTTTTTGATTGTGGCAGATTTTATCCAATGGGCTAAAGATAATGGTATACCGGTAGGCCCTGGTCGTGGTTCAGGCGCGGGTTCATTGGTGGCTTTTGTTCTTAAAATCACCGATCTTGATCCTATTGAGCATGAACTGCTTTTTGAGCGATTTCTGAATCCTGAGCGTATCTCCATGCCCGATTTCGATATTGATTTCTGCATGGATGGTCGTGATCGAGTTATTGATTACGTGGCTCGGCGCTATGGCCGGGATGCGGTATCACAGATTATCACCTACGGCCGCATGGCAGCTAAGGCTGTAGTGCGAGATGTTGGGCGGGTATTGGGACACCCTTACGGTTTTGTTGACCGCATTGCCAAGATGATCCCTTTTGATATTGGTATGACACTGACCAAAGCATTAGAGGATAGTGATGACCTAAAGCTGGCCTATAAAGATGAAGAAGAGGTTCAGCTACTCATTGATATGGGGTTGTCACTGGAAGGACTCTCTCGTAATGCAGGTAAGCATGCAGGTGGTGTAGTGATCGCTCCCACGGTATTGACCGATTTTTCACCGCTCTATTGTGAAGCCGGCGGCGAGAATCTGGTGACCCAATTTGATAAGGATGATGTGGAGGCGGTAGGCCTGGTTAAGTTTGATTTTCTTGGTCTGCGCACACTAACCATCATTGATTGGGCACTAAAAACAGTTAACCGTGAACGGCAGAGGCAAGGTGAGCCACCTATCGATATTGCGGCTATCCCCATGGATGATAAGGCCTCTTTTAAGCTATTAAAATCCTGCGGAACTACAGCTGTATTTCAGCTGGAATCCCGAGGCATGAAGGATCTCATTAAAAAACTCCAGCCAGATTGTTTTGATGAGATTACGGCATTGGTGGCACTGTTTCGCCCCGGGCCACTGGGTTCTGGCATGGTTGATGACTTCATTAATCGTAAGCATGGCCGAGCTGCAGTGGACTACCCTCACCCTGACTTGGAACCTATCCTTAAACCTACCTATGGAGTCATCCTCTATCAGGAACAGGTAATGAAGATTCCTCAGGTATTGGCAGGATACACCCTAGGTGGCGCCGATATTCTGCGCCGTGCGATGGGTAAGAAAAAACCAGAGGAGATGGCCAAGCAGCGTGCAGTGTTTACAAAGGGTGCGTTGGAGCGAGGAGTAGATGAGGCGGTGGCAACCCGCATCTTTGATCTGATGGAGTACTTCTCTGGTTACGGTTTTAATAAATCGCACTCAGCAGCCTATGCCCTGGTCTCTTATCAAACCCTTTGGCTCAAGGCACATTATCCGGCCGCCTTTATGGCAGCGGTGCTCTCTGCAGATATGGATCACACTGACAAGGTAGTGATCATGATTGAAGAGTGCCGTGAGATGGGGCTGGAGGTGACGCCACCCCATGTCAATCGCTCTGAGTATAAGTTCACCATCAATGGTGACAACACAGTAATTTATGGTCTGGGTGCAATTAAAGGGGTAGGGCAGGCGGCCATTGAAGGCATTATTGAAGCACGTAAACAAGAGGGTGATTTTACCGGTCTATTTGATTTTTGTAGCCGTATCGATCTGCGCAAAGCCAATCGCCGGGTGCTTGAATCGCTAATACGTGCGGGCGCATTGGATGAATTAGGGGCAAATCGAGCCACCCTGATGTCAAACCTACCCACGGCACTCAAGATGGCTGAACAGCAGGTAGCTGATCGGGCAGCAGGTCAAAATGATCTATTTGGTATGGGGGCAGAGAATCAACAGTCCACACAGGCAAAGCATATCTCGCTGGAAGAGAGTGAAGAGTGGGGTGAAAAGGAGCGACTACAGGGAGAGAAGGAGACGCTAGGCCTCTATTTGACTGGGCATCCCATTGGACGTTATGAGGCTGAATTGCCCTCAATTGTTACAGCTCGAATTAGTAAACTCTCAGGGTTAGCTGAGGCAGAAAAAGGGGGTGGCCGTCGAAAAGGTGGTGTTCGAGTCACTGTAGCTGGGTTGGTTTTAAGTATTCGCCAGATTCAGACCCAGCGAGGGCGTATGGCATCGGTAGTGTTAGATGACCGCAGTGGCCGAATTGAGGTGACACTCTTTTCAGATGTATTTGAAGATAACCGTGAACTGTTGGCAGTAGATAGGGTGTTGGTTGTTGCGGGTGGGCTGAGTTTCGATGATTTTCGTGGTGGATTGAATATTCGGGTTGATCAGGTTTTTGATTTTGAACAGGTGCGTGAGACCCGTGCCAGGCACTTGCAACTAAATTTTGATTATCATCTGCTGGAAGAGAAAAATCTATCACCAAATGGTTTTAGCTTGAAGCTGAAACAGATCCTTGAACCCTATTGTAAGGGCGCCTGCCCAGTTCGCTTGGTTTATCAGCAGCAAGAGGCAAAGGGTAGTATTGATCTTGGATCAGAATGGAATATCCATCCTACTGATGAACTATTATTTCGTTTGGAAGGATTATTAGGCAGGGAAAATATTGAGATAATTTATGGTGTTCGTCATCAAAGAGAATCTTGAATCATAACTGCTTGCAGAGTGAATGATATAGAAAACGGCGATTAAATAGCATTAACTGCACTACCTAATCAACGGATGCCATTGCTTATCTAGGAGGCTGTCCGAGAATAGAAAAACCTACTGCGGAAAAGCCATTTCGGCCAGATTTTCCGATCAAATTCGTTAAATATGCCCAATATTCGCCTCATTTGATCAAAAAATCTGACTCAAAATGGCTTTCCCTCGCTAC